>DASXGR010000213.1:0-26859 GCA_036488935.1 Caulobacteraceae bacterium | reverse complement strand
CCAGAAGGGCAGGGGAATCGCATATGCCGAACAGACCGGGAATCTGGGTGCCGATGTTCTCGGACCGATTCCGAGTTGTTCCCGCTTCGGCCCACCCCCGAACGCCATATGCGATTGCCCTGCCCAGAAGGGGAGGGACGGAGTTTTGGGTGGAAAGGGCTAAGCGCCTAGATCGCCGGGCGGGGGGAGCTGAGGGACAGTCGCACCACGCGTTCCACCGTGCCCGCGTCATAGGGCTTGGCGATCAGCGGCCATTCCGGCTTCGGTATGTCCTGGTAGGCGCTAGCCAGGACGATGCGCAGAGACGGCCAGCGGCGCGCTGCGGTCTTGGCCAGCTCAGGACCGCTCATGCGGGGCATGCGGCAGTCGCTGAACACCAGATCGATGTCTGAACGCGCTTCGAGCAGGTCAAGCGCTTCCTTGCCATCGGCTGCGTCTACGACTTCGAAACCCATGTCCTCGAACATGTCGCGGGCGTTCATTCGAACAAGCGCTTCGTCTTCGACAACGAGCACAACCTGACGGTGAGGCTCCCGGACACCAGCCTGCATAACGGTCATCTGTACACCCCCGGCGCGACAAAAGAACACACGCCGTGAGTCCCGTAAAGCACAAACAGTACTTGCTCGAGAAGTGCCAAAATCTGAAACTTTTAGAGACCGGCCCTAAAAACCCCTACTACGGCTCGATACCGTACAAACTTTGATCAATTCTCAACCGACTCAGACGCTGCAGTCCGGCGGTCGCGCCTGGCCGACACTCTAAGTCGCAGGGCGTTGAGCTTGATGAATCCTGCCGCGTCGCGGTGATCATAAGCTGTCTTGCCCTCTTCGAACGTCACGAGGTCCTGGTCGTACAGGGATTGCGGGCTGGAGCGGCCGATGATCGACACGTTCCCTTTGTAGAGTTTCACCCTAACCCGCCCGCTCACCTTGGCCTGGGAATGATCGATCGCCGCCTGAAGCATTTCTCTTTCCGGCGTAAACCACATGCCATTGTAGATCAGCTCCGCGTACTGCGGCATGAGCGAATCCTTCAGGTGTGTCGCGCCGCGATCGAGCGTGATCGATTCGATCCCGCGGTGCGCCGCCAGCAGAATCGTCCCGCCGGGTGTCTCATAGACGCCGCGCGACTTCATTCCGACGAAGCGATTCTCAACCAAGTCCAGTCGACCGACGCCGTTGTCATGGCCGAACTGATTCAATCGGGTGAGGAGGTTGGCGGGGGAAAGCGCCTCCCCGTTGATCGCCACCGGATCGCCCCTCTCAAAATCGATCGTGAAGACGAACGGCCGGTCGGGCGCCGCCTCCGGCGCGATCGTCCTCATATGGACGAGTTCAGGCGGCTCGACGCTCGGGTCCTCGAGGACCTTTCCCTCCGAAGAGGAGTGCAGGAGGTTGGCGTCGACGCTGAAGGGCGCCTCGCCGCGCTTGTCCTTGGCTATCGGGATCTGGTGCGCCTCGGCGAAGGCGATCAGGGCCTCGCGGCTCTTGAACGCCCATTCGCGCCACGGAGCGATAATGCGGATGTCCGGTTCCAGGGCGTAGTAGCTGAGCTCGAAGCGAACCTGATCGTTACCCTTGCCCGTGGCCCCGTGACAGACCGCGTCGGCGCCGACCTTGCGGGCGATCTCGATCTGGGTCCTGGCGATCAGCGGCCGCGCGATCGAAGTGCCGAGCAGGTATTGGCCCTCATAGACCGTGTTGGCGCGGAACATCGGGAAGACGTAGTCGCGGACGAAGGTCTCGCGCAGGTCTTCGATGAAGATGTTCTCCGGCTTGACGCCCAGCAGCAGCGCCTTTTCCCGCGCCGGACCCAGCTCCTCGCCCTGCCCCAGGTCGGCGGTGAAGGTGACCACCTCGCAGCGATAGGTCTCCTGCAGCCACTTCAGGATGATGGAGGTGTCGAGGCCTCCGGAATAGGCGAGGACGACCTTCTTCACAGCGTCGGGCAAGGGGTCTCTCCTGGAACAGGCGTACGCATCGGGCCGGCGCGCCTTAAGAGCGCGTCGCCTCCGGCGCAAGGGCTGGCTTGGCTTACACGGTCACCTGGGCGCCGAGTTCGACCACCCGGCCGGGGGGAATCTTGAAGAAGTCGACCGGGCTTGCCGCATTTCTCATCAGGAAGATGAAGAGATGGTCCTGCCAGGGGGGCATTCCTGACCGCTCGTCAGGGACCAGCGAGCGTCGCCCCAGGAAGAAGCTGGTGGACATGATGTCGAACTTCAGCCCAAGCCGACGGCATTGCGCCAGGGTCTTGGGCACGTTGGGGCTTTCCATGAAGCCATAGCGCAGGGTGACCCGCTTGAAGTCCGGCGCGATCGTCTCGATGACCACCCGCGCGTCCTCCGCAATCCGTGGAGTCTCGGCTGTCTCGATCGTCAGCAGGACGTTGCGCTCGTGCAGGACCTTGTTGTGCTTGAGGTTGTGCATCATGGCCACCGGCGCCAGGTCGGGATTGGCCGTGAGGAACATCGCAGTCCCTGGCGCACGATGTGGCGGATGGCGCTGGAGCATCTCGATCAGCTCGCTGATCGGCGGACTGTCGGACCGGGTCTTCTCGGTGAGGATGCGCACGCCTCGCGACCAGGTCCACATCACCACCACCAGGCCGCCGCCAAAGATCAGTGGCAGCCACGCGCCCTCGGCGATCTTGAGCAGGTTGGACGCCAGGAACACCACATCGATGAAGGCGATGGGCACGAACAGGGCCGCCACCTGAAGCCAGTTCCAGCGCCACAGGCGGCGCGCCACGACCACCGTCACCAGGGTGCTGATGAACATGGTCCCGGTGACGGCCACGCCGTAGGCCGAGGCGAAGCGGTGAGAGTTCTGGAAGATCCCCAGCAGCAGCAGCACGCCGGCGATCATCATGCCGTTCACCCCCGGCACGAAGATCTGGCCCGACTGAGTCTCGGAGGTCCGGCGGATCTCGATTCGCGGCAGCAACCCCAGCTGCACCGCCTGGCGCGTCATCGAGAAGGCGCCGGTGATCACGGCCTGGCTGGCGATCACCGCCGCTGTGGTGGCCAGGATCAGGACGGGCCAGTACAGCGCATGCGGCGCCATGTCGAAGAACGGGCTGAAGCGCGCGCCGGGATGTTCGAGCACGAGCGCACCCTGGCCCAGATAGTTGAGGGCAAGGCACGGGAAAACCAGGCAGCCCCAGGCGGCGCGGATCGGCCGCCGGCCGAACTGGCCCATGTCGGCGTAGAGCGCCTCGGCCCCCGACACCGCCAGGAACACGGCCCCCAGGATGATGAAGCCCACGAAGCCATTGCGGATCAGGAAGCGGATCGCCCAGAACGGGTTGATCGCCCGCAGCACCGACAGGTCGTCCTTCAGGTGCCAGATCCCCAGGGCCGCCAGGGTGAGGAACCACAGGGTCATGATCGGCCCAAACAGGGCGCCCATGCGGCCGGCGCCGCGGCCCTGCGCAAGGAAAAGGGCCAGCAGGATCGCTCCGGCCACCATCACCACCCGCGGTCCCAGTATTTGTCCGAGATGCGGCGCCCCGTTGAGGCCTTCGACGGCCGAGAGCACCGAGAAGGCGGGGGTGATCACGCCGTCGGCGTAAAACAGCGACACACCGAGGATGCCCAGCAGGAAGACCGGGAGGGCCGGCCGGCCCAGCGCCCGTTGGGCCAGATTCATCAGCGCGACTGGTCCGCCTTCGCCGTTGTTATCGGCGCGCATCAGCACCAGGACGTACTTGACCGTGACGATCAGCGTCAGGGTCCAGAGGATCAACGACACCACGCCCAACACGGCCATATGCGGCGGACCCACCGGCCGCGAATGGGCGAGGGCCTCGCGAAGGGCGTAGAGCGGACTGGTGCCGATGTCGCCAAACACCACACCCACGGCGCCGATGGAGAGGGCCGCGAAACCGCGCCGGCGCAGTGGCGCCCGCCGATTGTCGACAAGGAGTTCGTCTGGACAGGGCTCGAGGCCAGCCTGGGGGGCCAAATTGGCGACCTCGCGTGGCGCAGCCGCTAAAGGCGCATCCAAATGTGCTTCTCCGGCCGATCCGACCGGGGGCCTTTCGGCTCCGCTCCCGGCGATGGGGGCGCGCCGTACACCCGATCCCCCTGTCATTCAATGCGCCATTGTTTCGCCGCCGAGCCAGCAGCCGAACTGCTGCAATGCGCGAGGCGCCCCGGCGGGTTCCCTTACAATATTCAATGTGGCGCGATCCGTCGGGGCGCCGCGGGCTGGAACAGTCCCGGCGTCGCGCCCCGGCGGTCTGTCTGATAGGGCGCGGCGGTCTCGCGCCGGACCAGGTTCACCGTGGAATCCCGCAGGCCGATGAGCATGAATTGCACGGCCATGGCGCAAAGGATCAGGCCCAGGACCCGGATCACCACCGCCGCACCGACCCGGCCGAGGGCCCGCGAGATCACGTCAGTGAACCAGAAGGCCGCGACGATCACGAATGAGATCGCGCCAATCACCGCTATGCCGAGGGCCCATCCGGTGGGGCCGAACGCCCTCGCCTCCTCCGCATAGATCACCACCGACGAGATGGCGCCCGGTCCGATCAGCAGGGGCATGCCGAAGGGCACGATGAGCCGCTCGAACTGGGCGAGCGCCCGCGCCATGGTCGAGAGCTCGGCCGCCTCGCGCTCGGAGTCCGCGACGGTGTGCAAAAGGTCGCCGCGCGCCATGTCCAGCCCCAGCAGCAGCAGGAGTATGCCCCCGGCGATGCGGAACGCGGGCATGGAGATGCCGAAGAATCGCAGCAGGGCGAGACCGGTGATGAAGAAGAAGGTGAGGAAGGCGAAGGCGAAGATCGCAATGTAGATCGCCGTCAGCCGCCGGCCGGATCGGGTAGTTCCTGCTGTCGCCGCGGCGAACAGCGGGACGTTGCCGATCGGATCGATCAGCGCGAACAGCGCGACAAAAAAATTTACGGCGAAGTCGGCTGGTCCCATCCCCCGACAGGCCTAGCCGAGGCGGCGCTAGAAGTCGACGGCGACGCCCTTGCGCTCCCAATCCCCGAACCGCGTGGGCTCGGGTCCGGGAGGGCCGCCCCGTTCAGGCGGCAGCGCCTTGGCCCGCGCCTCGGCCTCGCGCCTCTGGGCCGCCTCTTCGAGCGCCCTCCGCGCGGCAGGCGTGAGGACCTTGCCGGGCGCGGCGTTGGGCGTGACATCCTGGCTCATGCCCGGCGGTATGGCCCGCGCGCGCGGGCTCTGCAAACGGGCCGAGCTTGCGAAAAGGCGGCGGTCGGGCGCAGGGATGCCGCGGTGATCGACAAGACCGCCTCCGCCAATCCCCGCCTCGCCGCGCTTCGTCTTGTCCAGGCCGCCCTGGCGCGTCGCGGGGGGCTGGACGAGGCTCTGGCCGCTCCGGGCCTGCTGGGCATGTCCGCCCAGGATCGCGCCTTCGCCCGCGCGGTGGCCATGACCACCCTGCGACGCCTGGGGCAGATCGACCGCGTGCTCGACGCGCGATTGCGCAAAGAACCGCCCGAGCCCGTGCGCGATCTGCTGCGGATCGGCCTGGCGCAGGCCTTCTGGCTGGACACTCCGGACTTCGCGGCGGCGGACACGACGGTGGCCCTGGCGCCGGCGGCCCTGCGCGGCCTCGTCAACGCCGTGATGCGTGGCGCTTTGCGCGATGGGATCCCGCCCGACGACCCGCGCAACCTTGCCCCACCCTGGCTCCTGGCGCGGTGGACCGCAGCCTACGGCGAAGAGGACGCCTTCGCCATCGCCCGGCAGATCGCCCTGGAGCCAGCGACCGATCTCACCCTGCGCGACCCGGCCGACGAGACCGTGGCCGACGTGCTCGAGGCGCAGGCGCTTCCCGGTGGCTCTGTGCGTCTGCGGCGGCGCGGCGACGTGGCCGAGTGGCCGGGCTATTCAGAGGGACGGTGGTGGGTGCAGGACGCGGCCGCCGCAATCCCCGCCCGCCTCTTTCCGATCCGGCCGGACGAGACGGCGGTCGATCTCTGCGCCGCCCCGGGCGGAAAGACGCTGCAGCTTGCCGCCGCCGGCGCGCGCGTCACCGCGCTCGACAAATCCGCCGGCCGGCTGCGGCGCGTGAAGACGGGCCTGGAACGGACGGGCCTGGCGGCCGAGACCCTGGTCGCAGACGCAGCCGACTGGGAAGACGCGCGCCAGTTCGACGCCGTTCTGCTCGACGCCCCTTGCTCGGCCAGCGGAACGTTCCGCCGCCACCCCGACGCCTTGTGGAACGCCCGCCCTGGCGACATTTCCTCCCTCGCCGCTCTTCAGGCCCGCCTCCTCGCCTCTGCCGCGCGTCGCGTTCGGCCGGGCGGCCGTCTCGTCTACAGCGTCTGCTCGCTGGAGCCCGAGGAAGGCGAGGCCCAAATTCGCGCGTTCCTCGCCGCGAACCCCGACTTCGCCCTCGACCCTGCCCAGGCCGGCGAGGGCGGCGCGCCTCCGACGAGCCTTGCTCCCGAGGGTTGGCTGCGCATCCTGCCCCACCACCTCGACGACGGCATCGACGGGTTCTTCGTCGCCCGGCTACGGCGCTCCAGTTGATTGCGAAATTTCGCGCCCGAGTAACCTTCGCGGGCTGACGGTCGAAATGGCGCTCAACGCGGCCTGATGAGGGCCGCGAGGAGCACGAACATGTCGATCCGATCGCTTTGGGGACGCGGCGCAGCGGCCATCGTGGCCCTGGCAAGCGCCGCGGGGACGCCGGCGCTTGCCGCTGACGCGCAACACCCGACGGTCGTTGAGCTGTTCCAGAGCCAGGGATGCTCGTCCTGCCCGCCGGCGAATGCGAACGCCATCGCGCTCAGCAATCGCCCGGACCTTCTAGTCCTGAGCTTCGGCGTGACCTACTGGGATCAGCTCGGGTGGAAGGACACCTTCGCCTCGCCGCAGTACACCCGGCGACAGTGGGACTACGCGCACGCTCTGCGCCACACCGACGTCTGGACCCCGCAGGTGGTCGTCAACGGCCGCGCCGACGTCGTCGGCGTGCAACGAGAAGAGCTCGAAGCCTTGATCCGCCGCGAAGACCGCGGCTCGGGCGGCCCAACCATCGCCGTCCAGGGCGACCGCGTCGCGGTCGGGGCGGCGCCCGCGAAGGGATCCGCCGAGGTGCTCCTGGTCCGCTACGATCCCAACATCGTTCAGGTGCCGATCAGCCGCGGCGAGAACGCCGGCAAGACCCTGCCGCACAAGGACATCGTCAAGTCGCTGGTCCGGCTTGGATCCTGGTCCGGCGCCGCGGAGGTCTATCACCTGCCGGCGAGCGCGCCCGGGTTGAAAACGGCGCTCCTGATCCAGAACGGCCCAGGCGGCCCCATCATCGCCGCAGCGCGGATCTGACCCAATTTCCGGCCCGCTCGGCCGGTCCATCCATCCCGCCCCGGGGCGGGACTTTCGGCCGCTACAGGCCGCCTATTCAACGGAGACCTGCATATGACCAATACGTCCAGGATTCTGACGATCGCCGCCATCGCGGTCGCCCTCACCGGCGCCAACGCCCTCGCTCAGCAGAGCTCGACCGGCGCCATGGCCTCGGGTGACCAGATGTCCTCCTCCGACCACATGGCGGCGGGCAACCACATGGCTTCCGGCGACCACATGGCCGCGGGAGACCACATGGCCTCCGGCGATCACATGGCCGCGGGCAATCACATGGCTTCGGGCGACCACATGATGGCCTCCGGCGACCACATGGCCGCGGGCCATCACACGAAGAAGAAGAAGAGCGACCACATGGCCTCCGACGCCATGGCCAAACACTAATTGAGTCTCGCGCCTTCCGGAGCCGATCCGCGGCTCTGGAAGGCGTCCTTGCCGCGTTGATCGCGGGCTCCTGCGCCCCTATCCTGGCGGCGCTGCGTGACTGGCGATGCGAGGTGGGTCACCACCGGGGAGCGTAGCGGGGCGCTTGACGCCCGATGCGCCGCGCGCCTGGGCCTTCCTCAAAGCCTCCAGACAAGGAGTCCGCCATGGACGCGCCCGCCTTTCCGCCCGCCCCCGACCATGTTCCTATCCGCCGCGCCCTCGTTTCAGTCTCCGACAAGACCGGTCTCGTGGAGGCCGGCCAGAAGCTCGCCAGCCTGGGCGTGGAGATCGTCTCCACTGGCGGCACACGTTCAGCTCTGATCGGCGCGGGCCTGAAAGCCGCTGACATCTCCGACCTCACCGGGTTTCCCGAGATGATGGACGGTCGGGTCAAGACGCTGCATCCGAAGGTGCATGGCGGCCTGCTGGGCGTACGCAACGCCCCGGCCCACGCCGCGGCCATGGCCGAGCACGACATCGCTCCGATCGACCTGCTCTACGTCAATCTCTACCCGTTCGAAGCGACGGTGGCCTCGGGCGCGCCCTTCGACACCTGCGTGGAGAACATCGACATTGGCGGGCCGGCGATGATCCGTTCGGCGGCCAAGAACCACGCCCACGTCGCGGTCTGCACCGCTCCGGAGGACCTCGCAGAGGTGCTCGCGGCCCTCGAGGCGGACGACGGCACGAGCCTTGCCCTACGACGTAAGCTGGCGGCGCGGGCCTACGCACGCACGGCGGCCTATGACTCGGCGATCTCGGCCTGGTTCGCGGCCGAGACGGCGCCTGGCGAATGGCCGGCGCGCAAGGCGATCGCCGGCGAGTTGAAGCAGGCCATGCGCTATGGGGAGAACCCGCACCAGGCCGCAGCGCTCTACGTCTTCCCCAATCCTCGCGCGGGCGTCGCCACGGCGCGTCAGGTCCAGGGCCGGGAGCTGAGCTACAACAATATCGCCGACACCGACGCGGCGATCGAGCTGGTGGCGGAGTTCGATCCGGCCGACCGCGCGGCGGTGGCGATCATCAAGCACGCCAATCCCTCCGGCGTGGCCCTGGGCGCCAACCTCACCGAAGCGTACCGGCGCGCCCTGCAGACCGACCCCGTTTCCGCGTTCGGCGGGATCGTCGCGGTCAACCGCCCGCTAGACGCCGCGGCGGCCGAGGAGATCGTGAAGGTCTTCACCGAGGTTGTCATCGCGCCGGACGCGGACGCGGCGGCGCTCAAGGTCTTCGCCTCGCGCAGGAACCTGCGCCTGCTGCTCACCGGCGCCCTCCCCGATCCGCACGCGCCGGGAGAGACCTTCCGCTCGGTGGCCGGGGGTTTCCTCGTCCAGTCGCGCGACGCTGCGCGCATCACGGAAAAGGACCTCAAGATCGTCACCAAGCGCGCGCCTACGCCGACTGAGGTGGCCGACATGCTGTTCGCCTTCACCATCGCCAAGCATGTGAAGTCCAACGCCATCGTCTTCGCCAAGGATGGCCAGACCGCGGGCGTCGGAGCAGGCCAGATGAACCGGCGCGATTCGGCCCGTATCGCCGCCCTGCGCGCCGGCGAGGCGGCGGAAGCTGCGGGCCTGCCCCAGTCTCTGGCCAAGGGCTCGGCCTGCGCCTCCGACGCCTTCTTCCCCTTCGCCGACGGCCTGTTGCAGGCCGTCGAGGCGGGCGCGACCTGCGTGATCCAGCCCGGCGGCTCGATCCGCGACGACGAAGTGATCGCCGCCGCCGACGAGGCCGGGATCGCCATGGCCTTCACGGGGATTCGGGTCTTCAGGCACTGAGACCGGCGCTCCGCGGCCGCCCGTGCGGCCGCGGACATCACCAATATAGTCTTCGGCCACGCTCGGAACGGGCTCTACAGGGTCACGTTGGTTCGTTTGCGAATCCACGCGCCCCTCTAGATTTACCTTTACAGGGTGGAAAAGGAAGACTTCATGTTCATCCACAACAAGATGCTGCAATTTACTGTCAGGGTTTCGCAGCCGAACCCCGTTTTGGCCAGTCTCATGCTCGAGCAGTTCGGCGGCCCGCAGGGCGAGCTGGCGGCGGCCATGCGCTACTTCACCCAGGCCCTGTCCGAGGACGACCCCGGCCGCAAGGACATGCTGCACGATATCGCTACGGAAGAGCTAAGCCACCTCGAAGTGATCGGCTCCATCGTCGCAATGCTGAACAAGGGCGTGAAGGCCAACCTCGCAGAGGCGTCGATGGGAGAGGCCGAGCTCTACCGCTCGCTCACCGCCGGCGGCGACAGCCACACCCAGTCGATCCTCTACGGCGGCGGCCCTGCGCTCACCAATTCCTCAGGCGTGCCGTGGACGGCGGCTTACGTCGACACCATCGGAGATCCCGCCGCGGACCTGCGGTCGAACATTGCCGCCGAGAGCCGCGCCAAGATCCTCTATGAGCGGCTGATCAACGTCACCGACGATCCGGACGTGAAGCAGGCGCTGGGCTTCCTGATGACGCGGGAGATCGCCCACCAGAAAAGCTTCGAGAAGGCTCTCTATTCGATCAAGGACAACTTCCCACCGGGCAAGCTGCCGGGAATGGACGGCTATGCCGACGTCTACGTCAACACGTCGCAGGGCCCCGGCGACGCCGACGGGCCTTGGAACTCGGGCGAGCAGTGGACCCGGATCGACGACGTGGAAGGGAAGCTGCCGCTGGGCGGCGGCGACGGCTCGGCGAGCGTGAAACTCAACGGCGATGAAGAGCAGGCGACCCAGGCGCTCGCGAAGCGACTGAAGTCGGAGACCAGCGTCAATCCCGTCACGGGTGCGGACCTTGGCGCCGGCCCCGGCGCCGGCAAGACCCTTCACGTCGAGACGCAGTAGGTGATCATCCCTCCCCGTCTGGGGAGGGACCCGCCCGCTGGGGGGTAGTTTGGCCTAAGCCTCCGCCAGATCCCGCAGGGCGGCGTTGGCGATGGTGAGTTTGGCGAAGCTCCAGGGGCCGCCGGAGCGCTCGATTTCCTCGAGCGTTCGGCGCGCCTTCTTGACCTGGGCGCCGTGGTCGCCGGCCCAGGCGGCGACCGCCACAAGGTCCTTCTGCGGATCCTCCGACGGATGGCCGGCGAAGCGCATGATTGAGCGGGCGAGGTCCGCCTGTTCAGCGTGCATGTCCTCCACCAGCCGGCGCACCGCCAGGCGCTCGTAGCCATCGCCTGCGCCGCGCGTGGCCGCCGCGGCGCGCAGCTTGTCGAAGCCGAACAGCCCGCCAATGCGGTGGTAGACGAAGGCCGCGTTGGCCACCGGCCAGTCCTGGGCCGCCGCCAGGTCGGTGACGGTGGTCGAGGGGATCAGGGTGCGCATGAGGGCGATCGAGTGCGCCAGGCTGCGGGGCGCCCCCATCTTGATCCAGGCCGAAGCGCGCCGGACCGCGGCCTTGGCCTCGAAGCTCGACAGGCACGCAGGCACCAGTGTCTTGAGCACGTCCACCGCGGGGCGATAGGTCTCGATCAGCCCCTGGACCTGGGCGCCCTCGCGGGCGGCGCGGCGGGCGAGCCAGTAAGTCTGGCCGCGCAGGACATAGACCAGCTCCTGGAACAGGGCAGTCTGGGCGGCGGCGGGAGTCTGGCCGTCGAGAGCCGCCACCTCTCCCCACGGTCCGGCGAACCCCAGAGTCTCCCGCGCCGCGGCGAACGCCGCGACCAGGGCGGTGGTGTCGCAACCCGTCGCCGTCCGCAGCCGGTCGGCAAAAGTGAAACCGCACAGGTTGACGATGTCGTTGTCCAGCACCGTGGCGATGATCTCGCGCCGCAGCCGGTGGGCGCGCATCTCCGGCGCGAACCGATGCAGGGCGGCGGGGAAGTAGCCTTCGAGAGTGGACAGGAACCACGGATCGTCAGGCGCCTCAGAGGCGACGATCTCGTCGGAAAGCTCCAGCTTGCCGTAGGCGAGCAGGACCGACAGCTCCGGCCGGGTGAGGCCGCGTCCGATCTTGGCCCGTTCGGCCAGGGCATGTCCGGTCGGCAGTCCTTCCAAAGCCCGATCCAGCCGCCCGCGCGCCTCCAGGTCAGCCATGAACTGTTCGGCCGCCGCCATCTCGCCAGTGCCTTCCGCCTGGAGAAGGCTGAGGGCGAGCGTCTGATCGTAGTTGTGGGCCAGCACGTGCTCGGCCACGTCATCGGTCATGGAGGCGAGCAACGGATCGCGCTCCTCCGGCGCGAGGCGGCCGGCACGCTCAGCGTTGGTGAGCAGGATCTTGATGTTCACCTCATGGTCGGAGGTGTCGACGCCCGCCGAATTGTCGATCGCGTCTGTGTCGATGCGTCCGCCAGCCAGGGCGTACTCGACGCGTCCGGCCTGGGTGAGGCCGAGATTGGCCCCCTCGCCCACGACCTTGCAGCGGAGGTCCGCGCCGTTGATGCGGATCGCGTCGTTGGCCTTGTCGCCGACATCGAGGTTCGACTGCGAGCTCGCCTTCACATAGGTGCCGATGCCGCCCAGGTAGAGCAGTTCGGCCCGGGCCTTGAGGATGGCGGTCATCAGTTCGGCGGGGGAAATCGCGTCGGCCCTGATGTCGAGCGCCGCCTTGGCCTGAGGGCTGAGCGGGACGGACTTGATCGTACGTGGCCACACACCGCCGCCAGGCGAGATCGCCTCGCGGTCGTAGCTGTCCCAGGTCGAGCCCGGCAGGTCGAACAGGCGTTTGCGCTCGGCGAAGCTCGTCACAGGGTCGGGGTCGGGATCGATGAAGATGTGCCGGTGATCGAAGGCGGCTACGAGACGAAGGCACGGCGAGAGCAGCATCGCGTTGCCGAACACGTCACCCGACATGTCGCCCACGCCGATCACCGTGGTGGGCTGGGTCTGGATGTCCTTTCCCATCTCCCGGAAGTGGCGCTTGACCGATTCCCAGGCGCCGCGGGCGGTGATGCCCATCGCCTTATGGTCGTAACCGTGCGAGCCGCCCGAGGCGAAGGCGTCGTCCAGCCAGAAGCCGTAGTCGTGCGCCACGCCGTTGGCGATATCGGAGAACGTCGCTGTCCCCTTGTCCGCCGCCACGACCAGATAGGGATCGTCGGCGTCGTAGATCACCACGTTCGGCGGATGAACCACCTTGCCGGCCGAGTCGATGTTATCGGTCAGATCGAGCAGGCCGCAGAGGAAGGTCTTGTAAGCACGTATCGCCTCCTCGCGGACGGCCTCGGGCGACCCCCCGCGCGGGAGGCGCTTGGGGAAGAAGCCGCCCTTGGAGCCCACCGGGACGATAACGGCATTCTTCACCTGCTGGGCCTTTACCAGTCCCAGCACCTCTGTCCGGAAGTCGTCGCGCCGGTCGGACCATCGAAGGCCGCCACGCGCCACCGGCCCGAAACGCAGGTGCACGCCCTCGACCACTGGCGAGCCAACGAAGATCTCACGAAACGGCTTGGGCGCCGGAAGATCCGCAAGCTCGCGGCTGGCGATCTTGAAGGAGATGAAGGGCTTCGGCGCCCCATCGGGACCGGGCTGATAGAAGTCAGTCCGGGTAATCGCCTGCACGAGGGCCGCCAGCCGGCGGAGGGCACGGTCGTGATCGAGGCTCTCGACCGCCTGCAAGGCGTCTTCGATGAGGTCGCCAACCGTCGCGGCTTCGCGCGTGCGCTCGCCGCGGCCGGCTTTGGACGCCGGGTCGAACCGTACGGCGAAGAGGCGCAGGATCAGACGCGCGACCTCTGGATGCAGGGCGAGGGCGCGCTCCTGCACCGCCTGCGTCGGGTCTAGTCCCGACTGCTGGCGATAGCGGGCCAGAGCACGGATCAGGGCCGCGTCCCGCCAGGGCGCGCCGAGTTCCAACACCAGACGATTGAAGCCGTCGTTCTCGGCGCGTCCGTCCCACACCGCCTGGAAGGCGGACTCGAAGGCGGTCCTGACGTCGGCGAAGGTCAGGCGATCGCCATTCTCGTCCTCCACTACGAACTCATGGATCCACACCCGCTGGCCGGTGGCCGGCGTTGCGGCGAATCCCTCTTCGGAGAGGGCCGAAAGACCCATGTTCGCCAAGATCGGCAGGACGGCCGCCAGGTAGGCGGCTTCCTCGCCGCGGCGGTAGAGCTTGAAGCGGAATCGCAAGGGCGAATCGTTGGTGTTGCGAAACGCCCGCACCGCCACGGCGCCTTCGCCCGTCAGGCCCTGCGCGATCTTGAGATCAGCCAGGCCCTCGGCGCCGGGGTAACGGTCGCGGTAGCCGATCGGGAAGGCGTGGGTCCAGGCGCGCAGAATGTGCGCGGTCTCTTCGCGATCGACGGCGGGATCGGCGCGTACGGCGGCCTCGAACTCGTCCTCCCAGGTGCGCGCTGCCCGCGCAATCTCCGCCTCGAGGGCGTCCAGTTCGGGCTCCGGATGACCGCCGGGTGTGACGCGCAGCACGTAGTGCACGCGCGCCAGCGGCGAGTCGCCATAGCTCGGGAAGGACGAGACGACCTCGCCCTCATAGGCCTGCTGCAGGATGTCCTCCGCACGTCGGCGCAGGCGCTCGTCATAGCGTTCGCGGGGGGCGTACAGCAGGATCGAGACGAACCTGTCGAACGGATCGCGCCGGGCGAACAGCTTCACCCTCGGCCGGTCCGACAGGTGCAGGATGTCCCTGGCGATCGGCAGGAGCTCTTCGGCGCTGACCTGGAACAGCTCGTCGCGCGGGAAGCTCTCCAGGAGGTGCGCGAGGCGCATGGCGTTGTGGCTGGCCGGCAGGAACCCGGCCGCCTCGACCACGTCGTTCACCTTGGCGCGCAGGATCGGCGTGTCGCGCGCCGCGCGGTCGTAGGCTTCGGCGGTGAACAGGCCCACGAACCGGACCTCCCCGGAAGGCCGCCCGTCCGGGCCGTAGTGGCGCACGCCGATATAGTCGAGCTGCGAGCGCCGGTGGACGCGCGAGCGCATGTTGGACTTGGCCACCACAAGGGGGTTGGCGTGGGCGAGACCCTCGCGCAGGGCGGGCGACAACACCGCCGGCTCCGCATCTCGCCGAAGCACCACGCGCGTGGGATCGCGCAGCACGCCCAGGCCGGAAGCCGGGTCATAGGTGGGCTCTTCCGCGGCGTAGCCGCCATCGGCCATGCGCGGATATTGGTAGGCGCGAGCGCCCAGGAAGACGAATTGGCCATCGTCCAGCCAGCGCAGAAAAGCAATGTCCTCGGCCAGCTCTGCCGGATCGCCCGGCGCGGCGCGAATCAGCTCGCCGATGCACCTGGCCAGAAGGGCCAGTATGGCCGGAAAGTCGGCCACGGCGGTGTGGACGTCGGAGAGCGTCTCGCGCACCCCCTCCAGCAGGGCCTCGCGACGCTCCTCGCCCACCGGGGCCAGCCAGACCTGGATCATCGAGCGACGCGCCTCGCCCTGGCCGGCCAGGGGATGGAACATGGCGCGGATCTCCGCACCCCGCTCGCCCAGCTCGCCCATCACGCTGTCGACCAGGAAGGGCGCGTCGGGCTGGACGATCTCCAGCAGGTCGCTGTTCAGGTCTCGCCCATCAGCGCCGCGGGCGCGGGTGAGGCGGATCGCCGTTTCCTCTGTGCCCGTCTGCTCGCCCAGCCGCCAGAAGTCCGCCAGGGCCGCCGCCATGTCCTCGGCGGTGAGATCCGGCAGCTCCGAGGGGCGGTAATCCTCGAGCACGTGAGCGACGAACTCGCGCTCCGCCGCCCCTGGAGGGGACCTGTCTGGCGCAGCCCGCGCCAGCGCCGCCCCGAAGATGTCAAGCAGTCCGGTGAGGGAGACCTCGCTCAGGGGCGAGTTTGACTGATCGTCTGGCATACTGCGCCTTCGTTTGAGGCGCCTTCTAGCGCCGTAGTCCGCTCGCCGGAACCCCCGGCGAGGACCAGCAGCGTGCGAAGGACGACGCAAGCCACGTCACGACGCGCAGCGCCGCCGCCGATCGACTACGCAGTCGATTCGGCGGTTCAGACTGGGCGCGTAGGAACCGACTGGCTCAGGCGCCCAGTCCATGGAGCGGGGCGGCGAGCTCGACGATGACGCCCCAAGCGAGCCACAGGGAGAGGCCTACAGCGGAAATCCAGATCGCTCGCCTCTCCAGGCGCCTCATCGCATTCATTCGCGCGGACCTGCCGCCGCGTCGATCGAACACCGGAGGGGCGGCCAATGACGATTGGTGGAGCGCAGCCTGTAACGGCGGATTGAGAGCCGCACGTTCGAACGGGCTTGCGAGTTGCGCCTTCCTAAGCAAATGCACGACTCCGGATTACGGAAGCGTTCGACCTGTTCAGGTAATGAGTGCAGCGGCGCCAGTCGAAGTCAACCGACGGCGGACGATTATCGATTACCAGTTGACGATAATCATGGAAAAAGCCCGCGTTACAATTATTTATAATTCCAACATGATCTGGTCTCCGAGCGACGATAGCGCCTACTTGTCAGGCACGAATCCGAGGCGTCGATTCCTGCCGGCGCGTCGCGAGCTGCGCCGCAAACAGAGGAGGTGGCAAGGTGAGTGAAGCGACGCGGCGGGGCCTGAGCTACGGCGATTATCTTGCCTTGGACGAGTTGCTCGGCGCCCAGCACCCGCTATCGGGCGAGCACGACGAGTTGCTGTTCATCATTATCCACCAGGCTTCCGAGCTTTGGCTGAAGCTCTCGATCCATGAGCTTCAGGGCGCGCGCGCCCACATTATCCGCGACGACCTCGGCCCGGCTTTCAAGATGATCGCCCGTGTGTCCCGCATCCAGGGACAGCTGATCCAGTCGTGGGATGTCCTGGCGACAATGACGCCGACGGAATACGCAGCGATCCGTCCTCACCTGGGACAAAGCTCCGGCTTCCAGTCGCACCAGTACCGGATGCTGGAGTTCCTGATGGGCGCCAAGGACGCCGCGCACGTGCGAATTCACGAGGGCGAGACGAGTCATGCGGCCTTGGCCCAGGCCCTGGCCGAACCCAGCCTGTACGACGAATGCCTGCGCCTTTTGGTGAAGCGCGGCTTCGCCATCGCGCCGGAAGTGATCGACCGCGATTGGCGCGTCCCGCACGAACCCCACCCCTCGGTGGAGGCAGCCTGGCGCGAAGTCTACCTGGACCCTGAACGTCACTGGGATCTCTACGAACTGGCCGAGAAGCTCGTCGACCTGGAGTTTCGTTTTCAGCAATGGCGCTTCGCCCACCTCAAGACAGTGGAGCGGATCATCGGCTTCAAGTCCGGCACAGGCGGCTCGTCCGGCGCGACCTACCTCAGCCGCGCCCTCTCCCACTCATTCTTCCCCGAACTGTTCAGCGTGCGAACGGCGCTTTAGGGGGGCCTGGCGATAGCTTGGAACGGTATTGGCTAAGTGATTAGCTAATACCCATGATCGTCACTGTTCATCAGGCGAAAACCCAACTCTCCCGGCTCATCGCCTCGGCGATCGAGGGCGAGGAGATAATTATCGCGCGAGGAGACAAGCCAGCGGTGCGGCTGGTCCCGGTCGAGGAAGTGCGCGGGACGCCGCGCTTTGGGGCGCTCAAAGGTCAGCTAAGTCTCGACGATCGCTTCTTCGAGCCGCTGACCGAGGCAGAGTTGGCGCTCTGGGCTGCCGAGTCCGATTGAGGCTCCTGCTCGATACCCACGCCCTGATCTGGCTCCTCGCAGGAGAGACGACCGCCTCCCCGCGAGCGCGCGCCGTCAGATAGAAGCCGCGGGCGTGAACGCCCTCGTCAGCGCAGTCTCCGCCTTGGAGGTCACGACCAAGTATCGGATCGGCAAGCTTCCAGGCGCAGGCCCGCTCGCGAGCCGGTTCGAGGCCACAGTATCTGAACAGGGTTTCGGGGCTCTCCCGATCACGCTCGGCCATGCCGAACTTGCCGGCCGGCTCTCGATCGCCCATCGCGACCCGTTCGATCGTCTCCTCATCGCCCAATCGCCGCTTGAAGCGATTCCGCTCGTCTCCAATGAGCGGTTATTCGAGCAATCTGGGATCGTCAGGATCTGGGAAGGGTGAGCGCCTGCCATGTCTGACGACGTCAGCTTCATCCGAAGACGCACGCATTCAAGCGAACGCTAAGGCCGCCCAGCCGTCCTCATCATTGACGCAAAAGGCCAAACCGATCAGCATTTCAGCCCCCGTGGCAGATCTCCTACACCAGCGCGCCGTGGCAGTGCTTGAACTTCTTGCCTGAGCCGCAGGGACAAGGGGCGTTGCGGCCGGTGCGCTCGAAGCCTGCGGGCAGGGCGGCCAGGGGAACGGCCGAACGCTGGTCGGGCGAGCCGCCGGCCAGGGCCGCGCCGGCCAATTCGAGGGCGCGCTCGTTCTCGCCGGTGGTGGGATCGAGGTGGACCTCCCAGGTCGCCGGCGCGACAGGCATCGGCGGGGGCTCGGCGAAGCGGAACTCCACTGTCATCAGCCAGCGCGTCACCTCCTCGCGAAGGTTCCCCATCAGTCCCTGGAAGAGGGCGAAGGCCTCGGTCTTGTACTCGTTGAGCGGGTCACGCTGGCCGTAGCCGCGCAGGCCGATGACATTGCGCAGATGGTCCAGGTGCGTGAGGTGTTCGCGCCACTGCATGTCCACCATCTGGAGCAGGAAGTTCTTCTCCAGGGCGCGCATCTGTTCAGAGCTGATCGCCGTCTCGCGTTCCGCCGCGCGGGCGTCGGCGGCGGTGGTGAGGCGCTCCTGCATCTCCTCGTCGGCGATGCCCTCCTCCGCGGCCCATTCGGCGAGCGGAAGGTCCATCCCGAGGATCGCCTGCACCCGCTCGGTCAGGCCCTCGACGTCCCACTGGTCAGCATAGGCCTTCGGCGGCAGGTGGCGACCCACCAGGTCGGCTATGGTGTCGTGGCGCATTTCCGCGACGATCGCGGACACGTCGCTGGCGTCCATGAACTCGCGGCGCTGCTCGAACACCGCCTTGCGCTGATCATTCACGACGTCGTCGTACTTGAGCAGGTTCTTGCGGATTTCGTAGTTGCGCTGCTCCACGCGCTTCTGGGCGGTGGCGATCGCGCTGTTGAGCCAGCGGTGTGTGATCGCCTCACCTTCCTCCACGCCGAAGGTGCGCATGATCGAGTCCAGGCGCTCGCCGGCGAAGATGCGCAGCAGGTCGTCCTCGCAGGAGAGGAAGAACTTCGACTGACCCGGGTCTCCCTGGCGGCCGGTGCGGCCACGCAGCTGGTTGTCGATGCGGCGGCTCTCGTGGCGCTCGGTGCCCAGCACGAAGAGGCCGCCGGCCGCCAGCGCCTGGGCCTTGCGGTCGGCGATCTCAGATTCGATGCGGGCGCGCTCCTCCTTCTCGTCGTCATAGGAGGGCTCGATCCCCAGCCCAGTCTGCTCGGTGCGCCACTTGGCCAGGCGCATGTCGACGTTGCCGCCGAGCTGTATGTCCGTGCCACGGCCGGCCATGTTGGTGGCGATGGTCACCGTGCCGGGCACGCCGGCGTCGGCGACGATGATCGCCTCCTGCTCGTGGTAGCGCGCGTTGAGCACGCTGTGTGGCAGGCCGGTGCGAGTCTTGCCCGCCTCGTCGGTCCACTTGTGCTTCTTGAGCAGCTCCGAGAGTTGTTCGGACTTCTCGATCGAGACCGTGCCTACCAGCACCGGCTGGCCGCGCTTGTGGCAGTCCTCGATCTGGGAAATGATCGCGTTGTTCTTCTCTGCGGTGGTCCGATAGACCTCGTCGTCGGCGTCCTTGCGCGCGATCGGCCGGTTGGTAGGGATTTCGGCCACGTCCATCTTGTAGATGTCGAAGAATTCCTGGGCCTCGGTCGCCGCCGTGCCGGTCATCCCCGAGAGCTTCTCGTACAGGCGGAAGTAGTTCTGGATCGTCACCGAGGCGAGGGTCTGGTTCTCGGGTTGGACCTCCACCCCTTCCTTGGCCTCGATCGCCTGGTGCAGGCCTTCGGACAGGCGCCGTCCGTGCATCATGCGGCCGGTGAACTCGTCGATCAGCATCACCTCGCCCTCGCGGATGATGTAGTCGCGGTCGCGCTGGTAGAGCACATTGGCCCGCAGCGCCTGGTTCACATGGTGGACGACGCTGACGTTGGCCGGGTCGTAGAGGCCCGCCGAACCGTCGACGAGGTGGCCGGCGTCCTCCAGCACCCGCTCGACCGTCTCCGAGCCGTGCTCCGTCAGCAGAACCTGGCGTTGCTTCTCGTCGTGCTCGAAGGTCTGCGGATCCTTCACCAGTTCTTTCACCAGGCCATCGATGGTCCGGTAGAATTCGGAGCGGTCTTCGGTCGGCCCACTGATGATCAGCGGCGTGCGGGCCTCGTCGATCAGGATCGAGTCCACCTCGTCGACGATCACGAAGTGGTGGCCCCGCTGGACCATCTCGTTCACGTCGTAGGCCAGGTTGTCGCGCAGGTAATCGAAGCCGAATTCGTTGTTGGTGCCGTAGGTGATGTCGCTGCGATAGGCGCGCTGGCGCTCGCTCTGCGAGAGGCCGTTGACGATCACGCCCACCGACAGGCCCAGGAACTTGTAGACCCGGCCCATCCACTCGGAGTCGCGCGTGGCGAGGTAGTCGTTGACCGTGATGACGTGCACGCCCTTGCCGGCGAGCGCGTTCAGATAGACCGGCAGGGTGCCGACAAGGGTCTTGCCCTCGCCGGTGCGCATCTCGGCGATGCCGCCTCTGTGCAGCACCATGCCGCCGACCATCTGCACGTCGTAGTGCCTCTGACCCAGCGTCCGCTTGGCCGCCTCGCGCACCACGGCGAAGGCCTCGTTGAGCAGGTTCTCAAGCGTCTCCCCGTTGGCGAGACGTTGCTTGAATTCATCGGTCTTGGCGCGCAGGGCGTCGTCCGAGAGGGCCGAGATCTGGGACTCCAGCGCGTTGATCTGGGCGACCTTGCCCATCATCACCTTGACCTTGCGGTCATTGGAGGAGCCGAACAGTTTCTTCAGGTCGAGCATCTTTGGGCGGCGGCGTCCGAAAATCAGGAAAAGCTGACGTCTAACGGGTCTTTTCGGCCCTGACGAGGCGCGCGCAGACGCAGCCGGCCGATCTTGGGCAGATGGGGGGCCGCCGACGAGGTGTCAAATGGCCCGTCGAACGAGCGCCGCCTGGCTTTCCCGCTCTCCTCCCCCCGAGCGCGAAGCGCGAAGCGGGGGAGGTGGCTGCGAGCGCGCTGGCGCTCGCAGACGGAGGGGGAAAGCCACGCCCGGGGCATTGGCCGGGTGATCCCGTTCCACACTTGGTCGGGGCGGCCTCCCCCCTCCGTCCGGCCTTCGGCCGTCCACCTCCCCCATGAAGGGGGAGGAGAGCGCGGAGCGGGTTTACGCGGCCTCCTTCACGCTAGCCCGCGCCTTGACCCGGTCGTACCAGGCGGCGAGGTTCTTGTTGCTCGCGTCCAGCGGCTGGCCCACGCCGGCGCCGAACTCGAGGAAGGCGTAGAGCATGATGTCGGCCAGGGTGAACCGGTCGCCGACAATCCATTGGCGGCCGGCGATCTTGTCGTCCAGCCACTCGAGCTTCTCTCGCGCGCAGGCCTTGAGGTCCTCGGCCGCGTGCGGAATGCAGCGCATACGGTCCTTGAACATCTGCAGGCCCTCGGCATAGCGGAAGCCGTTGGCCAATGGCTCCAGAATGTTGAGGTCGATGCGCCGGACCCACATGCGCGTCTCTGCGCGCTGCATGGGCGTCGTCCCGATCAGCGGGGGATTGGGGTGCAGCTCCTCGAGATACTCGCAGATGGCGGTGATCTCGGCGAGGATCAGTCCCTCGTCCGTCTGCAGCGCGGGCGTCTGGCCGCTTGGGTTCAGCGCCTTGAAGGCGTCCTTACGGTTCTCGCCGGCCATCAGGTCGACCTGGTGGCGCGGGATGTTCAAGCCCTTTTCGGCGATGAACATCTTCACCACCCGCGGATTTGGCCCGATCGATTCGTAGAGCTTCATTTTTCCTGTCTCTCCTCGCTTGACGAGAAAGCCAAAACCGCACCATGGCGCGATCGGGGCGAGCTTTGGACGGGGTTACGTATGATGGCAAGGTGCGGGCCGGCGTCGGTTTGGGGAGCGCTGCGGTGAGTTCCGCGGCCCTGCCCGTCTCGCCCCTTGCCGTCCCCTTCCCGGCGATGCCCGACGTTGCGGGCATGGCCATGGGCGTCGGCCGCGCAGGCCTCTATCCGCGCGAGCGGGACGATGTCCTGCTGATGCGCTTCGATCCGGGGACCGTGGTCGCCGGCGTCTTCACCCGTCACGGCGTCAGCTCGGCGCCGGTGGACTGGTGCAAGGCCAAGCTGAAGAAGGGACCGGCCGCCTGCGCCCTGGTGGTGAACGCCGGGTGCGCCAACTCCTTCACCGGCAAGGCGGGCGCCAAGGCGGCCGCCCACGTCGCCGCCGCCGCCGCCCGGGCGGTCGGCTGCGCGCGCACCGAGGTGATGCTCGCGTCTACCGGCGTGATCGGCCAGATCCTCGACGACAAGAAGATCACCCCGCGCATCCCCGCCATGGCGCACAGTGAGGCGAGCTGGGAGCAAGCCGCCCGCGCGATCTCCACCACCGACACCTTCCCAAAAGGCGCCGTCGCCCAGGCGGTGGTCGACGGCGCGACCGTCACCATAGCCGGCATCGCCAAGGGCTCGGGCATGATCGCCCCGGACATGGCCACCATGCTCGCCTTCGTGGTCACCGACGCGCGCATCGCCCCTGACGCCCTGCAGACCCTGGTCGATGCGATGACCGTGCGCACCTTCAACAGCGTCACAGTGGACGGCGACCGCTCCACCAACGACACCCTGCTGGTGTTCGCCACTCAAAAGACCGGCCCGATCATTTCGCGCGCCGGCGATCCGCGCCTGGCCGACTTCTCGCAGAAGCTGGAGGGCGTGCTCCTAGACCTGGCGCTGCAGCTCGTGCGCGACGGCGAGGGCGCCAGCAAGTTCGTGAAGATCAATGTCGAGGGCGCCAAGACGCCCGCCTCGGCGCGCAAGATCGCCCGCACCATCGCTGAAAGTCCGCTGGTGAAGACCGCCTTCGCCGGAGAGGACGCCAACTGGGGCCGCATCGTCATGGCCGCGGGCAAGGCGGACGAGCCGGTGCGCCGCGAGAACATGGCTGTCGCCTTTGGCCCGCACATCGCCGCCCGCAAAGGCGCGGTGGCGCATGACTACTCGGAAGCGGTGATGAGCGCGTACATGAAGAATCGCGAGCTTGAGGTCACCGTCAGCGTCGGCGTCGGCCGGGCCGAAGCCACCGTATGGACCTGTGACCTCACCAAGCAGTACGTCGCCATCAACGGCGACTACCGATCTTAGAACGGCGAGGTTTTCTCACCACCAACGCGCCAAAGGGGGGAACGATGAGATCCGGAGCCGTCTTCGCCGCCCTCGCTCTCCTCGCCACTGCGGCGTCGGCCTCCACCTTGCCGCCCACGCCTGCCGCCCAGGCCGCGCGGACGCCGTTGGGGACGTTCGAGGAGGTGATGATCCCCATGCGCGACGGGGTGCGCCTGCAGACGGTGATCATGCGCCCCGCAGGCCACCCCGAGCCCCTGCCCATCCTCCTGCGCCGCACCCCCTATGGCGTGCCGGACAAGCTGCCGCCGGCCCTGCCGCGCTCGCTCCAGGCGCTGGAGAAGGACGGCTACATCATCGTGATCCAGAACATCCGCGGGCGGTTCAAGTCGGAGGGGACCTTCACGATCTCCGACGACGCCAGGCTCATCCCTGGCGAGGGCACGATCGAGACCCGCGACGCGTGGGACACCATCGACTGGCTGGTCAAGCACGTGCCGAACAACAACGGCCGGGTCGGTGCGCTGGGCGTCTCCTACGACGGCTACACCACCGCGGCCATGCTGCTGAACCCTCACCCGGCGCTCAAGGCGATCAGCGAGCAGGCCTCGCCTGGCGACCAGTGGATGAACGACGACGACCATCGCTACGGCGCCTTCCGCCTCAGCTACGATTTCGAATACGCGGTGATGGAAGAGCAGGCGAAGAGCGCGAATACTCATTTCGCTTTCGACCAGTATGACACCTATTCCTGGTATCTGGGCGCCGGCTCCGCCCAGGCCATCGACGACAAGTACGTGCACGGCCAGATCCCCTACTTCCGCGAGGCCATCGAGCACCCCGACCACGACGCCTTCTGGAAGTCCTTGGACTGGGTGGCGGCCGTCCACGCCTCCACTGTGCCCAACCTGAACGTCGCCGGTTTCTGGGATCAGGAGGATCCCTTCGGCCCCTGGCGCATATTCCGCGGCGAGAAGCAGCACGACCCGAACAACACCGCCCTGATGGTCGCCGGCCCCTGGGCCCACGGCCAGTGGCGCGCGAACAGCTGGTCCAGCCTCGCAATGGTTTCACTGGGCCAGGACACCGCCGCCGCCTACACCGACCAGATCGAGGCGCCTTTCTTCCGCTACTGGCTGTGGGGCAAGGGTCCCAAGCCCGCCGCCACGGTGACGACCTTTCAGACCGGCTCGAACGCCTGGCGCACATACTCCCAGTGGCCGCCGGCTGTGGCCCGCTCCACAGCCCTCTACCTGCACGCGGATGGGACGCTGAGCTTCACGGCGCCCTCGGCCGCCGACGCGGGCTCCAGGTCCTACGTCTCCGATCCGGCCAATCCCGTCCCCTATCGCGCGCGACCAATCTCGCCGACCTATCCGGGCGGCGACTGGCGGCTGTGGGAGGCGCAGGACCAGCGCTTCGTCGAGGACCGCCCCGACGTCCTTGCCTTCGTCAGCGCGCCGCTGGATCACGACCTCACCGTCACCGGCGATGTGGCCGCCGCTATATTCGCCTCCACCTCGGGCACGGACGGCGACCTGGTGGTCAAGCTGATCGACGTCTTCCCTGACGACACCCAGAAGCCTGCCTGGAAGTCCGATGAGGGTCCGGCGCCTGGCGACTACGCCAGATCGCTCGACGGCTACGAATGGCCAATCGCCATGGAGGTGCGCCGTGGCCGCTACCTCAGGAGCTTCGAAACGCCGACGCCCCTGGCGGCCAACACTCCGATCCTCTGGGAGGTGCCCCTTCGCCCGCGTGACCACGTCTTCCTCAAGGGCCACCGGATCATGGTCCAGATCCAGTCGACCTGGTTCCCCGTGATCGACCGCAACCCCCAGACCTTCGTCCCCAACATCTACAAGGCCCGCCCGGAAGACTACCGCCCCGCGACCTGGCGGATCCTCTCCACTCCGGACATGCCGTCGAAGATCACCCTGCCCGTCATCGGCGGCTGAAACACAACGGCGAGGGAAGGCTGTGAATCAACCTGCGGCAGAGCTTCCGGTCCGCCGGCGTCCCGCCGGCTCTTGCTTATTTGTCGATCGTTACTGTAACGTCGACCATATCTCCCCAATTAGAGAAGAAAAGAGCCGGCGGGACGCCGGCGGACAGAGAGGTACGCCGAGGAGTTAATTCACAGCCCCAGGGCGCCGGCGCTCCGGGTTTTCCCCGCAGGCGCTTCGCTTCTGCGAAAGCTAGAGACAGCCCTGGACATCCGTCCTGGCGAAATCGTCGCCGACGAACAGTAACGGACAGCTGTGCTCCTCGGCGAGGGCGTAGGCGAAGCAATCGCCGAAGTTGAGGCCCGCAGGATGGACGCCTCTCCCCCATCGATCGTGGGCTCGGGCCGCGCCCCGCGCCCCTGACGCGCCGACCGCAATCACCTCGATCCCAAGACCTTCGATGAGTTCGGTCATCTGCGCGCTTTTCCCACGCCGCGCAGCCACGATGAGCGCCTCCGCCAAGGTTCCGGCGGAAATCATGACCCGCTCCTCGCGCACGAGTGCGTCCATGGAGTCGCGCCAGGACGGCTCGCCCAGCACGATCGCCATCAGTGCGGAGGTGTCGACGACGATCACCCAGGCAGGCCGTCGTCGTCGTAGAGGAAATCCTGGCTGCGAGCCGCGTTTGGCCCATCAGTGCGGTTCGCCGCGCCCGAGGCGGCAATCGCCTCGATCAGAGCGCGCTTCGCCGCCGCATCGGGGCGCTGGCGCGCGGGGACGAGGCGCACGGCGGGCTGGCCGTGACGTGTCAGAACAATGTCCTCGCCCGCTTCCGCGCGCCGGACCAGCTCGGTGAGCTGCCCCTTCGCTTCACTCACGGGAATGTCCACCACCAACTCCATTGCGCCGATTTGGACCATAGGATGGTCCAACAATCTGGCGTTCGCAAGCCACCCGCATGACCACGGGACGCAAGGGGAGACCTCAGCTCTTGCGGGCCGCCACGTCGCGGGCCTGGCGGAGCTGAATCCAGGCGGGAGCGAGCTTGAGTGCGGCGTCGTACTTGGCGAGCGCCTCCCGCCAATGGCCCTGGCGCGCCAGGACGTCGCCCCACGCCTTCAGCGGGTCGGCCCAGCCTGGCCCGCGCTCGTGCGCCGCCGACAGCTTGGCCTGAGCCCACGCCAGGTCGCCATGGCGCTCGAGCGCCACGCCCCAGGAATAGAAGGCTGCGGGGAGGTCGGGGGCGATGGCGACGGCGCGGGCGTAGGCGGCCTGCGCCCCTGTCCAGTCGCCACGGTGATCGAGGATATCGCCGCGGAAGCGGTAGCAGTCGACATAGCGGCCGGCGGTACTCAGCACCACGTCGGCCTTGTCCGGGCGCCCCGCCGCCTCTTCCGCAGGCGCCACCCAGCAGTTGTAGCCGGGATAGTTGCTGGAGACGGTCGGGTTGGCGAAATCCACCTGGAACGCCTCCATCTCGGCGGCCGCCCTGGGGGTGTCACCCGATTCAGCGGCAAGCAGGCCGTGCACGAAATGGGTCGTCGCGGCGACTGTGGGATCGGCCGCGTCGCTCTTGGACGTCTGGAGTTGAAACTCGGCGTCGGCCGCGTCGTGCAGCCGCACGTCGACATCCGCGACGGCGGGCGCGGCAGCGCCTATTCCCGTCCCGACGCCGGCGTGCGCGGCTGCGTCAGCGACGGTCGCGGCTCGCCAAGGGCCAAGGTTCCAGTTCACCAGGTCTTGGTTCTGGTACAGGATTTCAGGCGACCGGCCGGGGCGGCCGCCGGCTGTCCGGCGCAGCCTTTCTCCCTCGCGCCAGGCTCCCTCCTCGTCGCCGAGGAGGATGTCGACGTTCATGAGGTTGTTGTAGCCTGTCCAGAAATCCGGCTTCAGCCGCACGGCTTCGGCGAACAGGGGGCGCGACATCTGCGGCGGAGCGCCGGTGTTTTGCAGGGCGTCGGCCCAGCTGTTCAGCAGATAGGGCCGGTCGGCCTCGCCGGTCGTG
>DASXGR010000182.1:0-2735 GCA_036488935.1 Caulobacteraceae bacterium | reverse complement strand
CTATGCAGGGGCCGGCCTTCCACCCATCCCATGACGTAGAACTTGGAGCCCGTCACCGAGACGTCGTCGCAGAAGGCGATCGCCTCGGGCGCCGGGACGGGCGATGGCGCAATCGCGCGGATGACCGCCCACTCCCTTGCCATGTCGTGCGCCTTGGGCAGGAGCTCGCCCAGAGGCGGACGCCGGATCACCGCTCTGCGCCCTCGAGTGTCGTCGATGCGCCAGGTGAGGTTGGAATGGCCTCCCGTGAGCCGCGTCCACTCGAACGGGGGCGCCAGCGGCGTGTTGGCGGCGACCCACGCCTCCACCGCCGGGACGTCGTAGCCTGGGATGGGTTCCAAGACAGCCTCAGCCAAGACAGGCCTCCTTGCCGATGGTCCGAACCTTACGCGTCGAGCGCCCGGCGTCCCGCGGTCGCCCGGAGCGGCAGGTTGTCCCTGTGTTGCGCGCTTGGCCAGCATCACGTTGCTCTCGTCCATGGTGCGGGCGCCCTTCCATTGCAGAGCTCGTTGCGATCCGATCTAGTGAGCGGCGCGCTGGCGCGCGCTGCCGGGGGGGCCGCCGATGAAATTCGCCTGTTTTGCCTGGATCTCCCGGCTTGGCATGGGGGCGCTGTGCGCCGCGCTGATCGCGACCGCCGCGAACGCCCGCGTCGTGCGGCTGGAGATCCAGCGGCGCGAACCGATTCTCGGCGGCAGGCAGTTCGGCGCCGCGGGTTCCTACGAGAAGCTGGTGGGCAAGGTGCATTTCGCGCTCGATCCCAAGCTCGCCATCAACAGATCCATCGTAGATCTCGACCTGGCGCCCAGGAATGTGCAAGGCGAAGTCGAGTTCACCGCAGACTTCTTCATGCTGAAGCCGGTCGACCCCAAGAAGGGAAATCACCGCCTCTTCTATGAAGTGGGCAATCGCGGCGGCAAATCCATGCTGCGCTATTTCCAGCAAGCGGTGAACAGCAAGGACCCGACCAGCGCTGAGGAGATCGGCGACGGCGCCTTGATGAACCAGGGCTGGACGCTGCTCTGGATGGGCTGGCAATGGGACGTGCCGCCGGGGCAGATGCGCATGGACATGCCCATCGCCACCGATCACGGGAAGAAGATCACCGGGCTGGTCAGGGGCGACTTCGTGCCCAACGATCATTCGCCCACCCAGTCGCTGGCCGACCGCGATCATCTCGCCTATCCCATCGACGACGAGAACAGTCCCGACAATATGATGACGGTGAGGGACAACCCCACCGACGCGCCGCAGGTGATCCCGCGCGCCCAATGGCGTTTCGTGAACGGCGCGGCGGTTTCGCTCGATGGCGGCTTCCAGCTCGGCCGCATCTATCAGGTGGTCTATCGCGCGAGGGACCCCCGCGTGGTGGGGACGGGGCTGTCGGGCACGCGCGACCTGATCAGTTTTCTCAAGCATGACCAAAGCCCGGCCAATCCCATGCCTGGCATCACCTATGCCTATGGCTGGGGCGTGTCGCAGTCGGGCCGCCTGTTGCGCCAGTTCCTCTACGAAGGCTTCAACGAGGACGAAGACCATCGCATCGTCTTTGACGGCGTGATCGACGAAGTGGGCGGCGCGGGGAGGGGATCGTTCAACTATCGCTTCGGCCAGGCTTCGCGCGACGCGGAGGAGTTCTTCGATTTCTTCTATCCGGTGGATATGTTCCCCTTCACCGATGGCGTCGAGACCGACCCCGTCACCGGCCAGACCGGCTCTCTACTGGGTAGCGCCGAGGCGCATCACGTGCGACCCAAGCTGTTCCACATCTTCTCCAACTCGGAATACTTCAACCGCGCCGGCTCGCTGATCCATACCGACGTGACCGGAACACATGACATCGCGCCCCCGCCCGATGTGCGCATCTACTTCGTCTCGTCGGGGCCGCACGCCTTTGGGCCGTTTCCGCCGGTGCGAGCGCAGGGCGCCGCCGCCTTCAACAATCCGCTGAGCCGCAATCCCATCGTGCGCGCCCTGTTGAAGGACATGGACGATTGGGTGACCCAGGGCGTGGCGCCGCCGGACAGCCGCATGCCGCACATCGCCGACGGGACCTTGGCGCCGACCGCAAAGGCGGGCTGGCCCAGGATTCCGGGCGTGCCGTTCCCCGTGCCGAACATCCGGACCTACCGGCTGGATTTCGGACCGGAATGGAGCAAGGGCGTCGTGCTGAACGAGCCGCCCAAGGTCGGCCAGATCTACGTCGGCCTGGTCCCCACGCTGGATGAGGCCGGCAACAGCCGCGCCGGAATCCGCCTGCCCGCGATCGCCGAACCGGTCGGGACCTATGGCGGGTGGAATTTCCGTTCGCCCGCGATCGGACGGCCGGACCAGCTGTTCGGCGAGATGGGCTCGTTCCATCCCTTGCCGCGCACCCGGGAAGAGCGGTTGAAGAGCGGCGATTCAAGGCTCTCCATCGCCGAGCGCTACAAGAGCCGCGACGAGTACATCGCCAAGGTGACCGCAGTGGCCAGGCAGATGGTCAAGGACCGCTTCCTGCTGCCCGAGGATCTGAACGATCCGATCGACCAGGCCGTGGCGATCTATGACTGGGCGGTCAGCCCTGAAGCGTCTTCAGGCGAAGTGGGAACCGGTTCGCCGTAAGAACCAACCCTGGACGCCCTCGAACGGCGCCGTAGTGTTCGTTTCCCCGCCGCCAAGTCCGAAGACTTCATGGCCAACGGCATCGACACCTACCGAGCGAAGCGGCGCTTCGCCCAGACGCCGGAGCCGCG
>DASXGR010000175.1:0-8260 GCA_036488935.1 Caulobacteraceae bacterium | reverse complement strand
GTCAGGCTGGTGAACCACCACGAGAAACGTTCGGCCTTCCAGACCCTGGCCAACGCCCTCGCCGAATAGGCCTCGAGCGCCGTCTCCGAGCCGGTTGCGTAGAAGTCGCTCAGCGCCTGGCTCAGCAGGATCACATCGGAGACCGCCAGGTTCAGCCCCTTGGCGCCGGTGGGCGGCACGATGTGCGCGGCGTCGCCCGCCAGGAACAACCGGCCATAGCGCATCGGCTCGCTGACGGAGCTCCGCAACGGGGCGACGCTCTTCTCGGAAGATGGGCCACGGACCACGTTGCCTGCGGTTGCCGGCCCAAGACGGAGGCAGAGCTCATCCCAGAAGCGCTCGTCGGACCAGGCCGTGAGCGGCTCATCGATGGCGCATTGGATATAGTAGCGGCTGCGGTTGCGCGAACGCATGCTGGCGAGCGCGAAGCCGCGCTCGTGATTGCAATAGATCAGCTCCTCCGCGCAGGGCGGCACATCCGCTATGACCCCTAGCCAGCCAAACGGGTAGATACGCTCGAAGGTGGTGAGAACATCGGCGGGAATTGAGCCGCGGCTCACCCCGTGGGACCCATCGCAGCCCACGATGAAATCGCAGTCCACGGCATGCTCGGCGCCGTCTTTGCTCCAGGTGACAGACGGATGCGTGGTGTCGAGATCATGCAGGCGCACGTCCTTGGCCGCAAAGACGATCGGCAATTCAGTCTGTTCGGCGGAGTCGAACAGATCCTTCATCACCTCCTGCTGGCCATAGACAGTGACCGTCCGCCCGCCGGTGAGGCCCGCCATGTCGACGCGGAACAGCTCACCGCCGTAGACGATATTGGTCCCGGAATGCGTGAGGCCTTCGCGGCGCAATCGGGCGTCCAGGCCCAGCCTCGCCAGCAGGTCGACCGTTATCTGCTCGAGGACCCCGGCGCGCACCCGGCCCTCGACATAGTCGCGATCGGCGCGTTCGAGCACCAGGCAAGCAACGCCCGCCCGGCGCATCAGGTGCGCCAGGAAAAGGCCGGCCGGGCCCGCGCCGATGATGGCGACCTGAGTTGTCTTCCGGGGTTCCGACGTCTTGGGCCTCCAGACTGAAGCGCGTTGCGGCGGGGCGTTCAGGACCAGCCACGCCGACCTCCACTATCGCCGGGCCGCGGCTCGGCTTCCAGCACCTCAGCGGCCGCCATGGACGGTCGGCGCCGGCGGGACTAGCGTTGAACCAAAGAAGTCCTGGCCAATAAAGCTCTGGGAGGAGCGCCATGGGACAGCAGACGGTTATCGACCGACGGCCCGCGCAACTCGAGGGAACCGCCTACGGGCGAGGTCCGCAGTGGACCAACGACCGCCTGCTCAGGGTCGGGGCCGGGACGCCGTGCGGCGAATACATGCGGCGGTTCTGGCAGCCCGTCGCAACGTCGAAGGAAGCCACGACACGGCCGCGGAAGGTTCGGCTGCTTGGCGAAGACCTGATCCTATTCCGCGACGGCAAGGGCAAACCGGGGTTGCTCTACCCCCGCTGCATGCACCGGGGCACCACGCTCTATTATGGTCACGTCGAAGAGCGCGGGATCCGCTGCTGCTACCACGGCTGGCTGTTCGATGTTCAGGGCAACTGCCTGGAGCAGCCGTGCGAGCCGGAAGGCGGCATCGCGCGCGCCAACCATCGCCAGCCCTGGTATCCGGTCGAGGAGCGCTACGGTCTGGTGTTCGCCTACATGGGCCCGCCCGACAAAATTCCGCTGCTGCCGCGCTTCGACGTGCTGGAGGGGCTTGGACCCGACGAGGAGCTAACCAGCTCGGGCGGACCTGCCCTTGGCTACGGCGACAGCCGGATGAAAGGCCGGGTCGACTATGTTCCCTACAATTGGCTGCAGGTGTTCGAGAACATCATGGACCCGTTCCATGTCTATGTCCTGCACTCCACCTTCAGCGGCGCGCAGTTCGCCGAGGGGTTCAAGGTGATACCCACGGTGAAGTTCGAGGACCATCCGCTGGGCACGGTCTATCACGCCTGGCGCGACCTGCCCGACGGCCGCTCCATGGTGCGCACCAGCGTCGCCATGCTGCCCCACCTGGCGGCCGTGCCGTCGATCGAACTTGCAGCCGGCCGCTCGCGCAACGTGATGTGGCACCTCCCGGTCGACGACACCAACTTCATCCACTTCATGGTGACGGTGCGCAGCAAGGGCGACGCGCCCCGACGCGGCTTTGGCATCCCGCTCACCCCTGACGGACGGTCGTGGCTGGACCTCACCGAGGAAGAGCACCAGGACTATCCGGGCGACTTCGAGGCCCAGTGGGGCCAGGGCGAGATCAGCTACCACTCCGAGGAGCACCTGGTCCGCAGCGACATCGGCATCGGCATGCTGCGCCGCAAGCTCCTGGAGCAGATCAAGATCGTCGAAGACGGCGGCGACCCGATCGGCGTCGCCTACGAGCCTGGCCGGGAGATGGTGAGGGTCGATTCCGGGAATTTCTTCAAGGAGCCGGCGGCGGCCTAGAGCAAACCCCGTTCAGACGGAACCGTCTGAACGGGGATGATTTGCTCTAGATTCAAAAGTGTAGAGCCTGATTCACCGTTTGCATCTGTTCCGTGCAAACGGATCAGGCTCTAGAACCTGATCGAGCCGCTTGGCGCGGGCGCGACTGAGGGGAAGGACACGACGGGGCAGGGTGTTGGCGAAGTCGCCAGGACCGGCTAGAAAAGCATGTCCGCGTGACTGGCGACACGGAGGGAAAGAACCCTCGGGGAGCGCGGACGCAGCGGCCGTTCGCCTGGGCGATCGGAAGCCTGTGCTTCCGGTCAGAGCATCCTCGAAGAGGGAGCTTGCCCGTGGACGCCCACCGCCAAAGTCTCGCCGCCTACGATCCCGAGGTCTTCGCAGAAATAGCCGGTGAAGAGCGCCGTCAGTCGGATGGCGTGGAGATGATCCCCTCCGAGAACTATACCTATCCTGAGGTGCTGGCGGCGCTGGGAAGCGTGCTGACCGACAAGTACGCCGAGGGCTATCCCGGCCGCCGCTACTACGGCGGACAGGCGCACACCGACGCGATCGAGAACTTGGCCCGGCAGCGCGCTTGTCGGCTCTTCGGCGCCGAGCACGCCAACGTTCAGCCTCTCTCCGGCTCGCCGATGAACCAGGCCGTCTACTTCGCTCTGTTGAAGCCCGGCGACACCGTGCTGGCCATGGACCTGAGCCATGGCGGTCATCTGACACACGGGGCTCCGGTGTCGCACATGGGCAAGGTGTTCAACTTTGTCCGATACAAGACGCAGACTGATCAAGGCGGCGCTATCGACTTCGACGCCATGCTGGCGCTGGCCAAGGAAGTCCGGCCCAAGTTGGTTCTGGCCGGCTACTCCTCCTACCCACGCGACTACGACTATGCGGCCTTCCGAAAGGTCGCCGACGACGTCGGCGCCATGGCCATGGCGGACATCTCGCACATCGGCGGCCTCGTGGCGGCCGAGGTGATGCGCAACCCCTTTGACGCCGGCTTCGACGTCGTGACGACCACGACTCACAAAACGCTCCGGGGGCCCAGGGGCGGCCTGATCCTTTGCCGGAAGGCGCTCGCCAAGGCGATCGACGCCTCGGTCTTCCCCGGATTGCAGGGCGGCCCGCATATGAACAACATTGCCGGCGCCGCCGTTACTTTCAGGAAGGCGGCCGAACCTGAGTTCCGCATCTACGCGGAACGCGTCCTCAGCAACGCCCGAGTGCTCGCCGCCGGCTTACTTGAAAGCGGCGTCCGACTGGTCACCGGCGGCACCGACAACCACCTGCTGGTGATCGACACCATAGCCAGTTTCGGTCTTGACGGGCGTGAAGCGGAGGAAGCGCTGGATCGGATCGGGATCACGACCAACAAGCAGGTGATCCCAGACGACCCGCGACCCCCGCTGAGACCCTCCGGGGTCCGACTGGGCACGCCCGCCTGCACAACCCGGGGCATGACGACCGGCGACATGAAGCGGCTTGGCGACTGGATGGTGGAGGCTCTCAGATCGCCCCGCGACGTGGCTCTCATCGAAAGGCTGCGCGGGGAGGTCCAGAAGCTTTGTCAGCTTCACCCCGTCCCGACTGTCATCCGGGGGAGTTAGAGCCTGATCCGTTTGCACGGAACAGATGCAAACGGTGAATCAGGCTCTACACTTTTGAATCTAGAGCAAATCAACCCCGTTCAGACGGTTTCGTCTGAACGGGGTTTGCTCTAGGCCGCGGCGGCAAGGAACGCGCGGACGAGCGCGATCGTCGCCTGAGGGTTCTCTTCCATCACCCAATGGCCTGCATCCGGGACGATACCGCCCTGAACGTTTGTCGCTGCATAGCGCATGACCTCGGCCATCTGCGGCCCGAAGGATTTCTCCCCGCCCAGTCCGAGAACCGGCATGCCGAGCTTGCCCTTGGCGATGAGAGCCTGGTTGTCGATCGCATCCTGGTCGAAGGCGGCGAATTGCGCGAAAGCCGAATGCATCGCCCCAGGCAGGGCGTATAGCTCGGCATAGTGCTGCCGCGTTTCCTCCGTGATCCGGCGCGGATCGGCGGCGAAGTCGTTCCAGAAGCGGTCCAGATAGATGCGCTCGCGGCCGGCGACGAGACGTTCCATGTCGGGGCCGCCGAAGCGGAAATGCCAGAGCAGCGGGTTCTTGAGGATCTCTTCCCAAGGCCCGACGCCGGGCACCGGCGCATCGATGAGCACGAAGCGCTTCACACGCTGCAGATGCAGGGCCGCGAAGGCGAACCCCACCATGTTGCCGATATCATGCGTGACGAGGCTGGCGTCGCGGATATCGAGGGCGTCCATGACGCCGGCCACGTCGCCCGCCTGGGTCTTCTTGTCGAACCCGCCGGCAGGTTTCGAAGAGAGACCAAGACCTCGGAGGTCGGGCGCGACGACCGTGTGATCGCGCGCCAGGTCGGCCGCCATGGGCGCCCACATGTCGCCCGTGTCGCCGAAGCCGTGCAACAGGACGACCGCGGGCCCGCGCCCTCCGACCCGCACATGGATCGTGGCGTCGTTCGTCGGGATGTCTCGAATGCTGAACCCAGGCGGAAATGGCGATGGATGCATCATGAACCCCCGCGGTGGCGGCGGCGCACATTTGCGCCGCGCCTGACAACGAGACCTGACCGTGTCGAACCTCGCAATGCAACACTGAGAGGCGCGCCATCGAAAGGGTGGCTGTGCGGACAACGACTCAAGATCGCGCTAATTCAGCGCCATGACCACGACGGGCCAGATCGCTTCTGCAGGCACACCCGCCGCGGAGATCGAGATCGACGCCGACCTGGCGCGTGGGCTCCTGGCGGCTCAGCATCCGGATCTTGCAGATCTGCCGATCACGCCCGTGGCGTCGGGGTGGGACAACGCCATGTTCCGGCTGGGCGAGGATCTCGCCCTTCGCCTGCCCAGGCGCCAGGTCGCGGCCAGGCTCTTGCGACACGAGCAGCTCTGGTTGCCGCTTCTCAAGGATCGGCTTCCGCTGCGCGTTCCGGCGCCGGTGCGGATCGGCGTTCCCCAGGATGGCTACCCGTGGTCCTGGAGCGTCACGCGATGGCTCGAGGGGGAGACGGCGGACCTTTCGCCGCCGGGCCCGGATCAAGGCGAGGTTCTCGCCGACTTCTTCCTGGCCCTGCACAGACCGGCCCCGGCGGACGCGCCGCGCAACCCCTACCGGGGCGTCCCCCTCGCGGAGCGGGCTCATGTGTTCGAGACGCGTTCAGCGAACCTGGCTGGCAAGACCGACCGTGTCGACGCGAGGGTCAAGGCGATCTGGGCTGACGCGCTGGCCGCCCCGAACGACGCAGCGCCAACCTGGATCCAGGGCGATCCGCACCCACGAAACGTGCTGGTCGCCGACGGGCGCATCACCGCCGTGATCGATTGGGGAGACATGGCCCAGGGCGATCGCGCCTCGGACCTCAGCGCCATCTGGATGCTGCTGCCGGACCAGCAAGCGCGCCAGCGGGCGATGACCGCATGTCATTCCGTCTCGGCGGCCACCTGGCGCCGCGCCCGGGGCTGGGCGGTTCTGTATGGGGTCATGCTGCTGGACGCGGGCCTGGTGGATGATCCGCGGATGGCGGCGATCGCGGAGAGGACGTTCGATCAGCTGGTGGAAGGGCCGTGAGCGCTTCGGAGCTATGTGACAGCGCTCCTGTCCTCTCATTCAACGCCCGGTCCAACGTCTTCCGACAAGTCAGGACACTGCCCGCGCGATCAAGTTACGGACAACGGGCGATGTCTCTCCTCGCCGGTAGGCGAGAGCAAGCTGGGTCATTGGCGATTGGCCGGCGATCGGCCGATAGGCGATGCCCGTTACGCGCAATTGCATCATCGACGCCGGAACGATCGAGACGCCGAGCTCCGCAGCCACGAGATTAACGATCGTGGAAAAGTGTGGCGCGAGTTGACTGATCATCGGTTCGAAGCCGGCCTTTCGACAGGCCTCGACAATCGTGTCGTAGACCGTCGGAGCGATTTCCCGCGGGAACAACAGAAAAGGATCGTCCTTCAGGATCGCAAGATCGACTCTTTTGAGAGTGGTGGCAGGGTGACTCCTAGGGAGGGCGACCACCATGGGCTCTTCCGCGAGCGGCCGCAGCTGTAGCTCTTCGGCGCCCGGCGTGCCCGGCCGCAGGAACACGGCGTCGAACGTTCCCTCCTGCAAGCCGATAACGAGCCGCGTCGTATTGGCCTCCTCGAGCGTGAGATGGATCTCGGGATAGGCGCGGCGAAAGGCGCGGATGGTTGCCGGCGCCACGCCGTTGAACGCCGTCGACGGGGTGAAGCCGACACGCAACGATCCGGTCTCGCCGCGCGCCGCGCGTCGCGCCGCCACAGTCGCTTTTTGAGCCATCGACGGCATCTCCTTCACGCCTGCCAGGAACGCCTTGCCGGCCTCAGTGAGCTCCGCGCCGTGGGCCAGGCGATGAAACAGCGCTGCGCCGACTTCTCTTTCCAGGTCCTTGATCTGCTGGCTGAGCGGCGGTTGGCCGATGCCAACCTTGGCCGCCGCCCGCGTGAAATGCCGCTCCTCGGCTACGGCGAGGAAATATCGGATGTGGCGCAATTCCATGCCCATCTCCAAAACAGATCGCAGATGGCTGTATCATATATTGGACCAATGGCTGGGTCGGCTCTAGGTTTTTCGGCAGGGCGCTTCGTCCTGATCGAGCAAAGCAGTTGCTCGCGTATAGGCAGGAGGATCTCATGATCACCGAAGACTACGTTCGCACGATTTTCCAAGACCTTGAGCATGGCGACGGCGCGGCCTTTTTTGAACACGTGGACGATAGGGTCGACTGGATCGTCGAAGGCACGCATCCGCTGGCCGGTCACTACAAGTCGAAGTCAGACTTCGTGGCAGGTACTTTCACGAAGCTTGGCAAGGTTCTGCCCGACGGGGCTCAACTCGTCGTCGAGCATCTGCTCGTGAAGGACGACCAGGCGGTCGTTGAACTTCACTCCCTGGCGACCGCGAAGAACGGAATGAGGTTCGACAACCGATACTGCTGGGTGGTTCACTTCGCTGGCAACGCCATCGACAGAGTGAGGGCGTATCTCGACTCGGCAATGGTCGCCCGTCTTTTCGAGGAAAACCCGATTTAGCGAACGGCGCGGGGCGGTTCGTCGCTCCGTCGACCAAGGCCGAGAGTAAAATACCCGCATCTCTCCAGCAACGCTGGACCTAGCCTATCGCGGACGCGGGTTGTTCCAGAGAACAGGAGGGAAGTGATGTCGACTTCTCATATTCAGACACTTCGAACGATGCTGCGCGAGGAGAAAGGGGTCGTTTTGCCCGGTGCGCCAAACGCGCTCGCCGCACGGATCATTGCCGATCTTGGCTTCAAGGCGGTCTATCTGACTGGGGCTGGCCTCACCAATATGCACCTTGGCTTGCCGGACCTTGGGTTCATGGACCTGAGCCAGGTAGCGGATCATGTAATGGCGATCCGGTGTGCGATCGACCTGCCGCTGGTGGTGGACGCCGACACGGGTTTTGGTAACGCCGTCAACGTCACCCACACGGTTCGCGTCCTGGAGCAGGCCGGCGCCAGCGCCATTCAAATCGAGGACCAGCATGCGCCAAAGCGGTGCGGACACTTCGACGGGAAGGAGTTGATCTCGCTCGAGGAGATGGTGGGCAAGGTGCGGGCGGCGGTCGACACGCGACGGCAGGACCTGGTCGTCATCGCCCGCACCGACGCCTGTGCGGTCGAAGGCTTCGAGGCGGCCATCGAACGGGCGGGTCGATACATCGAGGC
>DASXGR010000129.1:0-26374 GCA_036488935.1 Caulobacteraceae bacterium | reverse complement strand
AGCCAGGCCTGGTTGCGACCGGCTGCGTCAGGGATCGGCACGCCGCCGACAACCAGCCCCGTCACCCCCCAGCCCACCGTATTGCTCGAGTGAACCAGCACGGCGACGTCGCCCCACCGATCCACGGCGACGACCGAGTCGCTGTGGTGGCCGGGCTCGGTCCTGGGGTTGGGAGGGCTCGCGGCGGCTTCCAGCTTCGGCGAAGAGTCCTTCGCATATTGAGCCGTCAAGCTCGTACTGCACGGCGACGACTGAGGCGGGGCCTGAGGAGAGGGGGCGCCTTCAGCGAGGTAGTGACCGTAGTAGGCGAGCCGGATTGCGCGGACATAGGCTGCGAACGCTTTGGGATCGCGCCAATAGGGGCCCATTCCGTCGACCTTTGAAGCCGAGAGAAGGTTGAGCGCCTCCAGCGTCGGGCAGGCCCCCACGGTGTTTTCGCCGACGCCGTACACCGTCGCGCCTTCGAACGGCAGGCTGTAGGGGGTGCGCCACAGCGCGTGGTAGCGCGCCAGGTCGTCGAGCGTCACTTTTCCCCCCGCGCCCTGAACCGCCGCTACAAAGGCGCGCGCCCAGTCGCCGGTGTACATGTAAGCTGCGCCCTGCGTGGCGACCGCGCGCAGCGTTCTGGCGGTCTCCGGCTGCACGAAGAGATCGCCCGTCGTGGGCAGGTGGCCGTCCGGCGTGCTGGCGAAGCGGCGGCCCTCAGGCGTCCGCCAAAGCACAGGCTGCTGACGCCGAAATTCACCGGCCATGATCGGCGAGACGACGAATCCGTGTTCGGCGTACCAGATGGCCGGCTGAAACAGGTCCGCAAACGCCAGGCGGCCAAAGCGCGCGTGCATGGCCTCGACGCCCGCCATGAAGCCCGGGACCAGTGTCTCGCGCCCCAACTGGTCGGCGGGCAGGTATGGCTGCGCCACCTCATCCGCCTTCCGGCTGGAATCAGGAATGGTCGCCGGATCGGTCTCATGCTCGTAGCGGCCCCACTGAGCGTCCAGCGCGTACACCGTCCTCGTCTTGGCGTCGTAGTAGAGCAGCTGGAGAACCCCGGCGTAGGTGACCGGGCCGCCAGCGCTGGTCGCGATCTCGGTCAGAGCCGCCGTGGCGACCGCGTCGGCCGCGGAGCCGCCCTGCCGCAGCGCTTCGGCGCCGCTGTGGACAGCGAGCGGGGACAGGGTCCCCGTCACCAGGCCCCGATCACCTTCGACCGTTCTTGCGTATGGTGGGAAGTTGAACGCCTCCTTGCGCTCGACATCCGCGCGGATGGCGGCGGGCCAGCGTTCAGGCGACAGATCGGCCGCGCAGACCGATGCCGCAACGAGCAGCCCCGGCAGCCACGCGAGATAGCGAACCATCGCCATCGGTCACGCCCTCCCCACGTCGTGTTGCAGCAAGCTTCAACGTGATTGAGGTTATTTTCTGCGGGCCCGCCGCCATCTGTCGAGGGGAGGGGGGCTTTCGCCTGACAATGGCGCCGCCGGCTTCCCGTCCGGACCCCGCCCAAATCAGGGTCTGGAATGACCACGGTCGGCCATGGCAACTGTCGCGCATGAACGATCCGACCTTGGCCGCAGACATCAACGCCGCCGCAAGGCTTACCGGCGCCTTCAAGCTACGCTCCGGCCAGATCTCGTCGGAGTACTTCGACAAGTATCGGTTCGAGGCCGACCCGTTGCTTTTGCGCCGCGTCGCGGTGCGGATGCTCAGTCTGGTTCCGTCTGACGCCCAGGTCCTCGCAGGGCTGGAGCTGGGAGGCGTCCCGATCGCTACGGCCATGTCCTTGGAAAGCGGCTTGCCGGCCGTGTTCGTCAGGAAGAAGGCCAAGGACTACGGCACGTGCCAGGCCGTGGAAGGCGGCGAAATAGCCGGGCGACAGGTCGTGCTGGTGGAGGACGTCATCACCACCGGCGGGGCAGTGGCCGAGGTCGCCCGACTGGTTCGGGAAGCAGGCGGAAATATCGTCGCCGTTGTCTGTGCAATCTGGAGGGGCGATGGGCCGCCTCTGATCGGATCCCTGCCAGAAGTCTCCATCTTGCCGGCTATGACGAAGATCGACCTTACGCGCGCCGCCGCGGAGTGAGGGTTCGGCCTCTAGCGAGGGGCTGACCAGTCCTCGAATTCAGAGGCGAACTGTCTAGCTGCGTCCTCCATGAAACCGTTGATCCGCGGTGGCGGAGACTGATCAGTCCTATGTGTGACGAAAAGTTCCTCAAACCCGCCCGGGATGAAGGTCACCAACAATTCTACCGGATCGCCTGAGAGATTGGCGTAACCGTGCCGCGTTCCGGGTGGGACTCTGACGAAGTCGCCGGGGCCCATCTCAATGATGTCTTCGTTTAGCAGAAAGTGGAGCCGCCCAGAGCGCACCAAGAAGGTCTCTTCGATTTCGGCATGACGGTGAGGTCCGTAAGCTGCCTGCTCGCCTTCCGCGAGCGCAGGGCGCGCTGCGACGACATATTCCATAAGCGAGTAGCGTCCGCCGGTTTCGCGCCCGAAGACGAGCACACTCCCCCGATCCTCGCCGTCTTCGAACGGCGTGCCGGCGGCACGCGGGATATACGTCGCGGTGTTCATTGGAACACTATAACGAGATTATATTGTCGCTTGGGGGGAATCCATGTCGACGTCTCGGCGCGACCTAATCTTGTTCCTTGCTGGTCCGGGCGTGATAGCGCTCGCTGTCGCCGCGCTCTTCCAGGTCGTCGCGTGGCCGACATTGCCGCGAACCGGACAGGCGCAGGCCTTGGGCCTGGGAGCCACGGCGATATGCATCGGGCTGGGGGCGATCGGCGCGATGTTGTCGACTGGCGTCGGTTGTCCGACTGCGCCGCGCCTAGGCGACTGGTCCCGTTGGCGACGGATCGTCGCCTGGGGACTTGGCGGCGGCTTTGCCTACGGGGCGTTCGACCTGGGGATCTACGCGTGGACGCCCTGGGGCGCGCATCTCACCGCGATCGATCACGCAAACGGATACACCTGGGCCAACGTCGCCCTGCCATGGTCCGTCGCCCACTATCTGCACGGCGCCATTGAATTGGAGAGCGTCTACCGACTTACCCTCATTGTTATCCCAGCTTGGCTGATCTGCCGCTTGTTCCTCAAGGGACGCTTCGAGGCGTGGATATTCTGGACGTTCACCGCGCTCGCAGCACTGGTCGAGCCGCTGGAGAAGGCGATCATACTGCGCAAGCTGCCGCTGGCGGACATGGGTCCGTTGGACCTCGCGATGAACCTGGAGGCCATCGCTTCGCAGGTCCTGTATGCGTTGGTCCTTCGTCGGTTCGGGTGGCCCGCGCCAATCCTGATGCGCTACGGCTACTACCTCGTGGTCCGCGTGTTCGGAGCGTACCTGTTTCCCTACACGTCGGAGATGTATCCAGGGCAGCACTGAACTCGCGCGCCGGCGGCGTATGCGGTTTGGATCAGGCCAGGCTCAGCGGACCGTGATCGTCGATGTGATCCCCGTGAGGATGCTGGAGCCGATTGTCGACGAGATAGTCGATGTGGTCGCCGTGCGGCACGGCCTCGTGGCCGCAGTTCGGACCGTGGACATGTCCCGCCTCAGCCTTCACGCGACGGGCGGGGTCGCAGGTGTCGGGATTCCTTTCGGAGACCTCGATCCTGTGCTCCTCGATGCGGCCGGATTTTTCGTGCAGCAGACGGCCATGGTCGAGGTAGTCGACATGATCGCCGTGCCGCACGCCGATGCGGCCGTGCGAATCTCTGGAAGCGCCTGGGGGCGTCATGGAGAAAGCTCCTGGAACCGGCGGCAACGCCCACCGCCTCCCTGAGTCAACCGCCCTCGCGATACGGGGTTGCCGCAATACTCCCGAAGCGGGATGTCAGCCTTCGTTCGCGGTCGCGGATCCCCAAAAACGAGCGCGAATATGCTAACGGTGCCCCCCCCCCCGTTAGTGAACGCCGCGGAGCTGCGCGTAGACCGCGTCGAACACCTTGAGCTTGTCCAGGTTGGCGACGCCCCCTGCCGCCGCGTCGTCGCCGAAATGCAGCACGTCCGCGTCCCCGCCCTGGTAGCGCGGCCAGGTTGGCAGGCCGGGGCCGTTGGGGTCCCCCGTCTTCACGAAGTTGGTCTCCAGTATTCCGCCATCAACCGCGCCACGCGCCGGTCCGACGCCGTCCAGCGCCATGACGGCTCCTGGCCCAGGTGGTCGAACACATACCAAAGCTCGGAAAAGTGGCTCGGCCCCCAGTCGGCGTAGACCGACTTGGGCGGGAACGGCGGCGCATGGTCGAAGTGGTAGTAATAGACCGGCGCGCCGGCCACCGCCTGCAGCCGCGCCCACGCCCAGTCGTCCCAGCCGAACCGCAGGTCGCGCTCGAACTCCAGCCGCGCCGCAAGGGCCTGGGCATCCGTGGCGTGAGGGTAGGCGTCGATCAGCGTCGTCGGCAGCGGTCCCCACCGTTTTCTCGTGTCGGCGTCGTAGCTCGCCGCGCGGGTGTCCTCGAGGTGGGTCGCCAGTGAGCGCGCCTCGTCCGCGTTGGACCCGACCAGGAGGGGGACGAGGCTCTGGGCGTGGCGCGCGAACACGTCATATGGTCCGGACGTCAGCACATAGTCGTCGATCACCGGATGGGCGAACTCGTCCGCCTTCCCGCCTACCAGTCGCTCGGGTGGTAGCGCGCGAAGCTGGGCGAGGGTGCGCGCGTCCAGGGAGAGGGCCAATGCGACCCCGTCGTCCTGTGCATACGCCAGCTGATATTGCGGCGCGAGCGCCAGCGGCTCGAACATCCCGCCGCTCTCCCCGATCGCGCGCTGGAACAGGCCCTTCGCCAGGGGCGAGGCCATCAGGAGGCTGACCGAGGCGGCTCCGGCCGACTGGCCCGCGATCGTCACCCGCCCAGGATCGCCGCCGAACGCGCGGATGTTCCGCCGGACCCACAACAGCGCCGCGATCTGATCCTGCAGGCCGTAGTTGCCCGACGCGTGATGTGGCGATTCCGCGGTCAGCGCGGGATGGGCCATGAATCCCAGCGCCCCGACACGGTAGTTGAAGGTCACCACGACCACCCCGCGCCGAGCCAGCTGGTCGCCCCAGTACAGTGGCATGGCGCCGGATCCGTTGGTGAACCCGCCGCCATAGATCCACACCAGCACAGGCAGCCGCTCCGCTGGCCGACGCGCGGGCGTCCACACGTTCAGATAGAGGCAGTCCTCGCTGACCTTGGGCGGAATCTCGCCCGGCATCGAGACCCCCGCCTGCATGCACGCCGGCGCAAAGTCGCTTGCCGGCCGCACGCCTCGCCACGGCGCCACGGGCCCGGGCTCGCGCCACCTCAGTTCTCCCAGCGGTGGCGCTGCGAACGGCACGCCCTTGTAGACCGTCAACCCGCCCTCGCGCACGCCGCTGACGACGCCCGCCTCGGTCACGGCGTCCGCCGTCGCCCCGGTCGCCAACCCCAGCGCCACCGCGAGCCAGAACCCCGTCATCCACGTGTTCATCGCGCGTCCCCATCCGTCGTCCACAAGTCCCACGGATGGGCTGAGACTTCACGTGAATCCCCGGTAACCGGCTGCGCTACCGATCCCGCAATCCTGTTGACCACCAGGTCAAACGAACACCCTATTCGCCACAACAGGCGCATGAATACCGGGGCGGGCCGCTCATGGGTGGAAAGCAACAACCTGAAGGTGAGTGGGAGGAAACGTGATCGCAATCCTGATTTCGCTGACTCTCGCAATGATTGGGATGTCGCACGAACGTCCACAGCGATGCCGCACCGTACACGGGCGGATGTCATTGGCGAACGGGACGCCATCCGTGCGGATTTGGGTGATCGGGACGCACAGGGTGCTCGGGGTGGTCCAGCAAGACGAGAGCTTTGAGAACCTGCCGGCTGCAATCCGCGCCGTCTGGAGCACGAAGGGCGACGATGCGATTTGGGCCACTGATCTCTATGGAGACTTCCGCGTCTGTGCGCTAACCGCGCGCCGGTCTGGTCGAATGCAGATGGTCGTTGTGACTTCCGGCACGCGACTGGTGGGCCGTCCTCGCGAGTAGGTCGCTGCAGTGGCTCGATAAGGCGTCCCAAGAATAAACCCCGACCAGACGGAAATCTGGTCGGGGTTAATCTTCTCTAGATTCAAAAGAGTGAGCGCCATCTGATCCCACTTGGGCGGATGGCGCTCCAGGGACGACACTACTTCCCGTCCGGCGCGATGATCGGGCGGGCGTCCTTCCATTTGTAGGGAAGCGTATCGGGGATCACCGAGACCTCGGTGGTGAACTTGAACGGATAGGGAGAGGCGCTGGGATAGGTCATCTCGACGAAGTAGGCCGTCCAGCCGGCCGGCGGTTTCTCCACCTTGCCCACCCAGGTCCCGTCCTTCTGCTGGGTCAGGACGGTGGAGGTGAAGGCGTTGCCGATGGTGTCGACGCGGAAGTCGCGCGCCTTCGGGTTGGTCCCCTGCCACAGGCGCACTTCCAGCGGCTTGGCAGCCGAGCGCACGACAATCGCGCCGTCGGGCCGCACGGTCCAGGAATAGTCGGGGATCGGCCGGTGGTTGAGCACCGCGTCATAGAAGGCGGTCATGCTCTGGTCGATGTCGGTGCCGGCGGTGGAGTGCCTGGAGTTGGGGATCATCCGCAGCCGCTTGGTCTGCGGCAACAGGTGGTAGGAGAACCGCGTATTGTCCGGCGGAAAGTACTGGTCGCCGACTGCGTTGATGATGTACTTCGGCATCTTCATCGACGGGCGATCGCGGTAGTTCAGCGGGTCCTCGATCTTGTTGTCTTCCTCGACGCCGGGCTTGCCGATCTGGGCCGGGATCAGGCCGTTCTCAACGTAGTCTTTCAGGGCTGGCGAGAAATAGCCCATGGCCTCCCAGTGGTGCCGGGTCGTGGCGTCCACGTCGAGGACGTTGATCACGATCGGGATGATCGCCTTCACTCGCGGGTCGATGGCGCCCACCAGCCAGGTGACCCAGGCGCGCTTGGAGCCGCCGCTGACCACGAAATCGTCGACCGTGAGCTTCCCGCCCACGTCGCTGGCCAGGTACTGCTGAACGGCGGTCATGGCCTGGGTCCCGCTCTTGACCATCGGCAGGCGCACCAGGTCGAGGGGATCGTGGTCCTTGGCGAACTTCGCTTGCTGGTAGGCGATGATCTCGTCCTCGACCCGCGGCTTGGGGTCCGCGGTGAAGCGCAGCGGCTGGTTCGGGACGTCGTCCAGCTCGGCGACGACGGAGTGGGTCTCCACCGCCATCTTGGCGAAGCGGTCCGTCGCCTTGGTCGGCGCGGGGTCGGTGTTCTCGCCGCCGGTGATGAACATGAAGGCGGTCTTGTGGTCGACCTTGTCCGGGACGACCACCGTCAGCCAATGCTTCCAGACCGGCTTGTCGACCTCTTTCGAGGTGAGCCAGGTCTGGCTGGTCAGCTCCAGCACCGCGCCGTGATATCCGGGCCCGGACACCGGCCCGACCACCTTCCAGGCGAAGGCCGGATCGGGCTTCGCCACATAGGCGTCCAGCGCGTTTTTCGGATTGGCGAGCGCCGGCGCGGCGGCCAGGACAGCCGTCCCCAATGCGGCGCCCAACAATTTCAAGAGCTTCATTAAGCCGACCCCCCTGCTGAAGCTTTGCGACTCTCAGGAAACCTCGGGAATTTCAAGGGATTTCCGGGGCGAACAGAAAATCTCCGATCTCCTGCTAAGCTCCGCCGATGGACGGTCTCGACATCCCCGACCTCATGGCGAGAGGCGGCATCGCCGGCCTTTCGCTCGCCGTCATTTGAAATGGCGAGGCGGAGGCGCTGGAGGCTTACGGATACGCGGACGCGGGCGCGCGCAGGGCGGCTACGAACGCCACGGTGTTTGAGGCGGCCTCGCTGGGAAAACCGGTGTTCGCCTACGCCGTTCTCAAGCTGGCGGACGCGGGGCGCTTAGATATCGACGCGCCGCTGATTGGCCTGGCGCCCGCCCTTGCCGAGGCGGGTGAATTCGGCGGAACGATCACGGCCCGCCATGTCCTCAGCCATACGACCGGGCTTCCGAACTGGCGCAGCGAAGCGCGACCGTTCCAATGTCACTTCCCGCCGGGAAAGCGCTTCAGCTATTCAGGCGAAGGCTACGTCTGCCTCCAGTCGGCGATCGAGCGCCTCACGAGCGAGCCCCTGGACGCCGTGGCGCGCCGGCTTGTGTTCGAGCCGCTCGGGATGAGCCGGTCGAGTTATGACGCCGCCCTGTCCGGCGCCGCCATCGCCATCCCGCACGACCGCGACGGCCCCCTGCAGAAGATCGCGCGCAAGCCAAACGCCGCCAGTTCCCTGCACACCACGGCGGAGGACTACGCGCGGTTTCTCCAGGCTGTACTCGAGGGGGAGGGGCTGTCCTCCGCAATGGCGCGGGAGTGGCTGCGTCCTAACCGCCGAGTCCCCGCGTCGTTCTTCGCTGCGCTCGATCCTGTCGGCGAGCCGGCGTTGCATCCCAGCGTGGCCTGAGGTCTCGGATGGGGCGTCGAGGGCGACACCGGCGTCTTCTTCCACTGGGGTTCCAATCCTGGCTTCAAGTCGTTCGCCGTCGGCTCCATTCAGGACAGGTCGGCCCTCGTCGTCCTCTCCACAGGCCCGACTGAACTGGCGCTGGGACCCGACCTGGCGCGGATGCTGTTGTCAGATCCTCGGCCGTGCCTGGACTGGTTTGGGGTGTAGTGGCGAAGCGCCTCCCAAATCTTCCCCCACCGCTTGCGCCTAGCACCTGACGTTCGTCGACGACGAACGTTCGTTGGTACGATTTCCAGCCATTCGTTGGACCAAGAAAGCGGGCCGTCGAAGAGCCCGCGCAGACCAGAAAAGTCCTGGCTAGATGACGCTGTGACGAGCTCGCGGGCTGAGCCGCAGTCGGAGCCGCCTCACAAGACGAGAGCTCAGATGAGGGCTCGGGCACGGAGGAGACATCATGTTCAGGTTCAATAAAGTCCTGGCTGCGTTTGTCGTCGCTGGGGCCACCCTGATCGGCGGCGGCGCCCTGGCGCAGCCGATGGACAACGGGTCGGACGCGGTGGTGCGGGTCGTTGTTCAGTATGGCGACCTCGACTTGAACACAGCGGCGGGCGTCCGCACCCTGCGCGCACGTCTGGATGCTGCCATCGACAAGGTCCACGGCTGGACCGACGTGCGGGACCTGAACGCCATGGCCTGCCGCCAGAGGGCCCACCGCAAGGCGATGGAGATGGCGGACGCAGCGGTTTCGGCGTCTCGCACGCAACTCGCGTTCGCAGGCCCTCGGGTGCTGAACGTCGGCTGATTTCTGTGACGACCGCGAGGTTCCACGCCAAACCCGGAGGCGGTTTCGCCTCCGGGTTCTTGCGTTGAGATCCCGGCGCGAGACTGAACTACCGACCCGCAAGGGCCTTCGCCGCGCCTAGATGGCTGCGCCCTATACTTACCTCCTGGCCGTTGACCAGCAAAGCCAGCCAGGTGCTCAGCCCGTCGTGTCGCAAGCCGGCGATGAAGTCCCGGCGCACGATGGTCGAGCGGTGCAGTCGGATGAAGACTGCCGGGTCCAGTTTCCGCTCCAGTTCCGTGATCGTCTGGTGGATGAGGTAGCTTCGCGAACCGACATGCAGGCGCATGTAGTCGCGCTCGGCCTCTATCAGGTCGATCCTGGCCGTCTGGATACGGACCATCTCCGATCTGTGCGGCGCCCAGATCTCTTCCAACCACCTTGAAGCTTCGCCCCGCGTCGGCGGATCGGGCGACCCGACGGGCTCGCGCACCCGGGCGAGGGCTCTCGCCAGCCGCTCCGCGCTGACCGGCTTGAGCAGATAGTCGGTCGCAGGAATCTCGAAGGCCGCGACGGCGTAGGTGTCGAACGCCGTGCAGAAGACGACGGCCGGGCGATGGGCTCGGTCCTGGATCGCCTGCGCCACCGCCATGCCGTCCAGGCCAGGCATGCAGATGTCCAGGAGAATGAGGTCCGGCGAAAGGGCGTCGATCAGGCGCAGGGTCGACTCGCCCTCGCTAGCCGTGCCGACGAGCACGACGCCCTCCAACTGCGCGCACAGGATCTGCATTCGCTCCACCGCCAGGGGCTCGTCGTCGGCGATCAGGGTGCGCAAGAGCCGCTCACCCGCCATCGCGGACCGCCGGCATCGCAAGGCTCACCGCGAAGCCGCCGCCAGGGCGCGGGCCCCATGCGCACTCCGCCGCGTCTCCGAATCTCGCTTCCAGGCGATCGCGGACATTGCGCAGACCCACGCGGACGCGGGCCACATCGGAACGGGGCGCGCCGTCTCCATCGCCGTCGTCCTCGACGCTCAGAAGCAGGCGTTCCCCGATGAGACTCGCGCTGATGTCGATCATCACCGGCCGGATGGTCTGCGACACCCCGTGTTTTACGGCGTTCTCCACCACCGGTTGCAGGATAAGGCCTGGAACCTGCAGGTCCTCGAGTTCCGGCGGCAGATCGATCTTGAATACGAGGCGCTCAGGAAACCGCACCCTTTCGATATCCAGGTAGAGGCGCTGAAGCGCTATCTCTTCGGCCAGGCAAACGTCCTTCGTGGGATCGCCCTGGAGGCTCGTGCGGAAGAACACGGCAAGATTGGCGATCATCTTCTCCGCCTTCTCGCCCCTCTGGGTAAGCACCAGAGACGATAGCGAATTCAAGGTGTTGAAGAGAAAGTGCGGATTGACCTGATATCTGAGCGCGCGCAGCTGAGCGTCCTGCGCCGCCGCCCGCAACTCGGCGGCCCGCCGTTCGAGGGCCTTGGCCTGCGCGGCGTAGCTCAGCGCGAGGTAGAGCGACGCCCAGGCGATGAAGAAGAAGTAGCCGTTGGCCGTGTTATCCGCGATTTCCTCAAAGGGCGTCTCGTGTTCCTTGGGCATGACGCGCCCAACCGTCACGCTCGTGGGCATGCCTGGCGCCTGACCCGGCTGGCCTGCCGCTGGCGCCTGCGCCGGCATTCCCGCGCCCTGGACCCAGGTCCCTTGCTGCATCGAGCTGTGACTGGAGATGCTGGAAAACATGGCCCAGTTGACGGTCCCATAGGCGACGGCCGCCGGCAGGGCGAGAATCACGGCGACGATGATGCTGCGCCGCGTGTTCGCGATATGTGACCCGCGCAGGGCGAGATAAAAGCCGCCGGTGATGACCATGCTGATGGCCGCCACCGGAATACGACTGCCGATCATTCCCAACTGATCATGTTCTCCGAGCACGAAGGCTCGCAGAGTGTTGATCAGGAAGTAGAACAGCCAGAAACCGATGATCGACAGCAGCGCCAGGACGGCGTCGGGCGGCGCGGCCGCCAGGAATTTCCGGTGTTCAGCCTGAGCGTGCATGACAGGTTATAACGTCCAAATAGTGATGCAGCAGCCGCGGCGCCTGTCATCGGTCGATATCTTCGCGCGCCCGATCGAAAAGGGCTGAGCTGCTCCCGGGACGCGCTATTCCCCGGCGGCGCCATTGACTCACCTCCGGCGTGGGAGCGGAATTCCTGCAACACCTGCGGCGATGCGACCGTGGGGAGGCCGGAGGAAATCGCGATGGACGCGCATGTCGAGAAACCCGAGTACCTGGGCCTTCTGAACGCCATCTCGCTCGCCGAGAGCGACGCCGGCGTCTACCTCGAGGCCTGGGCCAACGCCACGACCGACGAGGATCTGGCGGGTGTCCTGCGCCTGGTGGCCGCGCGGGAGAGGAGCCACGGGGAGGTGTTCTGCCGGCGCATCGCGGAGCTGGGCTTCGAACTGCGGCCGAAGACGGATACTGGCGCGGCGGCGCGCCTGGCCAAATACGCCAATCCGAAGGTCGATGATCTGGAGAAGATCGGCCCCGATCGTGATGACTCGGGTACGCGGAAGTTCTTCGCAGACACCGAGCGCAAGATCGCCGAGGGCTATTTCGATCCGATGACCTGTAATCTGATGCAGTGGTACATCGCCGAGGAAAAGGACAGCGGCCGACGTCTTCGCGAAGCCTATGCTTGCGTGCGCGAGACCACGCGCGGCGGGGGAAAGACCCGCGCAAACGGGCATGGCGTCAACGACGCCGCGAACCCGGGACCTGACGCCGAGGCGATCATGGCCTGCATGACCGCCGGCTTCAGCCGATTGGAAAAGTCACTCGAGAAGCTCGCCAAGGCGATCAAGTAGCGCGCCTTGATGAGCCTTTCGGGCGCGCGCCAGCGCCGCCCGGCGAGGGTCACATAGCGCCTCAAATCGTCAAATCACAGGAACAGCCCTCAGGTCATCGCGTTAACAAACGCAGATACGCTGTAAATAATGCGTACGGGAGCCAGCATGAGGGCTGCGCAATGAACGCCAGGAATAGTCTGTTCGAGGATCATTCGTTCAGCGCCGAAGTTCACGGCGCCAATCGTTTCTCTTTGAGAGTCTTGCCCTCAACTCTGATCCATCGTGTGACCGGCGTGATCAAGGCCGATCCCCTCGTTCTCTTCATCGGTATCTGCAATGTGATCTTCTATCTGGGAGTGATCCTGTTCCTGGTGCACTTGTGAGCGCAGGCCAGGTGAGCGGCGCGCCCTCGTCGCGATAGAAGCCGGGCCAAACAATCACTACCTGTCCCTCCAAATCACGGAGGGCCTCGCGGTGAACGACCAGTTCGAGGGTGTGCGGAAGCACTATGGCGCCGCTGGCCTGATTGAACGGCTCAGGACGGCGCTTGCGGCCCTCGGACCGGAAGACCAGCCACTTGCGCTCGAGCAACTGAGCGGCCTCGACCAGTTTCACACCCGCGGGCTCGCGGCGACGGTGGAGCTTGCGAAACTCGCTGGCGTCACCGCGGACATGTCGGTGCTGGATGTCGGCTCGGGCGTCGGTGGACCGGCGCGCTTTCTGGCGGCGACGTATCGCTGCCAGGTGACCGGCGTCGACCTCAGCGAGCCGTTCGTCGACGCCGCGCGCTATCTGACCGGGCGCACAGGGCAGGCCGGTCAGGTGTCGTTCCAGGTCGGCAGCGCGCTCGACCTTCCCTTCGACAACGCCCTTTTCAATGTGGTGCTGCTACAGCACGTGGCGATGAACATCGCCGATCGGGCCCGGCTCTATTGCGAGCTCCGGCGCGTGCTGAAGCCCGGCGGCCGGTTCGCCACGTTTGACGTCGTGCTGGCCGGTGGCGAGCCGCACTATCCCGTCCCCTGGGCGCGAACGCACGAAACAAGCTTCCTGCTCACGCCCGCAGCGACGCGCGAGGCGATCGATGCGGCCGGCTTCCGCGCCCTGGAATGGCGAGACGACACCGAGACCGCAAAGGCCTGGTTCGCCCAGGTGCGCGCGGCCGGACCGCCGCCTTCGCCCAACCTCGGAGTGGTGATGGGGCCGGACTTCGCTCAGCTTGCCGCCAACCTGGGGCGCAACCTCATGGAGGGTCGGCTGGGCGTCGTGACGGCGGTGTTTGAGGCCGCATGAGCCGATTTCCGGGTTGAGTTCAAATCATCACCAAAGGGGAGACACGAGCATGCCGACGACCACTGAGAAGCGCGCCGCCTTCCGAAAGCTGCATGAGGGCGGCTTCTTCATCATCCCCAACGCCTGGGACGCAGGCAGCGCCGTGCGTCTGACCGGGCTGGGCTTCAAGGCGATCGCATCGACCAGCGCGGGAGCGGCCTGGGCCGCGGGCAAGAAGGACGGCGAGATGAGCCGGGACGAGGTGCTGGCCCACCTGCGCATGCTGGTAGAGGCCACGCCCCTGCCGGTCAACGCGGACTTCGAGAACGCCTTCGCCGATGAACCTGCACAGGTCGCCGCCAATGTCGCCTTGGCCATGGACACGGGGATTGCCGGTGTCTCGGTCGAAGACTGGTCGGGCAGTAAGATGTACGAGCGCGATCTAGCGGTTGAACGCATCGCCGCGGCCCGCGCCGCGATCGATGCGGTGGACCCGACCGTCATGCTGATCGGGCGCAACGAGAACTTCCGGGTGCGGGATATGCCGGTCGCCGAGAGCATCGCCCGCGCCGTCGCCTACGCCGAGGCTGGCGCCGACTGCCTGTTCGTCCCGTTCATACTGGATCCTGGCGCCGTGGCGGAACTGGTGAAGGCCGTCGCGCCGAAGCCGGTCAATGTGGTGATAGGACAGTATGACGAGAGCATCGCCGCGTTCGCCCGCGCGGGCGTCCGGCGGTGCAGCGTGGGCGGCAGCCTGGCCGCGCGCACGTGGGCGGCGTTCGACGAGGCCGCCAAGACGCTGAAGGCCTGCGAGCCGTGATCTCAGGATGACGGCGCCGCGCTGCAGTCCCGGGCAGCGCCGAGGACTGTGGCGTCCGGTCAAGCCGAGTTCGGGTATTTGACCAGGTTCTGGAATACGAGCGGCGCCCGCGCCTGGATCAGGCGACCGCCTTCCGCGATCTTGCCGATCTCGATGGCGGCGAAGCCAAGACTTTCCGCGAGAGCCGCGACCGTCGCGCTCGCGTCCTCATGGTCGCTCGAGACGAACACGACCCTGCGGCCGACAGCATCGGGCAATGGGCTGGCGAGAACCTTCAGCGGAAGCTGGTTGAAGGCCTTGACCAGCTTTGCGCCCGGTACACGCTCGGCGTTCGCCTCAGAGGTGAGCCGCCCGTGGTATTCCGCCTGCTGAACGTCGGACGGAAGCATGAAGCCGTTCGTCACGTCGACGACGATCTTGCCTGACCAGTCGGGCAGCGCCGCGCCGACGTCCTTGAACGCAAGCGCCCCGACCGCGACCAGGATGACATCGGCCTTGACGGCTTCCGCGATCGTGACGGGCGTGACGCCCGGTCCGATGTCCGCGGCGAGCTCGCGAAGCGTTTCGGGGCCGCGCGAGTTGGCGATGAGGACGGGAATGTCCTTGGCGGCGAAGAAGCGGGCGAGCGTCGCACCCACCGTCCCCGCACCTATGATGGCGTAGGTCATACTGATCTCCCTTTCGCGTCGATCTTGGGCTGGGGTGAATTTCGTCAGACGTTGCTGACGCCGCCGTCGACGACCATGTCAGAGCCCGTCATGAACGAGCTCTCGTCCGAGGCGAGGAAGAGGGCCGCCGCAGCCAGCTCTTCGGGATGCGCGAGCCTGAGCATCGGCGTGTAGGCGGTGTAGCCCTGGCGGATCCGGGCGGCCTGCTCGGGCGTGGTCGCCTGGGAGTCGAGCATCGGCGTGTCGACGACGCCCGGGCTCAGCGTATTGGCGCGGATGCCGCTGTCCTTGAACTCAGCCGCCCAGGTCCGGGTGTAGGAACGCAGCGCCGCCTTGGTCGCCGCATAGGTCGAGTGGTTCGCCAGGCCCATGTAGTGCATGGCCGAGGACACAAGGATGATCGATCCTCCGCGACCCATCATCGGCAGCATCTTCTGCACAAGGAACAACGGCGCCTTGGCGTTGAGCATGAACGTGCGATCGTAGTGATCCTCCGTGATCTCGGGCAGCGGCGCCTGTTCAACCAGGGCGGCGTTGGAGACGACCACGTCCGCCTTGCCCTTGGCGCTGCGGACGGCTTCGGCGACGCGGTCGAGGTCCTCGATGCGGGACGCATCGGCCTGGATGGCGGTTACGTTGGCGCCGATGAGCTGCGCGGCCTTGTCGAGCGCATCCCGGCGCCGACCGAAGATGAAAACGTATGCGCCCTCCCTTACGAACCGCTGGGCTATCGCGAGCCCGATGCCGCTCGTTCCGCCGCTGATGACCGCGACCTTTCCTTCCAGCCTCGGCATGATGGCTCCTTCCGGGCCGCTGCTTTGAAGGACCCGAGGTAGGTTCCCCTGGGTCGGCCGTTGAGTGTGGAAGTCCGCACAGCTGTGGTGCATTTTTCGACCGGAAGCGGATCGAGTCAGTCTGCGGGCCTTGAACAGGGACGTCTGAGAGTTCACTTCCCGGTGCAGGATCGCGCCACATGATCGACTGGGACGACGTTCGCTACTTTCTTGCCGTCGCGCGCGGAGGCTCGGTCCGGGCCGCCGCCGAGCGCCTTGGGGTGAACCACTCCACCGTGCTGCGGCGCATCGCCCAGCTCGAGGCGCGGCTCGGGGCGCAGATGTTCGAGAAGCTGCCTTCCGGCTATCGCCTGACCGATGCGGGCGAGGAGATTCTTGAGTTCGCCGAGCAGATGGAAGCCTCGTCGAACCGGCTGGAGACACGCGTCTTCGGTCGCGACCAGGGTGTACGCGGGCTTCTGCGGGTCACGCTGGCGCCACTCCTGGCGGCGCACCTGCTGATGCCGGACTTCGCCGACTTCGCCCGGCTGCATCACGAGATCGAGATGGATATCGCGCCGTCTGACGAGCCGGTGAACCTCACCAATCGCGAAGCCGACGTGGCGATCCGGGTTGTCTACGACCGCAGCGCCCTGCCGCTGAACCTGCACGGTCTGAAGGGGCCGGACGTGTTCGGCGGCGTCTACATGTCCCGCGATCTGCTGGCCGCGTGGCGCCCCGGGACTGTCGACCATATTCGGTGGATCGTCAGGAGCGAGCACGGCGTCCCGGACTGGGCCCGCGAGGGTGGGGTTGACGCCACAGACCCTCCATTCAGGACCACCGACGCCGAGACCCAGATCGTCGCGGCGCGGCTGGGGCTCGGGATCACGACGCTGCCTTGCTTCATCGGTGATTCCGACCCGCTGCTGGCGAGAGCGCCCGGCTTCCCACTGCACATGTACGGGACACTCTGGCTCCTCACCCAGGGCGAGACGCGCAAGACCAAGCGCGTGCGCCTCTTCACGGAGTTCCTGTCCCGCCGCCTTAGCGCCTATGCGCCGCTTCTTACGGGACTGTGCTCGCCGAGCGAGTGACCGCGCCTTTGGCGCGTGTGCTAAGCGGAGAGCCCTCAGAGGTCTGCGATGTCCGAAGTATTGGTTCCAGTCGAGGTTGTCCGTCGCGCTGACGAGTTCCGTGGGCGGTCGGATGCGATCGCGGTGGTCCCCGGGCGGACCGCCCATGTGGTGGTGGATCTGCAGCTTGGGTTCATGGCCAAGGGCGCCCTGGCGGAGGTCCCGGCGGCGCGGGGGATTGTGCCGGCGGTGAACCGCCTTTCCCGGGCGGTGCGGACGGCGGGCGGGATCAATGTGTTCCTGCGCATGACCGTCGACCTGCACGAGCCGCGCTACTGGGCCTCGCTGTTCGACCGCATGAGCCCCGAGGCGACGGCGGCGTGGGCCGAGTCGTTCGGGCGGGGCGGGACGCAGCACGCCCTGTGGCCGGAGCTGGAGGTGGGGGAGGGCGACCTGGTGCTCGACAAGACCCGCTACAGCGCCTTCATCCCCGGCGCGAGCGCCCTGGACGAGACGCTGCGGGCGCGCGGGATCGACACCCTCATCGTCACCGGCACGCTCACCAACTGCTGCTGCGAGTCCACCATCCGCGACGCCATGCAGATGGGTTATCGGGTGATCTTCGCGGCGGACGCTGCGGCGGCTCAGGACGCCGGGGCGCAGGCGGCGACGATCTCCAATCTGGTCAGCCTCTATTTCGCGGACGTCTGCACTGTGGACGAGGCGATTGCCCGGCTGGGCGCGCCGGCGTTGGCCTGAGACTCTTCCACGATCGCCCGCAGAGCCAGGGCGTCCCGGGTCGCGGCGCCGGAGGCCGTATTGTCGAATACGCACCAGACGATCGGCGCCGTCTCACGCGACAGGCGCGCGGCCAAGGCCCCGAGGGCCTCGGGGACGTAGGGCGAGAAATAGACCCGCGGCGAGCCGTGCAGCCGCCAATACGCAAGCCCACGCCAGCCGCCAGGCTCGCCCCCTTCGGGATGGCGGGGCGGATCGGCGGCGACCCGGGCGACGCCACGCGCGGCGAGCCAGGCGTCCACCTCCGGAGTGAACCAACTTGCGTGGCGCGGCTCGCAACAGAGGAGACGCTGGCCATCGCCCGCCAGCTTTTCGCAGACCCGGGCGGCCGGCGCTGGGTCGAAGGCCAGGCTCGGCGGAAGCTGTAGCAACAGGGGGCCGAGCCGCTCGCCCAGGGAGTCGATCTGCTCAAGGAAGTCGTCGACCAGCCGGTCGCAGTCTGCGAGCGCCGCCTCGTGGCTGATCGTCCGCGGAACCTTGACCGAGAACTGAAACCCGGGCGGGACAGAGTCGGCCCAACGCTCCAGGGTCGCCGGCCGGTGAGCGCGGTAGAACGTGGAGTTGATCTCCACCGCATTGAACACTCGGGCATATCGCGCGAGCACGCTGCCGCCGGCCGGGAAGCGATCGGCCAGGGCGCGCGGAATGCTCCATCCGGCCGTGCCAATCTTCGGGCCCATGTGCGCTAAACGACAATACTGGGAGATGGCTTCGCTGTTGGCGCCGGAGCTTCATGCAAGAATCCGTGCGCAGATGCGGCGGGCCCTGAAGCCCAACTGCCGATTTCGTGCAGTCCGTTAAATCCCCCTCAACGCCCCTGCACCTCCCTCGCACCGCGCACGAGGCAGTCGAGCGCCTCGTCCACGTGCTGCAGATGGGTGCGGAAGGACAGGATGGCTGCGCGCAGATAGACGTCTCCGTCGATCCGCGTGCCGCTCAGGAACACCTGCCCCTGCTCCTGCAGCCACGCCAGAAGCGCCTCGTTGAAGCGGTTCGGGTCGCCCTGCGGTGGGAGATAGCGGAAGGCGACGACGGTGAGGTCCGGCGGCGGTCCGGGATCGAAGCCTTCCAGCTCCGAGAGCTTCGCGTGGAAGTGGAGGGCCAGGGCGAGCTTCTCGGACAGGGCGGCGCGGAACGCGCCGGCGCCGGCAAGTTGCAGGGGCAGCCAGAGCCGCAACGCGCGGAAGTGGCGAGTCAGCTCGGGACCGAGGTCGGCAGGCGAGGGGCCGACGTCCGTCTCGCTCAAGGGCCGCAGGTACTCGGCGCTCGCCCCGAACGAGTCGAGCAGTCGCTGGCCGTCGCGGAGGAGGACGGCGCCCGTCCCATAGGGAAGGAAGAGGGCCTTATGCGGGTCGAGGACCAGACTGTCGGCGCGCTCCATGCCAGCCAGGATCGCCTGTCCCTCGGGGCACAGCCGAAAGAGCCCCCCGTACGCGCCGTCGACATGCAGCCAAAGGCCGTGGCGGGCGCAGACATCGGCGATGGCGCTCAGAGGGTCGACCGAACCGGTGTCGGTTGTGCCGGCCGAAGCGACGACCAGCCAGGGGCGCAGGCCCGCGGCCTTGTCCGCCTCGATGGCCGCCTCGAGGGCTTCGAGGCGCATGCGCCGCCGTTCGTCGGTCCCTACGAAGCGTCGCTCCGCTGCGCCTCGACCGACGATGTGCAGGGCTTTTTCCACGCAATGGTGGGTGAACGCCGTGAGGTAGATGATCCCGCCGCCGTTCGCGTCGCAGGCATCGCGGGCGGCGACCAGTGCAGTCATGGTCGCTATGCTGCCGCCCGAGCAGAGCACGCCCGCCGCCGACTCCGGAAGGCCGGCCGCCTTCGCCAGCCAGGCGACCGTCGTATTCTCAATCAGCGTCGCGCCGGGCCCAGCGGAGGCAAAGCCGGAATATTTGTTCGCCGTCGCCGCCAGGAAGTCCCCGATCGCGGCGTGGAACAATCCGCCGCCCGGGATGTAGCCCATGAAGCGCGGCGAGGCCGCGGCGACCCCGGGTGCGTCCACGCAATCGCGCAGGTAGGCGAGCACCCCAGCGGGATCACGACCCAGTTCGGGAATTTCCGCCTGGTCCCGCTGCGCCAGGGCCTCGCGAACGGGGCGCCAGGCCGGGGCCTCAGGCAAGGCCTCGAGGAATGCGGCGGCATGGGACGCCGCCAGCTCGAGAACGCGTGCGCGCTCCGTAGCGTCAGGCTCGAGGGGCGCGGCCGCGCGCGCAAGGGCGGTGGGGTCGGTCATGTCGCGCCGCTGCAAGCTTCCCCATTCACCTTGCCGGGGTCCCTAACGGGCCGGTCTCGCTTCTGGCAAGGGGCGGCCCGCGGCCCGAAGCGGAGCCCCAGACTCCTGGCTCCCTACCAGATCCGCACCCGCTGGGCAGGCGGCAGGTACAGCTTGTCACCGGGCTGAATGTGGAAGGCCGCGTACCAGGCGTCGACGTTACGGACGACGCCGTTGACCCGGTACTTCTCGGGGCTGTGGGGGTCGGCGAGGAGTTGTGAGCGCAGGGCGCCTTCGCGGCTCTTGCCCTGCCAGGAGGCGGCATAGGCGATGAAGAAACGCTGGTCGCCGGTCAGGCCGTCGATCACCGGCGGCTCACCGTGGCGGGAGACGTAACGACGCCAGGCGGCATAGGCGGCTTCCAGCCCGCCCAGATCGCCGATGTTCTCGCCGAGCGTCAGGCGGCCGTTGATGTGAAGGCCCGGTATCGGCTCATAGGCGTCGTACTGGGCGGCGAGTTGGTCGGCCCGCGCGGCGAAGGCCTTGGCGGCGGCCGGCGTCCACCAGTCGCTCATCTTGCCGGTTCCATCGAAGTGGCGGCCCTGGTCGTCGAAACCATGCCCCATCTCATGGCCGATCGTTGCGCCCTCGCCCCCATAGTTCACCGCCGGGTCCGCCGCGGGATCAAAGTAGGGCGGTTGCAGGATCGCCGCGGGGAAGGTGATTTGGTTGGTGAGCGGGTCGTAATAGGCGTTCACGTCCTGCGGGTTCATGCTCCAGAGGCCCCGGTCGACGGGCTTGGGATAGCGTGAGAGCTGCAGGCGCCACTGGAAGTCTTCGGCGCGGAGGGCGTCGCCGAACAGGTCGTTGCGGTCGATCCTGAGGCTGGAATAGTCGATCCACTTGCGGGGGTGGCCCAGACGCGGATCGAAGGCGGCGAGCTTGGTCAGCGCGGCCTTGCGCGTCGTCTCGTCCATCCAGGCGGCCTTTCTGAACCGCTCGGCATAGGCGGCGCGCAGGTCGTCGACCAATTCGGTCGCCTGCCGTTCGGCCGCTGGGGGATAGTACCTGTCGACGTAGATTCGGCCGACCTGCTCGCCCAGGACGCCGTTCACCAATCCCACCCCGCGCTTCCACCGCGCCTGCTGGACCGGGATCCCGCTGAGCGTGCGGCCGTAGAAGTCGAAGCGGGCCTCGTTGAAAGCCTTGGGAAGATAGCGCGCGTGGTCAGATATGAAGTGGAAGGTCAGGTAGGCCTTCCAGGTTTCCACGGGCGTGTCTGCAAGCTCCGCACCGGCCGCGCGGATCACCGAAGGTTCGGAAACCAGGATCTTGCGAGGCGTGCCCAGCCCGAGGTGCGCGAACATAGCGTCCCAGTCGAGCTGGTCAGACAAGGCGCGCAGCCGCGCTATGTCCATGGGATTGTCGGTCTGCTCCACGTCGCGCGCCCGCTCGGGCGCCCATTGGGCCCTGGCCATGCGCGTTTCGAGCGCCAGGATGGAGTCGGCCTTCTTCCCGGCGTCGGCGACGCCCGCCAACGTCAGGAGCTGGGCGATGTATTCGCGATAGGCCTTGCGGTAAGCCTCGTACTTGGGGCCGGGAAGCAGGTAATCGTCGCGCGCAGGCATCCCCAGGCCCGCCTGGTCGATCTCCACCACATAGCGTGTCGGATCGTCGAGATCGGGGCTCAGGCCTATGCCGAATGGCGCTGCAAGAGAGACTTCCCCGAACAGCCGGCCGATGTCTTCTTTGGTGCGGGCGGCGTCGATCTGCTCGAGCCACGGTTTCAGCGGGGCGGTTCCCTGCGCCTCGATCGCTCCCTCATCCATCCACGCCGCATAGAGGTCGCCGATTTTTCGCTCGCCCGGGTCCGCAGGCGGATGGTTCGCCAGATCCTCGGCGATGTCGCGCACCTCCGTCACGGCGTTGTCCGTGAGGTCGACGTCTATTCCGGCTCGACTGCGGTCGGGCGCTATGGTGGTGCGGCTGTCCCAGGCGCCGTTCACGTATTCGAAGAAATCGTCGCCGGGCCGTACCGAGGGATCCATGGCCGTGGAGTCGTAGCCCCAGGTTCCGTAGCGCGGGTGGGGCGCATCGGCGCCAAAAGCGACCCCGCCGATCGCGACGGCGGCAAGAAGCGCGACGGACGCGCGGCAGAGGCGTTGCAACCCAAAAACCCCCAGGGACGAAGTCGCACGTTCCATTCCACGCGCCGGCGCCCGCTTCATGGCGATCGGGCGTTGCTGGACTCCCGTCCTGTGCTGCGCGATGCCGCGGATGGAGAGAAGAAGGGGCCAAGCATGTACGCCGCGAACGTGGGCGGGACGCGCCATGTCTTCGGCGATCTCAAAACGCTGCTGGCGGCGGCCAGCCCGCTGCGCTCCGGCGATGAGCTGGCCGGGGTCGCGGCGCGAGATGCGCGTGAACGCGTGGCCGCCCGCTACGCTCTTGCAGACCTCCCGCTGAAGGCTTTCCTCGACGAGGCGTTGGTCCCCTACGAAGCCGACGAGGTCACTCGCCTGATCCTCGACAGCCACGACGCCACCGCCTTTGCCCCGATGTCACACCTCACGGTGGGCGCCTTTCGCGAATGGCTTCTGGCCGACGAGACCGATGGCGCGGCGCTGGAGGCGGCGTGCGGGGGGATCACCCCAGAGATGGCCGCGGCGGCGTGCAAGCTGATGCGCAACCAGGACCTGATCGCCGTGGCGCGCAAGCGGCGGGTGGTCACCGGTTTTCGCAACACCCTGGGGCAGGCGGGGCGGCTGTCGGTGCGGCTGCAACCGAACCATCCCACCGACGACCCGGCTGGCGTGGCCGCCTCGATCCTCGATGGCCTTCTGATGGGCAGCGGCGATGCCGTGATCGGCGTCAATCCGGCGAGCGACAGTCTGGAGGCGGCGCATGACCTGCTGCGCCTCATCGACGGCCTGCGCACGCGCTGGGAGATGCCGACCCAGAGCTGCGTCCTCACCCACGTGACCAACACCCTGGAGCTGATCCGCCTGGGGGCGCCGGTAGACCTGGTTTTCCAGTCTGTCGCCGGGACCGAGGACGCCAACCGGGGTTTCGGTGTCGATCTGGCGGTGATCGCCGAGGCCCAGGCGGCCGCCCTCTCGCTCCGTCGTTTCGAGGTCGCCGACAACGTTATGTACTTCGAGACGGGGCAGGGTTCAGCGCTGTCCGCGGGCGCCCACCATGGCGTCGACCAGCAGACGCTGGAGGCGCGGGCCTACGCCGTCGCCCGGGCGTTCCGCCCGCTGCTGGTCAACAGCGTCGTCGGCTTCATCGGTCCGGAATACCTGTTCGACGGCAAGCAGATCCGGCGCGCGGCCCTGGAGGACCACTTCTGCGGCAAGCTGCTCGGCCTGCCGATGGGGGTGGACGTCTGCTACACCAACCATGCAGCGGCAGATCAGGACGACATGGACGATATCCTGACCCTGCTGGGGGTCGCTGGGGTCAACTTCGTCATGGGCGTGCCCGGCGCGGACGACGTCATGCTGGGCTACCAGAGCACCAGCTTCCACGACGCGCTCTATGTCCGTCAAACCCTTGGCCTGAAACCGGCTCCGGAGTTTGAGGCCTGGCTGGCCCGCATGGGGTTGTTCGACGAGTGCGGCCGCCCGCGGCGCCTCGACGGCCCCCCCGCCGCCATGCTGAGGGACTTGTCGCCTTCCGGTCCGCCGGCGTCCCGCCGGCCCTTCCTTTCAGGGAAAGCAGAAAGAGCCGGCGGGACGCCGGTGGACCGAGAATGAGGCCCATGGCTGACGCCCCTCCGGGGGATCCCTTCGCCCTCCTTCGGCGACTGACCCCCGCGCGTATCGGCCTGGGACGCGCGGGGTCCGGCTTGCCGACGGCTGCCCTGCTCGACTTCCAGTTCTCCCACGCCAACGCCCGCGAGGCGGTGGCGACGACGCTGGACGCGGAGGTGCTTGCCGCTGCGCTGGGCTGGCCGAGCGTGATCCTCGACAGCGCCGCTCCGGATCGCGAGACCTATCTGCGCCGCCCGGACCTGGGCCGAAGACTGTCACTCGACGCTGGGCCTCTCGAGCGCGGCGACCACGACCTCGCGATCGTCATCGCCGACGGCTTGTCGGCTGCTGCTGCGCAGGGCCACGCGGCCGAGGTGGCGCAGGCGCTCGTTGCCGCCCTGGGCGGCTGGCGGATCGCCCCCACAGCGATCGTGCGCCAGGGCCGTGTTGCGATCGGTGACGAGATCGCCGAGCGGCTGGGCGCCCGGGCGGTGGTGGTCCTGATCGGCGAGCGGCCGGGCCTCAGCGCCGCCGACAGCCTCGGGGCCTATGTCACGTGGGCGCCTCAGATCGGCCGGCTCGACAGCGAGCGCAACTGTGTCTCCAACATCCGGCCGGATGGCCTTACTCCGCAGGCGGCCGCGCGGAAGATCGCCTGGCTGCTCGGCGAGGCGCGCCGCCTCGGCTTCACGGGCGTCGACCTGAAGGATCGCGAGGCCCCAGCTTTGGGCGAGAGTTCGCCCAATCCCCTGGTCGGCCGTAACCCGTGACGCCGCGTCGCTTTTCCTTGACAGGCATCATATAAAGATATCCTTATATCCCCATGACGATGTCGTCGGACCAAGCGGTGGGAGTGTTGCGCGCCGCAGCGGAGCCGACGCGTGTGCGCATCCTCGCGCTTCTCGCCCGCGAGGAGCTCGCGGTGCTCGAACTGTGCCGCATCCTCGGCCAGAGCCAGCCGCGCGTCTCGCGCCACCTGAAGCTGCTGGCCGAGGCCGGACTCGTAGAGCGGTTTCCGGACGGCGCCTGGGTCTTCTATCGCCTCTGCCGGGCCGGTCCGGCCCGCGCCCTCGCCGACCAGGCCCTGGCGTTGATCTCGCCTGAAGATCCCACTCTTGCGGCCGACGCCTCGCGCCTGGCGGGCGTGGCCGAAGCCCGCGCGGCCCAGGCGAGCGCCTATTTCGCGGCCAACGCCGAGCGGTGGGACGAGATCCGCTCGCTCTACACAGCCGAAGCCGCTGTCGAGGCCGCCATCCTGGAGATGGCCGGGCAGGGGCCATTCGAGCGGCTCGTGGACCTGGGTTCCGGGACTGGCCGCATGATCACCCTGTTGGGCGACCGGGCGAAGTGCGCCGTGGGCCTCGACCTGTCGCGTCAGATGCTCAACATTGCGCGCACGCAGGTGGCGGCCGCCGGCCTTCCAGCGGAGCTGCGCCACGGGAATATCCTGGAGACGGGACTGCGGGCAGGCGAGGCGGATCTCGTCGTCGTCCACCAGGTGCTGCACTACCTCACCGACCCTGCCGGGGCCCTGGCGGAGGCCGCGCGTCTGGTGGCGACGGGAGGCCGTGTGCTCATCGTCGACTTTGCCTCCCACGACCTTGAGTTCCTGCGCACGGAGCACCAGCACCGGCGCTTGGGGTTCTCCGATGCGGAGATCGAGCGCTGGTTCTCCGATGCCGGACTTGGGGAGGTGGAGACGCGCACCCTGCCGCCCGAAACATCGGGCGGCCTGACCGTGAAGATCTGGCGCGCCGCCCGCACCCCTTCCATGCTTAAGGCTGTCGCATGAGCGCCGTCGAGGTTCACCCCATCCCGGATCCGATCCGCCCCACCGCCATGGGCCCCGTTGCGCGCGTCGGCGGCGGCGGACGGCCCCCGCCGCGCGTCTCCTTCGAATTCGGTCCACCCAAGACGGCCGAGGCCGAGGAGACCTTGTGGCAGGCGATCCGGCGGCTCGAACCCCTGCGTCCCGAGTTCGTGTCGGTCACCTATGGCGCGGGAGGTTCGACGCGTGAGCGCACCCACCGCACCGTGGTGCGGATGTTGCAGGAGACTGCCCTTCGGCCCGCGGCGCACCTGACCTGCGTCGAGGCCAGCCGCGAGGACGTCGACGGGGTGATCCGCGACTATTGGGAGGCGGGGATCCGCCACATCGTCGCCCTGCGCGGCGATCCGCCCGGCAAGATCGGCGGTGTCTACACGCCCAGGGTCGACGGCTACGCCAACGCCACCGAGCTTACAGCTGGCATCCGCGCGATCGCCCCCTTCGAGGTCTCTGTGAGCGCCTATCCGCAGCTCCACCCTCAGAGCGCCTCGATCGAGAATGAGATCGAGGTTCTGAAGGCCAAGGTCGACTCCGGCGCCTGCCGGGCGATCACCCAGTTCTTCTTCGATATCGACTGCTACCTGCGGTTCATGGACCGCGTGCGCGGGGCGGGGATCGAAATCCCCGTCTGCGCCGGCATCATGCCGGTGACCAACTTCACCGGCCTCAAGCGGATGGCCAAGCCGTGCGGCATCCCCCTGCCGGACTGGCTCGGAAATCTCTTCGAGGGGCTGGACGCGGATCCCGAGGCCCGCCGTCTCGTGGCAGCCTCGGTCGCCATCGAGATGTGCGCCCGCCTCGAGGAGGAGGGCTTCCACGATTTCCACTTCTATACCCTGAACCGGCCGGAGGGCGCGGACCTTGTCTACGCCATCTGCCGTGTCCTGGGCGTCCGTGAGGCTGTGCAATGACCACCCGCGCCGAACGTATCGCGCGCCTGCGCCAGGCGGCGCGCGAAAGGATCCTCGTCCTCGACGGCTCCTGGGGCGTGATGATCCAGCGCCGGGGCCTGACCGAAGAGGATTTCCGCGGTGAGCGGTTCGCCGATCACCCCGTGATGCTGCGAGGCGACAA
>DASXGR010000094.1:0-5383 GCA_036488935.1 Caulobacteraceae bacterium | reverse complement strand
GTGCGCGCGGTGGCGGAGGTCGCCGGCATCATGGCCGCCAAGCGGACGTCCGAGCTGATCCCCCTGTGCCACCCCCTGCCGCTGTCGCACTGCCAGGTGCGGATCGAGCCGGCGGAGGCGGGCCTGAAGGTCACTGCGACGACCGCGACCACCGGGCCGACGGGTGTGGAGATGGAGGCGCTCACTGCCGTGAGCGTGGCGTGCCTGACCCTCTACGACATGCTCAAGGCCGTCGAGCGGGGCATGACGATCGAAGGGGTGCGCCTGACCCGCAAGGGCGGCGGCGCCTCCGGGGACTACCAGGCGCCGTGAAGCTGCTGCCTGTCGAAGAGGCGCGCTCGCGCATGCTGGGGGCCGCGACGCCGCTGGGCGTCGAGGCGGCGCCGCTGGCCGAGGCTGTAGGCCGCGTGCTGGCCGCCGATGTGATCGCCTCGCGCGACCAACCGCCCTTCGCCGCCTCGGCCATGGATGGCTGGGCCATCCGCGCCGCCGACGGCGCGGGTCCGCGCCGGATCGTGGGCGAGAGCGCCGCCGGACACGGCTACGCCGGCGCCCTGGGGCCGGGAGAGGCTGTGAGGATCTTCACCGGCGCGGCCGTGCCGACCGGGGCGGACAAGATCGTGATCCAGGAGGACGCGCGGCGGGACGGCGACCAGGTGGCGTTCGACCGCCTCGACGAGGGCGACCTCATCCGCCGCCCGGCCATCGACTTCGCCGCCGGCGAACGCCTGCTCGCCGCCGGAATGGTCCTCGATCCGTGGCGTCTGACGCTCGCCGCGTCGGCGGGCCTCCCCGCCGTCCAGGTCGCGGCGCGCCCAAGGGTCGCCCTGCTCTCGACCGGCGAGGAGGTGGTACCGCCCGGGGAGACGCCGGGGCCGTTCCAGATCTTCAATTCGGGGACCACGGCGCTGGGGTCGCTGGCCACCGGCTGGGGCGCGGCCGTCTCGCCGCTGGGGATCGCCGGCGACGATGACGATACGATCGCCGCGGCTGTGGCCGGAGCGGGCGGAGACCTCGTGGTGACCCTGGGCGGCGCCTCGGTGGGTGACCATGATCGGGTCAAGCCGGCGCTGGCGAGGTTGGGCCTGCGCCTGGCGGTGGAGAGCGTGGCCTTGCGGCCCGGCAAGCCGACCTGGTTCGGCGTTCTGGAGGATGGCCGCCTTGTCCTCGGCCTGCCCGGCAATCCCGCCTCGTCGATGGTCTGCGCGGAGCTGTTCCTGCGGCCCCTGCTGCGCGCCATGCAGGGCGCGGCGCCCGAAGACCGCATCGTGCGCGCGCGGCTGGCGGCGCCCCTGGCGGCCAACGGGCAGCGCGAGCACTGGATGCGCGCACGCCTGGGCGAGGACGAGACCGGAGGGCGGACCGCGGAGGCCTTTCTCGATCAGGACTCCTCGCTGATAGCGGTGTTCGCCGAGGCCGACGCCCTACTTCGCCGCCCGGTCGGCGCGCCTGCGGCGGCGGCAGGCGAGATCGTTGAGACGCTGCCGCTCGATCGTCTGGCCTGAGCCCAGCCTGGCTCGTTGCGCAGAGCATTGATCTCCGCAATCACGGCCACGGCGATCTCGAAGGGCGCCTTGCCGCCGATATCGAGGCCGATCGGCGCGCGCAGCCGGTCGATGTCGCTCTGGGCGATCCCGGCCGCAGCCAGGCCCAGCCGCCGATCGCCCAGCCGCCGCCGAGCGCCAAGCGCTCCGACGTAGAAGGCGTCTGACGGCAGGGCGGCGACGAGGCCCGCGTGGTCCAACGCCGCCTCATGACTCGCCACTGCAACGGCGGTCCACGGATCGAGACCGATGGCGGCGAAGGCGGCGGCCGGCTCGTCGCGGCTGTAGGCGACCCCCGGAACGGGCGGCGGATCGCCCGGACCCTTCGGCCGCACGAGGGTGGTCTCGAAGCCGGACTGGACGCCAAGCGTGGCGATGGCCAGGGCCGTAGGGTCGGCTCCCATGACGATAAGGCGCAGCCGCGGATCGTAGGCGCGGGCGAAGGCGCCCTGCCACGGCTTCGGCGGCGTTTCGGCGGGGCGGCACGCGCGCCGCTCGCCGTCGGTCAGCCACAAGGCCGGGCGGCGGGCCGTCGTCAGGTCGAGCAGGGCGGCCAGGGCGGGATCGTCGGGAGCGATCCGCTCGAGCAGGATCTCGATGCGCGAGCCGCAGAGCAGGCGGATGTCGGCCCAGGGACTGCCCTGGCCGTAGACGAGGCGCCGCGATGGGCCGCCGCCCTGGAGAAGCTCCTGCGCATGCGTGACGACGTCCGCCTCCAGGCATCCGCCGGACAGAAACCCGCACACCTCGTCATCCGTGATGCTCATCTGATCGCCCACGGGGCGAGGGCCGCCGCCGTCCAGAGCCACAATCGTGGCGAGCGCGACGGGGCGGGAGGCGGCGACGGCGCGTGCGAGAGCGGGGCGGATATCGTCGACCAAGCCGAACAAGGGCCAGGAAGGCAGGGTCTCACTCATAAAAACGTCCGTTAACCGTCCGGCAACGCTGTCGATACCGCTTCTTTACGCTTGTCGCTCATGTTGGCGACCATCGAACTTCAGGGCTGGGTCGCTTTCAGGGCGTCGAAGAACAGAAAATCTCATGCATCCGCTGGTTTCCAAGCTCGGATTGAGCGCCGCTCAATTCGGTCTCGACGGCGCGGCCGGCCCGCGCAGCCGCGGACCGGAGGCGGAAGTGCGCGAAATGCTCGGGCTGGCCGATCGCGCAGGCGTACGTCTGCTCGACGCCGGCCCGGCTTCGGCCCACGGCGAGGCGGTGATCGGCGCGGTGACGCCCAGACCTTGCCGATTCCGAGTGACCGTCAAGGCGGCCCGCGGCGACAAGGGTCCTGACCTGGTGGAGAGCGAGGCGCGGGCCGCGTTGGCGCGCCTGGGCCTGACGCGGGCGGACGCGATCATGATCCAGGCTGCCGGAGACCTCTTCGCCGCGTTCGGGCCGGCGGTGTGGGACCGGTTGCTCAAGATGCGCGACGAGGGCCTGTTCGCGCGCGTCGGGATCTCAGCCTACGCCTCGGACGATCCGGCGGGCCTCGCCCGGCGGTTCCGGCCGGACATCATCCAGGCGCCGGCAAGCCTCCTGGATCAGCGCCTCCTGCTGGATGGCAGTCTCGCCCGGGTGCGCGACCAGGGCGTCGAAGTGCATCTGCGCTCGATGTTCCTCAATGGACCGCTGTTTCGGCCCCCGGGCCGTGTGCCGCCGGCCTACCAGGCCGCCGCCGCCCGGGTCTCCCGCGCGCGGCGCATGATCGCCGAGGGGCGCAGCGACCCGCTGCAGGCAGCCCTCGGCTTCGCTCTCTCGCGCCCCGAAGCGGATGCGGTAATCGTTGGAGCAGCGACGGTGGGCGAGTTCTCGGCCATGGTGGCCGCCGCCGCCTCGCCGCCGCCCGACCTCGACTGGGACGACATGGCCCTCGACGATCCCGAGGCCCTGGACCCGCGGCGGTGGGTGGCGGCCTAGCCGTCCAGCTCTGCCAGCCGGGCCAGCGCGTCGCCGGTCAGGCGCCGGCCAATCCACTCCTTCTGCATCGTTGCGCCGAGGCTGTCGTAGAACTCCTGGGCGGAAGCGTTCCAGTCGAGCACCGACCAGTCCATCCGGCCGAGGCCCTCCTCGACGCATCGGCGGGCCAGTCGCGCGAGCAGGGCCTTGCCGGCGCCGTGGCCCCGCGCCTGCGGACGGACATAGACGTCCTCGAGATAGACCCCGTGACGGCCGAGGAAGGTGGAGAGATTGTAGAACCACATGGCGAAGCCGACCGGCTCGCCCTCGAGCAGGGCGATGTCGCAGAAGGCCCGCGGATTTGGCGAGAACAGCAAGGCCTCGATGTCCGCCTCCGAAGCCGTGACCTCGTGCAAAAGGCGCTCGTACTCGGCCAGCTCGCGGATGAACCCCAGGACCAGGGACGCCTCCCCAGGCCGGGCGCTGCGAATGGCGATCGTCATGGTCTGGATCGAGCTCCCCTCCCGGCCGTTCTCCTGGCCAGCCGCCGTGGTCCTAGACGCGGGCGCGCGTCCGCCAAAGCCCCTTTTGCCGTCTGACGCTCGCCATGGTTCGGGACGGCGATCTTGACCCCTCGGCGGACGGGAGGCATGGAGCGCCTTGGATGCCCAGGAAACAAGCAAGAGGGAGTATCGTCGGATGAGGCGCATCGGATGGGGGCTGCTGGCGGCCCTGCTGTTTGCGATCACGGCTCCTGCGGCCGCATGGGCGGCGGCGCCGAAGGCTGCGACGCCGGCGGTGACGAAGGACGCCCGCGACAAGGGCATGGCGGCGGCGCCGGGCCTGATCAGCGCCGGCGGTCTCGACTGCGATCTGGCCGACGCCCGCCTGGTCGGCGAGGGCATGGACCCCAAGACCAAGGCCAAGCAGACGCTCTACGAGATCGCCTGCAAGAACAACGAGGGCATGCTGGTGATGAAGAAGGCCGACGCGGTGTCGGCTTTCAGCTGCCTGCAGGCCGACCAGCCCGGCCCTGACGGCAAGCCTAGCACCACCCAGTGCGTCCTGCCGGGCAACGCCGATCCGAAGGCGCAGCTGGCTCTTTACATGCAGAAAGCGGGCGCGACCTGCGATCCGGGCAAGGCCCGGGCTATCGGGCAGAACGCAACGAACGCCTTCTTCGAAGTCGCTTGCTCGAACCAGCCCGGGGGCTATGTGGTCGAAACGTCCGCGCCCATGAGCCCGCAAAAGCCGGTCGTGGCGAATCCGTGCATCATGGTCCCGGAAGGCGGGAACATTTCCTGCACGCTCACCGACCGCGCCAATCAGCTTTCGATCGTCGACAAGCTCAACCAGTCGGCCAACAAGAACTGCACGATCAAGGACGGCGGCCGCGGCTTCCTCGCGGCCACCCAGAGCGGCAAGTTCTTTTATGAGGCGGCCTGCCAGGACGGTAAGGGCTATCTGCTCGTCGCGAACGCCAATGGCTCGCTCGACCAGGTCATCCCCTGCGCCGAGGCAGACTCCTATTTCGGCGGCTGCAAGCTGACCGACGCGCGCCAGGCCAAGACAGAGCAGGCCGGCCTCTACACCCAACTGGCCAAGAAAGCCGGCTTCAACTGCGACGTAGCCGGGTATGCGCCGCTGCCCAGCTCGACTCTCGCGCAAGGCGCCGAGGTGGTCGAGCTCAAGTGCTCCAATCGGCCCGACGGCGCGATCGCCTTCTTCCCCGCCAACGCCTCGGACACCTCAGGCATCTACAACTGCGCCGTCTCCGAGTTGTTCGGCTACCGCTGCGCCCTGACCAAGCCGGCGGCCGCCTACCCGACGCTAACGGAGAACCTCAAGGCCGTCGGCAAGAGCAGCTGCACGGTCTCCGAAGCACGTAGCGTCGGCGTGAGCGCCGCGGACAAGAAGGCCTTCGTCGAGGTCGGCTGCTCCGA
>DASXGR010000060.1:0-1601 GCA_036488935.1 Caulobacteraceae bacterium | reverse complement strand
CGGCGCGTTGGTCATCGACTCCATGCCGCCCGCCACGATGACGTCGAACTCGCCGAGCCTGATCAGGTCCGCGGCCTGGGCGATCGCGTCGAGGCCGGACAGGCAGACCTTGTTGACCACGGTGGCCGGGGTCGTCATCGGGATGCCCGCCTTGACCGCTGCCTGGCGCGCCGTGATCTGCCCGGCGCCGGCCTGGAGCACGTGGCCCATGATCACGTAGTCGACCTGGCCGGGCTGCACTCCCGCGCGGTCGAGGGCGCCCTTGATCGCGAACCCGCCTAGCTCCGCCGCGCTGAACCCGGCGAGGCCGCCGAGGAGCCGTCCGATCCCGGTCCGCGCTCCGCCGATGATCACTGGGTCACGGTCGCCCATGGCGCCTCCTGCCTATCTGCACAGTTATTTCTATTTTCCGGGGGCGACCCCCGTACCCCGAAAAGCTTCGGAGGGACGACAGCCGTACCCGGTGCGCGCCCGATAGCAAAACCCGTCACTGCATCGGGCGTGCGGATGGTTTCCTTCTATATGTAAAGATACCCATCATGCTGCTGACTATCGATCACGTGGGGATCGCCTGCAGGGACCTGGACGCCGCCATTGAGCGTTACGTCAGCGTGTTCGGACTCGCGGTCGTGAGCCGGGAGACCAACGCTGAGCAGGGCGTCAGGGAGGCGATGCTCGCTACCGAGTCCGGCGCGTCGTACGTTCAGCTGCTTGAGCCCCTTTCGCCCGGCACGCCGGTCGGGAAGTTCCTTGAGCGGCGCGGCGAGGGGATGCACCACGTCGGGTACGCCGTAGCGGACGTGACCGCGGCGCTGGCGGAGATCAGCGCGACGGGCGTCCGGCTGATCGACTCGCGTCCCCGGCACGGGTCGATGGGCGCGTCGATCGCGTTCCTCCACCCTGGTGACCTTGGGGGCGTTTTGACCGAACTTGTGCAGCCGCTGAGCTAGCTTGGAGGATGGCTACGGGGCTCGCGAGCTTGCGATCGATTGCACCGTTTACGCGCTTGTGGGCGGCCTGAAACGTGATCTAATGGGTGGGGGCGAGGGGCGCACGGGACCTGTGTGACCTTTAGACTTCGTTGGTAAGTGACACCGCCGGAATCTGCCTGTGCAGAACATCGAAGCACCCGCAGAGCCGATGGATGCGGAGTAGATTTCCTCGTACTAGCGAGGTCATCTCCCGCCCTCTGGCCCCGCCAGCCGTCCCCGTCTAGCTTGGATTAGGCCCATATGCAATCGGACATTGACGCTCAGCTGACCAGCTTCTTCGAAGAGACTCCACCGCGCGACTTCGCCAAGGTAATGCGCGGCTACGATCCGCATCAGGTCGACGAGCACATCCGTCAGCTCGCCAACGAGGTGCGCAGGCACCAAGAGGACGCGCTCGGCGCGCGTCGCGACCTCCAGGACGCGCAGCGGCAGATCCAGGAGCAGGAACGGCCGACTTATTCTGGGCTGGGCGCGCGCATTGAGCAGCTGCTGCGGCTCGCCGAGGAGCAGGCCACCGAGCTCGTGCAGGCCGCACGGTCCGAGGCCAACGAGATCAAGGCGGCCGCGAAGGTTGACGGCGCCGAGCTGCGGGCAGCGGCCGAGAACGAG
>DASXGR010000200.1:0-13408 GCA_036488935.1 Caulobacteraceae bacterium | reverse complement strand
GGGCCGCTGTTTCGCCGGCAACGCCTCGTTCGCGGGCATGAGCGAGATCCTGATCTGCACCAAGGGCGCAAATATCGGCATGGGCGGCCCGGCGATGATCGAGGGCGGCGGCCTTGGCGTCTTCACCCCCGAGCAGATCGGGCCGATGGACGTGCAGACGGCAAACGGCGTGGTGGATGTCCTCGCTCACGACGAGGCCGACGCCACCCGGATCGCCAAGCAGACCCTGTCCTACTTCCAGGGCCGCACGCCTCCCGGCGTCAGCGCGGACCAGCGCCGCCTGCGCGCGGCGATCCCGGAAAACCGCCTTCGGGTCTACGACATCCGCCCGATCATCGAGACCCTCGTCGACGAGGGCTCGTTCCTGGAACTGCGCCGCAACTTCGCGCCCGGTCTCATCTGCGGCTTCATCCGCATCGAGGGCCGGCCGATGGTGCTGATCGCCAACGACCCCAAGCACCTGGGCGGCGCGGTGGACTGCGATGGCGCGGACAAGGCTTCGCGGATCCTGCAGATCGCCGACGCCTTCGATCTGCCGGTGCTGTCCCTGGTCGACACGCCCGGCTTCATGGTCGGTCCCGACAGCGAGGCCGCGGCGGCGGTGCGCAAGACATCGCGTCTGTTCATCAACGCCAGCACCCTGGGCGTGCCAATGTTCGCGGTGGTGCTGCGCAAGGCCTATGGCCTTGGCGCCCAGGCCATGGCTGGCGGATCGACGCTGGCGCCGGTGTTCTGCGTCGCCTGGCCCACCGGCGAGTTCGGTGGCATGGGCCTCGAGGGCTCGGTGCGCCTGGGGTACCGCCGCGAGCTGGAGGCAGAGACCGATCCGGCGGCAAAGCAGGCCCTGTTCGACAAGCTGCTGGGCGCCCTCTATGCGCGCGGCAAGGCGATCAATGTGGCGGCGATGCTCGAGATCGACGCTGTCATCGACCCTGCCGACACCCGCAAATGGATCGTCCAGGGCCTCTCGGCCTGTCCGCCCCGCCACGCCCCGCCGCGCCGCTTCGTCGACGCCTGGTGAGGCCGCCTCACCGCGGCCGAAGCGCGCCCATCATGTTCGACCAGATCTCGCTCCTCACCATGGTCACCTCCAGGCGCGTGTTCACGGCGTAGAGCGCCTTCAGATAGGTGAGATCGGACCAGGTCAGGGAATCGGGCGTGCGCGGCCGCTCGCACTGCGCAAAGAGATCAAGGATGCTCGGCAGCGGGTTGCAGGCGTCCAGATTGGCGACCGGGGCGAAGGCGAGGACGGCGACATAGTCGGCGATCGCCTCGGTGGACTGGCCGGCGACCTTCGCCTGATCGACCACAATAAGCACGTTCGCGAACTCGCTCTGAAGTGTGTCGGGGATCCGGGAACCCGCGCCTCCGCCTGGGGCGCGGTTGAGCGGATCGTCCAGGGCGATCTGGCCGGTGCCGACCGTCGATTCGGCGATCGTCCCAGCCACCGCCGCCGTCCCGTTCGAGAACGACCGCGTGCCCGTCACGTACCAGGCTTGGATCGGGTGTATGATCCGAGAGATCCGGGCGGTCTGCGACGCATAGTGATAGCCCAGCACGATCCACTGGCGTTTGGCCACGAGGTCGATGAACGCCTGGGGCTGCGCGGTGAACACCACCTCGATATTCGCCTTGCAGCCGGGCGCATCGGGCCGCGGCGCCCCGATCGTCGCGCCTACCTGGAGGATGCGCCGGGTGATGGCCGTGTCCATCGCGTCGGGAAGGCCCTGGGTTTCCACGCAGATCGGCTCGCGCCAACGCGCCACGCGGTCCACGCGCGTCGCAATCTGGCGGGCGCGGACGAAGTGATCGATCGCGCGCGATAGCGCAGGGCGGCTGAGTTTGGGGACCTCACTCGTGATGGTCAGCGGCGAGACCGTTGTGCTCGGTTCCTGTGCCGCCGTCGCTGTCGTGTCGCCAGAGGCGCCGGGCCGCGCGGCCGCGACCCCCGCTCCCATCGCGAGCGCTGCCGCCAGCAGGACGCTCATCGCGCCCCGCCCGGTCAGCCCTCGCCCTGGGAGCGGCGGGCCCCTCAACGTGTTTCGAGCGCCTGGGTGAGATGGGAAGCGATCGCTCCCCGGGAGTAGCTCACCGGCAACCGCGTCTCCGTCCCGTAAAGAGCCTGGAGGTAGCTGAGGTCTGATGCGGTCAGCATTTCCGGCGAGCGCGCCGGCGAACAGCCACGGGCCATCAGGTCCAGCACACTGGGCAGGGCGTTGCAGTCATCGAGATCGGCCACCTGAGTGAGCGCCATCACCGCGACATAGTCGGCGATCGCCTGGGTCGAGGCGCCGGCGACCTTGGTCTGGTCGATGATCACCAGGACGTTGGCGAACTCGCTGCTCAGGGAGTCGTTGAGCCGGCTGCCGGGCTCCTCACCGGGCGTCCGGCCGAGCGGATCGTCGATGACCGCCACGCCCACCGGGCCGCCGTTGACCTGGTCGTGACCGGCCGTCACCTGAAAGGTTGCGCCGTTCATCCCACCCCCGATGGCCGTGGCGGCCTCGGCCGTCCCGATCGCGGTGGAACGGGTGGCCGTCACGTACCAGGCCTGGATAGGCCGCGTGACCTCCGCGATCTGCCGGTCCTGCGAGGCGTAATGGAAACCGGACAGAATCCAGTTGTGCTTCTGGGCCATAGAGAACAGCGCCTGCGGATGGGCAGTGAACTCGATCTCCACGTTGTTCGGCGAACAGCCGGGCGGAGCGACGGGTACGCCGGCGGCGGTCGCAATCTGGCGCACCCGCCCCGCGATGGCGGCGTTCATGTCGGGCGGCAGGCCGTCGACCACCGGACAGATGGGGACGCGCCATCGCGCGAGGCGGCCGATCCTCGTCGCCACCGTCCTCGCCTGCACGAAGCCGTCAGCCGCCTTCTGGAGTTCGCCGCCGCTGAGTCCTGGCGCCGGTGTCACCACCAGGGGGGCGATGCGGTCCGCAGGCGGCGCGTTCGGCGCAGGCTGGCCCCAACTGGCGCTTGCGGTGGCAAGCCAGGCGCAGGTCGCGGCTGCAGTCTTAAAGGGAATCCGGCGCATGGTCCGCCTCCTCCAGATCACAGGCTGCACTCGCCCGTGCAAAGATCGAAGGTTCTACGGTAGCGCCTGAGGTTTAATATTCTCTCTCACAACGTTGCTGTCACCTGCCGAAAAGGTGACCTTCTCGAAAGAATTCGAGCTAATCGTCCGCGCTATGACAATCAAATCCCTACTGTTCTTCGGCGATCACTAAGCGCCAATTCAGAGCATTCTTGATCTACATTGTGGCTGCGCACACTTGATCTGCTAACGTTGCGGGATCGCCCTCACTATCCACACGGAGCGCCCTCAGCGTGGCTCCAGAGATTGGGCGAGGCGCGTGGTCATCGCTCCGCGTGAGAACGACGCCTCCAGACGAGTCTCGGTCCCATAGAGGGCCTTGAGATAGGCCAGGTCCGAGGCCGTCAGCATTTCCGGCGTCCGTGGCGGCGCGCATCCCTTGGCCAGAAGATCGAGGACGCTGGGCAACTCATTGCAGTCGTCGAGATCTGAGATCTGCGACAGCGCCATGACCGCGACGTAGTCCGCGATCGCCTGGGTCGACGCGCCCGCCACCTTGGCTTGGTCGACGATGACAAGGACATTGGCGAATTCACTGCTCAGGGTGTCGTTGAGGCGCGTGCCAGGCTCTCCCCCCGGCGTCTGGCCAAGCGGATCGTCGATCACCGCGACGCCGACGGCGCCGCTCTGGGCCGCGTTGTTGCCGGCTTCGGCGGTGAGACCGCCGGCCGCGCTGGAGCGGGCGTTAGTTCCTCCGCCGATCGTCACGGCGGCTGCAGCGGTGCCGAGGGCGTAGGAGCGGGTGGCGGTCACGTACCAGGCCTGGATCGGTCGGCTCATTTCGCCCACCTTCTTATCCTGCGAGGCGAAGTGATACCCGGGCAGAATCCAGTTGCGCTTCTGCGCCAGGGAGATCAGCGCCTGCGGATGGCCGGTGAACTCGATCTCCACATTGTTGGGCGCACAGCCGGCCTTGGCCACCGGCGCGCCGGCCGCGACGGCGATCTCGCGCACGCGGGCATTGATGGCGGCGTTCATCTGCGGCGGCAGGCCGTCGACCACGGGACAGATGGGCGCCCGCCAGCGCGCCACGCGGTCGATCTTGGTCACGATCGTCCGGGCCCGGACGAAGCCGTCGGCCGCCTTCTCGATCTCGTGACTACTAAGCTTGGGCGCCGGCGTCACCACAATCGGCGCGACGGTGCTGGCCGGCGGCGCGCTCGCCGTGGTCTGGCTCCATCCAGGCGTTGCTGCGACCAGGCAGAGACCCGCCGCGACGCCACCCCATGGGACAAGGTCCATGCCTCTGCCCTCTCCTGCGCCCTCACCTCTTGGGGAGGTTACACCTGCGCCGCGAAAGATCGAGAGACTCAGCGCGATTGCAGAGACTGGGCGACGTGGGTGGTGATCGCGCCGCGGGAGTAGCTCGCCTCCAGCCGGGTCTCCGTGCCGTACAGGCCCTGCAGGAAGGCTAGGTCCGAGGCCGTGAGCATTTCCGGCGACCGCGAGGGCGAGCAGCCGGTGGCGAACAGATCGAGGACGCTGGGCAGGACATTGCAGGCGTCGAGGTCTGCGATCTGAGCGAGGGCCATGACCCCGGCGTAGTCGGCGACCGCCTGGGTCGAATCGCCGGCCACCTTCGTCTGGTCGATTATCACCAGGACGTTGGCGAACTCACTGCCGAGCGTGTCGTTCATTCGGCTTCCCGGGTCCGACCCCGGCGTGCGTCCGAACGGATCGTCGATGATCGCCACGCCGACCGGCCCGGTGGGCGCCTGGTTGTGGCCCGCCGTCACCTGCAAGGTCGCGCTGTTCATTCCGCCCGCGAAGGCCGTAGCGGCCTCAGCCGTCCCAAGCGCGGTGGAGCGCGTCGCGGTCACATACCAGGCCTGGACCGGCCGCGTGACCTCACCGACCCGCTGACCCTGAGATGCGTAGTGGAAGCCGGCTACGAGCCAGTTGCGCTTCCGAGCCAGGTCGAAGAGCGCCTTGGGCTGGGCCGTGAACTCGATCTGCACATTGTTTGGCGTACACCCGGGCGGGGCGACGGGAGCGCCGGCGGCGATTGCAATCTGGCGCACGCGTCCGGCAATGGCGGCGTTCATCTCCGGCGGCAGGCCGTCGACGACCGGGCACATGGGCACGCGCCAGCGCGCCACCCTGCCGATTCGGGTCGCCACAGTTCTGGTGCGCACGAACCCGTCCGCCGCCCTGTCGATGTCCGATCTCTCCAGCCTCGGCGCCGGCGTCACGGTCAGGGGGGTAATGTTATAGGTGGGTGGCGGACCGTTTGGAGTCTCCGTCCAGCCGGAGCCCGAAACCGCAACCCAGGCGCAGGCGATCGCCGTGGCGCCAATCGAGGGAATCCGCCGCATGGCCGTTCCTCCTCCGCGCGGAAGGGTACACCCGTGGGCGAAAAGGTCACGAGAAGAGTCTGCGAGAAGTTCGCCGTAGAGGCGCGTCCCCCGCAGGAGGGGTGACGAGCTAGCTCCTAGGCGCGACTGAGGATCAGGCAGCCATTGGTGCCGCCGAAGCCGAAGCTGTTCGACATGGCGGTCTCGATCGGCCGGTCGACGCGTTCGCGCACGATGGGCAAGTCCTCAAAGGCCGGATCGAGAGTGTCGATGTTGATGCTGGGCGCGACGAACCCGTCGCGCATCATGAGCAGGCAGTAGATCGCCTCCTGGGCCCCCGCGGCGCCCAGGCTGTGGCCCGTCATCGACTTGGTCGAACCGATCAGCGGCGGCGCGGACCCGAACACCGTCCGGACCGCCTCCATCTCCTTGACGTCCCCCACGGGCGTCCCGGTGCCATGGGTGTTCAGATAGTCGATGGCGCGACCGCCTGCCCCCTCCATGGCCAGGCGCATGCAACGCGCAGCCCCCTCGCCGGAGGGCGCCACCATGTCAAAGCCGTCCGAATTGGCGGCGTAGCCGACGATCTCGCCATGAATCGTCGCGCCCCGCGCCCGTGCGCGTTCCATGTCTTCCAGCACCAGCATCCCGGCTCCTCCGGCGATCACGAAGCCATCACGATCCGCGTCGTACGGGCGGCTGGCGCGGGGCGGCGTCTCGTTGAAGTTGCTGGCCATGGCGCCCATGGCGTCGAACAGGCAGGACAGCGTCCAGTCCAGTTCCTCGCAACCGCCCGCAAACATGATGTCCTGCTTGCCCAGCTGGATCTGCTCATAGGCCGCGCCAATGCAGTGGGTCGAGGTCGCGCAGGCCGAAGAGATCGAATAGTTGATCCCACGGATCTTGAACCAGGTGGAGAGGGCGGCAGAGGGTCCCGAACTCATCGCCTTGGGGACGGCGAACGGGCCGATCCGCTTCACGCCCTTGTTGCCGCGCGCGGTGTCGGCCGCCTCTACGATCGCACGGGTCGAGGGCCCGCCGGAGCCGACGATCAGCCCGGTGCGCTCATGACTGATCTCCTCGGGCGCCAGTCGCGCGCCGGCGATCGCCTGCTCCATCGCCAGGTGCGCGCACGCCGTACCCTGGGCCAGGAAACGGGCGGCGCGGCGGTCGACACGCGATTCCCAATCCACTTTCGGCGTCGCATGAACCTGGCAGCGGAAGCCAAGCTCCGCATAGCGGGGCGCGGCTACGACTCCCGATCGGCCTTCGCGCAGGGCGACGGCCACTTCAGTGACGTCGGCGCCGATCGAGGAGATCACGCCCATGCCAGTTACGGCGACTCGCCGCATGAGGTGAGGCCTCTGTTGAGTTGACGCGGTCAGGCGGCCAGGTCGGCCGCGCTGTATAGCCCGACCCTTAGGTCTTTGGCTTCATAGATAGGTTTCCCGTCGGCTTCGAGAACCCCGTCCGCCACGCCCATCACGAGCTTGCGGATGATCACCTTCTTGAAGTCGATCCGGTAGGTTACCAGCTTGACCGACGGTCGGACCTGACCGCCGAACTTGACCTCGCCGACGCCCACCGCGCGGCCGCGTCCGGGACCCCCCGCCCAGGCCAGGAAGAAGCCCACAAGCTGCCACATGGCGTCCAGGCCCAGGCACCCCGGCATCACCGGATCGCCGAGGAAGTGGCATTTGAAGAACCAGAGGTCCGGATTGATGTCGAGCTCGGCGGTGAGTCCGCCTTTTCCGAACGCCCCGCCCTCGCCGACGATCGAGGTAATTCGATCGAACATCAGCATCGGAGGAGCCGGGAGCTGGGCGTTTCCGGGACCGAAGAGCTCGCCGCGGGCGCAGGCCAGGAGATCTTCGTACTCAAAGCGGGTCGTGGTGGCGACGTCCATCTCGCCCGGTTACCACGCTCCGGGCTCGACGCTCAACGACATTGAGGCGCGGCATCGACGCCCCAGAAGCTCGTGGCGGGCGCCCAGCCGCTCAACCCGCCGACCTTCACCTTGCACCAGCCGTTCTCGCAGCGATCGAGGCTGGCCAGGGCGCGGGCGGCCATCGCGCCGACCTGCGGCGCCCCGGGTTTGTCCGCCTTCTGCAGGTTCACGGGATTTGGTCCCACCGCCAGGACCGTGCGCCGGCCCGCCACCATCGAGCGATGGATCCATGTCGCCCCGCCGAACGGATCACAGACCCGCCGCCACTCAGCCGTCTCGGCGACGATCTGCACAGGCAGGCCCCGGGCGTGATAGACCCACACCGCCGGATAGTCCTTTCCCGGACCCCTGCGCCCATAAACCTCGTCGTGCTTGAGGCTGACATAGCGAGGAACGCAGTAGCCCGAGACCGAATTGGCCCGCTGTGCTGCGGGACAATCGCTACCTTCGGCATCGCCCCTGTCGCAAGCCGACAGCGAGGCGGCGGCGAGGACGAGCACAACCGCAGAACGCGCCGCCCCGCGCCAGTTCATCCTTGCTTGGCTTGGAAAAGCCGTCTTGGTAGGACGCCCGGCCTTCGATCTGCCCCTGGACCGTACTGATTCAGACCCGCCCATGGCCCCCCGCAAGCCGAAAGTAATCGTCACGCGCAAGCTCCCCGATGCGGTGGAGACGCGCATGCGCGAACTCTTCGACACCGAACTCAATCTCGATGACGCGCCCATGGGCGCAGACGCCCTGGCGGCGGCGATGGCGCGCGCGGACGTTCTCGTCCCGACCATCACGGACCGACTGGACGCGGAGCTCCTCGCCCGCGCAGGCCCCCAGCTCAAGCTGATCGCCAATTTCGGCGCAGGCGTCGATCACATCGACATCGCAGCAGCCAACGCCCGCGGAATCACTGTCACCAACACCCCCGGGGTCCTGACGGAGGACACCGCCGACCTGACCATGGGCCTGATACTGGCCTCCGCCCGCCGCGTCGTCGAGGGGGCGAACATCGTCCAGGGCGGCGAGTTCCATGGCTGGACGCCCACATGGATGCTGGGCCGCCGTCTTTGGGGCAAGCGCCTGGGAATCGTCGGCATGGGCCGGATCGGCCAGGCTCTCGCCAAGCGCGCCCGCGCCTTCGGACTTGCAATCCACTATCACAATCGCAAACCCGTCAGTTCTCGCATCGCCGACGACCTTGAGGCCACCTACTGGGAGAGCCTCGACCAGATGCTCGCGCGGATGGACGTGGTCTCGGTGAACTGCCCGCACACGCCCGCGACCTATCACCTGCTCTCGGCGCGGCGGCTCAAGCTGATCCGGCCCCACGCGATCGTCGTCAACACCGCGCGTGGCGAGATCATCGACGAGGCGGCCCTCGCGAACATGCTGCAGCAAGGGGAACTGGCGGGCGCAGGGCTGGACGTCTTCGAGCACGAGCCGTCGGTGAACCCCAAGCTTCTCAAGCTGCCCAACGTCGTCCTGCTGCCGCACATGAGCTCGGCGACCATCGAGGGTCGCCTCGACATGGGCGACAAGGTGATTATCAACATCCGCACCTGGATCGACGGTCACAAACCGCCGGACCGGGTGATCCCGTCGATGCTGTAGGGCCCGTTCCTCCCCCGCGCTCTGCTCCCCCTTCATGGCAGGGCAATCGCATATGGCGTTCGGGGGTGGGCCGAAGCGGGAACAACTCGGAATCGGTCCGAGAACATCGGCACCCAGATTCCCGGTCTGTTCGGCATATGCGATTCCCCTGCCCTTCATGGGGGAGCTGTCGATCCGCCGCAGGCGGAGCGACTGAGGGGGAAAGCCGCCCGTTCCGCGCTCTCCTCCCCCCAAGCGCGCAGCGCGCCGTGGGGGAGGTGGCCGACCAGAGGTCGGCCGGAGGGGGAAAGCCGCCGCCCGGGCGCCTGCAGGCTGATCCTGTTCGACCTTGGTCGGGCGGCTTTCCCCATCCGTCTCGCGACGCCGTGCGTCGCGATCCACCTTCCCCAGAAGGGGAAGGAGAGCGTGATCAAATTCTTAGGGGGATCTCTTCACCCCCACGGGATCGGCGCGTCGATCAGGCGGCGGAGGCGGTGGAGGGGGTGGTCGCGGGTCAGCCGGTCTTCGGGTGCGTCCGGCGGCCAGAAGACCATGTGACGCAGGGTGTAGGCGAGCTCGCACAGCCACAGCCGCTCGCGCAGGCGGGGCGCCTCGAACAGGGCCGGATAGCTCGCCTCCAGGCGTTCGAGCACGGGCGGGGGACGCACGCCCTCCTCCCGCAGATCCTCGAGCAGCCGCGTCCACGCCACGAGTTCCACCCACGGCGGGGCCAGGCGCGCCCACTCGAAATCGAGCAGGGCGCTCACCCGCGCGCCGTCGACCAGGATGTTAGGGTAGGTGGCGTCGCAGTGGGTGAGGGTCTCGGAGGGCGTCCCGGCGAAGGGGTCCAGTTCCGCAAGCTCGAGCATTCGCCCCCAGGCGGCCGCGACAACGCCGCCGTCCACGTAAGGGAGGGCCTTCGCCGGAGCCACCAGCAAGCCCGAACGGGACATCGGCAGGGGCGTCACGTCGAGATCCACGGCCGCCTCCGCGGTCGTCGCCAGGGCCGCAGCGTGGGCCTGCAGCAGGTTCGCCGTCTCCGTCCCGGGCCTCCAGGCGTGCAGGGCCCGCAACCTGCCGGCGAAATCGTCCAGGATCGCCCTCACGCGACCCGCGTCGGGGTCGAGCCACACGTCGTCCAGGGTCACGCCGCCCACTCGGCGTGTGACCATCCAGGCCATGTCATCCGTCTCGCCAGAGGCGAGCAGTTCGGGATAGCCCACATCAGGCGGCACTGCGGCGGCGAGCGCGCCTTCCTTGATGAAGCGCCGCCTGTCCCCGCGCCAGCAGACCCGCAGAATCGTTTCGCCAAGGCGCCAGGCGTCGTTGGAATTGCTGGGCAGAAAGCGGGGATCCTCCACCGCGACGGGCAGGACAGGGGCGAGCTGCGCCAGGCGGCGGCGCGCGCTGGCCTCGCTCCAGGGCTCCTCGTCCGGCAGGGTCACACGTTCGTCCCGCACACCGGGCAGGCGGGATCGGCGGGCAGGCGCACCGTCCGTGATTCCCCCGCCAGGGCGTCATAGACCATCAGCCGGCCGGTCAGGGGCTCGCCGGCGCGCGCGATCACCTTCACCGCCTCGAGCGCCATCATCGATCCGATCACGCCCGGCAGGGCGCCCACCACGCCCACCGCCGCGCAGGTCTCGGCGTCGGGCGGAATCTCCGGGACCAGGCACTGGTAGCAGGGCCGGCCGGGGAACACCCCGACTTGCCCCGTCCAGCGTCCGATCGCCCCGCTCACCAGCACCTTGCCCTCTGCCACGCAGGCCGTGTTCACGGCGAACCGGGTGGCGAAGTCGTCCGTGCCGTCGAGAACCAGGTCGTATTCCCGCACCAGCTCGCGGGCATTGGACCCGTCCACGCGCCGGTTGATGGCGTCGACCCGTACGTTGGGATTCAACTCAGCCAGGCGCCGCGCCGCGGCCTCGACCTTCGGCCAGTCCAGATCCTCTACACCGAACAGCACCTGGCGCTGCAGGTTGGAGAGACTGACGATGTCCGGATCGGCAAGTCCCAACACGCCCACGCCCGCGGCTGCGAGATAGAGGGCCGTGGGGGCGCCCAATGCGCCTGCGCCGACGATCAGCACTCGCGCGGCCTTGAGCGCCTGCTGGCCCGGACCGCCGATCTCCCGCAGGACCAGGTGCCGGGCGTACCTCTCCACCTCCTCGTCGGAAAAGCTCATGCGTCCAAGCTCCCTGCCTTGACCGGACCCGCTAGCGCCGCCACATCGCGCCGGACCATGAGCGAGACGAGCGCCTTTCCCCACTGGCATGGGACTACCATCCTGGCCGTCCGCAAGGGCGGGGCGACAGTCGTCGCCGGTGATGGTCAGGTTTCCATGGGCCAGACCATCGTCAAGGGCAACGCGCGCAAGGTGCGCCGGTTGGCCGGCGGCAAGGTCATCGCCGGCTTCGCGGGGGCGACCGCGGACGCTTTCACCCTGCTGGAGCGCCTCGAGACCAAGCTCGAGCAGTATCCCGACCAGCTCGCCCGCGCTTGCGTGGACCTTGCCAAGGACTGGCGCACCGACCGCTACCTGCGCCGACTGGAGGCCATGCTGATCGCGGCCGACGCCCAGACGATCTTCACCCTTTCGGGCGTGGGCGACGTGCTGGAGCCCGAGGCCGGCGTGGCGGCGATCGGCTCCGGCGGCGCATACGCTCTGGCGGCTGCGCGCGCCCTGATCGACTTCGACCTCGACGCCGAGGCGGTCGCCCGCCGGGCGATGGGCATCGCCGCAGACATCTGCGTCTACACCAACGGGGAGCTGACGCTGGAGAAGATCGGCCCCTGATGCACGAGTTCACCCCCCGCGAGATCGTCTCCGAACTCGATCGTTTCGTCGTCGGCCAGGGCGAGGCCAAACGCGCCGTCGCGGTGGCCCTGCGCAACCGCTGGCGCCGCCAGAGGGTCCCGGAGGACCTGCGTGACGAGGTGACGCCCAAGAACATCCTGATGATCGGGCCCACGGGCGTCGGCAAGACCGAGATCGCCCGGCGTCTGGCGCGTCTGGCCCAGGCCCCGTTCCTGAAGGTGGAGGCCACCAAATTCACCGAGGTCGGCTATGTCGGCCGCGACGTGGACCAGATCATGCGCGATCTCGTGGAAGTCGCGATGGGGATGGTGCGCGAACGTCGCCGCGTGGGCGTCAAGGCCCGGGCCGAGACCGCCGCAGAGGGCCGCATCCTCGACGCCCTGGTGGGCCCTGGCGCATCCGCCGCCACGCGCGACTCGTTCCGCAAGCGCCTGCGCGCCGGCGAGTTGGATGACAAGGAGATCGAGGTCACCCTGGCCGAGACCGCCTCGCCCTTCGCCAACTTCGAGATTCCCGGTCAGCCGGGCGCCTCGGTAGGCATGCTCAACATCGGCGAGATGATGGGGAAGGCCTTCGGCGGGCGCGGCAAGCCCCACCGCACGACGGTCGCCGCGGCCTGGACGCCTCTCATCGCCGAAGAGGGTGACAAGTTGATCGACCAGGAGTCCCTGGCCCTGGAAGCGATCGCCTTGGCGGAGACCTCCGGCATCGTCTTCATCGACGAGATCGACAAGGTCGCTTCCCGCAGCGAGCGCGCGGGCGCCGACGTCTCGCGCGAAGGCGTCCAGCGCGACCTCCTGCCCCTGATCGAAGGCACCACGGTCTCCACCAAGCACGGGCCGGCCAAGACCGATCACGTGCTTTTCATCGCCTCGGGCGCCTTCCACGTCGCCAAACCCTCGGACCTTCTACCCGAGCTGCAAGGCCGCCTGCCGATCCGCGTCGAGCTCAAGGCGCTCAGCCGCGATGACCTGCGCCGCATCCTCACCGAGCCCGAGGCCAACCTGGTCCGCCAGCAGCAGGCGCTGCTGGCCACCGAGGGGCTGCAGATCAGCTTCACCGACGAGGCCATCGACGCCCTGGCCGACGCTGCCCAGGCGGTGAACGGCCAGGTTGAGAACATCGGCGCCCGCCGCCTGCAGACGGTTATGGAGAAGGTGATCGAGGAGATCAGCTTCACCGCGCCAGACCGCACCGGTGAAGCCGTGGTCATCGACGCCGCCTACGTCCGCGATCGCATCGCCGACCTCGCCTCCAACGCCGACCTCTCACGGTTCATTCTGTAACGCCGCCGGACCAACTGGACCGCCGGCATCCTGCCGGCCCTTTCTTTGCTAAGAGCCGGCTGGAAGCCGGCGGTCCGGAGCGCACGACTTCAGAGCCCGATCGCCAATCCATCCTTGCGGGGATCCGACCCCGCGACATAGCCGGCGTCGGTCTTCAGCACGATCTGCGCGCCGCCGAAGTTGAACGCCTCCTTGTCGCTCTCCAACTCCACCTCGTGGCCCAGGCTGCGCAGGGTCTCCACCGCGTGCTCATCCATCTCCGGTTCGACCGCGAGGCCAAGGCCGCCGGTCAGCCGCCAGCGCGGGGCGTCCGCCGCGGCCTGAGGGTTTTGGCCGGCGGCGAGGATGCGCAAGGCAAGCTGGACGTGGCCCTGGGCCTGCATCGGC
>DASXGR010000002.1:0-66123 GCA_036488935.1 Caulobacteraceae bacterium | reverse complement strand
CAACTACAGGGACGGCACGGTGGACGTGGGGACGCAGCCCGGACGGCTGATGTGCGACCGCCTGGCCTCGGCCTGGGTCGCCTTCGCCCGCACCGGCGATCCCAACTGCGAGGCCATCCCCCACTGGGCGCCCTACAACGCGACCGAGCGGCCGACGATGGTCTTCGACTCCGAGATGACGGCGGAGAACGATCCCAGAGGCGAGATCCGCCGCTTCTGGGACGCCCACGCCCCGGCGGCCTGAGCGGTCAGGGCCCATGGCCGAGGGAAGACTGTCACCCAGGCATCCGGTCTGAAACGTCACCAACCTATCAAGGCGGGACAACAGGCTCCCTTCTCCCCTTGCGGGAGAAGGTGGACGCCGAAGGCGGCCGGATGAGGGGTCGCGACCAACCGTCCGCAAAACGGCGCCGGTACAACGGCGAGATGCGTCAACCCCTCATCCGACCTCGCTTCGCGAGGCCACCTTCTCCCGCAAGGGGAGAAGGGAAACGAAATCCGGCGGCGCGAATGAACTGGCTCGCGTGAGCCGGCTCAGTCGCGTGGACTAAGGAGTCCGAGCAGGCCCAGCAGATCCGGCTCGGCCTCGAGGGTCCGGCAGCGTGCGATCACTTCGTCGACCGCAGCCGACGGGAGGATGGTCGCGGTCAGGTGGCGGAACTTCCGCTCCAGCTTTTGCTGCTGGAGATTCAGGTCCCGCAGAGGCTGGGAGACGTCGCCGATCCGCGAGACCGTGCGGCCGTCCCTGAGGGAGACCGTTACCTCGCAGCCATGTCCGGTCATTGTGGGATCGACCTCCACCCGCTCGCGCAGGGCCACGAGGTCAGACCGCCGCGCGGTTCCGTCACTGAACAGGCTCTCCTGGAAGGTGTCCTCGCCGGCCAGCGCCAGGGCGGTGGTCATCCGCAGGGAGAATTTGCACTCCAGGCCGGTGGCAGGCTCGCGAATGTTGCAGACGCCGAGGTGACCAGGGGGAACGCGAACCCGCACGTGCTCAATCTGGTCGAGCCGGATGCCCTCTTCGGCCCGAAGCTGCGTCGCTGCCTCGATGGAATCGTGGGTGAGGTAACAGGCCGCGTGATATTTGAAGAGCGCGTCGGTCACCCATGGCGCCTCACGCGGCGCGAGGCCCGCTTCCGGATTGGGCGCCGTCGACTGGGTCGCGGCGAAGCCCTGGGGCGAGGCGAGGATGTCGACGTCGCTGGTGAATCCCCTTTCCGCCAGTCGCGCCGCCAGGAGCCCGCTCTGCGCCGCCTTCCCCGGATGCAGCGGCTTGGACATGGTGCCGAACACGCTCTTGAGCCCGGCGGCCTGAGTTCCGGCGAGACCCAAGGCGTGCGTCAGGGGCTCGCCCTCGACGCCCAACAGCCGGCAGGCGGCGACGGCCGCGCCGAAGGTCCCGCAAGTGGCCGTGCTGTGCCAGCCCTTCCCGTAATGGGAGGGCCCCATCAGGCGGGAAACGCGGCACTCGGCTTCGACCCCCGCGATGAAGGCCGTGAGAGCCTCGGCGCCGGACGCCCCGCACGCCTTACCCAGGGCGAAGACGACGGGCGCCACGGCGACGGTGGGATGGCCCATCGGCATGATGACGTCGTCGAAGTCGAGGGCGTGTCCCATGGCGCCGTTGATCAGCACCGCCTCCTCCAGCCGCGCGCGCCTTGCGTGGCCGATGATGTCCGCGCCGATCTCGGGCGACTCGGGGAAGACGTCGAGCAGGATGCGCACCAGCGGCTCTTCCCGGGCGGCCAGGCAAACGCCGATCCAGTCCAGCAGGCATTGCTTGGCGACGGTGATCGCTTGCGCCGGCATGGAGTCGAGGTTCATGGCCGCGATGAGGTCGGCCAGGCGGCGGGTCACGGAAGGCGAGCCCTGCTCGGCGTGAGCCTTCGGGGCGGCGACGGTCAGGCTCTCGCTCATGCGGCTGTCTCCTCCTGCGCCCAGGCTCCTAGTTGGAGCCGCGGATGGTCGGCTTGCCCAGCAGCGTGTCGGCGATGATCCGCTGCTGAATCTCCGAGGTGCCCTCGAAGATCTTGGTCAAACGCGCGTCGCGCCAATAGCGCTCGATGGAGTGCAGGGTGGTGTAGCCGGCCCCGCCGTGGATCTGCAGGGCTTCGCTGGTCACCCGCTCGGACATTTCCGAGGCGAAGTACTTGACCATGGACGTCTCGATGCGGCCCGCGCGGCCAGCGTCGATCTCGCTGCACACGTAGTACATCAGCTGCCGCGCCGCCTCGATCTCGGTGGCCATGGTGGCGATCTTGAAGCGGATGGCCTGGAAGTCGGAGATCGGCTGGCCGAACTGGATGCGCTCCTTGGCGTAGGCGATGGAATCCTCCAGCGCCGCCTGCGCCAGGCCGATCGAGCGGGCGGCGGTGTGGGCGCGCGCCAATCCCAAACCGAACGCCACCGCCTGGTGCGCCCGCCCGCCGGCCTCGGTGTTCCCCGAAGGTCCCTGGCGCACTGGCGCGCGCACGCCGTCGAAATGCAGCTCCCAGGTCTTCCAGCCGAAATAGCCGATCTTCGGGATCGGGCTTCCCGTGCAGCCGGCGGGAAGCTCGCCCTTGGGCTTCTCCACCGAGACGGAGATGGTGCCTGCGCGCCCGCCCGGGGCATCGGGATCGTCGAGGCGGCACAGCACGCTGATGTAGTCCGCGCCATCGGCGAAGGTGCACCAGTACTTGTTCCCGGTGATCACCCACTCGTCGCCGTCACGCCGGGCGCGGCACGTCACGCCCGAGAGGTCGGAGCCGGTGCCGGGCTCGGACAGGGCCGCAGCGCCGAGGTACTGGCCCTTGGCCATCAGGGCGATCTTGCGCGCCCGCTCCTCGCCCTCGCCCGGAACCGAGTGATAGAAGGAATTGCCGCGCGCGATGATGCTGGCCACGCTCATCCAGCCGCGCGCGAGCTCCTCGGCCACCAGGCAGTATTCGAAGGCGCCGAGGCCCAGGCCGCCATACTCTTCGGGGATCAGGATGCCGAAGAAGCCGAGCTCCCCCATCCGGTCGATCAGCTCGCGCGGCATATCGCCCTTCACCGGATCGAGCCGCCGGGCCGCCGGCGCGACCTCCTCGGCAGTGAACCGGCGCGCCAGGTCGCGCATCATGATCCGCTCGGGCGTGAGATAGCCGGTCGAAGGCGGCAGGTCGGGGGCGTCGTCGGCCATCGCCGTGTTTCCTCCGATGTTGTTGGCTCAAGGAGCACCACGTCCGGCGGCCCGCGACAAGCGCGCGCCGCCGCCAGTGGCGCTTCAGACGGTCTGAAGCTCCGCCGACCGCGCGGCTGCATCCACAGGGCCAAGGTGGCGCAGGAAGAAGCGCTCCCAGCTGTCGCCCTCGAATTGCGGGATATCCATGTGGCCGCCGGGGTTGATGTGCATCGACTTCTCCTTCGAGGCGAAGGCGTCGAAGAGGGCGACGCCGTTCTCGCGCGGGGCCACCGCATCCTCCCACTGGAAGACGAACTCTACGGGGATGGCGATCTTGCGCGCCGCGGCGGCCATCTCTGTAGCGTCGGGGCGAAGACCGGCGAGACCGAAGACGGCGGCGGTTATCCGCGGCTCCTGAGCCACGAACGGCACGCCGATGGCCGTACCCATCGAGACGCCCCAGTAGCCCACCGGCCCTCCGGACCCGACGAAGTCGAAACTCTGCGCCGCGTCGAGGGCGGCCTTCCATTCCGGCACGGCCTTGCGTGTGCGCTCGGCCATCTGGCGCAGCCGCTCGGGCGTCCAGCCCGCTGCGACCTCGCCGCGAACGCGCGCGCCGACGTCCTGCGCGAGCGCTTCGGCCTGCTCGCGCGAGATGCGATCTCCGTGGCCGGGCGCGTCGATGGCGAGGACGGCGTAGCCGAGATGTCTCGCATAGGCCCGGGCCCGGGCGGAAAGGGTCGGCGTCTTCTTGTGCTGGGACCCGCCATGTCCCATCAGCACCAGCGGCCGTGGCCCCTTTGCCCCTTCGGGGGCCCAGATCACCGCTGGAACCGTCTCGCCAGCGACGGTGATCTCGAAGGACCGCCGCGTGACGCCGTGCTCTGTCCGTTCGTCGGTAAATTCCATCGCTTCCTCCGATCCTTATGAGATGCAAGGAGCGGCCTGCGACGCGGCGGCTGTCAACTGCGCGCGAGGCGGTTTTGGATCACACCGCCTCGATCATCGCCGCGTTCAGTTCGAACGAGCCGTCGGGCAGGATGGCGAAGTGCGCGCGCGTGGCCTCGGAGGCGGCCGCCTGGAGGCCCAGGATCGCCGTCACCGCGGGCCCCGGCGTGGACATACGCTCGATCCAGCTGGCGAAGTCGATCGCCACGCGCCAGGTGGTCACACGCCGGGGGCTGAAGTTCGCCCCCTGGAGCGCGGAGATCCACTCTGCAAGGGTGTAGTCGCGCACGTGGGAGGTGTCCCGCAGCAGTTCGACCGCCTGGAGGTGGGTGTCCAGGGCCGGCGAGCCGGGCGAGACTATGTCGACGAACACCGCCGGCGCGCCGTGGCGCAGCACGCGTCGCGCCTCGACGAGTCCGGAGTGGAAGTCGGCCCAGTGATGGGCGGAGAAGCGCGACGCCAGGAGGTCAAAGGCGTCGTCGGGGAAAGGCAGGCGCTCGGCCGCCGCCACGCGGGTCTCGATATTGCTCAGCCCCCTGCCTGAGGCCGTGTCGGCCACCGCCGCCAGCATCCGCGCCGAAATATCCGCCGCGATGACGCGCAGGGCGTGGGGAGCAAGGCGGTAGGCCACGTGTCCGCCGCCTGAGCCAAGGTCCAGGGCGCACGGCGGTCGCGCCTCCTGAGCGAGGGCCTCGATGGCGTCGAGGTCCGCTCCGGAACTGTGGACCACGCTCGTCACATAGGCGAAGGCGCGGGGCCCGAACTGATCGTCCACAATGACTTCGTGCAGGCGGTTCATGCGTCGCCTTTCCCGGATACCCCCAAGCTCACTCTTGCGCTCCGGCGACCTTCGCGTCGAGAGCCCTGTCTTCACGTTGCCGCCCAAGGCTGGGAGGGGGTCGCCGCCGAGACGCCGGGAAAGAGCGCTTTCGGTCGCTTAGCGCCAAGGACGCCGAGCGCCCGCAGTCCGCATCACCCGCCGGTGGCGAAGCCGGGAAAGAGGGTCATTCCACCGTCCACGAACAGGGTCGCGCCGACGACATAGTCGGAGAGGTCGGAGGCCAGCCAGACCGCAGCCTGGGCGATGTCCTCGGGCTCGCCGATCCGGCCGTAAGGCACGAGGGTCATCAGGCCCTTGTACGCCTCGGGCGTGCTCCAGGCGGCCGTGTTGATCGGGGTGCGGATGGCGCCGGGCGCGATGGCGTTCACCCGGATCTTCCTGGGCGCCAGCTCCTGGGCCAGGCTCTCGGTCAGCAGCTTCACCCCGCCCTTGGAGCTGGCGTAATTGACGTGGCCGCCCCAGGGGATCTCCTGGTGGACGCTGCTCATGTGGATGATCTTGCCCAGGGCCCTGGAGACCTCCCGCGGCCCGCGGCGAACGAACTCCCGCACCGCTTCCCGCGCGCAGAGGAACTGGCCGGTGAGGTTCACGCTGATCACGGTCTGCCACTGCTGCAAGGTCATCTCGAGGAAGGCCGCGTCGCGTTGCAGGCCCGCGTTGGCGACCATGATGTCGAGCGTTCCGAACCGCTCGATCACCGCCTTGAACATCGCCTGGACCTGCCCCTCGTCGGCGACGTCGGCCTTGAACGCCTCGGCATCGGAACCGCCGTCGCGGATCGCCTGCACCACCTTCTGCGCCGTCTCGTCTCCGGCGACATAGTTGACCGCCACGCGGGCGCCGGCGGCTCCAAGTCCCTTGGCGACCGCCTCGCCGATCCCCGAATTGGCGCCGGTCACGAGGGCGATCTGTCCGTCGAGCAGCTTCGCGCGCTCGGCGCGTGTTTCCTGGTCTGGCACGGCGAGGCTCCGATGCGGTCCGCCCGGTCAACGCGGCGTCCGTTCGGGCCGTTCCGATGGAGCTATCTGCCCTGGAAAACGGGAGCGCGCTTTTCGAGGAAGCTCGCGACGCCTTCCTTGTGATCCTCGGTCTGCATCAGGCGACGGATCGTCTCGATCGCCCAGGAGCCGAGCTCTCGGGGATCGCCGTAGGTCCCGCGGCGCAGTCCCTCCTTCATGTAGCGCAGGGCCAGCGGCGGGTTGACCGCGATGCGGCCCGCCAGCGCCATCGCCCGGGCGAGGAGATCGCCGTGCGGGGTCACTTCGCGGACGAGGCCGATGCGCGCCGCCTCCGTCGCGTCGATCGGGTCGCCGGTGAACAGCAGTTCGGCCGCCTTCGCCGGGCCGACGATCTGCGGCAGGCGATAGAAGCCGCCAACGTCGCAGATGAGACCGCGCTTGATGAAGAGCTCGGCGAAGATCGCCCGCTCGGAGGCGATGCGGATGTCGGCGTAAAGCGCCAGCTCCATCCCCCAGCCCATCGCCGGCCCGTTGACAGCTGCGATCATCGGCTTGTCGCACTCCAGCGCCGCCATGGCGGCGGGCGTGGGCCGATGGCGCACCACGGGAGACGTCGGTCGCTCGGGCGCCGGCCGCGGGGCGGCGAGGATCTCGCGTACGTCGTCGCCGGAGCAGAAGGCCGGATCGGCGCCGGTCACGATCACGCAGCGAACGTCGTCGTCGCTGACCGCCCGGCGAAGAGCCCGTTCCAGGGCGTCATAGGCCTCGAAGTTTAGGGCGTTGCGGCGCTCGGGCCGGTTGAGGGTGATCGTCGCGACGCCCGCCTCGATCTCCCAGAGCACGCTCTCGCCCATCGCGCCGTCTCCCTAAAGCCCCGCGCTTGGACGGCGGGTCAGGCGATTGAAGAGCAATGCGCCATGCGCGCAACCCTGTCGTCGGGTCAGGTGCGTCCTTCCAGGATCGCCAGGGCGGTCTCGGCCAGGGGCCCGGTTCCGTTCACCGCCTCCCGCTCGCTGGCCAGGACTCCGTCCAGTGTCCGCCGGTAGACGCCTTGGGAGATGGAGGCGAGGCGGAACACCGAGAAGGCGACGTAGAACGGCCAGTCCTCGATCTCGCCGCGGCCGGTGCGCCGCAGATAGGCCTCGACGTACTGCCGCTCGGTCGGGATGCCGCTGGTCCGGAAATCCACCCCCTTGAGTGTGCCCCACGAGGCGCCCTCGGAGCGCCAGAGGAAGGCGTTGTAGGCGAGATCGGCGAGGGGATGGCCGATGGTGGAGAGCTCCCAGTCGAGCACGGCGATCAGGCGCGGCTCGACCGGATCGAACATCACGTTCTCGAGCCGATAGTCGCCGTGCGCGATCGAGACGGAGTCATCGGCCGGGATGCGGCCGGGAAGGGCCTCGATCAACTGCTCCATGGCCGGGATCTCCTCGGTCTGGGCCCCGCGGTACTGACGGGTCCAGCGGGCGATCTGGCGTTCGAAATAGCCGCCGGCGCGGCCGAAGTCCTCCAGCCCCACGGCGCGGAAGTCGACGGCGTGGAGCTTGGCCAGGGTGGCGTTGAGTTCGTCGTAGATCGCCGTCCGCTCCGCCGGGTCCAGTCCGGGCAACGCCGCGTCGCGGAAGATCCGCCCCGGCAGGAAATCCATCACATAGAACGGGGTGCCGATGACTTCCGGGTCCTCGCACAGCAGGCGCATGACGGGGACCGGGACATCGGTTTGCGCCAGGGCCGCCATGACCCGGTATTCACGCTCGACCTGGTGGGCGCTGGCGAGCAGGGCGCCGGGCGGCTTCTTGCGCAGGACGTAGCGGCGTGGGCCTTCCGATGTGTTCGTCGCCAGCAGGAAGGTGGGATTGGAGGCGCCGCCCTGGAACTGGCGCACGGAGAAGTCCTGGCCGAAGCCTTCGATCCGGGGACGCAGGAACGCCTCCAGGCGCGCTTCGTCGAAGCGGTGCGTAGGTGCCACCTCGCGTGTAGGGACCTCGATCTGGCTCACGCGGGCCCCTTACCGAAATTCACGGCTATCGAGGCGCGCGCTTGACCAGGATGCGCTGAAGGGTGCGCCGGTGCATGGCGAGGCGCCGGGCGGTCTCCGACACGTTGTGCCCGCAAAGCTCGTAAACCCTCTGGATGTGCTCCCACCGAACGCGATCGGCGCTCATGGGATTCTCGGGCGGGGAGGGCGTATCGCGGGTCGCCGAAACCATCAGCGCCTTTACGACGTCGTCAGCGTCCGCCGGCTTTGCCAGGTAGTCGATCGCTCCGGCTTTCACCGCGGCGACCGCCGTGGCGATGTTGCCATAGCCGGTGAGCATGACGATGCGGGCCTCGGGCCGCGCCTCGCGCAGTACGTCCACCACGGAGAGGCCGGAGCCATCCTCCAGCCGCATATCCAGAACCGCATAGGCGGGAGGGCTCTCCTTGGCCGCCGCCTTGGCCTGCGCCACGGTCTCTACGAGCGTCACCTTGAAGCCACGCGCTTCCAACGCCCGGCCCAGACGGGTGCGGAGCGCGGCGTCGTCATCCAGCAACAGAAGCGACTTGTCTCCGGTCTCGCCCGAGTTGGCCGTCTCGCCATCCATCAGAGCGTCTCCTTACTTGAATGCGGTTCGCTCGCAGGCCGCCCCCTGCGACAACATGATGCGGAATAAGTGCTTTTTGCAAGAGTTTCAAAGTGCAGTTTCCAACGCCTCCATCCGCACCCGCGGCCACCGCGCTGTGACAATCGCGCCTAACTTTGGACCGTTGCGAAACTCGACCCGCGCCCCGGTCCGTTCGAGCAAGGTCTTTGCGATGAAGAAGCCCAGACCCATGCCGACGTGTCCCGTGCGAGAGCCCTCGGCTCCGGGGCGACTGGTGACATAGGGCTCGCCGAGCTTGGCCAGGACGTGAGGAGCGAAGCCAGGGCCGTCGTCGCGGATCTCGATGGCCACCGTCTCGGCGTCGAATCGGGCCGTCACGAGGATCTCGGCCCTGGCGAAATCATAGGCGTTCTCGACGAAGGCGGCGACGGCGTGGAGCACCTCCGGCCGTCGCCACAAATCCGGCGCCGCAACGCTTGGCGGGCCGGTGACGACCGCTTCCACCCGCACTTCCTCGGAGCCGGCGAAGGGTTCGACGACCTCGCGCACCAGCTGGAGGAGAGTCATCCGCTCGTGGACCACGTCGCCGCGTTCGGGCGTTTCCGCCAGCCGCTTGAGGATGTCGCGACACCGCTGCGCCTGCTCGACCAGCAACCAGGCGTCGTCGGCCATGGGACCGTCGGCGGCTTCGCGCGCCATCTCCTTGGCCACCACGGTGATGGTCGCGAGCGGCGTGCCGAGCTCATGCGCCGCGGCCGCGGCCAGGGCGCCCAAAGCGGAGAGCCGCTGCTCGCGCGCCAGCACGGTCTCGGTCACGTGCAGGGCCAGTTCGTTGCGGGCGCTCTCGCCGCTCGACCACGAGGCGTAGCCGGCGGCGAACGCCATGCCGACGATCAGGGCGCCGGCGCAGCCGAGCCGGTACGCCACGTAGCCGGTCACCGCCGGCAAGGTCAGCCAGGATGGCGAGGGGGCGAAGATGGCCAGGGCGAGGGTGAGGGCCATGGCGAGACCGCAGAGAGCGACGGCGTAGCGCGGCGCCAGCGCGCCCCCGGCGATGGTCACGGGGGTTATCAGCATCAGGGCGAAAGGATTGATCACTCCGCCGGTGAGGTAGAGCAGGGCCGCCAGCTGCAGCGTGTCGAAGGTGAGTTGGCCGAGGATCTCCCACGTCTTGCCCTTGCGCTGGGCGGCGGGACTGATGGCGATGAGGGTGTTGAAGACCAGCGAGGCGCCCACGAGGGCGAGACAGGTGGTCCCATGGATCGGCCAGCGCAGCACGCGCCAGACGATCAGGAGCACCGTCAGCTGGCCGCCGCCGAGGACCGTCCGCAGGACGAGCAGGGTCCGCGTGCGGATGCCGCGGTTGAAGGCGACCCGTCCTTGAACGGCTGGGGCCCCGGGCGTATTGGGCGCCCCTGCGCCGGGGCCGGGCTGAAGCGCCAAAGATGCGGATGGCGATACTGATGTCATGGCCTGAAAGATGCCTCTGGACGCCCACGCAGGCGAGGCCTTGTTGGGATTTCGTCCGGTGACGCGGCGTCTGGGATGGCTGGGCCTGGCCGTGGCTGTCGTCGCAGTGGTCATGATCGGCGTCTTTACCCTTCGCCCGCAGGCGCAGACGCCGCCCGAGTCGGCCATCGGCGGACCCTTCCATCTCGTGGATCAGCAGGGCCGGCCGGTCGATCAGCGTTTGCTCGACGGCAAGTGGAGCGCGGTCTTTTTCGGCTACACCTTCTGCCCCGATGTCTGCCCCACCACGCTGGCGGCGCTGGGCCGCGCGACCGATGACCTCGGCGCCAAGGCGGGGCGCTTCCAGGTCGTCTTCATCACCGTCGATCCGGCGCGGGACACGCCCAATCAACTGGCGATGTACCTTTCCAGCAACACCTTCCCAAAAGGGGCGATCGGCCTCACCGGTTCGCCGACCCAGATCGCGCAGGCGGCCAAGGCCTATCACGTCTTCTATCAGAAGCACCCGGAGGGCGCGTCCTATACGATGGACCACACCGCGATCGTCTATCTGATGGATCCCAAAGGTAGATTCGTTAAACCGCTGGATCTCACCGCTCCGCCGGCGGATGTCGCGCGGCAGATCGCCGAGGCGATGCAGACGACCGCCTGAGGTTTATTGGACGAAAACGAACGACGTTCGGCCCTCTGCGCGAGAATGCCATGGCGCTTCGCCGCAGCCGAAGATGCCATATGGACTTGAGGCGGGGCTCGTCTCACATATTGCGTTAAGGCTCGCCTGCTATACCGGGCCACGTTTCCCCGGAGGATTGGATTGCTCTACACGCTGCACGAGGCAGCCTATGGACTTGCCGCGCCCCTGCGCCTTACGGCGCAGCTTGCGCGCGATTTCTGGCGCTCGCCCCTCAATCCCGCCGGAGAGACTGACGCGGGCCGCATGGCCTACGCATCTGCCGACGTCGTAGCCAACCTCACTCGCCGTTACGCCAAGCCGGCCTGGCGGATCGACGATGTCTTCGTCGACGGCCACCGCGTGACGGTGACCCGCGAGACGCCCTGGAAGTCGCCCTGGGTGAAGCTGCGTCACTTCCGGCGCGATCCCGAGCAGCTGGCGGACGCCGGCGGCAGCGTCGACGCGCCGCCCATCCTGCTCGTAGCGCCCCTGTCGGGGCACTACGCCACGCTGTTGCGGGGCACCGTCCGGACCTTCCTGGCCGGCTATGATGTTTACGTCACCGACTGGTCAAACGCCCGGGACGTCTCGATCTTCGAGGGCCGCTTTGGCCTCGCGGACTACATCGATCTGATCGGCGACATGCTGCGCCATATCGGCCGGCGCGCCCACGTGGTGGCGGTCTGCCAGCCCGGCCCCGCCGTCCTGGCCAAGGCCGCACTGATGGCCGAGGATGATGACCCCCTCCGCCCGGCCAGCCTGACCCTGATGGGCTCGCCGATCGATGCGCGACTGGCGCCGACGAAGGTCAACGACCTCGCCCACGCCAAGCCCTTCGCCTGGTTCGCGTCGACCATGATCGACACTGTCCCGTGGCCGTGGCCGGGCGCCATGCGCCGGGTCTACCCGGGCTTCGTCCAGCTCTACAGCTTCATCTCGATGAACCGCGAGATGCATGAGGCGGCCCACCGCCGCTATTTCGATAACCTGGTGCGGGGAGACGGCGACTCGGCCGATCGGCATCGCGAATTCTACGATGAGTACCTCAGCGTCCTCGACCTCACCGAGGAGTTCTACCTGGAGACCATCGACCAGGTGTTCCAGCGCCACCTGCTGCCCAAGGGCGAGCTAATGCACCGGGGCCGCCGCGTGGACCTTACTGCACTTTCGGACGTGGGCCTGATGACGGTCGAGGGCGAACGTGACGACATCTCCGGCGTCGGCCAGACCCAGGCCGCCCATGCCCTGTGCCCGAACGTGCCTGCCGAGCTGCGCGAGCTCTATGTTCAGCCCGCGGTGGGTCACTACGGCGTGTTCAACGGGCGTCGCTTCACCCAGGAGATCTATCCGCGCATCTGCGACTTCATCGCCCGGCGCGAGGCGGCCCTGTAGGCTGGGTTTCGCGCCGAATCAGGCGCGGCCAGCCGAGCCGAGGATGAGCCTCTTCAAGCCCCGCTACGCCGACGGCCAGGTGCTGCAGATCGAGGGGCTGAGCGTTCGCCTGCGCGTCAGTGCGCGCGCGACGCGCGTTTCCCTGCGGGTGGACCGCGCCACCGGCGAAGCCATCGCTGTGGCGCCCAGCGCAGCCGCCCTGAAACACGCAGCCGGCTTCGCCCATGAGCGGCGCGCCTGGCTCCGCGCTCAGCTGGCGGAGGCGCCCGCGCCGGCGCCGGCCCTGCGGGCCGATGATCGACTCAGCGCGCTGGGCGAGGTGTGGCGCCTGCACCCCGATGGTCGCCGTCCTCGCCTGGCGCCGCCCGGTCCAGACGGCGTGCGCGCACTGGTCGGCTGCGGCGATGGCGAGGTCGACCCGATGATCGTCGCCCGCGTGGTCAAGCGCGAGGCGAGGGTGGCGTTCGAGGCCAGCGCGGCCGCCCATTGCGCATCTCTGCGAGTCCCACGCCCTCCCATCGGCCTGATGGACGCCCGCACCCGTTGGGGATCCTGTACGCCTGACCAGCGGGGACGCGGCGCCTCGATCCGGCTGTCATGGCGGTTGGCCCTGGCTCCCTGGCCCGTCGCTGACTACGTCGTGGCGCACGAATGCGCGCACCTGCTGGAGGGGAACCACGGTCCGCGCTTTTGGGCCCTGGTCCGCGAGCTGGTTGGAGATCCCGCCCCACATCGGCGCTGGCTGCGCGCCGAGGGGCCCCGACTGCACGGCCTTCTGTCCGCAGGACGCGGCTAGCTAGTACGGGACCGGCGTGGGCCCCGTGGGCGGGCGTTCGAGGGCGGGTCCGTCGGCGGGCGGCGGTAAGGCCGCACCGTCGGGAGACTCCGGCACGGGTTCCAGAGGCGTCGCCGCCTCTTCCGGAGCGGGCGGCGGAGGCGCCTCACCGCCTGGGATCGGCTGAGCCGCAAGTCGCGGCAGGGCAGTCTGCATGAATGCGCGCCAGATCTCCGCCGGCGGCCCGCCTCCGGTGACCCGGCGCATGGGCGTGTTGTCGTCCCGGCCTACCCACACCGCAGTCACGAAGCCGCCCGTGTAGCCGATGAACCAGGCGTCCTTGTAGTCGCTGGTGGTGCCGGTCTTGCCGGCAAGGTCGTAGCCGGGGATCCGCGCGCGGGTTCCCGTGCCGGCCGCCACCACCTGTCGCATCATCTGGATCATGTAGGCCAGGGCCGGTTGGCCGATCACCGGGACGCGTCCCTGCGCAGCGGGGCCGTGATTGTAGAGGATCCGTCCGTCTGCCGTTCGGATGCGCTCGATGCCATAGGGCGTCACGCGTGACCCGCCATTGGCGAACGCGTCGTAGGCCTGGGTCATCTCCAGCGGCGTAACCTCTACGGCGCCCAGGGCCATCGAGGGACTGGTCTGGATTTTGGACGTGATGCCCAGGCGATGGGCGGTTTCGGCGACGTTGGTCGTGCCGACCAGGCTGCCGAGCTTCGCCGCCACCGTGTTGATTGACTGGGCGAGGGCGGTTTCGAGGGTGATCGGCCCCAGATAGCGACCGGTGTAGTCGCGCGGCGTCCAGCCGTCGATCGTCACCGGCTCGTCGACTGTCATCTCCAGCGGCGTGTGACCCTGATCCATCGCCGTCAGATAGACGAAGGGCTTGAACGAGGATCCCGCCTGCCGTTCCGCCTGGCTGGCCCGGTCGTACTGGCTCTCGTTGTAGTCCGTCCCACCGACATAGGCGCGGATACGGCCGTCGCCGTCCATCGCCACCAGGGCGCCCTGCTGGACGCCCTGAGCCGCATGGCCGGCCACGCCCGTGCGCACCGCCTGCTCGGCGGCGGCCTCAAGGGGAAGGTCCAGCGTGGTTTCGACCACCAGGTCCTGGGTTGGTTCCCCCAGCTGGGCGCGCACGCGGGCGTCCAGCCAGTCGACGAAATACTGCGCTCTCTGGTCGGCAAGGTGTTCGGACACGTGCACCGGCTGGGCGAACGCCGCGTCGCGCTGGGCCGGCGTGATCGCGCCGCTCCGGACCATCTCGTCGAGCACAAAGGTGGCGCGGCGAGCGGCGCGTTCGCTGTTCGCGGCGGGATTGTAGCGCGACGGCCCTTTCATCGTGGCCGCCAGCAGGGCCGCCTCGCCCAGGGTCAGCTGCGAGGCCGGCTTGTTGAAATAGCGGCGCGAGGCCGCCTCGATGCCATAGGCCCCGCCGCCGAAGTTCACCCGGTTCAGATAGAGAGCGAGGATCTGCTTCTTGCTGAAGTGGATCTCCAGCCAGACCGCCAGCACGAGCTCCTGCGCCTTGCGCCGGTAGGTCTGGGCCGGCGTGAGGAAGAGGTTTCGCGCCAGCTGCTGGGTGATGGTCGAACCGCCGCGCAGGGGCCCGTGCGGGTGCCTCAGGTCCCAGATCTCAGACCGCAGCATGCCCCACGGGTTGAACCCGAAGTGATGGTAAAACTGCTGGTCCTCGATCGCGACAAAGGCGGCGGGGACGTAGGGGGGCAGGGAATCGAGGTCCACCGGCGGCGTATTGAGGCTGCCGCGCACCCCGATCACCGCGCCCGACCGGTCGATATAGGTGATGGATGGCGCGCGCTTGATGGTCTCGAGCTGGGAGGTGTCGGGCAGATCCGTGGAGAAGATGGCGAAGAAGCCGACCACGAAGATCAGGGACCAGACGCCTGCGACCACGCTCCAGTAGACGAGAGCCTGGAGCGGAGTTCGCCGCCGGCGCTCGCGATGCGGATCGCCGGAGGGCGAGTTAGACATGGAACCTTCCCAGCAGACAGGATCCTGGCTGCATAACGGCGAGACGATCGCAGCGGATCAGGCCCTTAGGCAGCGCACAGGGCGGTTGACCACAGCTTAATGGCGCCGCGCTGACGGCTTCCGGCCCTTCCCGCGGCCTGCCATAAGCGGGAGGTGACCTTCAGCCTCGACGACGCCCGCACGGTCCTGCGCCGCACCTTCGGTCATGCCGACTTCCGTGGCCTTCAGGCCGAGGTTGTCGCCGAAGCGCTTGCGGGCCGAAACGCTCTGGCGGTGCTGCCGACGGGCGGCGGAAAGAGCGTGTGTTATCAGGTTCCTGCCCTGATCCGCCCCGGCGTCGGCCTGGTCGTGTCGCCCCTGATCGCCCTGATGAGCGACCAGGTGGAGGCCTTGCGCCAACTGGGCGTCGCCGCCGCGCGCATGGACTCAGGGCTCGGACCGGAGGAGCGCGACGTCACCTGGCGGCGATTGGCCGCGGGGAAGCTCGACCTGATCTACCTCTCTCCCGAGGGGTTGATGCAGTCCTGGGTGCTCGAGAGGCTCTCGGCTGCGCCTCTGGCCCTGATCGCGGTCGACGAAGCGCACTGTGTCAGCCAGTGGGGCCATGACTTCCGGCCCGAGTACCGCGCTCTTGGGCGTCTGGCGGAGCTGTTCCCCGGCGTGCCGCGCCTTGCCGTCACCGCCACAGCGGACGCCCGCACCCGCGAGGACATCCGCGCCCAGCTCCGGTTGGGCGAGGCCGCCGAATTCGTCGCCAGCTTCGCCAGGCCCGAGCTCCATCTGTCCGCCGAGCGTAAGCGCGGCCGGGGTCGGGACCGCGTGAGCGCCCTGGTGCAGGCGCGGCGCGGGCGCTCGGGCATCGTGTACGCCGGTTCGCGCAAGGGGGCGGAGGAGCTGGCGGAGAGCCTCGCGGCGGACGGAATCAGCGCTCGCGCCTATCACGCGGGTCTGGACAAGACGCTTCGCCGCGACCGCCTCGACTGGTTCCTGGAAGAGGACGAAGCGGTGATGGTTGCGACCATCGCCTTTGGAATGGGCATCGACAAACCCGATGTGCGCTTTGTCATCCATGCCGACCCGCCCGCCGCGATCGAGGCTTACTGGCAGGAGATCGGCCGCGCGGGCCGCGACGGCGCGCCGGCGGAGGGCATCACTCTCTACAGCGCCTCGGACATGGCCTGGGCCTTCGAGCGGATCCGCCGCAGCGAGACGCCGGAGGCGGCCGCGGCTGTCCAGACGCAGAAGGTGCGCCAGCTCTACGCCATGCTCGAAGGCGGAGCCTGCCGCGCCGCCGCCGTGCGCCGCTATTTCGGCGAGACGGTCATGGAGGGATGCGGGGTGTGCGACCGATGCCGCCACCCCTCGATCGGCGTCGAGGTGACGCGGGCTGCGCAGAAGGCCCTGTCGGCGGTGCACCGAATGGGCGGGCGGTTCGGCCGCGGCCGGCTCGTCGATCACCTGCTCGGCCGCACCAAGGGGGTCAGCGATTCCGAGGCGGCGATGTCCACTTTCGGCGTCGGCCAGGAGCTGAGCGTCGGCGCCTGGCGCGACCTGATTGACCAGCTGATGTTCGAGGGCCTGCTGGTCGAGGAGCCCAACGAAGGACGACCGCTGATCACCTTGGCTGATCCCCAGGGCGTGCGGGCGGTCTATCGCGGCGAACGACAGATCGTGCGCCTGGAGCCCGAGGGCCGCCCGCAACGGGCGGCGAAGGCCGAACGGCTCGCGCGCCGCGAGGCGTCGGACGATCTCGCCGGCGAGGACCTGGCGCTCTACGAGGCGCTGCGCGAATGGCGGCGCGGCGAGGCGGCCCGCCAGCACGTGCCGCCCTATCTCATCTTCAACAACGAGACCCTGGCGGACATCGCCCGCGCCCGTCCCCGCTCTCCCGCCGCCCTATCAGCCATCGACGGCGTGGGCCAGACCAAGCTCGGCCGCTATGGCGAGGCCGTGCTCGAGGTGGTGAAAGACCGCTGATTCTTCGGTCCGCCGGCGTCCCGCCGGCTCTTCTTTTCCTGCGGGTTGCACGGACAGCCGCCGATTGATCCGGCGACTGTCCGAAAAGGAAGAAAGGGCCGGCGGGACGCCGGCGGACCGGAAGAGGCGCTTCAGACGTCCACTTCCGCGTCCAGGGCGTTTTCCTGGATGAACTCGCGGCGGGGTTCGACGAGGTCGCCCATCAGCCGGGTGAAGAGGTCGTCGGCGTCGTCGGCATGGTCGACCTTCACCTGCAACAGTGTCCGCGCATTGTGGTCGAGCGTCGTCTCCCACAGCTGCTCGGGGTTCATCTCGCCCAGACCCTTGTATCGCTGGATCGTCAGGCCACGGCGGCCCGACTCGAAGATCACGGAAACGAGGTCGAGTGGACCACGAACCGTGTGGCTGCGCTCGCGCCGGCGGAACACGGCTGGCTTCGCGAAGATCTCCGACAGCTTGCTGGCGCGCTCGGCGAGTCGCCGGGCGTCTGCAGAGTGGAGCATCAGTTCGTCCAGGACGATCTTTTCCGAGACGCCCCTGCGGGTGCGGTGGAAAATGTAGCCGCCGCCCTGCGCCACCTCCCCGCTCCAATTGCCGTCGCCCTCTTCGGCGTAGAGATCCAAGCGGCGCGCGCCCTCGGCGAGGTCATCGGCATTGCCGAGCAGGCCGGCGAGCGCCGACTGCTCGATGGCGAAAGCCGGCGCGCGGGCGGCGAGGCGTTCGATGTTCGCCTTGGCCTGGCGCGCTGTCTGCGCCAGCTCCGCGAGGTCCTTGCCGGTCATCCGCTCGCCCGAGGCGAGGTCGAGCTCGGCGCCGTCCAGGCCCTCGTCAATCAGGAACGCCTCGAGCTCGCCATCGTCCTTGAGATACCGCGAGGAGCGGCCTTTGGCGGCTTTGTAGAGCGGCGGTTGGGCAATGTAGAGATAGCCGCGTTCAATGATTTCCGGCATCTGCCGGTAGAAGAAGGTGAGAAGCAGCGTGCGGATGTGCGAGCCGTCGACGTCGGCGTCAGTCATCACCACGATGCGGTGATAGCGCACCTTTTCGATGTCGAAGTCGTCGCGGCCGATACCTGCCCCGAGCGCCGTAATCAGCGTGCCGATCTGCTCGGAACTCAGCATCTTGTCGAAGCGCGCGCGCTCGACATTGAGGATCTTGCCGCGAAGGGGCAGGACCGCCTGGTTTTCGCGGTTACGCGCCTGCTTGGCCGAGCCGCCGGCGCTGTCGCCCTCGACGATGAAGATCTCCGACTTGGCCGGATCCCGTTCCTGGCAGTCGGCGAGCTTGCCGGGCAGCGAGGAAATGTCGAGCGCCGACTTGCGCCGGGTGAGCTCCCTGGCCTTGCGCGCCGCCTCACGCGCGGCGGCGGCTTCCGAAATCTTCTGGATGATCAGCTTGGCTTCGGCAGGGTGTTCCTCGAACCACTGGGCGAGGCCCTCGCCCACCAGCCCTTCGACCGCCGGGCGGACTTCGGAGGAGACGAGCTTGTCCTTGGTCTGAGACGAGAACTTCGGGTCCGGGACCTTTACCGAAAGGACGCAGGTCAGGCCCTCGCGAGCGTCCTCGCCGCTGACCTGGACCTTTTCACGCTTCGCAGCGCCGGAGCTTTCCGCATAGTTGGTGATCACCCGTGTGAGCGCGCCGCGGAAGGCCGACAGGTGGGTGCCCCCGTCCTTCTGCGGGATGTTGTTGGTGAAGCACAGCATGGTCTCGTGGTAGCCGTCGTTCCACCACAGGGAGAGGTCGATCTCGACCTTCTCGCGCTTGCCACGGATGACGAGGGGCGTCTTCAGGAGCGGCGTCTTGGCCTTGTCGAGGTGGCGCACGAAGGCCTCCACGCCGCCTTCGTAGTGGAGGATCTCCTCGAACGGCTCGGCGTCGCGCAGGTCGCGGTAGTTGATCACCACGCCGGAGTTGAGGAAAGCGAGCTCCCGCAGGCGGTGCTCCAAGGTTTTCCGGTCGAACTCGATGAAGGCGAAGGTCGAGGTGGACGGGAAGAAAGTCACCTCAGTCCCGGTGAGCGGCTCGCCGCTCTCGCGCAGCGGGGCCTTGCCGATGATTTCCAGCGGCTTCACCGTCTCGCCGCGTTCGAAGCGCATCTGGTGGGTCTGACCGCCGCGGTGGATTTTGAGTTCGAGCCAGTCCGACAGGGCGTTGACGACGGAGACGCCCACGCCGTGCAGGCCGCCGGAGACCTTGTAGGCGTTCTGGTCGAACTTACCGCCGGCGTGAAGCTGGGTCATGATGACCTCGGCGGCCGACACGCCCTCGCCCTCGTGGATGTCGGTGGGAATGCCGCGGCCGTCGTCGGTGACGGTCACCGAACCGTCCGCGTTGAGCGTGACTTCGACCCGGCTCGCCCAGCCCGCGAGGGCCTCGTCGATGGCGTTGTCGACCACTTCGTAGACCATGTGGTGCAGGCCCGATCCGTCGTCGGTGTCGCCGATGTACATGCCCGGCCGCTTGCGAACTGCGTCGAGGCCTTTGAGGACCTTGATGGAATCGGCGCCGTAGTCGGCGGCGGCGTCGGCGCGGGGATCGGAGGCTTGGTCGGTCATTTAGGGTTCCAGCAGGCGTAGGCGGGAGGCGTCGACATGGACGCCAATGGCCCGCCCTTTAAGCGTGTCGAAAAGCGCCTCGTCCGTCCCTGTAAGGAATGCCTGCAGGCCGAGGGCTTCGATCTCATCGAAGAGGGCGGCCCGCCGGACGGGGTCCAGGTGCGCCGCCACTTCATCCAGCAACAATATAGGATTCGGCGCCGACTCCGCACGTGAAAGTCGCGCTGCCTGCGCCAGGACGAGATTAAGGATCAGGGCCTTCTGCTCGCCCGTGGAACATTCCGCCGCAGCCCGTCCCTTGCCCTGGTCCACGACCAGCAGGTCGCCCCGGTGCGGGCCGGTCAGGGTTCGCCCCGCGGCCGCGTCGCGCGCACGGCCGCGCGCAAGGGCGCCGGCCAGGGCGCGCTCGATCTCGCCGGTCTCGACTCCCTCGGCGACAGACCTCTCCCACTCCCCGGACAGCTCGAGCCGGGCCAGGGGGAAGGGGCGACCCTCGCGGGTGTCGATCTCCGCCTGCAGGACGGCGACAGTGCGCGCACGGGCGGCGGCGAGCCTGGCGCCGCTGCGAGCCATGCGCGCTTCGATGGCGGTGAGCCATGCCGGATCCCCGTCCTCGGCCAGCAGCCGGGCCCTCTCGCGCAGGGCGCGCTCGTACTCGCTGGCGATGGCGCCGTGTTCGGGCTCGGCCGCCAGGACCAGGCGGTCCAGGAAGCGTCGCCGTTCGGCGGGGGCCTCGAGGAACAGACGGTCCTGCGCCGGGGTCAGCCACATGGGGCGGATGAAGGCCGCGAGGGCCGTCGGCGCTGCGGGCTCGCCCTCGATCCGGACAACTCGCCGGGCGGCGCCTTCGATCTCGATCCCCGTCCCCGCGCGGACTAGGCCCTCCGGCGTCTCCACGTCGATCGATACCGCCCACGGACGCCCCTGTGCCTCGCCGGGGGAGCGCCGGCCGATTTCCACCAGCGCCGAGCCGCGCAGGCCCCGGCCCGGGGAAAAGAAGCTGATCGCTTCCAGGAGGTTGGTCTTACCCGCGCCGTTGGAGCCGAACAGGAAGACGCTCGCTCCGGCAGGAGCGAGTCGCGCGTCCTCGTAGGACCGGAAATCCTTCAGCCGGACCTCGGCGATAGCCGAGCGCACTAGGGCAAACCCCGTTCAGACGGTCCCGTCTGAATGGGGACGATTTGCCCTACATTCAAAAATATGGAGCCTGATTCAACGTTCGCATCTGTCCCGTGCAAACGCATCAGGCTCCGGACTTTAGGCGCGCAGGGGCATCAGGACGTATTGGGCCGCCGCGTCGGTGGGGTCGAGCACCAGCACCGGGTCGAGCATGGTCGCCGACGGCGGCCGCTCGGCGAAGCGCATCTCGATCATCTCGCCGCCGATCTGACCGCTCACATCGAGCAGATAGCGGGCGTTGAAGCCGATCTCGAAGGGCGGGCCGTCGTAGTCGACCTCCAGCTCCTCCACGGCCTGGCCCGTCTCCATGTTGCGGACGGTGAGGATGATGCGGCCGGGTTCGACCGCCAGTTTCACCGAGCGGCTCTTCTCGGAGGAGATCGTCGCCACCCGGTCCACCGCGGCGGCGAACAGGGCGTTGTCGGCGGTGAGCACGCGCGTGTTCTCGCGCGGAATCACCCGCGTGTAGTCGGGGAAGGAGCCGTCGATAACCTTCGAGGTCAGGCCGGCGCGGCCGAAATCGAAGCGGACCTTCTGCGGGCTGACCTGCATCTCGATCATCTCGCCGGAGTCCTCGAGCAGGCGGCGCGCCTCCTGGACCGTCTTGCGGGGGATTATCACCCCGGGCGCGCCGGCCGAGCCTTCGGGCGCAGGCATGTCGGCCAGCGCCAGGCGGTGTCCGTCGGTGGCCACGGCGCGGAGAACCTCGCGACCCTCGGCGACATAGGTGTGGAGGTAGATCCCAGTCAGGTAATAGCGGGTCTCCTCGGTGGAGATCGCGAACCGCGTGCGATCGATCAGTCGCATCAGGGCGGTGGTGTCGACACCCACGGGAGCGGACAGACCCTCCTGGGGCATGGCCGGAAAGTCGCCCGCCGGGAGCACCGGCAGATTCACCCGATAGCGCCCTGCCCGCACCTGCAGGCGCGGATCGTCGCCCGTGTAGCTGAGTGAGACCTCAGCTCCTTCGGGCAGCTTGCGTACGATCTCGTAGAGGGTGTGCGCCGAGGCGGTGATCTGCCCGGGCGTCTCCACCTCCGCGGCCGTCTCGTCGATGATCTCCATGTCGAGGTCTGTCGCCGACAGGGCCAGGCCCGATGGGCGGGCGGCCAACAGGACGTTGGAGAGGATCGGGATCGTATTGCGTCGCTCGACCACGCTCTGAACGTGGCCGAGGGCCTTCAGCAGAGCCGCCCGCTCTATGACAAGCTTCATGTCCAGTTCCGAATCGCCGCCTCGGGCCCCCCGTGACCGCTTAGGCAGAGGGCGGCGTGTTGAAAAGGACTTGGCAGACTAACGCAAATACCGTCCGCGGGAAGTGGCTTCGCTGTGATCAGTCCGTGACGCCCGGCGAGGCGGGGGCGCTCTCGGTGTCCTGCGCGCCGCCGTCGGGGGTCTGGCCGGTGGAGTCGCGGGCGGCGACGATGACCATGGCCGCGCGCAGATTGCGCCCGAACAGCTCGTAGCCGTCCTGCAGGACCTGCAGAATGCACCCCGGTCCGAACTCGGCGGATGTCTGCTCCATCACGGCCTGATGCTGGTGCGGATCGAACCGCTCGCCCACCGCCGGCGAGATCCGCTTCAGGCCATTGCGGTCGAAAGCGTCGCCGAGCGCCTTCTGGGTCATCTCGAGACCCACTGCGAGGTTACGGACCAGGGGGTCTTCGGCGTCGCGTGGGGCGTGCTCGAGCGCGCGGCCGAGGTTGTCCGCCACGCCCATGAGATCTTTGGCGAAGCGCGTGATGGCGAAGGCGCGCGCCTCGTTGGCCTCGCGCTCCGCCCGGCGGCGGGTGTTCTCGGCCTCGGCGGCCAGGCGCAGCGCTTGGTCCTTCATCGAGGCAAGTTCGGCCTGGACGGTTTCGAGCTCGGTCGCGCCCTCGCCGTTCTGCTCTTCGAATCCCTCCAGATCCACGTCGAAATCACTCATCGTGTGCGTCTCATCCGTTGGTCAGCCGGCCCAGGACCCTGGCGGTGTAGTCCACCAACGGGATCACCCGGGCATAGTTCAGGCGCGTGGGACCGATCACTCCGATAGCCCCCAGCACCCTGCGTTGGCCCGACATATAGGGGGCGGCGATCAGGGCGGAACCAGAAAGAGAGAACAGCCGGGTTTCCGCGCCGATGAAGATCCTCACGCCCTCGGCGTCCCGCACCCCGTCGAGGAGCCCGATCAGCTGCTCCTTCTGTTCGAGATCGTCGAACAGCATGCGGACACGTTCCAGGTCTGCGACGGCGTTGGGGTCGCCCAGCAGGTTCGCGCGTCCCCGCACGATCAGCGCCCGCTGGGTCTCTTCGCCACCGCTCCAGGCGGCGAGGCCGTCCTCGATCAGCCGCGCGGCGGTCACGTCCAGCTCCTGGCGCGCCTTGCCCAGCTCGGCGGCCACGTCGGCGCGGACCTCGACGAGCGTCTTGCCCCGCAAGCGGGCGTTGAGGAAGTTCGAGGCCTCCTGCAGGGCGGACGGCGTCACGCCGGCCGGCCGCTCCATCAGCCGATTCTCCACCGAACCGTCGTCGAACACCATCACGGCCAGGGACTGATTCGGGCCCAGGACGATGAACTCCACGTGCTTGACGCCGGCTTCGCGCACCGGCGTGACCACGAGACCCGCGCCTCCTGCCAGGCCGGAGAGGATCGCGCTCGCCTCGTCGAGCGCCTGGTCGAACGAGCGTCCGCGCGCGAACAGGCGCGCCTCGATGTTCTGGCGGTCCTCCTCGGCGATGTCCCCGACCTCAAGCAGACCGTCGACGAACAGCCTGAGGCCGGCATGCGTGGGGCGCCGCCCGGCGCTGACGTGGGGAGAGTCGAGTAGCCCCAGCTCCGCCAGGTCCTGCATGGTGTTGCGGATCGATGCCGGGGAGAGATGGACGCCCGTGCGCGATATGGTCCGCGAGCCAACGGGCTCGCCGGTCTCCAGATAGGTTTCGACGATCCGGCGAAAGATTTCCCGCGCGCGCTCGTCCAATTCGGTGAGCGAAGCGCCCGGAACGGGGAGACTTTGAAAGGGCTGATTGTTCATGGACGGCTCTCGCGCTTTCAAGGATAAGCGCCGCCTTCGCGCACGCAAGGCGCGTGGCAGGCGCAGTCCCAAGCCGGAAAGATCCCCATGCGACCCTCCAACCGCAGCGCCGCTTCCCTTCGACCGGTCAGCCTCGAAACGGGCGTCAACCGGTACGCCGAGGGCTCATGCCTGGTTTCTTTCGGACATACGCGCGTGCTTGTCACTGCGAGCCTGGAGGAAGGGGTTCCCCCCTTCTTGCGCGGTCGCGGGCAGGGCTGGGTCACGGCCGAGTACGGCATGCTCCCGCGCGCCACACATACGCGAGGCCGGCGCGAGGCCGCCCAGGGCAAGCAGTCGGGCCGCACGCAGGAAATCCAGCGACTGATCGGACGGTCCCTGCGCGCGATCGTTGACCTCCGGGCGCTCGGCGAGCGGCAGATCACTCTCGACTGCGACGTGGTCCAGGCCGATGGCGGCACCCGCACCGCGGCGATCACCGGCGGCTGGGTGGCCCTTGCCCTGGCCTGCCGCCACCTCCTCGAAGAGGGGCTGATCGCCCGCGATCCGATCCTCGACCACGTGGCCGCGATTTCCTGCGGCGTATTCGAGGGCGAGCCCATCCTGGATCTCGAATACGAGGAGGACAGCAACGCCGAGGCCGACGCCAACTTCGTCCTGACCGGCGCCGGCGACATCGTGGAGATCCAGGCCACAGGCGAGAAGCGGGGCTTCTCGCGGGCCGAGTTCGAATCCCTGTTCAGCCTGGCCCAGGCGGGAATCGAAGAGCTGATCGAACTGCAGAAGGCGGCCCTGAAGAGTTGATCAGGCTTCCGCAGCGTCTTCATCCTCCTCTGCAGGCCCCGGCTCGAAGACCATCAGGTCTCCGGGCTGGCAGTCGAGTTCGCGACAAAGGGCCGCCAGGGTCGAGAAGCGCATCGCACGCGCCTTGCCGGTCTTGAGAATCGAGAGATTGGCGATCGTCACGCCTACCCTGTCGGCAAGCTCGGTGAGGGACATGCGCCGCTCCAGGAGCAGGCGGTCCAGGCGTACGCGGATCGGCATCAGATGGTCAGTTCCGCCTCGCCACGCAGGCGCGCGCCTTCACGAAAGACCTCCGCCAGGACGACGATCACCAGCACCGCGAACCAGGTCGTGAGGCTGACACCGCCGGAAATCCTGAAGTGGTGGATATCGTGCGTCGCCATGCGAAGCAGGGGAGTGACCAGATAACGCCCAAGCTCGAGGCCGGCCAGAGCGGCGGCGATGATCTGCAGGCGCCGCACGTTGTTGGGGTGAAAGGGATCTCCGGCCACAAGGGTCTCGCAGATCCTGCGCAGGCGGCCGACGATGATGATGGCGCCCGTGAAATTGAGGATGACCGCCAGGAGCACGGCGGCCAGAAGCGGCCCCAGCCACGCGCCCTCGATGTGGATGTCGCCCACGACGATGCGTGAATCCGACAGTTCGGGGCTGATACTGAGCAACAGGGCGATGACGATGCCGACCGAGGCCACGACGCCTGCCGCCCACAGGGCGAAGTGGATCACGTCCAGGATGACCTTCAACAGGCTCGAAACCGAGCCCGGCCCCAGCGCGCGCATCATGATGTTCCGCAGTTGGACCTGCCCTCGAACGGCGAACGGCCGCCAGGCGGATGCCGGCGGCCGCTTCAACATGCCTTGGCTGAGGGTTCGGGGGAAGCGCTCAACCTTGAGCGACGAGGGCGACGGCGACAGCCGAGAGGCCGCCCAGGGCGACAGTGCGGAACATGGGAAGGGCGATCCGGTCGAACAAATCGAGCAGCTTGGTGGCGAACATGGCTTCAAGTCCTTCTTGGGGTCGGGGGATAGCGCCTCAACCTTGAGCGACGAGAGCGACGGCGACTGCCGAGAGGCCGCCCAGTGCGACGGTGCGGAACAGGGGAAGGGCGATGCGGTCGAACAAATCGAGCAGCTTGGTGGCGAACATGGCTTCAAGTCCTTCTTGAGGTCGGGGGGAAGCTCTTCGCCTTCCATTCCCCTTCGGAGCGGCCTGTCGCCGTTCCTTGTGTGACTACGGATATGCCCATATCGTTTCTCGATCAAATTACTTATCGTTTATCAATATTAAACGTCCGTAATGTGGCCGCCCTGTCCTCCCCGCCCGCTAGGCGTTAGAGGAGGGCATGCCGCTCAGCCTCACCACCGGAGCCCGCCTCGTTGCCGCCACACATAATCCGGGCAAGGCGCGCGAACTCTCCGCGCTCCTGCGCAACCGGTTCGAGGTGGTCTCCGCCGCCGCATTGAATCTGCCCGAGCCCGAGGAGCCGGAGACGACCTTCATCGGCAATGCGGTCATCAAGGCGCGTGCGGCCGCCGCCGCCAGCGGGCTGATCGCGATAGCCGACGACTCGGGCCTGTGCGTCGTCGGCCTTGGGGGCGCGCCTGGCGTGCACTCGGCGCGCTGGGCCGGTCCGCAGCGGGACTTCGCTCACGCCATGGCGCTGGTCGAAGAGAGGTTGGAAGAGGCCGAGAGCGAGGAGCGCGCCGCCTGGTTCGCGTGCGCCCTCGCCGTCGCCTGGCCCGGCGGGCCGGTGGTCGCGGTGGAGGGCCGCGTCGATGGAATCCTCAACTTTCCGCCAAGGGGCGACCGCGGCTTCGGATACGACCCGATTTTCACTCCGCTCGGCGGGGATCAGACGTTCGGCGAGATGGATCCAGAGGCCAAGCATGCCATTAGCCACCGCGCCCGGGCGTTCGCCGCCCTGGAGGCGGCGCTGTTTTGACGCCCTTGGCGGCGGCCGGTCCGGCCCCGATCGCCCTCTATGTCCACTGGCCGTTCTGCACGCGGATCTGCCCGTATTGCGACTTCAATGTCGTGCGGGACCGCGGTCGAGAGGCGCTGAAGGCGCGGTTGGCCGACGCCATCCGGCGCGACATCGAAGGCCATGCCGAAGTCACCGGTCCAAGAACCCTGGTCTCGGTCTTCTTCGGCGGCGGCACGCCGTCCCTTCTCGATCCGGGCGAGGCGGCCGCCATTCTGGCGACAGCGCGAGCGTTGTGGCCGGCGGCGGCCGATCTCGAAGTCAGTCTCGAGGCCAATCCGGCCGATGTGGAGGCCGGCCGTCTGGAGGCCCTCGCCGCCGCTGGGGTCAACCGCCTGTCCCTGGGCGTGCAGTCACTGGACGACGCCAATCTGGCGGCGCTCGGGCGCAACCATGACGCCGCTCTCGCCCGCCACGCCGCGAAGATCGCCCGGGCTGCCATGCCACGGCTTTCCCTGGACATGATCTGGGGGCTGCCCGGCCAGAGCGTCTCGGCCTGGGCGCGGGATCTGGAGGCGGCCATCGCCCTGCAACCCGAGCATATTTCCGCCTACGAGCTGACCTTCGAGCCGGGCACGCCCTTCGATCGCGCCCGCCAGCGGGGGCGCTTGACACCCCCGGACGAGGACACTCGGGCGGAACTCTACGACGTCACCGGCGCCATGCTCGCCGAGGCCGGATTTGAGGCCTACGAGGTGTCGAACCATGCTCGCGGCGAAGCGGCCCGATCGCGCCACAACCTCGTCTACTGGCGGGGCGGAGATTATGTGGGGGTCGGCCCTGGCGCGCACGGCCGCGTCACGCGGGGGGGCGTCCGATGGGCGACGCAGGCGCCGCGCGGAGTCGAGGCCTATGTGGAGCGGGTCGGGCGCGAGGGGTCCGGCGGCGTTCTCGAACGACTGGATCCGCGCCAGGCGGCGCTCGAGCGGCTGCTGATGGGTCTTCGCACGAGCGAGGGCGTCACGCTCGAGGACCTGACTCCACTGGCCATCGAGGAAGGCCGGTTCCAGGAGGTCCGTGGCCTCGCCGAGCGCCGCGACGGCCGGCTCGTCGCGACGCCGGACGGCCGCAGAGTCCTGGACGCCCTGATCGCCCGCCTGGCGTCCTGACGCAAAGTTGACTGTACGCTGTCGCGCTTGTTCAGCTTGAGTTCAGCGGCTCAGAGCCAAGCTCCGACTGTCCCGTGGAGGCGCGAGCCGATCCGGGGGCCAGTACCAAAGGAGCCTGAAGATGAAGACCTTGAAAGCCGCGGCCGCCACCGTCGCCGCCGTCGGAGCCGTGGCAACGGCCGGCGCAGCGGCCGCCTGGCCGGTGGTTGTCGCCGCCCCCGCGCCCTACGTTTACGCGCCTGCGCCCGCTCCCCACGTGGTCGTCGCGGCGCCCCCGTACGCCTATTCGAGCCCGGTCTGGGTCGGCGGCGTCTATTACGGCACGCCCTACGTTTGGCATGGCGTCCGCTACTTCGGCCCGCACGGCGGGGTCGGTCACTGGGGCTACCACCACTGGCGCCGATGACGGTCGCGCGCGGCGGGGCGCTCTGATCGGCCGCGCGTTCCCGATGTCGCCCGGTGCGGGGCTGAGCTAAGAGGTGGCCGGCGCGGCCTGGGGGAGCGGAGATGAAGGATATCTGGTTGGGCGCGGCCGGGCTGGCCGCCGCCGTCTTCGCCTTTCCCGCCGTCGCCGCTTGCCATCTCCACGCCCGCGATGCCGCCAGCGCCGGGGACGGCTGCGCCCAGCAGTGGATGGACGCCAATCTGAGGATGAACGACATCCTCACCGTGGGGACCCACAACAGCTATCACGAGGTCGCGCGCCCGCAGGTGATGGCGCTGATCCGCGCCGCCGCGCCGAAACAGTGGCAGGGGCTGGACTACGATCATTCCGAACCACTTGATCGCCAGCTGGACGACGGCGCGCGGGCGCTCGAGCTGGACCTCGTCTACGACCCGCAGGGCGGACGCTTCGCGCATCCCGCCGGCGCGCGGCTGGCGGGCCTTCCCGACGATCCGGCCTATGTGGCGGCGATGTCCCGGCCCGGGTTCAAGGTCCTGCACATCCAGGACATCGACTACCGCTCCAACTGTCTCACCTTCGCCGCCTGCCTGCGCATCATCCGGACCTGGTCGTTGGCGCACCCGCGTCACGTCCCGATCCTGATCACCATGAACACCAATGACGAGAAGACCCGCGCGCCTGGCGGGGTCGATGAGCTCCCGTTCGACGAGCGCGCGTACGACGCCCTGGATGCGGAGATCGCCAGCGTTTTCCCGCGCTCGGAGCTGATCACGCCCGACCAGGTGCAGGGGCGTTACCCCACCCTCAGGGAGGCCGTGCTGAAGCGAGGCTGGCCAAGCCTGGGCGCCGCCCGCGGCAAGATCATGTTCGCCCTGGACGAGGAGGCTCCGCACATCGCCGCCTATCGAGGGTCGCGCAGGTCGCTTGAGGGGCGTCTGCTGTTCGTCAACACAGAGGAGACTTCCTCCGCTGCGGGCTACATCACGCTTAACGAGGCGGCGGACGCGCTGCGCATCGCCAAGGATGTGAAGGCTGGGTTTATCGTCCGCACACGGGCGGATGCGGATACGGTCGAGGCGCGGACCAACGACACCCGGAGGCGCGAGACCGCCCTGGCCTCGGGAGCACAGTACGTCTCCACGGATTATCGGAGCCCGGACACGCGACTCTCAGACTATGAAGTGCGTCTCCCCGGCGGCGCAGTCGCCGTGTGCAATCCGGTCCGGGCGGCCGGCCGTTGCGGCGGCGTCCCCATCGAGCCATGACCTGGCTGCATCGGCGTTCGCCTCGAACGTCACGGGAATGCGTTCTAAGGACCCTCGGCTTGGATGGCGGAGGCCCTATGAGGAAGTGGCCCAGGTCGCTGGCGGCCCTGCTGGCGGGAGCGTGCTGCGCGGCCGCTCCTGCCTTGGCCCTCGCGGCTTGCCAGGACGCCTACGTCGAGTTGCCGGTGACCATGTCGGGCACGCGGCCGATGATTTCCGCGTCCATCGACGGCCATCCGATCAAGCTGATCGTGGATACGGGCGCCTTCTTTGGCGTGCTCACGCCGGCCGCGGCGGCGGAGCTGAAGCTGTCTCTGGGCCCTGCGCCGCCCAACTTCCTCCTGGCGGGCGTGGGCGGCGACGTTCAGCCCTCCGTGGCGACGGCGCACCGGTTCACGCTCGTCGATGGCAAGATCTCCCAGCCCAACGTCCAGTTTCTGGTCGGCGGCGGCTCTGCGGGCGATGGGGCGGCGGGTCTGCTGGGCCAGAACCTGTGGTCCAGTTTCGACGACGAGTACGACTTCGCCAACGGCGCGATCCGCATCTCCAAGCCCAAGGGCTGCGAGCACACGCCCATGGCCTACTGGGACCGGACGCGGACCTATTCGGTGATGGACCTGATCTCCTTCACCCAGATCGGAAGGATGACCAGCGGCTACGGCGAGGTGAACGGCCACCGGATCCGCATCACCTTCGACAGCGGCGCCGCCACTTCCGCCCTCAGTTTCGCCGCCGCTCGCCGGGCTGGGATCGATCCGAACGGGCCGGGCTCGCAGCCGGGCGGCGCCTTCTATGGCATCGGCCGACGGATGGTCGAAAGCCGCATCGTTCCAGTCGATGTCCTGCAGCTGGGTAGCGAGAAGATCGAGCACACGCGGATCCGGCTGGCCGATGTCGGCTTCAGCGAGTCGGACATGCTGCTGGGCGCGGACTTCTTCCTCTCGCACCGCATCTTCGTCGCGAATTCCCAGGACAAGATCTACTTCACCTACAACGGCGGCCCGGTGTTCAATCTCCGTCTGCAGCTCGCCTCGGAGGGCGCGCCGGGGTCGCCGCCGTCTTCCGTTGCGCCAGCCAGCGGGGCCGCGGGAGCCGGGGGCGAAGCCGAACCGATGGATGCGTCCGGCTACGCGCGCCGCGGCGCCGCCTCCCTCGGCCGCGGCGAACTCGCCCGGGCGATCGCGGATCTGACCAAGGCGCATGAGCTCGCGCCCAATGATGCGGCCGATCTCTATCAACGGGGACTCGCCTACCGACAGAATCGGCAGCCCTTCCTCGCCATGGCCGACTTCGACGCGGCCGTGAAGCTCGACCCGAATAATGTCGAGGCGCACTTGGCGCGGGCTCAGATGCGGCTCGTGGGGCGCCAGGCCGAAGGCGCCGTGGCGGACCTGGATGCGGCGGACAAGCTCGTCTCCAAGGAGTCGGACACGCGGCTCGCTCTGGCCGAGCTCTACAACCGCGCCGGCGCGTTCCAGGCGGCCGCGACGGACTACGACGTGTGGATCCGCGCTCATGACGGCGATGCGCGCCTCGAACATGCGCTCGCGGGACGCTGCGTGGCTGGCGCCATGAGCGGCCAGGGTCTCGACCGGTCCATGGCGGCCTGCGACAGCGCAATCCGGCGCGACTCTCGCGATCCCGAGGCGCTCGAGGGACGCGGCCTGGTGCGACTGCGCAGGTCCGAGGACGCCAAGGCGATCGCCGACTTCGACGCCGCCCTGGCCGAACGTCCAAAGCTCGCCTGGGCGCTGTACGGGCGGGCGGTCGCCGAGCAGAAGACGGGGGCGGCCGAGGCCGCGAAGGCCGATTTCCTGGCCGCTGCTGTGGCCCGGCCGGAGATCGCCGACGAAGCGAGAGCGCGCGGCATCGGCTCCTGACTTCGATATAGGCATGATGTCTGTTCTAAATTCAAAAACTTGAGCGCCGTCTGACCGCCCAACCAGTTCCCATTTCGTCGGACGGCCCTTCAGGGAGGGGACAGAAGTGAAATGCAACTTCACCGGCGCCCTGCGCGAGGGGGCGGCAGTCTGCGAGGCGCAGCTTCTGCACGGCGGCCGGACCACTCAGGTCTGGGACGCGAGCATAAGGGACGAGGCCAGCGGCAAGCTGATGGCCGCGTTCCGCTGCACCCAAATCATCCTCTATCCGCGGACGTGAGCCCATGGCCGGCGCCCTGCATCCGGAGCATGTCAAGTTGCTGGCGGAGATCCGGGCGCTCGCGCCCGCGCCGCGGGAGGGACCGCCGCAGCGGGACTCCTATGGCGGAAGCGGCCATTCCTTCTATCGACTGGACGTCCCCGAGCGGCGGGCCATCGCCAGGGCCTGGGTTGCAGCCCGGCGCGGTGGCGATCCGGCCGACGCCCTGGCGGTGATCGGCAGCTTGTTCGCCGGGGACTCGCACGAGGAGAAAACCCTGCCGGGCTTCATCCTCGCCCTAGACCGGGAGGTCCGCCGCGCAGTCCGGCCGTCTGACCTGGACCGATGGCTTGGGGAGCTGAACGGCTGGGCGGAGATCGACTGCCTCTGCCAGAGCGTGTTCACCGCCGAAGACTTCTTGGCGGATTGGCCGGCCTGGAAAGCCCTCCTCGAGCGACTTGCCGGCGACGCCAATATCAACAAGCGCCGCGCCACCCTGGTGCTGCTCAATGCGCCGGTGCGCGGCTCGGACGACCCGCGCTTCCGCGACCTTGCCCTGCAGACGCTCGACAGGCTGAAGGGCGAGCGCGACATCCTGATAACCAAGGCGGTCTCGTGGCTGCTGCGGACAATGATTGGCCGCTACCGCGCCACTGTCGAAGATTATCTGGCGCGCGAAGCCGACCGCCTGCCCAAGGTTGCGGTGCGGGAGACGCGCATCAAGCTCGCCACTGGAACCAAGTCCGGGCGCAGCCGTGGCGCGGCCAGGATCAACTGAAGGCCGCCGGCCCGAACTTGAAGGATCATGAATGACTCAGCCGGCCGCTCAGGGCAGCCGCGACCTGCGGCAGACCTACCTCTACTTCGGCGGCCTGACCTTCCTGCTCTATCTGGCGACGCCGGCGGGCTACCTCGTCGATATCTCGACCTCTTACATGCTGAAGAACCAGCTGCACGCCGGCGCCGCCGAGGTGTCGGTCTTCCGGTTGCTGACAGCTGTTCCGACCTATTTCGCCTTCGTCTTCGGATTCATGCGTGACACCTGGAGTCCACTGGGTCTGAAGGACCGTGGCTATTTCCTGATCTTCGCTCCGCTGACGGCCGCCGTGTTTCTGTGGCTGGCGTTCTCTTCGATCACCTACGCGGGTCTATTTGCCGGCATGTTCCTGGGGATGCTGGCCTTCCGGCTGGTCGGCGCGGCCTATGGGGGACTGATGGCGCTGAGGGGCCAGGAGAAGTTGATGTCCGGCCGCCTGGCGGTGCTCTGGCAGATCGTCTCCTATATCCCCGTTCTCGCCGGCGCCGCCGCGTCCGGCTACCTCACCGAGCACGTGCGCCCGTCGACGATCTTCCTGGTCCTCGCGGCCCTTGCGGCGGCCCTCGGGGCGATGGGCCTGTGGAAGCCGCGCGCGGTCTTCTCTGGCGCCTATGAAGCGCCTCAGGCGCGCGGATCGACGATCCTTGGCGACCTCAAACGGCTGGTGCGGCATCGGGCGATCTATCCGGCGGCGCTGCTGATGTTCCTCTTTTCCTTCGCGCCCGGCAGTCAGACCCCCCTGCAGTACTATTTGACCAACCACCTGCACGCCTCGGACGCGGTCTACGGCGACTTCAACGCGATCTTCACGGCCTCTTTCATCCCGGTCTTGCTGGTCTACGGTTGGCTGTGCAAGCGCGTTCCGCTCGGGCGTCTATTGGTCTGGGGGATCATCATCTCGATCCCCCAGATGATCCCGCTGGCCTTCATCCACACGCCGACCGAGGCCCTGATTCTCGCCGCCCCGATCGGCGCCATGGGCGGTATCGTCACCGGCGCGATCTACGACCTCGCGATGCGCTCATGCCCCCCAGGACTGCAGGGCACGCTGATGATGCTGATCGACGCCGCCTTCGCGCTGTCGACCCGCGGCAGCGACCTGCTGGGCTCGGTCATCTACGCGAGCAGCCCGACCTATGGCTTCACCTACTGCGTGATCGCGATCACCATCGTCTACGCCCTGATGCTGCCGGTGGTCCTGCTGATCCCCAAGCCTCTCCTCGCCACCGCCGATGGGCAGGCCAGTCCGGAGGTCGAAGCCGAGGTCCTGCGCGAGATCGCCGAGACGCCCGCCCTTGCCGGCTGAAGGACCGGCTATTCGCAGCAGCCCAGGGCGACGCCTTCGCGGCGCGGATCTGCGCCGCCCTGCAGCGCGCCGTCGCGGACGATCACGCCGTGCAGGCCGGAGTCCTCGACGCCGATACCGCCCTTGAGCTCGACGCCCCTGGCCTTGAGTCCGTCGACCACGCCAGGCGCGAACTTCTCCGGTTCGGAGATGAAGAGGTTGCCGAGCGCCACCAGGTTGGGCAGGGCCACGGCGTCCTGCATCGACAGCTTCCAGTCGAGCGCGCCGACGATCCCCTTGAGGACGAAGGAGGGGATCGCCAGTCCGCCGGGCGAGCCGATCGCGGCGACGAACCGCCCCTGCCGATCCAGGATGATGGTGGGCGACATGGACGAGCGTGGCCGCTTGCGGCCGGCCACGGCGTTGGCCGCCGGGGTCCCGTCCGGGTTTGCCGGATTGAACGAGAAGTCGGTGAGCTGATTGTTCAGGAAAAAGCCGTCGACCATCCGGCCATCACCGAAGACGCTTTCCACGGTGGTCGTCATGGCGACCACATTGCCCCAGCGATCGACCACGACGAAGGAGGACGTGCCGCCCGGCTCGCGCGTCGCGTCGGAGCCTCGGACCGGCGCGCCGGCGGGATGGCCCGGCGCCGGCGGCGGGCCGGCCGTCGTCCCGATCAGGCTCGCACGCTGAGCCAGATAAGCCGGGTCCAGCAGGCCCGCGACCGGAACGGTCACGAAAGCTGGATCGGCGTTGTAGTAACGGTCGTCGGCGTACATCAGCCGCTCGGCCTGGGCGAGTTCGAACCAGGCCTGAGGGTCGGCCGGGCCGCGCGAGGCGATGTCGGTGTGCTCGAGGATGCCAAGGCCCTCGAGCGTCGGCAGGCCGCCCGACGGCGAGTTCGGCGCGCAGACGACCCAGATGCGGTAGGGGCGGCAGAGCGCTTCGCTGCGCTGCGGCCGGTAGGCGGCCAGATCCGCCAGGGTCATGGTGCTGGGCAGAGGCCCCTGGTGCAGGCGGGCGACGATGTCGGCGGCGATCCGACCCTTCAGGATCGCGTCGGGGCCCTGGGCGCCGATAAGGCGCAGTGTGGCGGCGTATGCGGGATTCTTCAGCCGCTCGCCGGCGCGGATCGGCTGGCCGTCGGGACCCTTGAAGTAGGCGATCACGTCGGGCGCCTTGGTCTGCGGCGCCCTTCCCACCACCATCCCCTGCAGCCTCGGGCCCACCATGAAACCGGTCTCCGCGAGTTTCTCGCTGTCGGTGAACAGACTGGCCCAGGGGAGCTTTCCCTGCTCCTTGTGCGCCATGTAGAGGGCGGCGATAGCGCCCGGCGCCCCTGCCGAACGACCCGAGAGGACGGCTTCGGGGTAGGACATCGGACTGCCGTCGGGATGGAGGAACAGGTCCTTGGTCGCTCCGGCAGGCGCGAACTCGCGCCCGTCATAGGCCGTCACCTTCCCCGTCCGCGGATCGTAGGCGACAATGAAGGCGCCGCCGCCGACTCCGGAGCTCTGGGGTTCGACGAGGCCCAGGGTCGCCTGGACCGCTACGGCGGCGTCGACGGCGTTCCCGCCCCGGCGCAGGACCGCGAGGCCCGCCTCCACAGCCTGAGGATTCGCCGCGGCGACCATCGCCTTGGGTCCATGGAGCGGGATGGGCGCAGCCGCTGGCTTGGCCACGGCCGGCGCCGCGAAGAGAGCGCACAGGACCAGCGAGACGATCGAGAGGCGCAGGTTCATGAGGTCCCCCTAGCAGCGTCGTCGGCCGACCACGCTCTCCTGGCGGACCTTAGAGACCTTCGGTGTGCGGCGAAACCGGGACCAGGATTGGCAGAGGCCCGGCGCCTACACTTAAGGCGTCGTGGCGTGTCACAGCACGACAAAGCGTCCGGACGGCTGGGGGTAGTGAACGTAATTGTCCGCCCTCGGATAGACCACCGTCCCCGCGCCGGAACAGAAGCCGCCCCACCAGGAGAAGGAGGAGTTGGTGAGGATCAGGGCCCGCGCGCGCGCCATCAGGGCCAGGTCCTCCCAGGCGTCGGTCTGGCCGAGCTCAACGATCGGCCGGCCCAGATCTCCGAGGCGCCGGCGGGCCAGGGCCACGTCATCCGAGACCAGCGCCACCTCACGCACCGGACCGCTGTCCGCCTCGATCCGTTGAAGCGCGTCGACGAAGTAGCGGCCCGGCGGCGTCCGGCGCGCGCGGCGGACACGCTCCTCCTTGTAGGTGCGGTAGTGGACGACCACGAGGCCGCCCGGCGCGTGGCGGCCAAGGGTCTCGAACATGCGCCGAATCTGCAGGCGCAGCCGCTCGGTGTCCAGCATGTAGGCCTCGTCCTGCCAGTAGCCGCTGAAGAAGTCGCCTTTCTTCACCAGGGCGCGCAGCTCGGCCTCGCCTGCAGGTCGCTTTCGCTCGACGACGAATCCTGGCGCGGGGAGGACGCGCGCCGCCGCATGGGCGATGGGCGAGCCGGCCAGGGGCCGATGGCTTGGCACGAAGGCGCCCAGGCTGCGTGCGAAGTCGATGAGCTGGAAGCCGCGGCCGTACCGGTCGCGTTCGTATGATGAGAGGTCGAGAGCTACCGGCTGACGGCTGGTGATAGCCACGGACCTGGCGAAGGCGAGGCCGAACAGCTGGTTTCCAAGGCCGCCCTGGATCTTCACCGTCTTCATGGGGCGGTCTCCACGGCCGGCCGGGGTGGCGTGAGGCAGCCGCAGGCGAAGGCGAACAGGCAGGCAAGGGTCTCGGTGCGCAAGGGATAGTCGACCATCGAGTCGGCCAGAAGCAGCCCGACGGCCAGGCTGGAGCCGCGGGCGAGGCTGCTTCCACCCGGGCCCCAGGCCCGAGCAGCGCGCGAAGCGAACCAGATCAGGAAGAGAACCAGGATCGCGAGGCCGAGGAGACCGGTCTCGAGCCACCCCTCGAGATAGTCATTGTGCGCATGGTTGAGGAATGTGGGGCCGACAAGGTCGAGCGGCTCGGCGGCGCGGAAGATGCGATCGAAGCTTCCGACGCCGTCGCCAAGCGGCAAGGCTTTCCGCGACGCTGTGGCGACGACCGGCCAGGTGTCGGCTCGCGCTTCCGGGCGGATCTGGGCCGCAAAGCGGTCGGCCAGGGGACCGGCTGCGAAGACGGCGACGGCAAGACCGGCGGCCAGCGTTGGCGCGCCCCACACGGCGAATCTTGGCCATGGGACCCGACCCGCCGCCAGCACCGCCAGCGCGCCGAAGATTGCGGGCGCGGCGAGCAGGACTCCGGCGCGAGACCGGACCGCCCCCAGCGCGATGAGCGCGAACGCCGGGAACAGTGCAGCGATCAGGGCTGGGCCCAAATTCTTCACGAGGCGCGAGTCGCGAAGTCCCGGCGCCGCAACGGCGGTCGATATGGGGATGAGTGTCAGGAGCCAGGCGGCCTGATGGTTGCGGTTGGCGAACAGGCCAACCAGGGAGCCCAGATTGGTCAAGGTGTAGGGATAGGCCCAGCCGCCGTCCGGCTGCGCCAACTGAAGCGCGCCGATCCCCAGGCCCGCCACCGCAGCGGCCAGCCAAAGCGCGGCAAGGCGGCGACGCCCCTTCCGCGTCAGCCGCGACGTCGCCAGGAAGACGGCGGCGGGAGCGACGAGCGCCAAAGCGCAGTCGAGCGTGGCGCGAGGCTCCAGGCTGACAGGCGCCCAGACCGGGGAGGCGCCGGCCGCGGCAAAAGCCTCGGCTCGCGCAGCGCCGCCGGCGAGATAACGCCAGATCGCCGGCGGCAGCGGTATCAGCTGGAGGAGCGGCAAGGCGGCGATCAGCGTCAGAACGCCCGTCCCAAGATCGACCCGCACGGTCGGCTCTTTCAGGAGGGCGAGGCCCAGAACCGGGAGCGCGCAAAGCTCGACGAGGGCGAGGCGGATCGGCGCTCCGACGCTCGCGCCTCCGCAGGCCACGGCCGCCAGGCAGGCAAGCGCCAGGCAGGCCAGGAACCGCCGCTCTGGGCCGTCACCGGGCAGCCACCGCTCAGACATCCCCACACCCGCCCTCTCGAAGGTCGAGCGCTTACCAGCGAGCCCCGCGTGAGCCAAAGAGACCCGGCGCCGCAGCGACAATACGGAACCTTCACCGTGGACCTCGCGTTGGTCGGCCCAATAAGATCGGATGGGCTGCCGGCGTCATGCGCGAGGAGGCGTCATGGGGAGGTCACTGAGGATCGCGGGAATTGTGGGCTTCGCCCTCCTGCTGGCCGCGTGCGCAGCGGGCAGTCCCGATGCGCGCCAGGCGGCTCAGGGAGGACCTCTTACCCTGCTCGTCCTCGGCTTCTGGCACGGGCTGATCGCCCCGATCACCCTGATCATCGAGGTGATCCAGCGCTTCTTCCCAGGGGTGCTGCCCGTTCCACAGCCCTGGCATCTGTACGAGACCAGCGCCGCCAGCGTCCCTTACGACGTGGGCTTCTACTTTGGCCTCGCCGGCGGCCCCACCTTCGCCTACTCCCGCTGGCGGTAGGGCGAACTCAGGCTCTCAGGCCGCCGTCGCTTCGACGTTCCTGGCTCCGCTCGGAATTGTCACCCTGCGTTCGAGGATCATCGGCAGGCCGTACTGGAACTGCAGGGTGATGTTCGCCTTGGGTGCGACATTGGCGTCGGGCGCCAGACGCGCCGAATAGCGTTGCGCCAGAGCAGCGAGGGCGAGGACCGCTTCGTTGATCGCCAGCACCTGGCCGATGCACACGCGCGGGCCTCCGCCGAAGGGCAGATAGGCGAAGCGCGGGCGGTCCGCCGAGCGCTCGGGCGAAAAGCGGTCCGGATCGAACTCTTCGGGGTCCGGCCAAAGCTGTTCGTGCCGGTGCAGGACCCAGGGGAGAATATTCACCGATGTCCCCTTGCGGATCTTCACCCCGCACAATTCGTCGTCGGCCATGGCGCGGCGGCTCGAGAGCCCCGGGGCGGCGGGATACAGGCGCATCGCCTCCTCCACCACGCACCGCGTGTAGGGCAGGCGCGTCAGGTCGGCGGGTTCGGGGGCGCGACCGCCCAGTTGCGCGTCGAGCTCAGCCTGTAGCTGACGAAGGTGCGCCGGGCGCTGGGAGAGCACATACCAGGTCCAGGAGAGGGTGCTGGCGGTGGTCTCGTGGCCGGCGATGTAGATCGTCACGATCTCGTCGCGGATCTCCCTTGCCGTGAGCCGGCCGCCCGTCTCGGCGTCGCGGGCGGCCATCAGGCGGTCGATAAGGTCCGCCGGGCCAGCATGGGCGCGCGCCTCACGCTGGGCGAGCAGGGCCTCGATCGCCGCATCGAGAGGTTGCGACGCCTCGGAGAGCTCCTTCTTGCGCCGTTTCATGCGCCAGGGGCCGATCACCGGCAGAAGGTCCAGGAGGTTGGCGGCTTCCGAACTCGCGGCGCCGCGCAGCAGCACGTCGCGCACCAAGCCGCCCATCTCGCCGCCGTCGGCGGAGAAGACGGTGCGGGAGATTACCTCGAGCGTGAGGGCGGTCATCTCCTGGCACATGTCGATAGGCGCCTCGTCGGGAAGCGCATCCCACCTCCGGAGAAAGGCCTGGATGGTGGTCGCCATCGCCGGTCCATAGGAGGCGACGCTGCGGGGGTCGAAGGCGGGCGCCATGATCCGCCGGTGCCTGCGCCAGTCCTCGCCATCGAGACCCAGGAGACCGCCGCCGAAGATGGCGGCGAAGAACTCAATGTCCATCTTCGTCTTGGGGTAATTCGCGGACTGCTCCACCAGAACCCGCCGCACTGCCGCGGGGTCGCTGACCACCGCCCAGCTGCCGAAAAGGCTTCGCCCCACGAATACCGGCTCCTGGTAGGCGCGCTCCGGGATGACGCCGAAGAACCCCTCCTGACGGCGGCGTCGCTCATGCTTGGGCCGCCGCCGCATATCCTCGTGACTGCCGGCGAGGGGCGGAAAATGCTGCGTCTCCAAGGCCTGGTCGGGCATGGTCGGACATCCTTTCGCTGGAGCCGCGAAAGAGGGCGGCCCTCAGATAAATTCGAACGAAGCCACTTCAGACCTTAGAAATATCAACTTCGATTTCAACAAAGTCAATCTCGCGCACCAAATTGGCGGCGGGCAGGGCCCCGGCGGCCGCCTCCCGCGCATCGAGGGCGTTCCGGATCTCGAGCTGACGCCGTGCGTCCAGCCGCCAGCCGACGACACACGCGCCCCCGAGCATCACAAAGACGATCGGACCCGCGATGAAAGCCCACGTCAGTCGCATGATAGCCTGAGGCGTGTTGCTGGCGCCCTCGGCGGCGTTGAAACCGAGCACGGCCAGCAGGGGAAAGCTTAGCCCGATGGACAGGGCGCCGGCGATCTTCTGCGCCAGGCCGTTGAGGGCGTAGACGAGGCTGATCCGTTCCTTGCCCTGTTCCAGGCGAACCTCGTCGCCGACATCGGCAAGCATGGCCTGGATCATAAGATTGAAGCTCGACGCCATCGCGCCGCACCAGGTCATGGTCATGAGGCCGAGCGGCAAGCTTCCCTTGGCGGGGATCAGCACGGAGAACAGGCCCAGCGAATAGGCCGTAGTCGACACCATAAGGGCGCGGTGCTTGCCGATGCGCTTTGCCAGGGCGGCTGCGCCCAGCGCCCCGGGGACACCGACCAGGATGTAAACGGCGAGCAGCAGTGACGCCTGCTCGACGGTGTAACCGCGGGCCTGGGTGAAGAAGAAGATGTAGAGGCCGCTCATCCAGCCGGGGCCCAGGGTGAGCGAGGTCTGGGCGAGGAACAGGCGCAGGAGGTCGGGCTTGGAGAGAACGGCCCAGACTTCGCCCCAGTGAATCCCGCGGGTCGGGGCGAGGTCCCGTGGGACGCGCTCCGGCGTGAAGATCGCTGTGATCGCAACACCGATCGGGACGAGGCCTGCCATCGCCCAGCCCATCGCCTGCACGCTGGCCGCATTGTCCTCGTGGAAACGGCGCCCCAGAGCGGGGATCAGGAGGACCGCCACAGCCCCGGTCACCCCGACAGCCGTCTGGACGCCGAAAAGGCGCGAGCGCTCGTGATAGAGCGTCGCTAGAGTGGCGCCCCACGCGCTGTTGGAGAGATTCACGATCGACATCGCCAGGTAGAGCACGAGGAGCCAGACCGTCAGGAACTCCCAGCTAAATCCGCGGGGCGCCATGTACAGCTTGTAGAGCGCCAGGCTGAGGATCGGCGCGCCGAGCACCATCCAGAAGCGGTAGCGTCCGATCAGGGTGCGCGTGCGGTCCATCAGCATCGCCAGGCCGACGTCCACGGGGATGTCAAACAGTCGAACACCCATCCAGACGGCGCCCACCGTGGCCATCGGCACGGCCAGATGTCCGGCGAAATAGGGGGGGAGATAGACGAACACTGCGACGCTCAGCGCCGCCATGGGCAGGGCGGAGGCCGAGAAGGCGAGTATGGTCCCTATCGGAAGCCGGCCAGGCGCACTCCCTCGCAGGTCCTGCGTCATCAGCGTCTGGCTCCCTTCGGGTCTTAAGCCCGAGTCTGCACTCTCGGGACCAGCCGGTCGATTGCAAGTTAAGGAACGGAAAGGGTGGCCGCGCCGGTCCAGCTACAGCGACGCCAGATTTCCCGACTTCAATGCGCCGTCATGGGCAGCAGCCGCCGCCCCGTGATCCGCTCGAGCACCCGCGCCGGCGCCGCCTCGGGCGCCGCCATGGCCTCGAGGGGCAGATAGAAGGTCTGCTCCAGGGCGAAGCGGCCGGCGATCGCGGCGTGCACCACGCTGTCGGTGTACACGACCCACGCCGAACCTGCGGGGAAGTCGAGCTGCCGCGCGGGTGCGCTCGACTGATAGGCGTCGCTGAGCTTCGCCCGGTCGTGGAGCTGGAGCATGAGCTGGTCGTAGTCGGTCCGCCGCGAGCGGGTGATCTTCAAGGCGTCCAGCAGCCAGGCCTCGCCCGGAGCGAGGCGGCGCGCAGATGCCGCGAAGCGCCGGGCATGCGCCTCGAACGCCTCGCCGACGCGCCAGACCCGCGCCTCCCCATGGGGATTGACGTTGACGAAGACCCGCAGGATCCGCCGCCCGCCCGTCGGCTGCGAAGCGAAGGCGTCCACGTGCAGGCGCCGGTCGTCCTTGCGCAGGCTGCTGGCGCCTTCGGCGACGTCCCGCGTCCGCAGGCTTGTGCGCCCGGTCTCGATCCACGGTTGATATCGCGGGGCCAGTCCGCACAGAGTCTCGCGCGCCCAGTCCCGGTAGCGGGCCATCAGCTGTTCGAGGCGATCGAGCATCGGATCGTCCTCGGCCGCACCCCGAACCCCGCCGCGTCCCAGACTGATGTTCTTCGCACGCCCGTCGCCGTGACGAGGGTCGAGGAGATCGGCTTCGGCAGAGGTCAGGGCGAAGGCAGGAACGTCAAGGATCACCAGGCCGGAGGTTTCCAGCCTGACCGCAAAGGCGTCGGAGTCGCTGGTCTTACCGTGAGATGGAACAGAAAGGTTGGCGCGCATCGGCTCTGACGCATACACCCCATCAAACCCGCTGTGGACAGAAAGGCGCCCGATGGCCGAAGCGAAGACCGCCGACCCTGACGCCGACTCGCATGCTCATGAGCACGTCGTCCACGAGGCGGTCGGTCCCGCATTCAGCCCTCTTCAGGCCGCATCCGCTATGGGAGTGGGAGTGAATTCCTTGCTGGTGCTCGGCGTCCTGCCGGCTCTGCTGGGCGCTCTGGCCGACGAGCACCGGCTGACCGACAGCCAGATCGGCCTGTCGGCGATGCTCGAACTGCTCGCCATGGGAATCTCCACGGGCCTCTGCGGTCTCGCCGGACGCCCGAGGCGCCTGCGGCTCATCGGCGCCGCTGCGTCGCTCGGCCTCGCCGCCGTCGACCTCGCCGGCGTGAGCGCGCGCGGGGATTTGCTGCTCGCCCTTCGAGCTGCGGCCGGCGCCATCGAAGGCGTGCTGCTTTGGATCACCATCGCCTTCATCGCCCGGACGGTCACACCGGAGCGCTGGGCTGGGGTTTTCTTCACCGCCCAGACCGCGGCCCAGCTCGCGCTCGCCCTGCTCCTCGCCGCGTTCGTTGTGCACCGCTACGGCGCCGACGGCGGCTTCGTCGCTTTGGCGATCGTGAGCCTCGCGGGTGTCATTCCCGCCCTGACCTCGCCGTCCTCCCACGAGCCGCTACCGATCAAGCCCGGGGAGAATGGCGCCCCGCCGCCCCGAGGTTGGGTGGCGCTGGTGGGCACTGCGATCTTCGTCGCCGGAGGCGGGGCGGTCGGCGTCTATCTGCAGCCCCTGGCGCACGCGGCCGGCCTGAGCGCGGACGTGGCGCGCACCGCGCTGTGGGCATCGCTCGTGGGCCAGGTGGCGGGCGGCGCATTGGCGACGGCGCTCGCCGGACGCATCGGCTATTTCGTCGTCTTCATCGTCGGCTCGGCCCTCTCCCTGGTGATCTGGACGATCCTTGGCCTGAATGCCCCGGCGTGGGTGTTCGTGGCGGACAATGTCGCCTCGGGCGTCGTCAGCCTGGTGCTGGCGCCTTTCATCACCCCGATGACCATCGCCGCCGACACGTCCCGGCGCGCCGCCCTGCAGACGGGCGCCGCTCAGCTCCTGGGTGGCGCACTGGGGCCGCTGCTCTCGTCAGTGATCGTCGGCGACGGCCCGGTGCGGGGCGTACTCTGGCTCGGCTCCGGCCTGCTCCTCGCGGGCCTGGCTATTATCGCCTGGCTGAGAATGACCGGCGGCGCGACCGCGCAGCCCGCCTGATCGCTACCAGTTCGGCGGCAGGTACTTGGGCGGTATCGCCTTGATCTGCTCGGGCGTAAGCTTGACCAGCGTCTCGGCGATCAGGCCCTCGCCGACCCCGCCGAACGGTTCCTTCACCATCAGCTGGAGATCCCGGGCGGAGCACACGCTGTTGGGGGCGTAGGTCCGGGAGACCAAATGCGCGTCGGGGTCCCGCAACAACGCCGAGTCCCCGCTCAGCTGGACCTCATAGACCTGATGACGGACCACGCCGAGATAGAGAGTGTGGCCGTTGGGCGCCTTCCAGCCTTCCCAGTCGTGGAGGAAGAAGCAGGGCGTGACAGTGCTCCCTGTCCGATCATGGCCTGCCACGCCCTCGGCGGGGGCGGGGCCCGCGGCGGCGATCGCCAGGGCCAGAAGCGTTGCTGAAAGGGTCCATCTCATACGTGATCTCACAAGCGTGGTTCGTCCCTTCACTGAGCGATGTGGGCGCGACAGGTCTCGCTTTAAGAGGCGAACATCTCAGCGGATGGCCGGAGCCTGACGCGTTTGGCTCGGAACAGATGCGAACGCTGAATCAGGCTCTACACTCTCGAATCGAGGCGCCCGACTCGAAGACGGTCAGTACGGCCGGTACTTGGGCGGAATCGCCTTCACTTCATCCGGCGTGAGCTTGACCAGCGACTTGGCGATCAGGGGTTCGCGGATGCCGGGAGGCTCGACGATGGACAACTGAAGATCCACGGGGTTGCAGACGGTGTCGGGCCCCCGGGTGATCGAGACAATGTGCGCCTGCGGGTCCTGGAGGATGGGAGAGCTGCCGGCCAGTCCGACCTTGTACACATCGCGATAGTTCACCCCGAGATAGAGGGTGTGGTCGTCTGGGGCCCTCCAGCCTTGCCACTGGTTGATGAAGAAGCACGGCGTGTCGTTCCGGCTGTGGCTGGGGGCGGCCTGAGCCGCTGAGGCGGCGACGGAGACGGCGAGGGCCGCGAGAAGCAGTTTCGTCATTTGAGTGCTCGCAGATCGAACTTTGTCTGTCCCGTCCGGCGCTGATGTGGGGTGGCGCTCAGCGCACGTCCACCAGGGCTCGCGTAATCCAGCTGATCACTGTGATCACGACCGAGGCAAGGATGGCGGGCCAGAGGCCGTCGACCTGAACGCCCTTGAGGAAGGCGGATGTGAGCCAGACCGTGATCCCGTTCACCACGAACAGGAACAACCCGAGCGTGATCAGCGTCAGGGGAATGGTCAGAAGGATCAGGATGGGCCGCACCAAAGCGTTGATGATTCCGAGGATCACCCCCGCCGCGATGAGGCTGGCGACGCCCCGGGCGTGCACTCCGGGCACGATCCGGGATGCGACCCAGAAGCCGAATGCCGCAGCCAGCGCCTGGACGATGAAGCGCGCCATCTCCCCTCCGACACGTCACCTGCTGAAGCTAACCTTGCCCGAGGAGGACGGAAAGAGCGTTCAGACCGCCGCCGGGCCAAGGCCCCTGCGGCACGAGTCCAGGACGCGTTATAAATCCTGTGTCATCACGCGTTGACGTTTACGTCAGCCGCGCGTAACGTTTCAATACCGACAAACGCGGCGACCATGACCGCGCGGGACGGCTCCTTGAGCCGGTGGGAGGAGAAAGGGGTACGATATGGCTGTGGAGCTTCGGCGCCCGGAGCGCACGTTCACTATTCGGCAATTGTGTCTCGAGTTCAGATGTACGCCGCGCGCGTTGAGATTCTATGAGGACAAGGGGTTACTGTCGCCCGCTCGACAGGGACTTAACCGGATTTATTCCTACAAAGATCGCGCGCGCCTGCAATTGATCCTGCGGGGCAAACGCGTTGGCCTGTCGCTGGCAGAGATACGCGAGATCCTTCAACTGTATGGCAAGGGCGACGGTGGAGCTGCCCAGAACGCCAAGGCCCTGCGCAAGTTTCGTGAGCGAATCGTGGCCTTCGAGCAACAGAGGGCCGACATCGACGAGCACCTCGCCGAACTTCGCGAGGCCTGCGCCCGGCTTGAGGCCTTCCTCGAGAAGTCCGCTCCCGACCTGCTGGCGTCCGCTGCAGAGATGCCCGCTCGATCGTCCACGACAGACCGGCGCATGGCGAGTCCCCGCCATGCCTGACGGGGCCGACCGCCCGGTGCTCGACGTCGAGCGCCCCGCCTTCCTCGCGGAAGAGGATCTCAACATCTTCGCCGCGGCGGTCGATCGCTTCTTCAACGAGCACGCGAAGCCGGAAACCGTCGCTCGCTGGCGGCAGAACGGCGTGGTCGACCGCGATATGTGGTCACGCGCCGGAGAGGCCGGGCTGCTGGGCCTCAGCGTGCCTGAGGCCTACGGCGGCGCAGGCGGCGACTATCGACACGAGGTCATCCTGATGGAGGCCCTCGCTGCCAAGGGCGTCGACGGTTTTGGCGTCTCGCTGCACAACGCCATCGTCGCTCCGTACATCGCCCACTACGGCACGCCCGAGCAGAAGGACAGGTGGCTGCCGGGAATCTGCTCGGGCCAGTACGTCACCGCCATTGCGATGACCGAGCCCGGGGCCGGTTCGGATCTCCAGGGCGTCCGCACGGTCGCCCGCAAGGTCGGCGGCGACTATGTCATCAGCGGCCAGAAGACCTTCATCACTAATGGTCAGACCGCCAACCTGATCTGCGTGGTGGCCAAGACCGATCCCTCGCAGGGCGCCCGCGGCGTCTCGCTCATCTTCGTCGAGACCGACCATACGCCGGGCTTCTCGCGTGGGCGCAACCTGCACAAGCTGGGCCAGGAGGCCCAGGACACCTCGGAGCTGTTCTTCGACGAGGCTCGCGTCCCGGCGGAGAACCTGCTGGGCGGCGACGAGGGCCAAGGCTTCTTCCAGTTGATGAACCAGCTGCCCCAGGAGCGTCTGAACATCGCCGTGCAGGGCATGGGGGCGATCGAGCGGGCGCTGGCGCTCACCATCGATCACGTCAAGCAGCGCGAGGCGTTCGGCAAGCGCCTGATCGACTTTCAGAACACCCAGTTCAAGCTCGCCGAGTGCAAGACCGAGGCGACGGTGGCCAAGGTCTTCGTCTACTGGCTGATCGAACAGCACCTGCAGGGCAAACTCGACGCGGCCAAGGCCTCCATGGCCAAGTACTGGGTCAGCGATCTGGAGAACAAGATCATCGACGAGTGCCTCCAGCTCTTCGGCGGCTGGGGCTACATGGACGAGTATCCGATCTCGCGCATGTATCGGGACAGCCGGGTGCAGCGGATCTACGGCGGGGCGAACGAGATCATGAAGGTCCTGATCGCGCGCACGCTGTGAGCGAGCACCGTGCAGGCGTGAGCTGGAAGCTTGCCGAGGACGGCGAGGCTTTCGTGGCGGGGCGCTACAGTCGCGCGCACGCGCTTCGCTTCGATGACGGGCTGGAAGTCCCCGGCACGCCATCACCATCGGTGGTTCCGGCGCCCTGGTCGCGGACGGCCGCCGTCGACCCGGAGGCGGCGTTCACGGCCGCCCTCTCCGCCTGCCACATGCTCTGGTTCCTCGACCTCGCCAGGCAGGCCGGCTTTGCAGTGGCTTCCTACGAGGATGACGCCGTCGGTACGCTTGCCCGCATCGGGCGCCAGCGCATGGCGATGACCCGCGTCGTGCTGCGCCCGAGGATCGTCTTCACGGGGGAGAAAATCCCCACTGCGGCGGAGCTCGACGACCTGCACCACCGCGCGCACGAACACTGCTTCATCGCCAACTCGGTGACGACCGAGGTGGTGGTGGAGGCGCCGGGGGATGAAACCCCCTAGCTATTCTGTTCGCGATGTTCCTGAAGCCGCGTCGATTGCTCGTCGAGGACTGCGAACGCGGGCGCATGATTAAGTTCGCCCGCGAGCTGCGGCAGAGGCGGATTGAGCGCCAGGGCCATGAAATACGGGCCGGCGTAGTTGGAGGCGAACCCCGCCGCGAGGGCGGGATCGAAACCGAAGCGCGTGTAGTAGGCGGGCGCGCCGAGCACGAAGATGGCCTCCCAGCCGTTGGCCCGGGCCGCCTCGATGGCTTCCTTGACCAGGGCCGAGCCCACGCCGTGGCCCTGATGCGGGGGCGTCACCGAGACGGGGGCCAGGGCCAGGGCGCGGAACGGGGCGGTCATTCGCGAGAGAAGGACATGGCCGACCAGGGCGCCCCTCGATTCGACGACGAGGGCGATCTCGGCGTCGCGGTCGCGGACCAGATCGTCGACCAGACCCGCCTCCGCTTCGCGTCCGAAGGCGCGAGTGACGACCTCTCTGATCGCCGCGCCATCCTCCGGGCGCGCATCGCGAATGATCATCTCTCCCTCCTCACGGCAGGCGCATGGTCGCGCGAAGACCCCCGAGTGGAGAACGCCCAAGCAGGATTTCGCCACCATGTCCCCGCGCGACGTCGCGGGCGATGGCGAGGCCGAGCCCCACGCCCTTGGCGTTGTTCTGGTTGCGCGCCTCGTCGAGGCGCGAGAACGGCGTGAACGCCTCCTCGAAGCGCTCGGGCGGGATACCTGGCCCGTCGTCGTCGACCAGGATCTCCACGCCTCCGTTGGGAAGGCTACGCGCCGCCACCTCGACGCGCGCACCGTGCATGGCGGCGTTCATGACGAGATTCGATAGGGCTCGCCGGATCGCGCCAGGCCGGACAAGAGCGGTGAGGTCGGGGTCGGCGCTGATGTTGACGGTCGCGCCCACGCGGGCTGCGTCCGCCCCCACCGGCCGGATCAGCTCGGCCAGGCAGATGCTTTCGACCCCTTCCTGCCCCTCGCCACGCGCGAAGGCGAGGTACTCGTCGATCATGTGCTCCATCTCGGCGACGTCGGTCTTCATCGCCTCGGTGCGGGCGCTCTTGCCCGCCAGGGCGAGTTGAAGCTTGAGCCGGGTGAGTGGCGTGCGCAGGTCGTGGCTGACCGAGGCGAGCAGCACCGTGCGCTGCTCCTGATGCCGCTGGATCCGCGCCTTCATGGAAAGGAACGCCCTGGCCGCCTGTCGCACCTCGCGCGCGCCGTGCGGGCGGAAGGCGACGTCCACGCCGCGGCCGAAGGCTTCCGCCGCCTCGGCCAGGCGCTCGATCGCCCGCACCTGGTTGCGGATGAACAGGATGGAAACGCCGGTCAGGAGCACCGTGGCGACGGTGAGCCACAGCACGAAGATCTGGCCGCGTGTGGCGAAGACCCGGTCCTTGGGCGCGATCATGCGCAGCACGCCGCCGGGCACTTTTACCCTCACGTCGACATAGGCCGGGTAGCGGCCGGTATCGAACCAGAAGGGCTCGTCGAGCCGCTCGGCCAGGGCCCGCTGCAGGGAACGGTCGACAGTGATGACGAGGCTCGGGCGCTTGCCGCGCGGCAGGATCGCCTCGGGTTCGAACTGGATCGACAGGTCCAGGTTTTCCTGCGCCCGACGCACGATCTTGGCGAAGTTGGCGGGTGAGGAATCCTCTTCATAGCTCTGCAGGACGTAGGCCACGTCGCCGGCCAGACCCTCAGTGAGATGGCTGTTCACGGTCTGCCAGTGGGCGTCGAAGAAGATCCACGTGACGGCGATCTGCATCAGCGCCACCGGAAGGACGATGATCAGCAGGCTTCGGCCGAACAAGGAGGTCGGCGTCAGGCGCTTGACCCGCCGCCACAGGAACCTGGGCCAGGGCCGCGGGAGGCGCATCAATCCGGCGTGAGCATATAGCCGCGGCCGCGCACGGTGCGGAGATATCGCGGATTGGCCGGATCGGCCTCGATCTTGCGCCGAAGGCGGGTGACCTGGATGTCGATTGCGCGGCCGCTGGGATCGCCCGATCCGCCCGCGAGTTCGAAGCGGTCGACGGCCCCGTGGGCGGAGCGGGCCAGCGCTCGCAGCAGATTGGTCTCGCTCTCGGTGAGCCGGATCGCCTCGCCGTCCACGGTCAGCTCGCCCCGCGCCGCGTCGAACAGGCAGCGCCCCATGCGGATCGGGCCGTCCACCGCGGCGGGCGCCGAACGGCGCAGGATCGCGCCGATGCGAAGGACGAGTTCTTCGGGTTCGAAGGGCTTGGCGAGGTAGTCGTCTGCGCCGTGCCTCAGACCCTCGATGCGGGCTTCCGGATCGCCGCGCGCCGTGAGGATGAGCACTGGCGCCGATCCGGCCGCCCCTGCGCGGCTGCGCAGCCAGCGGGTGAGGGAGAGGCCATCCTCGCCGGGCATCATCACATCCAGGACCAGAAGGTCGAAGCGGATCACCTCGATGAGCTTGCGGGCTGCGGCCGCGTCGCGCGCGGCGCTGACGCGAAAGCCGCGGTCGGCGAGGAATTCCTTGAGCAGATCGCGCAGGCGGTCGTCATCGTCGACCACCAGCAGGTGGCGGGGCTCGCCGCCTGGGGCTCGGGCCATATCGTTTGACCCAGTGGAGCCCGGGGCGTCTAAGGCTGTTCTTTCCGACCTGAAGGGCGCCTCACCCAAAGACCCCGCCAGAGGCTTATTCCGCAATGGCTCTGATTCCCTACGACGATCGCGACGGCTGGATCTGGTTCGACGGACGCTTCGTCCCGTGGCGTGAGGCGAAGATCCACGTACTCACCCACGGTTTGCATTACGCCTCAGCCGTGTTCGAAGGCGAGAGGATGTACGCCGGGGACATTTTCCGCCTGAGCGAACACACTCGCCGGCTGTTCCGGTCGGCCGAGATCCTGGACTTCGAGATTCCCTATACGCTCGCAGAGATCGACCAGGCGTGCAAGGACACCTGCGCGCGCAACGGGTTCGAGGATTGCTATGTCCGTCCGATCGCCTGGCGCGGTTCGGAGGTTATGGGGGTCGCCGCCGAGGACTCGACGATCCACGTGGCGATCGCGGTGTGGTCCTGGCCGAGCTATTTCGACCCGCAGCAGAAGGCCAGGGGCATCCACCTCACCTGGGCGAAGTACCGCCGCCCTTCGCCTGAAACCGCGCCGACCGAGTCCAAGGCTGCAGGCCTGTATATGATCTGCACAATCTCCAAGCACGCCGCTGAGCGCGACGGCTTCGCCGACGCCCTGATGCTCGACTGGCGCGGCTATGTCGCCGAGGCCACCGGCGCCAACGTCTTCTTCGTGCGCGACGGCGTCCTGCATACGCCGATCCCGGACTGTTTTCTCGACGGGATCACTCGCCGTTCGGTGATGGAAATCGCACGCGCCCGCGGCTTCGAGATCGAGGAACGTCATATCCGTCCAGAGGAACTCGCCACCTTCTCCGAGTGCTTCATTGTTGGCACGGCGGCGGAAGTGACGCCCGTGGCGCAAGTGGGCGAGTATCGCTTCACGCCGGGCGCCATCTCGCTGTCGCTTATGGACGACTACGCGGGTTCGGTACGTCGACAGCGACAGCCCGCCTGACCTTGAAGGGAGCCTCCCGATGAGCGGCAAGCCGGACAAGGACAAGACCGCCGACAACCCAGCGGCCGTTTCGCACAGCCACGCGAACCGCGCCGCCGACGCTGCGCCGGGCGATATGCAGCCCAACGAAGACCTGGTCGAGCGGCAGGAGAAATTGATCGACGAGGCCGTTGAGGAGACCTTCCCCGCCAGCGACCCGATTTCGCCCAAGCGCATCATCTGAGCCGGCGGGCTTCGGCAGGCTAAGGCTGGGAAATCTTAGGACTCCGACGTGTCCTTCGGCGGGGTGAAGTTTTGCAGCAGGATCGCAAGTTCTGGCTCGAGCACCGCCCTGGCGGCTTCCTCGGGCTTGAACCAGCCGACCGTCCGCTGTGTCTGCTCAGGCCAGTGCTTGTGTTGGCGCTCGACGGCCAGAGGGTAGACGAGGACCTTGCAGGTCACGAGGCCGCCATCCGACAATCGCTTGTCATAGTGGAATGAGCCGATCGGCCGTTTGCAGAGGCGGCCGACAACCCCAGCTTCTTCCAGCGCTTCGCGCCTGGCGGCCGCGCGTGGGGACTTCCCCGACATCGGCCAGCCCTTGGGCAAGACCCAACGGCCCGTCTCACGCGAAGTGAGCAGCAGGACCTCGACCTCGTCGGTCACGCGATAGGGCAGCGCCGCGTATTGCACCGCCGTGGCCAGGTCCTCTTCCCCACCGATGCGACGACGCGTCCGCATCTCCACGCCAACCAATCCTCTAGGCTCACAAAATCCCGAACGAATCGGGCTCGTTTCATGGGAATATGGCATATTTTTTGATCCGGCGGCGGACTATTGGCGCGCCGGACGCCTGAAATCGAAAGGCGCGGATCCGCCGCGCCGCCGCCGGGCCATACGGGAGTGCTGGATGAGCTTCCGGAAGGAAGCTAGGACGCGCCCATGCCCAAGGCCCAGCACGTTCTTCTCACCGGTTCATCCCGCGGCATCGGCCGCGCTACGTTCGAGGCGCTGGTCCAGCGCGGCGCGCGGATCGTCGGCCATGCCCGACAGGATGGTCCCGACACCGTCGGCGCAGACCTCGAGGCGGCCGGCGCGGCCGACGCGCTGTGGGATCGCGCGCTGGAGCGACTGGACGGCAGGATCGACGTCCTGATCAACAATGCGGGCGTGTTCGAAGCCATCGCCCCGGAGGTCCCGCTGGACGAGTGGCACGGCGCCTGGGCCCGCACGATACAGATCAACCTCCAGGCGTCGGCGGATCTTTGCCGACGGGCCGTCCTGCACTGGCGCGAGCGGCGCGAGGGGGGCCGGATTGTCAATATCGCCAGCCGCGCAGCCTACAGAGGCGACTCCATCCTCCACTGGCACTATGCGGCCTCGAAGGCGGGGATGGTCGGGATGACCAAGTCGATCGCCCGCGGCTACGCGGTCGAAGGGATCCTGGCCTTTTCCATCTGTCCGGGCTTTGTGATGACCGGGATGGCGGATGACTATCTGGCCTCGCGCGGTGGCGAAAAGCTGCTGGCCGATATCCCTCTGGGCCGCGTGGCTCTGCCCGAAGAGGTCGCGAGCGTGGCGACCTATCTGGCGCTCGACGCCCCCGCGTCGATGACCGGTGCGGTGCTGGATGTGAACGGCGCCAGCTTCGTTCGCTGAGGTCATTTCCGGGTGCGACCCAGATGCTCGGAATTGCCGATAAAATTTGAATATTAAGTTTAGTCAGATTCGCGATGATTCGTTTGAATGAATTCCTAATGAAGAGTTAACTGCCCGCAAGTCGCAGGCAGGGACAATCTGATGCAACGCTATAGGGTGTACTTATCCGACCAACCCAGCGGAGTTACCGATCTGGAGGAGGCATGGTGCGCCTCCGATGACGAGGCCATCACCGCCATGCTGGATCTCACCGGCCGCAACGCTGCGGAGCTCTGGCGCGGGCCGGAACGGATCTATGCGACGCCGCGTGCGTCGAGCTTTGGCGTCGTGCTCGACGAGGACGTCGCCAGCGCCGTGAGCGTTTCGGGGCGCTTCGGGTTCCAGCAGCAGTTCGATCTGCGCGCGCTCTAAATCCGCTGCGGCGCCGCTCCGGTCATTTGATCAGACGCGCTTTGACGGGCTTGACGCCTGAGAAGGCGTAGGTGCGGCCGGTAACGCGTCCCCGGACGCGGATCGGCGCATCTTGCAGGTATCGCAGGGCCGTCAGCCCCGCGGAGTACGTGTTCGCCCGCCCGGCCGCGGCGCGTGAGTCGCCGTTCTGCCTCATCAAGCTTTGCCGAAAAGTCTCTAAACAACCGCCGGGGTCATGAACGACGGCTGGAGCAGGAGGTTGGACAGCAGGCGCAGGGACTCTTCGAGGTAGGCCCGGTCCGGCGGGGCCCCCAATGAAATGCGAACGGCCTCCGTCAGCGTGCTTGTCAGCGAAAACATCGAGCTGGGGACGATGGCGACGCCGAACCGCTCGGCTTGCTGGGCAAAGTCGGTCGCGCGCCAGTGCGGCGGCATTTGCAGCCACAGATGGTGGCCTTCCGGATCCGCCGCGAACTGCGCCTCACGAAGGACGGCGGCCGCGATCTTCTGACGCTCCGCGTTTTCGGCGCGGATCGCGGCGGTGATGCGATCCACGACACCGTCGGAAATCCACCGCGAGGCAAGCGCCGCCATGAGAGGCGGCGCCATCAGAATGGTGACCCGCAGAATGCTGGCGATCCGAAGCGCCAGGGTGCTCGTGGGGGCCACGACATAGGCTATGCGCAGGGCCGGCGTAACGCACTTGGACAGGGTGGCGATGTACCAGGTGATATCCGGGGCAAGGCTGGCGAAGGGCGTGGCCGGCCGGGACTGGAGCGTCGAATAGGGGTCGTCCTCGATGATGAAGACTTCATACCGCCGGGCGATGGAGATCAGCGCGCGACGCCGGTCTTCCGACAGGCTCGCGGTGGTCGGATTGTCGATCGCAGGGATTACATAGAGCGCTCGTGGCGCCCTCTCGCGACAAGCCGCTTCAAACGCGTCCGGAAGGATGCCGCCCTCGTCCATGGCCAGCGGCGCGAATTCCAGCCCCCTTTCGGCGATGATCGCTTTCAGACCCGGATAGGTCACCGTTCCTGCCGCGATCACGTCGCCTGTGCTCACATGGGATTCCAGGATCGCGAACAGCGCGCTTTGGGCGCCCGCGGCGATCACAACCCGATCTGAGGAGACATCGTCGATCCGGCTGCGCAGCCAGCTCGCCCCGGCGCTTCGATCGGACTCCGCCCCGGCGTTGTCGCGATAATTGAGGTTGTGCGCGCCGCGGGGGCCCGAGAGCAGGTCGGCAATCGTCCTGGGAATGAGCCGCGCAAGATCAGCCGCCTGCGGCTGGGGCGGGGCGTTCATGCTCAGGCGCACCGGCAACGCGCCGCCGAGGGTCCCGGCGCCCGGTCCGGGTTCGAAATTCTCGCTGATGAAGGTGCCGCGCCCAGCCTGGGCGTCCACCAGACCCCGGCGCCGCGCCTCGTTGAAGGCGCGGGTCACGGTGGTGAGATCAACGTTCAGCGCCTCGGCGATCGCGCGATGAGGCGGGAGGCGATCGCCCGGCCGGACGCGTCCGGCCCGCGCATCCGCTTCGAGCGCTTCTACGATCCCCAGATATTTCATCGGAGCGCTGTCGACGATCCGCGGCCGCCACAAGGGCATTCGGCTCATTTCGTAGGTTTCCGTTCCCTACATTAACGATAACATGTCTGGGCGCGTGTCACAAAGCGCCGCGGAGGCGCCGCAGTTGAGGCGCCTCGCCCCTGGTTCCTCCCACGCGGAGCCGCCACGCGCAGGAGGGGTCTGCGTCAGCTTCGCGCCATCGCCTGATCGACCGTCATCTGGGTCGGCATCATGTTGATGTTGGCGTTGTGCATGACCCAGAGCGAGAGGCAGATGATCACGCCGATCAGCATGACCGTCAGCACGAGGATGGTGACAGAGCTCCTCTGCTCCGGCGCCGTCCCAAGATGCAGGAAGAAGAAGAGCTGAACGAGCAGCTGGACCACGGCCAGCAGGGTGATCGCCGGGAAGATCATTCCTCGTGGAATCATCCCGCTCATCACCGCCGCGAACGACAGAACTGTCAGCACCAGCGAAAGCGCGAAGCCCCAGCCGTAGGTCTTCAGATCACCGTGGCCGAAGTCACCCGCGGCGGAATGATGGGAATTGGGACCGGACATCAGATCGCTCCCCGCAGGTAGACGAAGGTGAACACGCAGATCCAGACAAGGTCGAGGAAGTGCCAGAACAGGCTGAGGCAGGTGATCCGGCGCCTCACCGCGCCGTCGAGGCCGAACTTCCAGACCTGGTGCATCATCACCGCCATCCAGATCAGGCCAGAGGTGACGTGCACGCCGTGCGTGCCCACCAGGGTGAAATAGGCGGAGAGGAAGGCGCTGCGGCCCGGCCCATTCCCCTCGGCGACGAGGTGGGCGAACTCGTGCACCTCCATGCCGATGAAGCCGGCGCCGAACAGGAAGGTGACCGCCAGCCAGGCAAGCACCCCCGCCTTGCGCCCCGCGTGCATGTTCAGGGCCGCAAGGCCGAAGGTGAAGCTGCTGATCAGCAGGAGCAGGGTCTCGCCGCCCACATAGGGCAGGTCGAACAACTCGCGGCCGGTCGGGCCGCCGGCGAAACTGTCGGCCAGGACGCCAAAGGTCGCGAACAGGGTCCCGAAGATGATGCAGTCGCTCATCAGATAGACCCAGAAGCCGAGGACGGTCTTCGACCCGTCGTCGTGCCCCGCGTGGGCGTCGTGAGCGTGCGCGTCCGATCGCGCGGAGACGGTTAGGTCCATGGATCAGGCCGCCTTTTGCAGAAGGGCGTGGCGCTCGGCTTCCAGGCGCGCGACTGTGGCCGCCGGCACATAGTAGTCGAGGTCACGGCTGTAGGATCTCGCGACGAAGGTTCCGATCATTCCAACAAAACCGGCCGCCGCGATCAGCCACATGTGCCAGACGATCGAGAAACACAGGATGAAACCGAAGGCGGCCATGATGAAGCCCACTCCGGTGTTCTTGGGCATGTGGATGTCCTCGAACGTCGCTGGCACGACGCCCGCCCGGCCGGTCTGCTTGTCTTCCCAATGTTGCTCGATCGAGGTGATCTGCGGCACGTGGGCGAAGTTGTAAAAGGGCGTCGGCGAGGCCGTCGCCCATTCGAGGCTGCGCGCGTCCCACGGATCGCCGGTGAGGTCGCGGTTCTTCTCGCGGTCGCGGATGCTGACAGCCAGCTGGATAAGGGTCGACAGGATGCCCGCGCCGATGAAGCAGGCGCCGACGAGAGCCACGAGCAGGTAGGGCTGCCAGTCGGCATGGTCGTAGTGGTTCATCCGCCGGGCCATCCCCTTGAAGCCGAGGATGTAGAGCGGCGTGAAGGCCAGCCAGTAGCCGACGAGCCAGCACCAGAAGGACACCTTCCCCCAGAACTCATTGAGGGTGAAGCCGAACACTTTGGGGAACCAGAAGCTCATCCCGGCGAAAGAGCCGAACACCACGCCGCCGATGATCACGTTGTGGAAGTGGGCGACCAGGAAGAGTGAATTGTGCAGGACGAAATCCGCCCCGGGCACCGCCAGGAGCACGCCGGTCATCCCGCCCACGGCGAAGGTGATCATGAAGCCGATCGTCCACAGCGTGGCGGAATGGAAGCGGATCCGGCCGCGGTACATGGTGAAGAGCCAGTTGAAGAGCTTCACCCCCGTCGGAATCGAGATGATCGTCGTCATGATGCCGAAGAAGGCGTTGACGTTCGCGCCGGAGCCCATTGTGAAGAAATGGTGCAGATAAACGAAGAACGATAGCACGCCGATCGAGCACGTCGCGTAAACCATAGAGGTGTAGCCGAACAGAGGCTTGCCCGAGAACGTCGGGATTACCTCGGAAAAGACACCAAACAGCGGCAGGATCAGGATGTAGACCTCAGGGTGGCCCCACACCCAAATCAGGTTGATGTACATCATCGCATTTCCACCAGCTTCGTTGGTGAAGAAATGCATGCCCAGGGTGCGATCGAGCCCCAGCAGGGCGAGGGTCACTGTCAGAACCGGGAAGACGGCGACGATCAGGATGTTGGTGACGAGCGCCGTCCAGGTGAAAACGGGCATCATCATCAGCTTCATGCCGGGCGCCCGCATGCGCAGAATGGTGATGATGAAATTGACCCCCGCCAGGGTGGTGCCCAGCCCAGATAGCTCCAGGGCCCAGATGTAATAGTCGACCCCCACTGTCGGACTGAACTTCAGTTCGGACAGCGGCGGATAGGCGACCCAACCCGTGGCGGAGAAGTCGCCCACCCACATCGAGGTCATGATCAGGGCCCCGCCCATGACCGAGAGCCACAGGCCGAGCGAGTTGACGAACGGGAAGGCGACGTCTCGCGCGCCGATCTGCAGGGGCGTGACCACGTTCATCAGCCCCAGGATGAAGGGCGTGGCGACGAAGAAGATCATGATCGTTCCGTGGGCGGTGAAGATCTGATCGTAGTGGTGCGGCGGCAGGTAGCCGGCGGCGTCATTGGCCGCGATCGCCTGCTGGGCGCGCATCATGATCGCGTCCGCGAAGCCGCGCAGCAGCATGACGATGCCGAGGATGAAGTACATCACGCCGATCTTTTTGTGATCGACTGAGGTGAGCCACTCCGTCCAGAGGTACTTCCATTTGCCGAAGTAGGTGATCAGGCCCAGGATGGAAATGGCGCCGAGGGCGACGACCACCCCCGTCCCCATGATGATCGGCTGATCCCACGGGACAGCGTCTAGGGTTAGCTTGCCGAACATCAGTCGACCCTCCGTGAGGCGTGGTCATTCGGGGTGCAGGGCGGGGTCGCCGTCATGAGGGCCGTTTGCGACATGCGCCCGGCCATGAACTGATCGACGATCCCAGCGAAGAGACCGGGCGCGACGCGCCCGTAGGTGGCTGGCGGGACCTTGATGCTGGGTTGTTCGAGCTGGGCCAGACCGGGCCCATCGAGCGCAGCCGGCGTTGCGCGCGCCTGCTTCGTCCAGGCCGCGAACTTGTCAGGCGACATCGCGACGGCCTGGAAATGCATGTCCGAGAAACCCGGTCCGCTGAAGGCGGACGACAGTCCGGCGTAGCTCCCGGGCTTGTTGGCGATCAGGTGCAACTGCGTCTGCATTCCCGCCATCGCGTAGACCTGGCTCCCAAGCTGCGGGATGAAGAAGGAATTCATGATCCCATCCGACGTGATGGCGAAGTTGATCGGCGTGTTTGTCGGAATCGGAAGCTGATTTACGGTGGCGATCCCATAATCCGGATAGATGAATAGCCACTTCCAGTTCATGGCTACAACCTCAACCCGAACGGGTTTTACCTTCGAATCCAGCGGCCTGTAGGGGTCGAGCGTGTGTGTCGTCTTCCAGATAAGAACGGCCAGGAACAGGACGATCACGCAGGGGATGGACCAGACCACCGCCTCGATCGCGTTCGAGTGCGACCAGTTGGGGGCGTAGGTCGCCCGGGTGTTGGACGCCCGGTACCGCCAGGCGAACGCCAGCGTCAGGATGATCACCGGAATGACCACGCAGAGCATGATGCCGAGCGCTAGCAGGATCAGCTTGCGCTCCTGGGATCCGATGTCTCCGGCAGGTTCGAGCAGCTCGACGTGTGCGCGCGCGCATCCGCCCAGAGCCGCAGAGGCGACGAGGGGGACCAGGCCCGTCCTCGCACGGCTCCAGAACTTACTTGTCATTTAGGGAACTCCGGCCGCGCGGTCTGCAGAGCTTCGAAAGCGCCCCGGTCAGGGACGGCGCGGCGTACGTGAACACGGTCAAGTCCTCTTGCCTCATGCTGCGCTGCGTTTCCGGCGAGCGCCGCTGAAGATCGCCCTCCAAAAGGGACGATCGGTCCATTAAGGTATGGTTTTGAGCCATACAACTCGATTCAGTCGCGGAGGGCTTGGTAGCGTACGGCGCGGTGCCTGCGGCCAATCCGCGCGAATTTGCTACATGGGAATAGAGAGGCATCCCCTGGTCAAAGAGATTTGGCCAGAATGTATGGCTATAGGTGCAGAGCCATACATATTATAGCAAAGGCGCTGGGCGCTCGGTGCGACTGACGCCACCTTGGCGACGATCGTCCGCTGCGTCTGCGCAAAGATTGCTGCCTTGCAGCACAAATTTCCGAGACAGCCAAGAGCCTGGACCGTGTTTGGAGCGCTCCGACCGGAGTGTCGGCGCTTGGAGTCCCGCGGAAAGGTTCACTGCAGCGGCGCCAAGTCGCAGCCTGGACTGTCCTGCGCGCGGCGGCGGTTGGGGCTGCCTTCCTCCGCCAGGCATGCGTCTTTGCGCAGCTGCGGTGGAGCTTTCACAACCTTCGGACGCCGGTGAGCCAGGTGTGCGGAGAATCGGAGGTGGCGGAAGGGGGTGGCGCGGCGGCGCCCGGGAGTTCTAGCCCCGCCCTCCGGGGGAGGGGGCGGGGCCGAACGCGCGGCCGTACTCGGGCTTACTCAATCGCCCTGGCCCGCGCGCATAAGAACCCTTTCGGACGCTTGTGTGCAACGCGACAAGTTGCGTCCATTCTCGTACGTATTTAAACGGGGTTTGTACGAATTAATCGTTTAGGTTCGTACGCGGATCAATGTGGCTGTCAATTATGACTAGCGTGGCCCGGTCGAGACTTGCCGAGCAACAGCGCGAATCGCCAAATTTGTTTGGAATTGATCTTCCCGGAACCGATCCGGAACGGATGGAGGCGCCGAATCTGTAGACTTATCCTGTCCGCAGGTGTCCCGCGGCGCATTACATATTATGAGCGGCGCCAACGCCAGGGTGTGCGTCGAGCCGGCTGGATCCGCGGCTCTCCGCGTTTTGGGACCTGCCGGTCCTATTTGATGAGCAGCGCCGCCACGACGATCCAAAAGCCCGCGACTGAAGCGAGCACGGCGCAGTTCTCCCAACGGGGGCGCAGCAGCGAAACGCGCTGGAACCCGTGGCGCGACTGCTTGCCCGTCCGCATCGGACGCGCGGCCTGGGCTTTTTCGATCGCTTCGCTCAAGTCATACGGTACGGACATGGTGGACCTGTCCTATTTGGCTTTCGGCCCGATTGGCCTCATCAGGCCCTGGACTGTCAAAACCTATCGCTTAAGGCTTACCGCAATTCAGCCGATATTTAGCTTTGCAAGTCCCGCTATAGTGACGTGGATTTGGCGAAAACTTTAAGCGGTCACCCCAGTTGTCTCTGCGGCGAGGCCGGTTTGGGCCGGTGGCGTGCCACTAGGCGCCCGCTTGGCCGGTTCGAACCCAATCTCGAGGGGTCCGTGAGTTGACAGTTGTTTTCATCCGTGGGCGGGCGTGATCTCCTGTTGAACAGCTATCGCCCGGCCTTCGCCATGGCCTTAGCGCCGGGCAGACTGCGAGGCGGCAGGCTGTTCGAGAGTAATGGACGCGGGGTGTGCGGCCTCGGCGCTAACGCTCGGGGATCTCGCTGGGCGCGCGCTGTGATGGGTCGCTTCACGATACGCCCAGGCAGCCGCAAGCAGGGCCAGGATGACGACAAGGAGCTTGGGCGAGGCTCCGGGGCGCTGTCCGACGATCATGGCGCAAGTCCAATGGATACGAACGAGCCGAATATAGGGCTCTTCGCGCCCGCCCGCAGATCCATCTGCAGCGAACCCGCTGATTACCCGCATAGATTGTTCATCGGTCGCCCGGACTGTCCTGTTCCGGTCGAAACCGCCTTGGGCACCTGAACAAGCCGTCTACATTTCCCACTCAACGCCTGACGAGGCGCAGACGGAGGGCCGGATGGCTGCGACTCTCGAGCGGAAGGAGGCCCATCGCATCGTCGTGGCCGGCGGCGGGGCCGGGGGACTGGAGCTGGTCACACGCCTGGGGGACACCCTGGGGCGCACCGGCGCCGCTCAGGTGACGCTGGTCGATTGCGCGCGAACCCACCTTTGGAAGCCGCTCCTGCACGAGGTCGCCGCGGGAAGCCTCCTGCGCTCGCACCACCAGCTCGACTACCTGGCCCAGGCGCGCTGGCACCACTTTACCTACCGCTTCGGCACAGCCGCCGGCCTCGACCGGGAGAATCGGCGCCTGGAGGTCGGCGCGACCTTCGACGAGCAAGGGCGCGAGATAACGCCTGCGCGCAGGCTGGATTACGACACCCTGGTGATGGCCATCGGCAGCGTCACCAACGACTTCGGAACACCGGGCGCGGCCGAATACGCGGTCCCCTTGGATACGCCCGATCAGGCAGAGCTGTTTCACCGGCGTCTGATCAACGCCTGCCTCCGCGCCAACGCCCAGACCGAACCGATCCGCCCCGGCCAGCTGTCGGTGGCGATCATTGGTGCGGGCGCCACCGGCAGCGAGTTGGCTGCGGAGCTGCACCGGACCGTGCGGGCGATCGTCGGCTACGGCCTCGACCGGATCGATCCGGCTCGCGATGTGCGGATCGTACTGATGGACGCCGCCGACCGAATCCTCCCGGCCTTGCCCGAGCGAATGGCGCAGGCCGCTCGCGATCGCCTGGAAGAGCTTGGCATCGACGTGCGCGTGGGCGCGCGCGTGTCCGCCGTGCGGGCCGACGGGGTGGTTCTGGCGAGCGGGGAGGTCATCGCCTCGGAGCTCGTGGTGTGGGCCGCCGGGGTTAAGGCGCCTCCGGTGCTGAGCGACTTCGGCGGGCTGGAGACGAACCGCCTGGGTCAGCTGAAGGTCCTGCCCACCTTGCAAACCACCCGCGATCCCGATGTCTTCGCCATCGGCGACTGCGCGGCCTGCCCCCAGCCGGGCACAGACGCGCTGGTTCCGCCGCGCGCCCAGGCCGCCCACCAGCAGGCCTCCCACATGGTCCGCCAGATCCGGCGGCGCATGGAGGGACGTCCCCTGGAACCGTACCGCTACCATGACTTTGGCTCGCTGGTCTCACTGGGCCAGCACAGCACCGTGGGAAACCTGATGGGCTTCATCTCCGGCAAGGGCCTCTTCATCGAAGGCGCTTTCGCCGGGCTGGTCTACCGCTCGCTGTACGCCATGCACGAGGCCGCCTTGCACGGCGGCCGCGCGGTGGCGTGGCGGACGATGGTCAACATGCTTGGCCGCGGACCGAGTCCGGCGGTGAAGCTGCACTGACGTTCCAGGATTTCAGCTTCAGTTCAGATTCAACCCTGCAAACATTGCTTTGCGGCCCCGTCCCGGCGCCCTCGAGGATTGAACCCACGGCCAAGCCGGGCGTTTAGTCCGACCGAAGGACCAGATCGCTTTGGACGGGGCGCGCTCGACCTTTCGTCGAAGTCGATTGGAGACCCCCTTATGAAAAGAATACTCACCGGGGCCGCTGCAGCGGCGACCTTGGTTGGATCCGCCGTCGCCAGCCCTGCCGCAGCTCAGATCTACTTTGGATACGGCGTTCCGGGACCGCCCCCCGTCTATGAACCCGTGCAGTACTTCTGGGGCGGCACAAACTTCTGCTGGTATGACTCTGCCTGGAATGGCCCCGGCTTCTATTATTGCGGTTACGCCTGGCGTCACGGCTATGGCTGGGGCGGCCCATATGGCTGGCACGGCTGGTGGGGTCCGCATGGCCGCGGCTGGCATGGCGGTGGCTGGCATGGGGGTGGCTACCATGGCGGCGGATATCATGGCGGTTATGGTGGCCATGGCGGTTATGCCGGCGGGTATCACGGCGGTGGCGGGTACCACGGTGGTGGCGGATACCATGGCGGCGGCGGTCATGGGGGTGGGTTCCATGGCGACGGCGGCCATGGCGGCGGCGGCCACGGTGGCGGCGGCGGTCATGGCGGGGGCCATCGCTGATCTCAGCGCCTGAATTCACTGATTGCGGGGCGGCTTACGAGGCCGCCCCGACCACGTCTTGAAAAAACTGGGGTAGCGATGAGCCTTGGTTATCAGCCGCAAGGAGCGTCGCGGCGCTATGGCAGCGTTTCAGTCTTCTTGCACTGGCTCATCGCCGCCCTGGTCGTGATCCAGCTCAGCCTGGGTTGGACCATGAACGAGGTCCTGAAGGATCACTCCCCCGCCAAGCCGCTGGTCATGTGGTTCCACGTGTCGGTGGGCATTACGATCCTGATGCTGACGCTGGCGCGGCTCGGAGTGCGGGTCACCCAACCGGCGCCGCCCCTTCCTGCGGGAATGCCAGCCTGGGAGCGCGCCCTGGCGCGCGCGACCCATGTGCTGTTCTACATGCTGCTGATGGGCCTGCCGGTGAGCGGCTGGGCGCTGGTCTCGATGCGAAAGGGGCCAATCTCCTGGTGGGGCGCGCCCTGGCCCGCCCTCCCGGGCATGACCGGCCTTTCACATCCCACCCGTCACGCCCTGAGCCATGCCCACGTGTACGTGATGATCTGGGTCCTGCTGATCACCCTGCTCCTGCACGTCAGCGGCGCCCTCTGGCATCAGTTCGACGGACGGCCGGTGCTCTGGCGAATGGGCGTGACGCGCCGACCCAGCTCGATCGGCCTCTAAAGCAAGGTCCGACCAGACAGAAATGTCTGTCATTCAATGGGAGTTCAGAAGGTCCAGCTCTCCGGCGTCGGATAAGGCTCCGACCGCATCAGGCGCGAGAGCCCCAAGGCGCAGCGAACAATGAACCAGACCACGACGGCGGGCACGAGGACGAAGCCGACCAGCACCACGCACAGGAGGCAGGCGGCGGCCAAATAGAGCAGGCCGATCCAGAAGGTGCGGATCAGGAAGGTGAAGTGGCTCTTCAGCCATTCGGGCGCCGTATCGCGGCTCACGTAGGCCATCACCAGGCCCACCACGTGCGTCACCGGCACCACGATCGGAACCAGCATCAGAATGTAGACGATCAACGCGATCTGGCGCTCGTCCGCCATTGGCGTGGCCGGCTGTGGCGCGGTTGGCGGCAGGGAGGTGTCCGACATCCTCCAGATCCCCATTCAGCCTGGACTTTGGTCCAGTTGCGGAGGTTAAGCCCGTCCGATCCGCAGCCCAAGTGAGTATTCGGTAACGCGCCGGGCAGGGTGGCCGGCCTGGTCACCTATTCTCGGCAATCACCTCGACTCCCGCGCCCTCAGCGTCGGGCGCGAGCGCCAGAGGTTTCTCTACCCTCACGCGCGCCCGCGTGACGCCGGCCTCGCCGAGGCAGGCCTGGGCCACACGCCAGGCGTAGGTCTCCACCAGCAACACATGCCCTTCCGCGGCCACGGCGCGGGCGTGGGCGAGGATCTTCTCGTAATCCACGGTCGCGTGGATCGACGTCCAGGGCTCGCCCGCCAGGTCGAGTTCGACGTCGACGAACAGGGGCTGGCGGCGGCCCTGCTCGTGGGCGTGCAGGCCGATCTCGGCTTCCACGCGCAAATTCCGCACGAACACGCGGGTCTGAAAATTGGCCATTGGGATCAGGGCTCGACCACGTCTGGGGTGCGCCAGCCCAGGTGCTGGCCGGAATCGACGGCGATCATCTGCCCGGTCACCGCGCGCGCGTCGATCAGGTATCGCAATGCGAGCTGGATCTGGTCCACGCCCACCGGCTCACCCAGCAGGGAGCCGGCCGCTTCCGCCGCGAAACTTTCTTCTGTCTGGTGGATGGAGGGCAGGGTCGGCCCCGGGCCAATGGCGTTCACCCGCACGCGCGGGGCAAAGGCCTGAGCCATCATCCGCGTGGCCGCCCACAGGGCCGCTTTGGCCACGGTGTAGCTGAAGAAGCGCGGATCCAGCCGCAGGATCTTCTGATCGATCAGGTTCACGACCAGGCCGTGGTCCTCGGCGGCCAGGCGCGCGGCAAATCCCTGGGCCAGCAGGATAGGCGCCCTCAGGTTGACCGCGTTCGCCGCATCCAGGCCGGCCGGCGTGGCGGTGGCGGCTTCGTCGAGGTCGAACAGCGAGGCGCTGTTCACCAGGAGCCGCAGGGGGCCCGGAACTTCGCCGATGAGGTTACGGCAAACGTCCGGGTCCGAGAGATCCCCGCCTGCCACGCGCGCGCCGCGGCCGAGCCCCTCGATCTCGCGCGCAGTCACTTCGGCGCTGGCGGCCTCGCGCGCGTGGACGACAACGTCGTAGCCGGCTTGCGCAGCGGAGATCGCCAGGGCTCGGCCAAGCCGCTCGCGGGCGCCCGTGACCAGCGCCCAGCCGCGCGGGCTCAGGGGCGCGTCAGTCGACGCGGCCGTACTCCCGCAGGTTGAGGAGGGCGATGGCGATCACGAAGATGGCGATGACGATGATAGCTTCCATGTCGAGCGTCTCTCCCTGCCGCGGTCGGGCTTTACCGGCGTGTTGCACCGCGGGCAAGGGTGGCCCCCTTCCCGCCCTTAACGCCGTTCACTAAGATGGTTCCGCAGTTTTTCGGCCGCCGCGGCGCCAGCCCCAGGGAGAGAGCTTAAGATGCGCGATTGCATGAAGTTTTATATCGATGGCAAGTGGGTCGATCCGGCTACGCCGAAGTCGATGGACGTGATTAATCCGGCTACGGAAGAGGTGTGCGGTCACATCTCTGCGGGCTCCGCAACTGACGTCGACAAAGCTGTCGCCGCTGCGAAGAAGGCCTTCGAGACCTTTTCACAGACCAGCCGCGAGGACCGCATCGAGCTGCTCGAGCGCATCCAGGCTGAATATCAGAAGCGCTTTGGCGACATCGCCCAGGCGATTACTGAAGAGATGGGCGCTCCCGCCAGCCTCGCCCAGCGCGCCCAGGCCCCGATCGGGATCGGCCACATCGCCACCGGCATCGCCGTGCTGAAGGCCTTCAAGTTCGAGGAAGACCGCGGCCCCACGCGCCTGGTGCGTGAGCCGATCGGCGTGTGCGGCATGATCACGCCCTGGAACTGGCCGATCAACCAGATCGCCTGCAAGGTGGTCCCGGCCCTCGCCACGGGCTGCACCATGGTCCTCAAGCCGTCCGAAGAGTCACCCTTCTCGGCCTACATCTGGACTGAGATCCTGCACGCCGCGGGCGTGCCGGCCGGCGTCTTCAACCTCGTCAACGGCACCGGTCTGGAAGTGGGCGCCGCCATCGCCAGCCACCCGGACATCGACATGGTCTCCTTCACCGGCTCGACCCGGGCCGGTGTCGAGGTGGCAAAGGCCGCGGCTCCGACGGTGAAGCGCGTGGCTCAGGAACTGGGCGGCAAGAGCCCGAACATCATCCTCGAGGACGCCGACATGAAGAGCGCCGTCGGCGGCGGCGTGAAGCACGTGATGCAGAACTCCGGCCAGTCCTGCAACGCGCCCACCCGCATGCTCGTCCCGACGGGCAAGATGGACGAGGTGATCGTCATCGCCAAGGAAGCGGCGGAGTCCACGACCGTCGGCGATCCGAACGGCAACGCTCAGATGGGTCCGGTGGTCAACAAGAGCCAGTGGGAGAAGATCCAGCGCCTGATCAAGGCGGGGATCGACGAAGGCGCGACCCTGGTCACTGGCGGCACCGGTCGTCCAGAAGGCCTGGACAAGGGCTACTATGTGAAGCCCACCGTCTTCGCCAACGTGAAGAACGACATGACCATCGCCAAGGAAGAGATCTTTGGCCCGGTGGTGTCGATTCTTGGCTATGACAGCGTCGACCAGGCCGTGAAGATCGGCAACGACACCGAGTATGGTCTGGCCGCCTATGTCTCCGGCACGGACATGACCAAGGTGCGCGAAGTGGCTTCCAAGCTGCGCGCCGGCCAGGTGTCGCTCAACGGCGGCGGCGGCGACATGACCGCCCCCTTCGGCGGCTACAAGATGAGCGGCAACGGGCGCGAGTGGGGCGACTTCGGCTTCCACGAGTACCTCGAGGTCAAGGCCATCCTCGGCTACACGCCCAAGCAGGCCGCCG
>DASXGR010000239.1:0-2819 GCA_036488935.1 Caulobacteraceae bacterium | reverse complement strand
GACGCCATCCGGCGGCTCGGCGACGAGGGGGTGTTGGCGATGGTCTGCGACAGCACCAACGTCTTCGTGGACGGCGAGGCCGGCTCAGAAGCCCACGTCCGCGAGACCCTTACCCCCCTGATCGCCGGCTTGCAGGGCGGGGTGGCGGCGGCGTGCTTCGCCTCCAACGTCGCACGCATGGACACCATCATCCGCGCCGCCGAGGCGGCGGGTCGGCGGGTGTGCCTGGTCGGGCGCTCGATGATCCGCATGTCCCAGGCGGCTCGCTCGGTGGGCCTGCTGGAGGGCGTCGGTCCCTTCCTCGACGATGTCCGGGCGAAGGACTTCCCCAAACATCAGGTGCTGTACCTGTGCACGGGCAGCCAGGGCGAGCCTCGCGCGGCCCTGGCGCGGATCGCCGATGGCAGTCATCCCCACGTCAAGCTAGGCAAGGGCGATGCGGCGATCTTCTCGTCGCGGGTCATTCCCGGCAACGACATCCCGATCCGCAATCTGCAGAACAAGCTCGCCGACCTTGGCGTACGGCTCTACACCGAGCGCGACCATCCGGGGATCCACGTCTCCGGCCATCCGTGCCGGGACGAGCTGAAGCGCATGTACCAGTGGGCTCGGCCCGAAATCGCCATTCCCACCCACGGCGAGCGGCGGCACCTTCTGGAGCACGTGGCCCTGGCTCGCGATCTGCAAGTCGCCCAGGCGGTCGCTCCCCGCAACGGCGACATGGTGCGCCTCGCGCCTGGCCTCGCCGAGATCATCGACGAGGTGCCGGCTGGCCGGCTCTATGTCGACGCCGGCGTGGTGACGCCCGAGCACGGCGAAGCCCTGCGGGAGCGGCGCCACGCGGCCTTCAACGGCATGCTCACCGTGAGCCTGGCGCTCGACGGGCGCAGCCGCCTCGCTTCCGGCCCGCAAGTGAGGGCGATCGGACTGCCAGCGGACGAGGACTATACGCTCGAGGAGGCGACCGACGACCTGGCGGAGGCCGCAAAGGACGCCGTGTTCAGCCTCTCGGGCGACGACCGCGACGACGATGATGCGGTGGAGGCGGCGATCTCCCGCGCTGTGAAGAAGGCGGCTTTCCGCATCTGGAAGCGGCGGCCGGTAGTGGAGGCGACGGTCCTTCGGGTGTAACGGGCCGGGTCCGGCTCTGGAGGCGCACACATGATCGGCAAGCTCAACCACGTCGGGATCGCCACCCCCTCCATTGAGGACTCCTGGCGGCTCTATCGCGATGTCCTGGGCGCCACGCGGGTGACCGAGAAGCGCGCCCTGCCCGAGCAGGGAGTGTGGGTCTCGTTCGTCGATCTGCCAAACGCCCAGATCGAGCTGATCGAGCCTCTGGGCGAGGACTCCCCGATCCATGGCTTCCTCGCCAAGAACCCTCGCGGCGGACAGCACCACGTTTGCTTCGAAGTGCCGGACATCATCGCCGCCCGCGACGAGATGCGCGCCAAGGGCGCCACTGTGCTCGGAACCGGCGAGCCGCGCATCGGCGCCCACGGCGTCCCCGTGATCTTCCTTCACCCCAAGGACATGGGCGGCGTGCTGGTCGAGCTGATGGCCGAGCCGACGCACTAGCGTTCGCCCGCGCCCACCGCGTCTTCCTGGTTCGGACACACCCCCGCTGGCCGTCCGCGATCGGGTCGGATAGGAACAGGCGATCGTATGTGATCCCACGGGGCGACGACCGGCGGGATCGCGCGACGAGGTGTCGAGATGAGCATCGAGTTCTGCATCGCGGTCTATTTCACCATCTGGTGGACCACCCTGTTCGCTGTCCTGCCGCTGGGCGTGCGCAGCCATGCGGAGATGGGGATCCCGGTGCCAGGCGGCGGCGATCCGGGTTCGCCGGTCGAGCCGAAGCTGAAGCGCAAGTTCATCACCACGACCTGGGTCTCGGCGCTGGTCTTCGCGCCGGTCTGGATCGCCGTGCACTTCCACTGGCTGTCGCTTGGCATGCTGAGGGGCTTCTAGCTGGACGAGCCCTGCCGATGAGCGACGCGCCCGCGCCCCCTTTCAGCGCCTGGGAGCGCGAGATCGCCCTTCGCTACCTGCGCGCCCGACGCGACGAAGGCGGCGTCGCGCTGATCTCGATCATCTCCTACGTCGGCATCACGCTGGCGGTGGCGGTGCTGATCATCGTCATCTCGGTGATGAACGGCTTCCGCGCCGACCTCAGCCACATAATGCTGAGCTTCGAGCCCAACGCGCGCATCTACGGCGGCGTGATCGCCGACGCGAGCCTGCCGACCGCGCTGCAGCGGGTGCGGGCGATCCCCGGAGTCGTGGAGGCCTATCCGGCGATCGAGTCCGAGGCGCTGGCGCAGAGCGACCGCGCCGCCACCGGCGCGCTGGTGCGTGGCCTCGCGCCCGCCGACCTGCGCGCCAACCATCTGATCGCCGACAATATTAAAGCGGGCTCGCTGGCGGCGTTCGGGCGAGGGCCGGACGGCGGCGACGGCATCCTGATCGGCTCGAAGATGGCCGCCCAGCTCGGCGTCGGGCCCGGCGACACCCTCTCGCTGACCGGGCCGACGCCCGAGCAGACCGTGCTCGGGAGCGTGCCGGTGCAGAAGGCCTACCGCATCGTCGGCGTCTTCGATGTCGGCATGAGCGAGTACGACAGCGGCGTCGTCATCATCCCGCTGCGCCAGGCGCAACTGCTCTTCATGCGACAGGCGCCGGCCGACTTCGTCTGGGTGCGGTTCGACGACCCCGACAAGGCGCCGGGCGCGCGCGCCGCCCTGGCCGCGGCCGCCGGCGACGGCGCGGTGATCAAGGACTGGACCGAGGAGAACGCCGACTACTTCAACGCCCTG
>DASXGR010000221.1:0-3908 GCA_036488935.1 Caulobacteraceae bacterium | reverse complement strand
AACCGCTCGATGGTCTCGGCCAGGGAATCGAAGGTGTTCTTCCTCGGCGCATCGGAGCGGCCGAAGCCCGGCAGGTCGGGCGCGACGATGTGGAAGCGGTCCGCCAGCAGCGGAATGAGGTCGCGGAACATGTGGCTGGACGTCGGAAAGCCGTGCAGCAGCAGAAGCTTCGGCGCGCCACGATCGCCCGCCTCGCGGTAGAAGACCCGGGCCCCGTCGGCCTGGGCGGCACGGTAGGTGATGTCGGTCATGAGTCGTCTCCTCTGAGGTGGCCGCGGCTGCGGCGCTAGGTTCGGTTGAGGCGAACTAACCTGTCGAATGACATTGATGGGGTTTGGCTATTGCGCCTCGCCCGTCTCGCGTCAGGCGCGGACGGCGTCGAGAATCAGGGTGGAAACCAGCTCCGGACGGGTGATCAGCGGCGCGTGGTCCACGAAATGTGAGGTCGTGTGGGCGCCCATCCGGGCGGCCATGAATCGCTGATTGTCGCCGACGATCATCCGGTCCTCCTCCGCAACGAGGTACCAGCTGGGCAAGTCCCGCCAGAGCGGCCGGCCGACGGGGGCGCCGATGCAGGCGGGGGAAAGCGGCCGCTGCACAGCCGCGAGCACGGCCTGATCCTCGCCCGTGGCCTGGGGCGCGAAGGCGGTCGCGAACGCGTCTTCCGGCAGCCAGATCAGTCCGTCGGCGTCGGGCGCGAGCTGCGGCGCCAGAGGGTGCGGCGGCAGGCGGTAGAAGACGTCGGCGACGGTCTCCCCCTCATCGGGGGCCAGGGCCGCCACATAGACCAACCCCTTCACCTTGTCCGAGCGCGTCTCGCCGATCACCGCGCCGGCATAGGCGTGGGCGGCAAGCACCACAGGCCCACCGGCTCGCGCGATCGTGCGATCCAGGGCGGCGACGTCGTCGGCCAGGCTGGTGAGGGGCAGGGGCGCGGCCAGGGCGCGCTGTCCCGCGGCGTGCAGACGCGCGATCACCCGCGCCCAGCTCGAGCCATCGGCCCAGGCGCCGTGCGCCAGCACCACGGTCAGTTCGGATCCGCCCGTCATCCTGCTTCCTCCCGCTGTTCGCTTCCGTGGCCGTGGTGTGTGAAACCTCTCAATCGGCCCCGGGGTGGTTACAACTGTGGTTCGTAACTTGTCAACCTCTGCTTGAGGGGTTAGCGGAGTCGTGTTCAGACAGAGCCTGCGCCGCCATGATCTCCGCCAAGCCCCCAGCCATCTTCGTCGCCGACGCGCGGGGCCTCGATTTCCTGAACTCCATCGCCACGCCGGTGGACGAACCGGTCGACTGGATTTCCGATGGAGCGGGGCTGATCGACTGGCTCGCGAAGGCTGATCTGGTCCCTCCCGCCGAGTTGGAGTCGGTCGCCGCCCTCGCGACACCCGGCGAACTCGACCGCGTGGCGGGGCAGGCGCGGGACCTGCGCGACTGGTTCCGGGGATTCGTCACCGCGCACGCTGGCCGGCCGCTGGAGGCAGAGGCGATTGAGGAGCTTACCCCCCTCAACCGGCTGCTCGAGCGCGACGAGATCTTCGGCCGGATCGTCGGCCATGCCGACGAGCATGGCCACCGTCACCTCGTCCTCGACCAGATGCGGCGCTGGCGCTCGCCCGAAAGCCTGCTGCTTCCCATCGGCGAGGCCATCGCCCGCGTGGTCGTCGAGGAGGACTTCAGCCACATCAAGGGCTGCGAAGGACACAGGTGCACCCTGATGTTCGTCGACCGCACCCGGGCCCGCGCCCGGCGCTGGTGCAGTATGAGCGTCTGCGGCAACCGGGCGAAGGTGATGGCGCACCGTCAGCGCCAGCGGGCAGGGTGAAGCGGCGACCCCGTGCCGGGCTTGTCGAAACAGCCCAGAGTCAGTGCAGGGTTCGTCAGTGCGTGGTCTCGCCTCGCAGAGCGGCGCCCAGCAGGATGTAGGCCAGGCCCGAGCTGATGAAGTTCACGCCGATGATTATCCCTAGGGCAACCAGCGAAACGCCCGGCCAGCCCCAGATGATCACCAGCGCCACGAGCGCGCTCGCCAACGCCGACAGCAACATCCATACCCACCCTCGGGCGGGTCGAAGTTCGAAGGCCAGGACGGCCTCGAAGGCGCCCTGGATCATGAACAGCACGGCCAGGCTTAGCGTGATCGCCATTGCGCCGCCGAGCGGCCTCACCAAGATATAGACGCCCGCGCCGAGCGAGAGCAGGCCAAACAGCAAGGCGCCGAAAAATGGTCCGGCGCCCCGAATGGAGAACGCCCCGAACAGGCTGACCGCGCCGGCAAAGATCAGCACCCAGCCGACGAGAAGCGTCGCGGCGAGACTCGAGACAACCGGGAAGACCAAGGCTGCAATCCCGATGATCAGAAAGGCCGCCCCAAGGCCCATCAGGCGTCCAGATTCCTTTCGCACCTGCGTCTGAAACGGATGGTCAAGAAAGGACGTGCTCATGAGTTCGCCTCCCTTCGGTGTGGGCGTCCCGTCGAGACCGGCGTGCGATGCGCTCACCGGGCGCGTTGGGCCCTAACGGAGTGAGCCTAGGCGCACGCGCCGATCCTGCGTTGATCGCCGTCAAAAAGTGGCGGCCCGCGACGGGTGGCGCGGCCGCCCCAATTCGATCTGGGCTTGGTCTACTCGGGCTGCTTCGCCGGCGGCGCCTGGGCAGGAACCGTAGCCGATGCGTTCGCAGCGCCACCCGTGTTCGCCTGCTGCTCCATCGCCAACCGCTCCTTCGGCGTCGCTTTCATGTACGCGTCGAGTTGGGCGTAGGGGACGGGTTGCTGCGGCGCGGCGTATGCGCCGCGACCGGCGCGCTTTTCGTTCGACGCCATCTGGCGATGGTGCGCCGTGTGCTTCGCGGCCGCTGTAGCCGACGCGGCCTTTGTCGTGTCGGTCGAGTCGGACGCAGAGGTCGTCTGGGCGGCGGCAAGTACGGCGGCAAGTACCGCGACGGCCGTCGCTGTGACCAGGATCTTCGCGTTCATCTCGGATACTCTCCCAAGATTGTGAGCGGGCGCCTGCCGTCTGGCGGCGGCTTAGGCCGCAACAGGCGGTCGAGCGCCTCAGACGCTTGACCCCACAAGCCTAGGCGCGCTGCTTCACCGCGCGTTGATCGACCTCAATACGTGAACACGCAGCTCAATCCGGCCGGCGCTTCCCGCTCACCGCCCGCCAGCGCCGTTCGGTCATGCCAAAGAAAGTGGCCGGGCGTCGCTGCCCGGCCACCAAAACGACTGGAGAAAGTTAGTCGACTATTGGGGTTGGCTCGGCGGTGGTCCTTGCGTGTTCGGCGTCGACGCCGCGGGGGCGCCCGGCGTCATGGTCGAGCCGCTGGCGTTGGGGCTGCCCATCGAGTGGCTGTCCGAACCCGCAGCGCCCATGTCGGAGCTCGTGCTCGGGCCCGAGCTAGGCGCCGTCTGCGTCTGCGCAGGAACCGTAGCCGATGCGTTCGCCGCGCCACCGGTGTTCGCCTGCTGCTCCATCGCCAGCCGCTCGCGCGGCGACGCCTTCATGTAGGCGTCGAGCTGAGCGTAGGGGATGGGCTGCTGCGGCGCGGCGTATGAACCGCCTCGTGCGCGCCGCTCGTTCATCGCCATCCGCTTATGGTGTGCGGTGTGATGGGCCTTGGGCGCCGAACTCGAGCCCGAAGCGGCGGCCGTGGCGTCTGCCGACGGGGCGGCGCTTGTCGGGGCGGCGGCGGAACTTGTCTGGGCGGCGGCGGCGCCGGCGACAAGCACGGCGACCGCGGCCCCCGTAATTAGAATTTTAACGTTCATCTCAGAGACTCTCCCACGAATGTCTGGACGCGACTGCGCGCGAGCCACGAGTTAACGGCCCGCGGCATGGTTTCGTTGCGCTCTGTGGGAGCTTGTCTAAGGCAAGCGAAACCAGTGCTTTTTTTCGCCAACGACTGAGGCC
>DASXGR010000216.1:0-25337 GCA_036488935.1 Caulobacteraceae bacterium | reverse complement strand
CCGGCCAACGAGCGCATTCGGCCTGCGCGCCCTGGCGCACACGCTTCTGACCCGCTACCGCCGACGCACAGTCCTGGTCCTCGCCCTGATGGCCTCCCAGGCCTTTCTCTACAACGCCCTGTTCTTCACCTACGGTGTGGTCCTGACGAAGTTCGAGGCGGTCCCGCCTCAGCGTGTGGGCCTCTTCGTGCTGCCGTTGGCGGTGGGCAATTTTGCGGGTCCGCTTGTCCTCGGCCACTTGTTCGACACCGTCGGCCGCAGGCCGATGATCACCGGCGCCTACGCTCTTTCTGGCGTGCTGATGATCGCCACCGCCCTGGCCTTCGGCGCCGGCGCCCTGACGGCCACGAGCCAGACCGCCGCATGGATGGTGATCTTCTTCTTCGCCTCGGCAGCGGCCAGCGCGGCCTACCTGACGGCCAGCGAGATCTTTCCGCTCGAGGTCAGGGCCCTGGCGATCGCCGTCTTCTATGCGACGGGCACCCTGATCGGCGGCCTTGCCGCTCCGACCCTCTACGGCGCCCTCGTCGCGACGGGACAGCGCTGGGCCCTGTGCGGCGGATATCTCTTCGCGGCGGTCCTTATGCTGGCCGCGGCCGTGGTGGAGTGGCGTCTTGGCGTCCCTGCAGAGCGGCGCCCGCTGGAGGCGCTCGCAGAACCGCTATCGAGCTCGGACTAGAGCGCTCCTGGGTCAAATGGGAACTCGTTCGTCTCAAGAAGGAGCGTCGTCTCGAGAAGACTAGATCTTAACTTCTCTGCAATGACCATCGCGCTCTATAAATTCGCCACAAATCCGCCAACCTGGACGACCTCGGACAAAACTGGATCGTTGCTGCGAGTCCGCGCGTTTGAGGCCAACGTCGTGCGGGAAAGACCCTCGCGGCGATGAATGCAACGGAGAGATAATCCGCGATGGACAAGAATAAGCTTGGCCTGACCGCGGCCATCACGGCCCTGCTTGCGCTCCCGGGCGCCGCACCTGCGGCTCCCACTGCGCCCGCGGAGCCCGCGGTCCCGACGGCCCAGAACTACGGCGATCTTTTTCAGCCGATTCCGAACGCTGTGGAGAAACTGAAGCTGTCAGACACTCAGGAGGCCCAGCAGGCGCGGAGCCAGCCGCGGCTTATCCTGGCTCAGAACCACCATCACCATCATCACCACCATCATCACCATCACCACCACCATCGTCACTGGTGGCCGTGGGGTTGATCGGTTGGGCCGGGGCGGCGCGTGAGCGCCACCCCGGGGAGGTGGCCACGTCTCAGGCGCCGCGCGCCTTCGCGACCCGGAGCATGTGCCGATAGGTTCCGTCGAAGACGGTATTCGTGGATGACAGCCAGCGGCTGTTTTCCGAGAGTGCGTCGCGGCTGTCGCGGATGCGCCGCGACTGCAGCTCTCGCTCCGCCGCTTCCTCCTCGCTCATTGGCTCGAGGGTGAGATCGGACTCGGAGGGAATGATGATCGCCTGCAGGAACGGTTCGCCCTTGCGGAATACGTGGGTGGCGCCCGGCGGCGGCGATTTGAAGATCACGAACAGGATCATCGGCCACCAGCTGGTGCGCAGCAGCGCCGGCACGGCGAGGGGTGTGCTGTCTGTCAGATCGGCATAGTAGCGTGGGTGCGGCTCGGTCCTGACGGCCCAGCCAGCCGGGACCTTGAGGTCCAGAACGATCTGGTAGGAATAGAACCTCTCGCCGAACGGCCTGAAGGGCGGCCACTCAAGGCCGTTGCGCGGGTCGGGGCCCCAGTCGGCGTCCAGGGCCACGCGTCCCTCCCGGGTCGTGACCCGCAGCTCCTCATCGAACGGGTAGAGCACCTCGAGCCCATACTTCGCGCCCTCCGAGAAGGGCGCGCAGTGCCAGACCTGTTCATGCTGGCCGTCTGTGCGGGGGACCGGCTCGCCCGCCCACCCTGGGACAGGAACTTCCGTGCGCCTGGGCGCCAGACCCGGGCCCACGCTTCGGTATTTGACGACAGGCATGTTGTGCGATCTCGGCTCCTCTCGAGGCTGAGCCTGGAAGAGCCGAGAGCGTCTGCCGGTTCCGTGGCCGGGCTAGCTACGTGGCCGCGCCGAACCGCGCCAGTCTGTCAGACCGAGGCGCGGGGCTGGCTGCCGCCGCCCGAGCGGCGCCGGTTCGGCCGGCGGCCGCCGCCGGACTGAGCCTTGGGAGCCGCGTTGCGCCGCGGATCGTGGGGTTTGCGATGACCGCCGGCGCGGGACGCCGGCTCATGCCGCCGCTCGGGTCCTTCCGACCGCTCCGCCGCCGGCGCGGCCTTGCGGTCGGCCGCGGCGGCTGCGCCGAGGGCGCGATCATTGCGGCGGTCGAAGGACGGGATCGTCTGGCGCGTGAGCTTCTGGATGTCCTTCAGCAGCGGCCGCTCGTCGTCAGCCACCAGGCTGATCGCGATCCCGTCGGCGCCCGCACGGGCGGTGCGGCCGATGCGGTGGACGTAGGCCTCTGGAACGTAGGGCAGGTCGTAGTTGACGACGTGGCTGACGGCGTCGACGTCGATCCCGCGGGCGGCGATGTCGGTCGCCACCAGAGCGCGGACTTCACCGGCCTTGAACGCCGCCAGGGCGCGCTCGCGCTGACCCTGGGTCTTGTCGCCGTGGATCGCGGCCGCTTCGATACCCGTAAGCTCGAGGTACTTGGCGACCTTGTCGGCGCCGCGCTTGGTGCGCGTGAAGATAAGCGAGCGGCTCATCGCACTGTCCGCGAACAGTTCCGCCAGCAGGGGCGACTTGCGCGCGCCCTCGACGAAGATGACGCTCTGGTCGATCCGCTCAACCGGGGTGGAGACCGGTGTCGCTTGGACCCGGGTCGGATTGCGCAGGAAGGCCTCGGCGAGCTTGGCGATCTCGGTCGGCATGGTGGCCGAGAAGAACAGCGTCTGACGCGTCTTGGGCAGGGCCGAGGCGATCCGCTTGATGGGCTGCAGGAAGCCCATGTCGAGCATCTGGTCGGCCTCGTCGAGGACGAAGGTCTCGACGGCGGAGAGGTCCGCGACCTTTTCCTGCATGTGGTCGATCAGGCGTCCGGGCGTCGCCACCAGGATGTCGATCCCGCCGGCCAGGGCGCGCACCTGCGGGCCATACTTCACGCCGCCGAACACGACCGCGACGGTCAGGCCCATGCCCGAGCCGTAGGTGCGGAAGCTGTCGGCGATCTGGGTCGCCAGTTCGCGCGTCGGGCTCAGCACCAGGGCGCGGCAGCCGCGGCGCGGCGCAGCCTTCCGGTCCGCCGCGAGGCGGTGGAGGATCGGCAGGGCGAAGGCCGCCGTCTTGCCCGAGCCCGTCTGGGCGATACCGAGCAGGTCCTGGCCGGCGAGGAGGGGAGGGATGGCCATGGCCTGGATGGGCGTAGGCGTGACGTAGCCCTCGTGGGCCAGGGCGGCGAGAAGCGGCCGCGCGAGGCCGAGGTCTTTGAAGTCGGTCAAGTTGGTCTTGTCTTTCGGATACGCCACGAGCGAGCGCCCGCATCTCCACGGCGCGCCCGGCGAGGGCGAAGGGATGGAGAGCGCCCCGCGTGCCCGGGCGATCGGCTATGGTCGTCATGGACCGGCGCTCGACAGGCGAACGGCTTAAAGAGCCGTCCTCACGCGACTGGAGCGACGATGGCGCCGGAAGGGCGCGCGGGCCGCACATCGGGCTTGGGCGTTCATAAGTCAAGTCTTTGCCGGGCGGCGCTGACGCATCTAACTCGCCAGCGTCATCTCTGATGCCGGGCCACGGCGTCGCGCGCCTGGTGCAGCTCGGCCCAGGCGGGGGCGTATTTCAGGGCCTCGTCATACTTGGCGAGCGCCGCCTTCCAGCGTCCCTCGCGCGCCAGCACGTCGCCCCAGGCCTTCCACGGATCCGCCCAGTGCGGCGCCTTGGCGGCGGCGAAGGAGATATCGGCTTCCGCGGCCGCCAGATCACCCCGGCCGAGCTCGAACAGCCCCCGGTGCAAGGGAATCGGCGCGAGGTCGGGTGCGGTCTTCATCGCGTCGGCCCAGACCCGTTCGGCCCCTGCCACGTCGCCTGCATGCGCGAGGACGTCGCCATGCAAGGCGTCGCACAACGACCAGCCGCGGACCCTCTTGAACACCGCATCGGCTTCCTTGAGGCGTCCGGTCAGGCCATAGGCCAGGCCGGTGAAGCATGGCTGAAAATTATAGGTGTACTGAAGGTTCGGATCGGCCAACCACGCCTTATAGAAGGCCTCTAGCGGCGCGACCGCGCTCGCCGCATCGCCGCGGTTCAGGGCGGCGTAACCCTGCTGCAGCAGGGTTTCCGCCTTGGTCACCGGATCGGCGGGGTCGCTCGCTGCGATGTAGCTCGCCGCATGCGCCGGGTCGTGCATCAGGGCGTAATCGTCTGCGATCTGTGGGCCATCGAGCGTCGCCCCCGCACCGGCTCCGCCATTCTGCATCGCGTCCTTCAGGGTCGACGCCAGCATCAAGGGCAAATTCCAGGTGAGTTGGGCCGGATTAGCCACAAACGCGAGATCGGGCTTTTCGCCCTTCGGCGCGGCCGCCGCCTCTCGCAGCATGGCGTGACCCTCTCGCCAGCCCGCTTCCTCGCCCTGGCTCGCGGCCAGAGAACCCACCTGATTGCCCCAGGCCCTCCACCACATCCGCGTCCGGGGCCTGGCGAAGGTCATGGCGAGCCGGTACTTCGAGGTTGCCAGGCCCGGCTGGAAGAGGCCCGCATGGGCGTTACCCCAGGAGTTCGCCAATTCCGCACGATCCGCGCCGCTTTCGACGCGGGGGAAGGCGTTGGCCAGGAACGCCACCTCGTCGGCGAAGCGGTTCTGGTCGGTCAGATAGACGGCGAATCGGGCGGGTTGGGAGCGGCCGTAGACGTACTCGGCCGCCTGCAGGGTGAGCTTCTGCAGGTCGCTCCCGGCGCCGGAAAAGGTAGCCGCCGACACGCCATCGCCGCGGACAGTCAGGGCCAGCCCCCCGGTCTCGGTCTGGACGAGTTCTCCGCCGATGTGCAGGTCGTGACCGAACCGCTCATGCAGCAGGCGGTTGATCTCGCCGATCGACACGCCGGTTTCCGGAACCTCGATCCTCACGTCCGAGGCCCAGGTCCCGCGGGTGTTCATACCCTTGTCCGTCGCGCGCGTGGCGTCCTGCATCTTCTGCAGCGCGTCGAGCACGTCCTCGGCCACAACGTCGCCGGTCAATCCGCGGCTCGCAAGCCCCGAAGGCGCCTTGAAGGCGTCGACAACCACCGAGCGGGCGTTGAAGGCGTCGTAGAGCATAATGAGCACGCCGATGCCGAGCACCGCCAGCATCAGGCCTATGAAGACCTGCATCGCAAGCCGGATGCGCTGGCCGGTCCGGCGCAGCTTCCCCTCGCGCGATTGGTTCTGCAGGTGGCGCAGGCGAAGGGGGCGTTGCTCCTCGAGCTCGGCGGTCTGCGCATCCAGGAGGCGCGCCTGCTTGTCCAGGAACCGCTCGGCGGCGCGCGCTACGTCCGGATCGTACTTGGCGTGATCAGCCGCGAGCGCCGCGGCGAACGCCTCCGCGCCGATCCGGTTCTCGGCGACCTCGTCCTCGACGCGCTCGGGTTCGCCGCCGAGCAGCCCTCCAAGCAGATCTTCAGCCAACGCATCACCCCCGCGACGACGGGCGGCAGGTTCGTCCAGTATCGCGCGTCCTGCAAGCGGCGGTCGGGCCCCCGCGCGCGACCACCCTTTCCCTCCGGCCGCGATTGGCCCATCGGCTTGGGCGTTGCCGTCCGGAGATCCCGAGTGACCCTGCTGCTTGTCGCCGCCTGCGCCCTCGTCGACGTCGACGGACGCGTGCTGATCGGCCGCCGTCCGGCGGGGAAGTCGCTTGGGGGGCTATGGGAGTTCCCAGGCGGGAAGGTGGAGGCGGGGGAGACGCCGGAGGCGTGTCTGATCCGCGAACTCAAGGAGGAGCTGGGAATCGAGGTCACGAAGGCCTGCCTGGCGCCCTTTGTCTTCGCCAGCCACGGCTACGAGGACTTCCACCTCCTCATGCCGCTCTATCTCTGCCGGCGCTGGGATGGCTTCGTGAAACCTCTCGCTCACGAGGCTCTCGCCTGGGTGAGGCCGGCGGAGATGGACGCCTATCCCATGCCTCCGGCCGACGCGCCGCTTGTGGCCTGGCTGCGCGACCTCCTCTAGTCCCCGGCTCGTTCGCCGGCGGGCCGCTCGCGTGTGTGCAGGGCGTCGGCGAGGCGCGTCTTGGCCGAGCCGGGCCGGAGAGGCTTCTGCTGGTCCGGGTGGGGCGCCCAGCCGGTCAGGGTGAGGATCTCGAAGGTCGCAGTGATCCGCCCGTCGGGGCGCGTATGCCGTTCGGCGTAAAGGCGGCAGGCCAGCTCGAGCAGCGATCGGGTGAGCGGCTCACGGGGCCGTTCGATCAGCGAGCTCGTCTCGCCCATGGCTCGCAGGTCGGCCAGCAGGCGTAGGGGATGTTCATAGCCCACCGTGACGACATCGGTGTCCGCCACCGGCAGGGCGAATCCCGCCCGCTGCAGAAGACTGGGGGCATCGGCGATATCGACGAAGGGCGAGACCCTGGGGCCTGCCCCGCCCCTTAGTCGCGCTTCGGCCTCCATAAGGCAGCCGCGCAGTTCCGTCAGAGTCCCCCCGCCAAGGAAGGCGCCGATGAACAGGCCGTCCGGGCGCAGGGCCTGGCGGATCTGGATCAGGGTTCCGACAAGGTCATTTACCCAATGCAAAGCCAGGGACGAGACGATGAGATCGAGACTTTGCGCCGCGAAGGGGAGGCGTTCCTCGTCGGCGACGAGACGGGGGCCCTGAGCGCGGGACAGCATGGCGAGCGAGAGGTCTGTCTGCACCAGCATGTCGATCTTGCCGGCCGCGTCGCTCGCAGCCAGGGCGCGGGCGAAAGCCCCGTCGCGCGCGCCGAGGTCCGCGGCGAGAGGAAAGCGGCGGTTGATCGCTTCCAGGCGCTCCACGACATCCCCCGCCCCGCGCTGCTTGAGGAAGTCGGCGGCGGCGAAGCCGGAGCTGGCGCGCTCGAGGCGCTGCGCATGAAGCCTGCGGTCAAAGATGAGCGGCGGACCGGCCATGGGGCTCGCTAGCGCAAGGTGAACGGGCAGGGAAATCGTCGTCGAGTTCCAACAGGCGACGAGGCTGCTTGCGTCGGTGTTGAATTGACGCATATTGCAAAGTCATGAACCAACTTGCTGTCACCGCCCGCGCCGTGGCCGTAGGCGCATTGGATCTTCTTTTGCCGCCGCGGCCGCTGGACGAAGCCTCACGCGAAAGGGTCGCCTCGCACGGCCTCACCTCCTTCGCCTGGAGTCGCATCAGCTTCATCGAGGCGCCCCTGTGCGACGGATGCGGCTCGGCGTTCGACTATGATCTGGGCGCAGGCGTGCGCTGTCCCGCCTGTTCGGCGCGCGCGCCAGCCTTCGATCGGGGGAGGGCGGCCTGCGTCTATGACGAGCATTCGCGCGACCTGATCCTCAAGCTCAAGCACGCCGATCGCACGGATCTCGCCTGGACCTTCGCCCGCTGGATCGCGCGCGCCGCCGCCGACATCCTGCCGGAGGTCGACGCCGTGACGCCCGTACCCCTGCACCGCACGCGTCTGCTCACGCGGCGCTACAACCAGGCGGCCGAGATCGCCCGGCCCCTCGCGCGGATGGCGGGTCTCGCCTACTTCCCCGACGCGCTCGTGCGGCGCCGCTCGACCGGCAGCCAGGGGGGCAAGTCCGCCCAGGCGCGCCGGCGCAACGTCGCCGCCGCATTCGTGGTCCCTGACGGCTGGCGGCGTCGGGTAGCCGGGGCGCGTGTCCTGCTCGTCGACGACGTCCTCACCACGGGCGCCACCGCCGAAGGCTGCGCCCGCGCGCTCAAGGCGGTCGGCGCCGTCCGCGTCGATCTGGCTGTAATAGCTCGGGTCAAACAGGCGCAGGCTCGCCCTATATGAAACCTCTTGCCGGTCGCGCGTCGCGCCCGGCTGTGTGGAGTGACCATGGCCGACGTCATCATCTATACGAGGCCGTTCTGCGGATTCTGTACGCGGGCCGTGAAGCTGCTGAACGACAAGGGCGTGCCCTTTACGGAGATCGAGGCGGGGATGGATCCGGCCAAGCGGCGCGAGATGATGGAGCGGTCGGGTCGCAACACCTTTCCCCAGATCTTCGTGGGCGGGACCCACGTGGGCGGATGCGACGACCTGATGGCGCTGGAGCGCGCCGGCAAGCTCGATCCGCTTCTCAACGCCTGAACCGAACGCCTTGCGTGTAGCCCTCCTCCAGCTCCGAACCCCCGCCACGCAGGACGCAGCCCTGGCGCGGGTCGAACCCCTGCTGCGAGAGGCGGCGGCTGGCGGCGCGCAGCTGATCGCGACGCCCGAGGCGACCAATATCCTGCAGCGCAACCGCGAAATCCTGGCGACCCTGTTGAGGACGGCGGACGAGGACGTGGCCGTGATGGGCCTTCGCGCGCTCGCACGGGAGCTAGGCGTCTGGGTCCTGATTGGTTCGGCCCTCGTACGACGCGACGACGGCAAGGCGGCCAACCGCTCGATTCTCGTCGGACCTGACGGGAGCGTCGCGGCGACCTATGACAAGATCCACATGTTCGACGTCGATCTTCCTACCGGGGAGCGGATCCGCGAATCGACCGCTTACGAGCCGGGCGATCGGCTGGTGATCGCCACGGTCGCCGGCGCGCAGCTCGGTCTCACTGTCTGCTACGACGTCCGATTCCCCCCGATCTTCCAGGCTCTCGCCCGCGGCGGCGCAGAAGTGCTGACCGTGCCATCCGCCTTCACGGCGCCCACTGGAGAGGCGCACTGGGAAGTGCTGCTGCGCGCCAGGGCTATCGAGACCGGATCGTTCATCCTGGCGCCGGCCCAGGGCGGCGAGCATGAGGACGGCCGGCGTACCTATGGTCATTCCATGGTTGTGGGCCCGTGGGGCGAGGTCCTGGCCCATGCGCGGGACGACTCGCCTGGCGTGCTGTACGCCGATCTCGATCTCGCCGCCGTCGGTCGGGCTCGCGCCGCGATCCCGGCCCTGGCCAATGCGCGGGCGTTCGTCGGTCCATGATCCGCTATGCCCTCGCCTGCGCGGCAGGCCACGAATTCGAAGGCTGGTTCTCGAGCTCGGATGACTACGACAGCCAGAGTGAGCGGCGCCTCATCACCTGCCCGGTCTGCGACAGCCAGGAGGTCCGCAAGCAGATCATGGCGCCGGCCCTCGCCACGGGCGGCCCTCGCGAGTTCGCCTCGGGCGAGCCGGCCATGCGGGCGATGATGATGGAGGCCCTGGGAAGGATCCGTCGTCACGTCGAGAGCAATTTCGACTATGTCGGCGACCGCTTCGCCGCCGAGGCGCGAGCCATCCATGAGGGCAAGGCCGAGGATCGTGGCATCTATGGCCAGGCCACGCCGACCGAGGTGAAGTCGCTCGTAGAGGACGGGGTGCCCATAGCGCCCCTGCCGCCCGAGCCGCCGAAGAAATCGGAGCTGAACTAGCTCGGCCGCGGCGGGGCCGGTCGGGCGATGGTCATCATGTAGTTGACCCGGCTGTCGCTTCCGACCGACCAGCGGCCGGACAGAGGGTCGAGGGCGACGCCGAAGGGACCCTGGATATCCAACGGCTCGCCGGCGAGGAACTCGTGGATCTCCTTCGGCTTGAGGAAGCGCCGCCAGTCGTGGGTGCCGGCCGGGACCCAACGCAGGACATATTCGGCGGCGATCTTGCCCAGGGCGAGTGACGCGGCGGTGCGGTTGAGGGTGGCCAGGATCATCACGCCGCCGTTCTCCAATAGGCGCACGCTGTCGCGCAGGAAGACTGCGGGGTCGGCGACGTGCTCGATGACCTCCATGTTGAGGATCACGTCGAACGAAGGCTCCCCCGCGCCGACGAGCGCCTCCACGGTGGCGGCGCGGTAGTCGATCTCCAGGCCGGACTGCTCGGCGTGGGTCTGAGCGATGGTGATGTTGCGTTCCGAGGCGTCGACGCCGGTCACCTGAAACCCGAGCCGCGCCATGGGCTCGCAAAGCAATCCACCGCCGCAGCCTACGTCGAGCAACCGCAACCCCGCGAAGGGCGCGCGTTCACGGCCGTCGCGGCCCAGATGGCGCAGCGCCGTCTCGCGGATGAAGGCCAGGCGGGTGGGGTTGAGCCGGTGCAGGGGCGCGAATTCGCCCTTCGGGTCCCACCAAGCCTCCGCGATAGCGGAGAACCGTTCGACCTCGGCTGGATCAACGCTCGACGGGGCGGACATGGATCGAGTGCTGGACCGGAAGCGTCGCGCGGTCAACGGCGCGACGACAAGGGCGAAAGGCTCGGTTGTGCAGGCGCAACAGCATCGCTAGAGAGGCCGGCCTGATTGAGCCCATGGTCTGAAGCCTTGTCCCGTCTGGTCATGAAGTTCGGCGGCACCTCGGTCGCTGATATTGAGCGCATCCGGCGCGTGGCGCGGCTGGTGGCCGCCGAGGCTGCGCATCGCCCGGTGGCGGTTGTCGTCTCGGCCATGGCGGGCAAAACCAACGAGCTGGTCGCGTGGACCGACGCGGCGGGCGCCGCGACCGAGAGCCTGGTCACGTCGGATGACGAGTACGATACCGTGGTCGCCTCCGGCGAGCAGGTGACGGCTGGGCTGCTCGCGATGACGCTTCGGAACATGGGCGTTCCGGCGCGTAGCTGGCTGGGCTGGCAGATCCCGATTCTGACGGACGAAGCTCACGGGAAGGCTCGCATCGACGAGATCCCGCCCGAGCGGCTGGGTGAGGCTCTGGACCGCGGGGAGGTGGCCGTGATCGCCGGTTTCCAGGGTGTCACCCGCGATGGCCGGCTCTCCACACTTGGGCGCGGCGGCTCCGACACGACGGCCGTGGCGATCGCAGGGGCTGTCGGCGCCGAGGTGTGCGACATCTACACCGACGTGGACGGCGTCTACACCACCGATCCCCGGATCGAGGCCAAGGCCCGCCGCATCGAGCGGATCAGTTACGAAGAAATGCTGGAGATGGCGTCGTTGGGGGCCAAGGTTCTCCATACGCGCTCGGTCGAGATGGCCATGGCCCACAACGTGCGGGTGAGGGTGCTCTCGAGCTTTCTGGAACCAGGTGAGAGCGACGGGGCCGGGACCATCGTCTGCGACGAGGAGGAGATCGTGGAAAAGCGCATTGTGAGCGGCGTCGCCTTCAGCCGGGACGAGGCAAAGATCAGTCTCTTCGGCCTGCCCGATCATCCGGGTGTCTCGTCGGAGATCTTCGGCCGGCTCGCCGACGCGAACGTGAACGTGGACATGATCGTCCAGAGCCACGCCCGCAGCGAGGGCGCGGCGAATATGGAGTTCACAGTGGGCAAGCGCGACGCCACGCGGGCGGTCGAGATCGTCCGTCAGGCCCAGGACAAGATCGGCTTTGCCGACGTCGCCGTGGACGAGGACGTGGCCAAGGTTTCGGTCATCGGCGTGGGCATGCGCAGCCACGCGGGCGTCGCCAAGACCATGTTCGGGGCGCTGGCCGAGAAGGGCGTCAACATCCAGGTGATCTCGACCTCCGAGATCAAGATCAGCGTGCTGATCGAGGCGGCCTACACCGAGCTCGCCGTTCGAGCCCTCCACTCCGCCTACGGACTGGACAAGGTCTGAGGTTCCGCGCGCTTTCCGGCGCGAAGCAGGCTGAACACCGCAGCGACGATCGCCAGCGCCCCGGCGACCTCCAGGGCGATGATCTCGCCGCGGGCCGCGAAGGCCTGAAAGAAGATCGCCGTCATCACCGCGCCCGACGTCTGGCCGGTGAGTCGTGCGGTGCCCAGCATGCCGCCGGCGGCGCCGGCCCGCTCGCGCGGGGCCGAAGAGAGCATCATGCGGTTATTGGGCGCCTGGAATATCCCAAAGCCCGCCCCGCAGAGGGCCATGCGCCAGCCGATATCGAGGATCGTCGGGTGCGCGGGCAGATAGGCGAGCGCGAACAGGCCGCTCGCCAGCAGCACCAGTCCGATCGCACAGAGCACGGCCGTAGACAGCCGGTCCGAAAGCCATCCGGAGATCGGCGCCAGCACGCCCACGGCCACCGGCCATGGGGTCATCAACAGCCCGGTCTGCACCTGACTGTAGTGGAGGGTGTTCTCGAACCGGAAGGGCAAGGAGACAAAGGCGAGGAGCTGGGCCGCGAACGAGGCGATAGAGGTCGCCACCGACAGGGTGAAGATGCGGTCGCGCAGGAGGTCAAAAGGCACCAGCGGCCGGCGCATCGGCCATTCGCGGCGGACGAGGATAAAACCGAACAGCAGGCCGCCGGCCAGCTCGAGCGCGCCGCTGATCGTCGATCGCGTGCGGCTGATCACGTCTACGCCAAAGATGATCAGGCCAAAGGTCGCTGCGTTCAGCAGGGCGCTCACCCAGTCGAACGGGCGGCCCGATTTGGGATTGTCCGGGAGGGCGCGCGAGGCGAGCGCCAGCGCCGCCAGCCCGACAGGGATATTCACGGCGAACAGCCAGGGCCATGGGCCAAGCGCGAGGATGGCCGAGGCGACGCTCGGTCCGACCGCAGCCGAGATCGAGATGACCATGGCGTTGACGCCGATCCCGCGCCCGAGCATGCGCGTGGGCCAGATGAAGCGGATCAGTCCGCCGTTCACACTCATCACGCCGGCCGCGCCCAGGCCCTGCAGGGCGCGCGCCGCAGTGAGGAGGCCAAGGTTGTGCGACAGCGAGCAGGCGAGTGAAGCGATTGTGAAGACCGTAAGGCCCACAAGGTAGACTCGCCGGAAGCCCACCTTCTCGCCGATCGAGGCAAGGGGCAGCAGGGTCGTCACGATCGCCAGCTGGTAGGCGTTGACGATCCAGATCGAGTCCGCCGGCGGCGCGCCGAAGTCGCGCGCGATCACGGGCAGGGCGACATTGGCGATCGCGCTGTCCAGCACGGTCATGAACAGGGCCAGGCCGACCGATGCGACCGCCCACCAGCGGGCAGGCGTCGCCAGGCCGTCGGGATGCGCGACGGTGGCTGTCATCTGTGCAGGGACGTCGCGGCCGCGGGCCTGGCAGGGTAGAGGCCAGCGGAGTTCGGCAGAGTCCAGCCCGGGCGCCAGTGGGTCGCCGTTCCGCAGGTGACGTACCAGCTCACCACCAGAGCGCAGATCAGACCCCCGGCGAGATAGCCGCCCGTGTGGCGCCAGGCGAAGATCGTGACGAGCCCGACAAAGGCCAGCACGGGCACGAACTGTATGGCGATGATGGTGTTCAGCGCCTCACGCGGGCTCAGCAGGCGCCCTGTGACTCCAAGGGTTGCATACTGCACGGCGAGCAGCACGACAAAGCCGAGGCAGGGCGCGAGCACCAGGGCGAGGTACTGCGTCGCCGGGCCTTGGACTGATGTGACGAGGCTGGCGAGAAGGATGCGGGACATCAGGACAAAAACGACGAGGAAGAAGGGGAGGTAGGCGAGGGCGTAGAGGGCATGGCGGGAGTCGAGCGGCTTTAGGCCGACGATCCAGAAGCGGAAATCAACTTTGAACAGCGCGTCCGTAAGCGCCAGCGCCGCGTAGCCGCAGGCGACGCAGAGAACTGCGAGGGTGACCGATTTGATCCCGCTTTCGGTGAAGCGGGCTCGCCCGCGCCGGGTCAGGACATAGGCGAGGAGGCTGAGCGCCGCGACGCCGAGAGCCCAGACCACGATCTGGTTCGCCACCCACTCGGGAAACAGGCGCGACGGAAGAAAGGCGAAGCCGGCGCCCATCAGGGGATAGAAGCTGAGGGCCGGAATCGCTGCTGCGAGCAGGAAGGCGAGCCACCACCGCGCAGGAGCGGGTCGCGCGCCGCCGACCGGAGGTCTGGGCTGTCCGACGCCGGGCGTGAGCGAGCCGAGCGCCGGACTCGACGTCAGTCCCTTGCATGCGCCAAGGACGACCGCCACGAACCCGGCCAGTGCGAGTAACGTCCCCGCCTCCTTCCACATCCAGATCTGATCTGAACCAGGCAATGGATTGGCGGCGCCCGGAACGGTGGCCTGGATCCAGTCGACGGCCGCCGCGACGCCAGCGCGCGAGAAATGCTCCCAGGGATGGATGACCGGCGGAATCACGAGACGCCGGACTGTTCCGTCCGCGATCGACCCGTAAAGGCGTCCTGGGATAACAGGGCCGCGCGTACCGAACAGAGTTTCCAGCTTGGGCGAGGATCCCACGTCCGCGCCGCGAGCCTTGCGCCACATGAGGGGCGCGAACTCGTCATAGCGGCCGAAGACCACCTCGACGTTGCGTGGGAAGCTCGGACCGCCCGCTCCGACCTGGCCGGGTTCAGGGGTGGTTGAGCCCTCCAGCACCATGCTCCGGTAGCCGCCGGGTTGAGCGATAGCCGCGCCCACGACGGCGACCCCGCCCATGCTGTGACCCTCCAGGGCGATCCGTGAGCGGTCCACGAATGGCAGCGACTGCAGATAGCGCAGGCCGTCGGGCCCACCCGCGTCGTCAAGGCCGACCCAGCCGCCACTGTAGCCATGGCCCGCCATGTCGATAGCCAGGACGACATAGCCTCGCCGAGCCAGCTCGATAGCGAACGGCCCCTGCATCTCGCGGGTGTTGATATAGCCGTGACTGACCATCACGGCCGGCGCGGGGCGCGCCCGGTTCGCACTGGGCGGGACGTAGAGGAGGGCCGACAACGTCTCGCCCGCGGCGCCGCGATAGCGGACGTCCTCCACCCGCACGCCGCCGCCGGCCGTCTGCACGAGGTGGGCGAGCAGCCCACCCGCCAGGACCAGCGCCCAGCCGAGCGCGAACAGTCTCCACCGGCCTGCCATTGTTGGGTTCCCCGCCAATCCATGCCCCGAACGCGTCGAGCTTGGCCATATCACGAGCCGAAGCGGCGTGTGCGGCGCGCCTTGTGCGGCCTCGCGCCTCGCCTCCGCGAAAACCTGCTATAGGCGCGCTTCTCAATTCATGGGGGCCGCGTCCCTCGTCTTACGCTGGCAGATTCATGCCCACGCCTGCGCTCGCGATCCGGGGTCCCCGCACTCTGCTTCGGCAGATTCGCGAGACCATGGGCGCGCCCGGTCCGACCCAGTCCAAGCTCACGGCCGTGGTGCGGACGATCGCCGCCTCGATGGTCGCCGAGGTGTGCTCGATCTACCTGCGTCGCGCGTCAGGCGAGATGGAGCTGTTCGCGACAGAGGGCCTCGATCCCGGCGCCGTCCACGTCACGCAGCTCAAGCCTGGGGAGGGGCTGGTCGGCGAGATCATGCGTCTGGGCCGCCCGCTCAACCTCTCCGACGCCGCCAGCCACCCGGCTTTCTCCTACCGCCCGGAGACTCGCGAGGATCCGTTCCATGCCTTCCTGGGCGTTCCGCTCCTCCGCGGCGGACGGGCGATCGGCGTGCTGGTGGTCCAGAACCGCGCCAGCCGGGTCTACGCCGAGGACGACGTCGAGGACCTGCAGATCATCGCCATGGTCCTGGCCGAGATGGTCGCGGGCGGCGATCTGCTCTCGCGCGAGGAGCTCAAGGACGTTGAGATCGCGCCGCATCGATCGGAGCGGCTCAAGGGTGTCCGTTTCTCTGACGGCCTCGCATTCGGCTCAGCCGTGCTGCACGAGGCGCCTGTGGCTGTTGGGCGGCTCCTGGCGGACGACGTGGCCGCAGAAGAATCCCGTCTCGCCCACGCCGTCGCGAGCCTGCAGACCCAGATCGAGGCGATGATCGAGGGTCATGAGGGACTCGTCGGCCCCTCCTACGATGTCCTCGAAGCCTATCGGATGCTGGCGCATAGCCGCAGCTGGAACCGCTCGCTCCAGGACGCGGTGCATTCAGGCCTCACCGCCGAAGCCGCAGTCGAACGTGTCCGCTCGGAGCATCGCGCCGGGATCGGTCAGGCGAGGGATTCCTACCTGCGCGAGCGTCTGCACGACCTGGAGGACCTCAACGACCGGCTGCTGCGTCACCTGGCCGGCGAGGGCGCCAAGGCGCGCCGGCTGCCGGACAATGCAATCCTCGTCGCCCGCAGCCTGGGGCCCGCGGATCTGCTGGAATACGACCGCTCGAAGCTGCGGGGCCTGCTACTGGAGGAGGGCTCACCCGCAAGCCACGCGGCGATCGTGGCGCGGGCGCTCGACATCCCGTGCGTCGGACGTCTCGAGGGACTGCGCGATCGCGTGAACGAGGGCGATCCGGTGATCGTCGATGGCGAGACGGCCGAGGCCTACCTGCGCCCGCGGCCAGACGTCGTGAAGGCGGTCACCGCGCGGATCGGGGCCCGAGCCGAGCGGCTCGCACAGTTCGCGAAGCTCCGCGACACCCCGGCCTTCACCCGGGACGGCGCCAAGATCACGCTGCTGATGAACGCGGGCCTGGCCGTGGACCTGGACATCCTGCGCGAGACGGGCGCCGAGGGAATCGGCCTGTTCCGAACCGAATTCCAGTTCATGGTTTCGGATGACCTCCCGGGGTTGTCCGCCCAGACCGATCTCTATTCGCGCGTGCTCGACGCCGCCGGCGGTCTCAGTGTGACGTTCCGCACCTTGGACCTGGGCGGGGACAAGGTGTTGCCCTACCTGCAGGCGGAGCGTGAGGACAATCCGGCGCTCGGCTGGCGGGCCGTGCGGATGGGTCTCGACCGGCCGGCCCTTCTGCGGCCGCAACTGCGGGCCCTGATCTCAGCGGCGAACGGCAGGCCGCTGCGGGTGATGTTCCCTCTGGTGAGCAGCGTCGATGAGTTCCGCGCCGCCCGGGCGCTGGTGGATCGTGAAGTCGCCTGGGCCATCCGGCGCGGTCGCGCCGCACCCTCCCGGCTCGAGGTCGGCGCCATGATCGAGGCTCCGGCCATCGTCTTCCACCTCGACGCGCTCTTGCCGCTTGCCGACTTCGTGTCGGTGGGGACGAACGACCTACAGCAGTATCTGTTCGCGGCCGATCGAGGCAATCCGAGGGTGGCTGACCGCTATGACCCGCTGTCCCCCCCGTTCCTTCGCGTCCTTCGCGACATCCGTGAGGCCTGCGCCCAGAGCGGCACGCCGGTCTCGGTGTGCGGCGAAATCGCCGGTCGCCCGCTGGAAGCCTTCGCCCTCATAGCCCTCGGCTACGACCGACTCTCCATGCCGCCGGGAGGGTTGGGGCCGGTCAAGCAGATGGTCCTGTCGGCCGATCGCGAGGCCGCGCGCCGAGGTCTTGCCGGTCTTCTCGCCAGCGGCGCCAGCTCGATCCGCGGGGAGATCGAGGCTCTGGGGCGAAAGATCGCAGTTTCCTTCTAGGTCATTGAATGTACGGGTTTCGGCTGTTAGGGACCGCTTGGAACGGACAGGCGTTCTAGGCCCCAACACGACTAGAGTTACGTCGCGGAAGCGACGGGAGACGATCGACATGCCGCTGGATACAGGCGACGTCGAAGTCGGTAACCACGTCCGCCCGGCGGACGATGGCCTGGAATCGCTTCGGCCCACGCCGGTCCGACTCAGTGAACAACTGCCGCTCGGGGCCGCGCTGGCTGCTGCGCGCCTTTCGCTTGACCTCGCTGTCGAAGACATCGCCTCCGCCACACGGGTACGCACGGGGTACATCGTCGCCATCGAGGCGTTCGACTTCAAAGCGCTCCCTGCGCGGCCGTTCGTCATCGGTTATGTGCGCGCCTATGCCATGGCGCTGGGCCTGGATGCAGACGCGGTGGTCGCGCGTTTCCGCGCCGAAGCGCCGGCGGTCGTCGACGACTTAAAGCCGCCCATCGGCGTTGAGCGCCCGAAGCCGGTCGCCCCGCGAATCATGGGCTTCGTCGCTTGCCTCGTCGTTATGGCGGTGGTGGCCTGGAACATCTGGCGTCACGCCGAGGCGCAGCCCCTGCGCAATCTCCCGCCTCCGCCTGTCACGATCAACGCGGCGTCGGGGCCTGTCGCGGTGGGGGCGCCGCCGCCCACGCCGCCCGAGGCGAGCTCGCCGCCTCGCTACGAGACGCCCGGCCTTCCAGATCCCGACGGATCGTCGACGCCAGCGCCTGCGCCTGCCCAGAGCGCGTCCCAGGCGCTGCTGGCGCCCGCGGCGCAGCCAGCCGCGCCCTTCAAGGCGATCGGCGCAATCTATGGCGCGTCCGGTTCGAACGACGGGCTCATCCTTCAGGCGCGTTCGCCGACCACCCTGATCGTCCATGGCCCCGACGGAACGGTCTATTTTGGCCGCCAGCTCGCCGCCGGCGAGGCGTGGCGCGCTCCCACGATGGATGGTCTCACGGTGGACGCCGGATCCCCTGGCGCCGTCCAGGTCTTCCTCGGTGGGACGCTGCGCGGCGTGCTCGTGCGGCCGCAGACCCCGGTCTCCAAGCTCCTGGCGGGTTGAGAAAATCCACTGCGGCGGCTTGGGCGAAACGCCGATCATACTTATCCTAGGCTGCCATGACCGCCCAAGATCACACCCATGTCCGTCCCTGGCGCGCGATCGACCGCCGCCGGTCCCGCCAGATCCACGTGGGTTCCGTGCCCGTGGGCGGCGACGCCCCGATCACCGTGCAGTCGATGACCAACACCGTCACCGGCGACGCGGCGGCGACGATCAACCAGATCCGCCAACTCGAGGAAGCGGGCGCTGACATCGTCCGGGTGTCATGCCCCGATGAGGACGCGACAGCCGCCTTCAAGACCATCGCCAAGGCGGTGAGCGTTCCGCTCGTGGCGGACATCCACTTCCACTACAAGCGCGGCATCGAGGCGGCTCAGGCGGGCGCCGCATGCCTGCGGATCAATCCGGGCAACATCGGCTCCGCAGCGCGCGTGAAGGAGGTCATCCAGGCTGCGCGCGATCACGGCTGTTCGATGCGGATCGGCGTGAACGCCGGCTCGCTCGAGCGCGAGCTGCTCGAGCGCTACGGCGAGCCCTGCCCGCAGGCCATGGTCGAGAGCGCCCTCAACCACGCGCGCATCCTCCAGGACCACGACTTCCACGAATTCAAGATCAGCGTGAAGGCCTCGGACCTCTTCATGACCGTGGCCGCCTACCAGATGCTGGCGGACGCGATCGACTGTCCGCTTCACCTGGGCATCACCGAAGCCGGTCCTCTGCGGACCGGGACGATCAAGTCGTCGATCGGCATGGGCAGCCTGCTGTGGGCGGGGATCGGCGACACCATCCGCGTCTCCCTCGCCGCCGACCCGGTGGAGGAGATCAAGGTCGGCTTCGACATGCTCAAGTCGCTCGGCCTGCGCCACCGCGGCGTGAACATCATCGCCTGTCCGTCCTGCGCGCGGCAGGGCTTCAACGTGATCGACACGGTGGCGGAGCTCGAGGACCGGCTGAAGCACATCAGCACGCCCATGAGCCTGTCGATCATTGGCTGCGTGGTGAATGGCCCGGGCGAAGCCCTGATGACCGATCTTGGCTTCACCGGCGGGGGCAAGGGTGCGGGCATGGTCTATGTGGCGGGGCGTCCCGACCACAAGCAGGACAACGCGAGCATGGTCGACCACATTGTCGAGCTCGTCGAGGCGCGCGCGGCGGAGCTTGAAGCCGCCAAGTCCGAGGCCGCGCCGCTGCAAGCTGCGGAATAGGCCCCATCGCAGATACCCTCGTCTCGGCCTGGACCGGCGCCAGGCGACGCCTGGAATCGGCAGGCGTCGACAGCCCCGCGATCGACGCGCGGCTTCTTGTGGAGGCCGCCTCCGGGGCTTCGCGAACGGACATCCTCACCGACCCCCACAGGCCTCTGAGCGACGAGCAATCGGCGCAACTGGCGGCGCTCGTCGAGCGGCGCGCCCGGCGCGAGCCGGTGGCCCACATCCTGGGATCGAAGGGGTTCTGGAAGGTCCTGCTGCGTGTGACGCCAGATGTCCTGACGCCGCGGCCTGAGACCGAAACCCTGCTCGATGTGCTCCTGCCGGAGATCCCTCTCGACAGGCCGGTCCGGGTGCTCGATCTCGGCGTCGGGTCAGGAGCGATACTCCTGGCGATCCTGGCGGAGCGACCGAATGCTGTCGGGCTGGGGGTGGATGTTTCGGAGGAGGCGCTCGCGGTGGCGCGGGAGAATGCCGCCAATCTGGGGCTCGCCCCGCGCACGGCGCTGATGCGGGGGGACTGGGCCGCCGGCCTCGAATCGGAGTCCTTCGACGTGGTCGTCTCCAATCCGCCGTACATTCGCTCGGGCGACATCGCCGGTCTTGAGCCGGAAGTGCGCGACCACGAACCGCGACTGGCGTTGGACGGCGGCGCCGATGGACTGGACGCCTATCGGACTCTCGCCCCGCAGATCCTGGGCGCTCTGCGTCCGGGAGGCCTATTTGGCGTCGAGGTCGGCGTCGGTCAGGCGCCCGAGGTCGCGGCTCTGTTCTCCGAAGGCGGGGCTGTGCTGGTGAGCGTGCGAAACGATCTGGGCGACCGAGAGCGGGTGGTCTGGGGCTTTAAGAAAGCCTTGGACAAATCGCCGTCGGACAGGTAGACGGCGCACGTCTCCACTTTGTCCTAGGACAGTGCCTGCGCTTGCGCTGAACGGCGCGCGCGCAGCGGCTCCCACGGAGCCCGGCGAGGAACGGCCGCGTTCGCCACCTGGTTTTCGAAGGTCCGTGGAGACGGAGCCAGACGTAAGCGAGAGGTCCTACGTCACTTTACCCGCGAATCGCCCTCTGTAGGGCGATGCGCCTTCCGCGCAGGCCGGATTGACCGGCCGCGTACCCCTACAGGTCGACCGACATGAGAGATTTCAAGGGCATGAAGCGGCAGCGCAACCGCAACCGCAATGGCGGTGGCGGGGGCGGCAAGCCGCAGCACAACGCCAACCGCGCCTTCGACTCGAATGGCCCCGAAGGCGTGAAGGTGCGGGGCGCGGCCCAGCACGTCTATGAGAAGTATCAGCAGCTCGCCCGAGACGCGACGACGTCCGGCGACAGGGTGCTCGCGGAGAATTACCTCCAGCACGCCGAGCACTATTTCCGGGTGATGCGTGCGATGCAGCCGCAACGCCCGGTGGCCGAAATCATCGGCCGGGATCAGTTCGTATCCGGCTTCGATATCGACTTCGAGGAAGAGCCGCCGGCCGCGGAAGCCGTCGAGCAGGAAGCCGAGGGCGAGGCGTCCGAAGGCTTCGAGGGCGACCGCGGTTACCGGGTCGAAAACCGGCGCGATGAGAACCGGCAGGGTGAGTTCCGGCAAGGTGATTTCCGCCAGGGCGAAGCCCGGGCGCGTGATCGCGACGAAGGCTTCCGCGGCGACCGCGGCCAGGGCGAGCGCTCGTTCGGCGATCGCGGCCAGTCGGAACGCTTCGGTCAGGAGCGTTCGCGTGACGAGCGCGGACCGCGGGGACCGCGGGACGATCGCCCGAGGTTTCAGCGTGAGGATCGTGGACCGCGGCCCGAGCGCGCCGAACGCCCGGAGCGGGGCGAGGCCGATCCGCTTGGCGTCGTCGAGCCCGAGGCCACGCCCCTGACGTCGGTTGCATCTGAGCCCGCCCCCATCCTCCGCGCCGACGATGGCGAGGTAAGCCATGCTCCGGCCTTCCTTCAGCCGAGGACGCGCGAGCCGCGTCCCGAGGGCGAGGAACGTCGCCCCCGGCGGCGCCGGACTTCCGCCGCGGCGGCCGCCCAGCAGGAACAGACTGAGACTCCCGAGGATCAGGCCTGACCTGATCTGCTTCAGGTAACCCGCAGCGCGCGGGTTGCAGGCAGCGGCGGCGTAAGGCGTGGCCAGCTCAGGCTGAACGACTTGCGGGGCGCGGGAATGCACGACTCCAGGATCTCAATGACCATCTCGGCCGGGCCGTCATTGAGGAAGTGATTAGCGCCGGGTGTCGGCACGAAACGGATCGGCCGGCGCGTGCGGGCCTCCTCCGCAAGACGCCGCGCCGCCTCGATGGGCGCAAAGTCGTCCTCTTCGCCATGGATTGCGTGGATCGGCGCCTTGAGCTGAGGCAGTGCGTCGCGCATCAGAGCCAGCTGGCGAGGCTGGTGGCTGATCTCCATCACGGCGTTGCGCAGGTCGCGGGGGATCAGAGCGCCCATCCGCGAGCCCGCGCTCACCAGCCACCTCGCTGTGGGCCCCGGCTCACCGAGATAGCTCGAAAGCAGGACAAGGCCGCCCAGAGTGCGGGCGCTTGCCCGCGCCATCAGGGTGGCGATGGCGGCGCCGTAGGATTGTCCGACCAGCAGAAGCTTCTGCCCTCGCCTTGTCGCCAAAAGCGGCGCGAGGGCGCACGCCTGGACCGTGAGGTCGAGGACGCAGGTCTCCGGCTCGCTGCAAGCGAAGCCGGGCCGGTCCACGACGATCATCTCGCGGTTCTGGGGAAGCTGGGCCAGAACCGGGGCCCAGTATTCGGCCCAGGAGGGTGAGCCCGTGATCACCACGATCTTCCACGGGGCGGCCTCGCTTCGGGGGCTCGTGAGCGCAGATAGCGTCCAGCCCAGCCCGCCTCCGGCCTTGAAAGGGAACCGGCGAACGACCTCATCGGGATAGTCGACGGATGTTGGTCGATGTTCCGGCCGGCCTGTCGCCGCGCATTCGAAGCAAGCCCACCCCACAGCCAGCACACCCTTGGGTCGCTTGTCGATCACCGCCATCACCGATCCGTCTAGCGGGATCGGTAACGCCCGTTGGCTCGCTGGAGTTCTCCGGCCCTACCCGTCGGCCCCGCTCTTGTGTGGCATAAGCGCAACACTAAATGGGGAGGGCCATTCGTTTCGGGGACCCTGATGAACCTGGACATTTACACGGACCGCGCCAAGCAGGCGATCCAGTCCGCGCAGTCGCTCGCCCTGGCGCGACGCAATCAACAGATGGGGCCGGAGCACCTGCTGAAGGTGTTGCTGGAAGAGAAGGACGGCCTCGCGCGCGCGCTCATCCAGCAGGCGGGCGGGCGTCCCGACGCCGCCGACGCCGCCGTGGACGCCCTGCTCGACAAGGCCCCCAAGGTCGAGGGCGGTAGCGCGCAGCTCTACATGAAGCCGGACCTCGCGCGGGTTTTCGCCACAGCCGAACAGGATGCGAAGGCTGCGTCCGACGCCTTCGTGACCACTGAGCGCCTGCTCATCGCCCTGGCCAAGGACGGCGGGGACGCCGCGAAGATCCTCAGCAGCGCCGGCGCCAAGGTCGGTGCGCTGGAAGAGGCCGCCAAGGTCATGCGCAAGGGGCGCACCGCCGATAGCGCCTCGGCGGAGGAAGGCTATGAGGCGCTGAAACGCTATGCCCGCGATCTGACGCAGCAGGCGAAGGACCAGAAGCTGGACCCTGTGATCGGCCGCGATGAAGAAATCCGGCGGACGATCCAGGTCCTGGCGCGTCGCACGAAAAACAATCCCGTCCTGATCGGTGAACCCGGCGTCGGCAAGACCGCGATCGTCGAAGGCCTCGCCCAGCGCATTGTCAACGGCGACGTGCCCGAGAGCCTGAAGGACAAGAAGCTGCTCGCGCTCGACATGGGTTCCCTGATTGCAGGGGCCAAATACCGGGGAGAGTTCGAGGAGCGGCTGAAGGCGGTACTCAACGAAGTCACCGCGGCCGAAGGCTCGATCATTCTCTTCATCGACGAGATGCACACCCTCGTCGGCGCCGGGAAATCCGACGGGGCGATGGACGCCTCCAATCTCCTCAAGCCAGCCCTTGCGAGGGGCGAGCTACATTGCGTGGGCGCCACCACTCTCGACGAGTACCGAAAGCACGTCGAAAAGGACGCGGCCTTGGCCCGGCGCTTTCAGCCGGTCTTCGTGGGCGAGCCCACGGTCGAGGACACTATCTCGATCCTGCGGGGGCTGAAGGAAAAGTATGAGACGCACCACGGCGTGCGCATCTCAGACGCGGCCATCGTCGCCGCGGCGACCCTCTCCAACCGCTACATCGCTGACCGTTTCCTCCCGGATAAGGCGATCGACCTCATCGACGAGGCGGCGAGCCGTGTGCGCATGGCCGTCGATTCCAAGCCCGAGGAGCTCGACGAGATCGACCGGCGGGTGATCCAGCTGAAAATCGAGCGAGAGGCTCTGTCCAAGGAGACTGACGCCGCCTCCCGCCAGCGTCTGGAGAAGCTGGAGGAGGAGCTCGACGATTTGGAAGGGCGGTCGGCCGAAATGACCGCGCGTTGGAAGGCGGAGAAGGAGAAGGTGGGGCAGGCGGCCCAGGCTCGCGAGGCGCTCGAGCGCCTGCGCGCCGAGCTCGCAGCCGCCCAGCGGCGGGGCGATCTGCAGCGGGCCTCGGAGATCACCTATGGTGAGATCCCGATGCTGGAGAAGCGTCTCGCCGACGAGGAGAAGACGGGCGACGGCGCTCTCACGCCCGAGGTGGTGGATTCCGAGCAGATCGCCGCCGTGGTTTCGCGGTGGACCGGCGTGCCGGTGGAGAAGATGCTCGAGGGCGAGCGCGAGAAGCTGCTGCGGATGGAAGACGCCCTGCGCGGCCGCGTCGTCGGCCAGGAAGAGGCTCTCGAAGCGGTCTCCGACGCTGTCCGCCGCGCCCGCGCCGGGCTTCAGGACGCTAGCCGACCGATCGGCTCGTTCCTGTTCCTGGGCCCCACCGGCGTGGGAAAGACAGAGCTGACCAAGGCGCTCGCCGAGTTCCTATTCGACGACGAGTCGGCCATCACCCGTCTCGACATGAGCGAGTACATGGAGAAGCACTCGGTCAGCCGGATGATCGGGGCCCCTCCCGGTTATGTCGGTTACGACGAGGGCGGCGCCCTCACCGAGGCGGTGCGCCGGCGGCCTTATCAGGTCGTGCTCTTCGACGAGGTGGAGAAGGCGCACCCGGACGTCTTCAACGTCCTGCTGCAGGTGCTCGACGAGGGGCGCCTGACCGACGGCCAGGGGCGGACAGTCGACTTCCGCAACACGCTTATCGTGATGACCTCGAACCTGGGCTCGGAGTTCCTGGCGGCGCAGGGAGAGGGCGAGGAGACCGACACCGTGCGCCATCTGGTGATGGACGTGGTGCGCAAGCATTTCCGGCCCGAATTCCTGAACCGGATCGACGACATCATCCTGTTCAAGCGCCTGGGACGCGAGCAGATGGATTCCATCGTGCGCATCCAGCTCCGGCGGGTGGAGAAGCTGCTCGAGAACCGGCGCATGACGCTCGACCTGGACGGCCAGGCCCAGCACTGGCTGGCGGAGCGCGGCTACGACAGCGTCTACGGCGCGCGGCCGCTCAAGCGCGTGATCCAGAAGGAGCTGATCGATCCCATCGCCCGCAAGCTGCTGGCCGGCGACTTCGCCGACGGATCAGTGATCCGTGTCGGCGCCGGCCACGAGGGGCTGGATATATCGGGCGCGCCACCGTCAACTGAACGAAAAGGCCCCGCGCCCTAGGTCGTGTGGACTCTAGGGATTCCGGCTGACGGCGAAGCGTGATTCAAGACTGCCTTTTGGAGGCCGTTTTGGGTGTGATGGATCGCCTGGTGCTGAGCGACGCTGATTGGGAGCGGATAGCGCCGCTGATCATTG
>DASXGR010000209.1:0-22984 GCA_036488935.1 Caulobacteraceae bacterium | reverse complement strand
GCGGCCAAGACGGATGGAACGACTGGGCCGTTCGACGCGCCGTGACCGCGCCGCCCGGCGCGGTCAATGCGAGCGCCCGCACAGCCGATCGATGGGTGGCCGGCACGGAGGCCGGCCATGACGAGTTTTAGGGGGCGAGCGCGCGGATAGTTCACAGCCTCGGACTCCGGCGGACCTGCGCGGTGGGGCTTCGGGCTTCCTCGCGCACGTGACCTCCGCCCTTTGCGGCCCTATCTTGCCCATCGATGACCGACACGCTCGACGCTCCACAGACCCTGGACGAGATTCCGCGCGCTCCGACCCAGGATGGGCCGGCTGTGCGCCTCTACATTGTGGACGGCTCGGGCTTCATCTTCCGCGCCTTCCACGCCCTGCCGCCCCTGACGCGCAAGTCCGACGGCCTGCCGGTCGGGGCGGTGCAGGGCTTCTGTAACATGCTGTGGAAGCTGCTGGTGGACATGAAGGCCGCGCCCGACGCGCCGACACACCTGGCGGTTGTGTTCGACCACTCCGAGTCGACCTTCCGCAACCAGCTCTACGCAAACTACAAGGCCCATCGCCCGCCGCCGCCGCCGGATCTCGTCCCCCAGTTCCCACTGGTGCGTGACGCAACCCGCGCGTTCGGCGTCCCTTGCCTCGAGCTGCCGGGCTACGAGGCCGACGACCTGATCGCGGCCTACGCCTGCCACGTGCGCGATCAGGGCGGCGAGGTGGTGATCGTCTCCTCAGACAAGGACCTGATGCAGCTGGTGGGCGATCGGGTGTCGATGCTCGACACCATGAAGAACGTCCGCATCGGCATTCCCGAGGTGATCGAGAAGTTTGGCGTGCTGCCGGAGAAGGTGGTCGACGTCCAGGCGCTCTGTGGCGACGCCGTGGACAACGTTCCCGGCGCCCCAGGCATCGGGATCAAGACCGCCTCGGCCCTGATCACCGAATATGGCGACCTCGAGAGCCTTCTGGCGCGCGCCGGCGAGATCAAGCAGCAGAAGCGTCGCGAGACCCTGATCGAGTTCGCCGATCAGATCCGCCTCTCGCGCGAGCTGGTGAAGCTCGACTGCGAGACGCCGCTCCCCGAGGCCCTCGATAAACTGGAGGTCGCCGCGCCGGAGCCCAAGGCGCTGGGTGAATTCCTCACGGCGATGGAGTTCCGCACCCTCGCCCGGCGCGTGGGCGAGGCCACGGGCCTCAAGGCGCCGGAACCTGCGCCCGCGCCCGCCGCGCCGACGATCGCAGAAATGCCCCCGGTCGACACCGCGGGCTATGTCTGCGTGCGGGACGTCGCCACACTCGACGCCTGGATCGTGCGGGCGAGGGAGGCGGGGATCGTCGCCTTCGACACCGAGACCGACGACCTCTCCTCCGCCAACTCCGACCTGTGCGGCGTCTCCCTGGCCGTCGCGCCGGGCGAGGCCTGCTACATCCCGGTCGGCCACTGCGGCGAAGATGGACTGGAGTTGGAGGCCGCCGCCGACCTCGCCCAGATCCCGCTCGAGGATGCGATCGCGCGCCTCAAGCCCCTGCTGGAAGACCCTGCGGTCCTCAAGGTCGGCCAGAACGCGAAGTACGACATCGCCGTCCTCTCCCGCTACGGCGTCGACGTCGGTCCGATCGAGGACACCATGCTGATCTCCTATGTGCTGGAGGCGGGCCTGCACGGCCACGGCATGGACGAGCTTGCCAAGCTCTGGCTGGGCCACGAGCCGATCACCTTCAAGCAGGTGGCCGGAAACGGCAAGGCGCAGAAGAGCTTCAGGCACGTGCTGCTGGCGCCGGCGACCTCCTACGCGGCCGAGGACGCAGACGTCACCCTGCGCCTGTGGCTGACGCTGCGGCCGCGCCTGGCGCGCGAAGGCCTGCTCAACGTCTACGAGACCCTCGAGCGGCCGATGCCGGCGGTGCTGGCGCGCATGGAGTGCGAGGGGGTTCGCATCGATCCCGACACCCTGCGCCGCCTCTCGCACGACTTCTCCATGCGCATGGCCGCTCTGGAGGAGACCGCGCACCGCCTCGCTGGCCGGCCCTTCAACCTCGGCAGCCCCAAACAGATCGGCGACATCCTGTTTGGCGAGCTCGCCCTGCCCGGCGGCAAGCGCACGGCCACCGGCGCCTGGAGCACCGATGCGGGCGTGCTGGATGACCTCGCCCTCCACCACGACCTGCCGCGCACCCTGCTTGACTGGCGCCAGCTCTCCAAGCTCAAGGGCACCTACACCGAGGCCCTGACCGCCGCGGTCTCCCCGCGCACGGGCCGGGTGCACACCTCCTTCGCCCTCGCCTCAACCACCACGGGGCGGCTCTCTTCGTCAGACCCCAACCTGCAGAACATCCCGGTGCGCACCGAGGAAGGCCGCAAGATCCGCGCCGCCTTCGTCGCCGAACCCGGCCATCTGCTGATCAGCGCCGACTACAGCCAGATCGAGCTGCGCCTGCTGGCCCACATCGGCGACATCGCCCAGCTCAAGCGCGCCTTCCAGGAAGGCCTGGACATCCACGCCATGACCGCCTCGGAGATGTTCGGCGTGCCTGTGGAAGGCATGCCCTCCGAGACGCGGCGCCGGGCCAAGGCGATCAACTTCGGCATCATCTACGGCATCTCGGCCTTCGGCCTTTCGAACCAGCTCAGCATCCCGCAGGAGGAGGCCGGGGCCTACATCAAGACCTACTTCGAGCGCTTCCCCGGCATCCGCGCCTACATGGACGGCATGCGGGCCACCGTGCGCGCGCAGGGCTATGTCACCACCCTGTTCGGGCGGCGGGTGAACATCCCGATGATCAAGTCCAAGAGCGTAGGCGAGCGGCAGTTCGCCGAGCGCGCGGCGATCAACGCCCCGATCCAGGGCGCCGCCGCCGACATCATGCGGCGGGCGATGATCCGTATGCCCCCGGCCCTGAAAGCTGCGGGGCTCCACGCGCGCATGCTGCTGCAGGTCCACGACGAACTGGTGTTCGAGGCCCCCGAAGCCGAGGCCGACGCCGTCTGCGAAGTCGCCCGCAAGGTCATGGAGCGCGCCGCCGAACCCGCCGCGATGATCAGCGTCCCGCTTCTGGTCGAGGCGCGCGCCGCCCGCAGCTGGGACGAGGCGCACTAGGCTCGATCAGCCGGCCGCTGTGCGGCCTCTGCGCGCGCTGGAGTTCCGCGCGTTGCGGACCAGGGTCTCGACAGCCTGAGGCGTCGCGCTGACGGGCGGGTAGCCGAAGCCGAACTTGCCCGGATCGGGTGGGCCTTCGACCTGATCGGTGCAGGTGGCGTGCACCTCCTCGACGCCGGTGGCGGCGACCAGGGCGCCGACATTCTCGGCGTCGATACCGCAGGCCGGCAGGATGACGATGCGCCCCGCCGCCGCCGCGACCAGCCGCTCGAGCAGGTCGGCGCCGTCCATCGCCAGAGGCGCCTGGCCCGAGGTGAGGACGCGGTCGAAGCCGAGCTCGATGGCCAGCTCCAGCGCATCGAAGGGATCGGGCGTGCGGTCGAACGCCCGGTGCAGTGTGCGGCCAAGGCCCTCGCAGCGCTCAAGGAGCCTGGCCAGCGCGTCACGGTCGAGCCGGTCGTCGGGCAGGGCCGCGCCGATCACCACGCCTTCGAGGCCGAAGGCCTTCACGGCGGCGATGTCGCGCTCGATGACGGCGATCTCGTCCGCGTCGTAGACGAAGGTCCCGCCCCGGGGTCTCAGCAGGACGCGAGTTGGGACGCCGAGCTCGGCGGCGAAGCGCATCATGCCCGGTGACGGGGTGAGGCCGCCCACCGCCAGGGAGGCGCACAGCTCCACGCGGTCGGCGCCCCCCAGCTTGGCCGCCCGCAGGCTCTGGACCGTCTCCAGGCAGATCTCGACCCGTGTCATGACAGAAGCTCCGTTCGGATGCAGGCGACGGCGTGGCCGGGCGACATCGGCGTCAGGACCGGGGGCGCCTGGCCGCAGGCGGCGATCGCGTGCGGGCAAAGCGGGCGGAACACGCATCCCTCCGCCGGGGCCAACAGGCCCGGCGGAGGCCCCTGCACGCTCTCGCCGGGAGACGCAAGCCGGACGCCGAAGCGTGGCGCATCGCTGGCGAGCCGCCGCGAATAGGGGTGCCGCGCCGCCTGCTGGAAGTCCGCCGCCGGCGCGATCTCCACCACCCGCCCAAGGTACATGACGACCACCCGATCGCAGAGGAACTCGACGGTCGGCAGGTCGTGCGAGATGAATAGCAGCGCCAGGCCGGACCTTTGCCTCAGCGCCTGCAGCAGGTTGATCACCTGGGCCTGCACCGAGACGTCCAGAGCCGAGACCGGCTCGTCGGCGATAATCAGGTCGGGCCCGGCGGCCAGGGCGCGGGCGATGCCGATGCGCTGGCGCTGTCCGCCGGAGAATTCGCGCGGGTAGCGCCGCAGGGCGTCCGGGCCGAGGCCGACCTCCCGTAACAGCGCCTCCACCCGCTCGCGGCGCTGCGCCCGGTCTCCGAGGCGATGCACCGCCAGCGGCTCGCCGACGATGGCCCCCACCCGCATCCGCGGATCGAGGCTGGAAGCCGGATCCTGGAAGATCACCTGCATGCGGCGCCGATAGCGCTGGAGCGCCGCCTCTCCGAAAGCGAGCACATCCTCGCCGTCGAAGACGACCCGGCCAGACGTCGCGGTCTCGAGCCGGGCGATGCTGCGGCCCACCGTGCTCTTGCCCGACCCGGACTCGCCGACCAGGCCGACCATCTCTCCGCGCTCGACCGTAAACGAGACGTCCTCGACCGCGCGCACGGCGGTGAGGCGCGAGGCGCCGGGCGCCCCGCGCCGCACGCGGTAATGGGTGGTCAACCGCTCGACGCGCAGCAAGGGCGCGCCCCCGTCCCCCGCCGCCGCGGTCACAGGACCTCCGCCCGCAGGCAGCGGCTCAGGCGCTCGCCGCCCTCCAGGGGGCGCAGAGGCGTGGGGCTGTCGCGGCAGGCGGCCGCGGCGAGCGCGCATCGCGGGGCGAAGGCGCACCCGGCAGCGCCCTGCGCGGGGCGCGCGAGCGGTCCCTCGATCGTCGGCAGCGGCGCCCAGGCGGCGCGGTCGCGCGGCAGATGGCGGGTGGGCAGGCACTCGAGCAGGGCCCGGGTGTAGGGGTGCCTGGGCGCCTGCAGCAGGGAGGCGGCCGGGCCAGCCTCGACGATCCGACCCGCATACATCACCAGCACCCGGTCGGCGACCATCGAGGCCAGCGCCAGGTTGTGGGTGATGAAGAGGACGCCCATGCCGGACGCCGCCTGCAGCGCGCGCAGAACGCCAAGGACCTGCGCCTGGGTAGTCACATCGAGCGCGGTGGTCGGCTCGTCGGCGATCAGCAGCGCCGGGCGGCAGGCGACGGCCATAGCGATCACCACGCGCTGGCGCATCCCGCCGGAGAGCTGATGCGGGAATTCGCGAAGGCGGCGCATGGGCTCGGCGATACCCACCTGGGCCAGCAGCTCCCCGGCCTCGCCCCACGCCTGCGCCTTCGACGCCCCCCGGTGAAGCTGGATCGTCTCGGCGATCTGCGAGCCGATGGTGAAGGCGGGGTTGAGGGCCGTCATCGGCTCCTGGAACACCATGCCGACACCGGCGCCTCTCACAGCCTGCAACGTCCGCTCGTCGGCCGCGGCCAGGTCGACCGGCGCGCCGTTCCGGCCGCGGAACAGGATCTCGCCGCCGGCGATGCGGACGGCGGGCGGCAGCAGCCGCATGATCGCCAGGCTGGTGAGGCTCTTGCCCGAACCGGACTCGCCCACCAGCGCCACGGTCTCGCCGGAGCCGATGTCGAAGCTGACGTCCGCGAGCAGCGGGACTGCGCCGCGGCCGGCCGCTAACTCGGCCGACAGCCGCCGCACGCTCGCCACCGGCGCGCTGGCGCTGATGCCCGTCATCCCGGCGGCCGGCGGGCCGAGCAGCGCGCCGCCGGCGTCCAGGCGAAGTCGAGGTCGAAGGGCCAGGCGGGCCCAGCCTTCCTGCGGCGCGGGAGCCGGCGGATATCCTGGTCCACCACGCCGGGCGAAAGCGCCATCATGTCGTCCGCCGCCAGCGCGCTCATCTCAGGCGAGAGATAGCCGCTCTTGACCACGACGATCGCCGCCTTGGCGGGATCCAGGCCCAGCGCGGTGAAGTCGCGCAGGTGATGGAACGGGCGGCGCCTGGCGGTGAGGACGAGCAAGACGCCGCCGACCCTGACCACCGCCTGCCGCTCGGCGGGATCTCCAACTTCGGCCAGGAACACCACTTCACCTTCGATCCGGGCCGGCGGCCCGCCGGATGGGTCGAGTGCGGCGCCGACCTCGCCGCTGAAGCGGCCGCCGACACCGACGGCGTAGGCCAGCTCGACAGCCGGGCGGTCGGCTATGCCAGCCAGGATCGCCGCCGCCCCGCGGCGTAGCAGCTCCCTGAGCACGTCGGGCCGATCGCCGACGCCGCCGCCAGTGGGATTGTCCCCCGAGTCAGCGATGACGAAGGGGCGCCGCGGGCTGGCGATGGCGCGCTCCACGCATTCGGCGATGGTCCCGACCGCCGTGCCGAAGCCGAACTGCTCGCGAGCGGCCCAGTAGGCGCCCGCCAGGGCCGCGGCCTCCGCCTGAAGGGTGCCGGCGCCGACGCCGGTGAGGACGGCGGCGGCGGTGGCCCTTGGCTCGTCCGCCCAGACATAGCCCACCATCAGCGAGGCGTCCCAGACGCCAGCCCTGGCGTCGATGGCGCCCAGGGAATCGTAGAGCCGTCGCGCGGGCTGATCGACGGTGCTGGTGACCTCGCCCGCCAGCAGCACGGGGATGGGACACCAGGCAACGAACGGCGACACGTTTTGGGTGAGCGCCTTTACGAGCATTCCCACGCTCCGCCGCATGGTCGCCTCGACATCGATGTGCGGCGCGGTGCGGTAAGCCGAGAAGATGTCGATGGCGTCCACGACCGCCTGAGTCACATTGCCGTGCAGGTCGTAGCTGACCGCGATCGGGCAGGCGGCGCCGACCTGGCGCCGAACCGCGCCGATCAGGTCGCCCTCCGCATCGTCCAGGCCCTCGACGAACATGGCGCCGTGCATCGCCAGGTACACGCCGTCGAGCGGGGCGGCGGCGGCGATCCCGGCCAGCAGCTCGCCCTTCAACTGGTCATAGACGTCCCGCGCCACCGGGCCGCCAGGGATGGCGCGGGCATGCAGGGCGGGCGCGAACTGCGCGGGGTAGTCGGCCAGGAAGGCGAAGTAGGGCGAGGCCAGCAGCCCGCTTCCGCGGAGGAGCGTGAAGTCGTGCTCGCGTATGAGCACCGGATTGTAGGTGCTGCACTCGACGTGGATGCCGCCGACGGCGATGCGCATGGTCGCTTCAGGTCCCGGGAGCGGCCGCATTGACAGCCAGGCCGGCTGGGGTTTCTTCCAAGCGGCGCAACCAATTGCAATGGGGAAGGACCGGCCCGCTTGGCGATTGACTTCGGTCCGCCCGACCGCCGCGGGGTGTGCCTGTCGATCGCAGGGTCGGCGCTGCTGGCGGGCCTCGCCGGGTGCCGTGGCGCCGGCCCCGGCGCGGATGGGCCGCCCGGCTCCCAGACCCTCGCGATCATCCAGACCGAAGCGCCGCGCAGCATGGATCCGGCGAACCACACCGCAACCCTGACGGCCACGATCCTCGATCCGATGTACGAGGGCCTAGTCAGCCAGAACGGCGCCGGAGACATGGCGCCGCTGCTGGCCACCCGCTGGACGAGTACGCCCGATGGCATGGTCTGGGCCTTCGAGCTGCGCGAGGGCGTCCGATTCCATGACGGCGCCGAGATGGACGCGGACGCCGTCACCACCAGCTTCCGGCGGCTGATCGATCCGGGGTCGGCCCTGGCGGCGGCCGGGAAGTTCACGCCCGTCATCGCCCAGGTCGAGGCCGTGGGCCGGCGAGCGGTGCAGTTCCAATTGAAAAAGCCGTACGCGGACTTCCTGACCCTGCTGGCCTGCAACCAGGCCTCGATCGTCTCGCCCCGAGCCGTCGCGAGCGGCGCCATCGGGCGGGCCGCCGCCGGCACCGGTCCCTATCGCTTCGTGGCGTGGCGTGCGGACGAATACGTCACCCAGCGGCGCGACGACGGCTATTGGGGCGTCAGGCCGCGGATCGAGACTCTTCGATGGACGTGGTCGTCGGAGCCTTCGGTCCTCTACATGGCGCTGCGGACCGGCGACGCCGACATCGCCGCGCCGCTGTCGCCGGTGTTCGCCCAGGCCGCCGCGGCCCACCCGGCCCTGCGCCTGGTGCGCCAGAGCGGGACCGCATTCTTCTGGATCGCGCTCAACACCCGCCTGGCGCCCCTCGACGATCCTCGCGTGCGCCAGGCGCTGGGCTACGCCACCGACCGCGCCGCCCTGGTCGCCGCGGCGCTTGGCGGGTTCGGCCAGCCGGCGGCCGCGCCGCTGGCGAGCACGACGCCGTTCGTGACGCCGGACCCTGGGCGCGTGCGCTTCGATCCGCCTCTCGCGCGCCGCCTGCTGGCGCAGGCCGGGCGCGCGAGGGGTCTGCGCATCGCCATCGTGACGCAGGACGCCGACGAGCTGGTCGTGGAGGCGCTGCAGTCGATGTGGCGGTCGGTCGGCGTGGAGTTGGAGATCCGCCGGCTCGAGGGGGGCGTCTATGCGCAAGCCGCGTTCGCGCGGCCGGAGATCAAGGCGGCCGAGGGTGTCGGCGGCGTGCTGTCGTCCTGGTCCTCGGGCGTCGTCCCGGACCTGCAGCTGCGGCCCCTGTTCGATTCGGCCAGCGCCGCGCCGGCAGGCGCCAATCTGGGCTTCTTCAGCGATCCGGCGCTCGACCGGCTGATCGACGCCGGCTCCGCGACGACCGCTGCCGCCGAGCGCGCCAGCCTCTACGCCGCCGCGCAGCGCCGCATCGTCGAGGCGGCGCCGGCGGTGCTGCTCTACACACGCGACGATCTGGCGGGCCTGCGGCGCGGCGTCACCGGCGTCTCGATACGACCGGGCGGGGAGCTGGTCGTGTCGGCGGCGAGCAAGGCGTGAGCGGGCGCGAATGAGCGGTTACATCCTGCGCAAGCTCGCGATGCTGCCGGTAGTGGCGCTCGCCGTCTCGCTGCTGATCTTCCTGGCGGTGCGGATGCTGCCGGGGGATCCGGCCCGCCTGCTCGCCGGGCCGGAGGCGTCGTCGCAGGCCGTGGAGAGGCTGCACGCGCAGCTCGGCCTGAACCGCCCGCTGGCGGTCCAGTACGCGGCGTTCCTGACCCAGGCGGCGAAGGGAGACCTGGGGACGTCGATCGAGTCCGGCCGCCCCGTCACCAAGGAGCTGGCGACACACGCGCCGCCGACGATCGCCCTGGGCCTCCTCGCCTACGCCCTCGCGGCGGGATTCGGCGTGCCCGGCGGGGTGATGGCGGCCGCGGCGCCCGGCGGCGTCTGGGACAGGATGTTCTCGGCCCTGACAATCTCGTCCGTCTCGCTGCCCAGTTTCTGGGTCGGGCTGATGCTGATGGAGCTGTTCGCCGTGCGCCTGCAGTGGCTGCCGCTGATGGGCGCCGGCTCGCCCAGCCACATCGTGCTGCCGGCCGTGACCCTGGCGCTGGCCCCGGCCGGGCTGATCGGGCGAATGACGCGCGCGAGCATGATCGAGATCCTCAGGCTGGACTATATCCGCACCGCCCGCGCCAAGGGGCTGGGCTGGATCGCGATCCACTTCCGCCACGCGCTGCGCAACGCCCTGGGACCGATCGTCACCATCGTGGGGCTCAACCTCGGCGCCGTCATTGGCGGGGCGGTGGTGACCGAGTCGGTGTTCAGCTGGCCTGGGGTGGGCCGCCTGCTCGTCGATGCGGTGCGCTTCCGCGACTATCCGGTCATCCAGGGCGTCACCCTGGCCGCCGTCGTGGCGGTGGTCGTCGTCAACCTCGCCGCCGAAATCGCGATCGCGGCGCTCGACCCCAGGATGCGGCGCCTGTGACGACGGCCGAACGGTGGGGCCGCAACCGTCCGCTTGCGATGGGCGTGGCGATCGTCGGGGCGATCGTCCTTGCAGGACTGTTCGCGCCGGTCCTGACACCGGGATCGCCGCTGGCGACCGACCTCTATCATCCGTTCCAGGGCGTCTCGCTCGCCCACCCGTTCGGGACCGACGCCCTGGGCCGGGACGTCGCCACTCGGGTGATTTACGGCGCCCGCTATTCGCTGCTGGAAGCCGGCGCCTGCATCGCACTCGCCTGCACGCTCGGTACGTTGATCGGCCTCATTTGCGGCGGCGTCGGCGGCGCGGTCGACCAGGCGGCGATGTGGCTGATGGACGTGCTGTTCGCCTTCCCCGGCGTCGTGCTGGCGCTGCTGATCGTCGCCGTTCTGGGGGCAGGCCTGATCAACATGCTGCTGGCGATCTCGCTGTTCGCGGTTCCGGTCTATGCGCGCCTGGCCCGCAACCTGGCGTTGGCGCTACGCAGGACCGGCTATGTGGAAGCCGCGGTGGCGATGGGCGCGGGCCTGCCGCGCGTCCTGTTCGTCCACATTCTGCCCAATGCGGCCGGGCCGATCCTCGTGCAGTGCGCGGTGTCGGCCGGATCGGTCATACTGATGGCCGCCAGCCTGTCATTCCTGGGGCTCGGCGTGCAGCCGCCGGCGCCGGAGTGGGGCGCGATGATGAGCGACGGGCGCAACTATGTCGGCGCCCACCTGCTCCCATCCCTGTTTCCCGGCCTCGCCATCGCGATCACCGTGCTCGGCTTCAACCTCCTGGGCGAGGGGTTGCGGCAGGCCTCGGATGGATCGTGAGCGGGGGGCCGAAAGCGACCTGGATCAGACTGTCAAATGTGACTATTATTATGGTCAGATTCTGGAGGTCGTCGTGAGCAGTTATAGCGTGGCGGATGCGAAGGCGACTCTGCCCACCTTGATCAATCGCGCGCTAGCTGGAGAGGAAGTGATCATCACTCGACACGGGAAGCCCGTCGCAGAGCTAAGACCCACACCAAGAGCGGCCCCAGATCGGGAGCAAGCGGCGATCGCCCATGCTCGGTTGCGTGCGCGCCGCGTGGACCTCGGCCCCGGCACGCCGACGTCGGTGGAACTGCTGAACATGATCTACGACGACCCGGAGTCGTGAGCGTCTATCTCGACGCTAGCGCTCTCGTTCCCACGCTGATCAAGGAGGCCGGGACGAAGGCGGTGGACGACTTCCTCTGTGCAACGGACGATCTGCTGGTCGTCAGCGACCTGGCGGCGGCGGAAGTGACATCGGCTGTGTCCCGGCTGCTGAGGACGGGACGTTTGGGCCGCGATCAAGCGGACGCGTTGCTCGACGAATTCGATGTGTGGCGCGCCGCTGCGACAACGACCGTCGACTTCCTCCCTGCCGACTTCAGGCAGGGGAAACTATTTGTACGCAACTTCGATCTGGGGCTGCGCGCGCCGGACGCCCTGCACGCCGCGATCTGCAGGCGGACCGGCGACCGGATGGTGACCCTCGACAGGCGTCTAGCAACGGCGGCCGCAACCCTCGGCGTGGCCGTAGAGCATCTCGCCTGACCCAGACTCACAGTGCCTTCAGGAACCCCTCCAGCGCCGCGTTGGTCGCCTCCGGCGCTTCCTGCTGCACCCAGTGGCCGATCCCGGGCAAGATCGCCTTACCGCGGAAGTCCGCACAGGCGACGCCAGGGTTCTCGTACATGTCCAGGCCGGGGATAAAGTTGCGCACCGCGTCGCGCTCGCCGGCGACAAAGAAGGACGGCTGGGTCACCAGTTTGCCGCGCCAGTCCGCCAGTTCCGCCACGTCCAGGGTCTGGGCGCGATAGCGATTGAGGGGGCCGCGGAAGCCGCCCTTCTCGAAGGCGTCGACGAACACCTGCAGGTCGGCCGCGCTCAACCATGCCGGGAACGGGTTGGGATCGACCATTCCGTCGAGCATCTTCGCGTCCGGCCCTTTCTGCGCCAGCCAGGTGTTCGGCGGCGCATCGCCCGAGATGCCGTAGTACATCTTGCGCAGAGTAGTGGGGACGTCGGCCTCCAGCTCCGCCTCGGCCGCGCCCTCCTTCTGGAAGTAGAGCTGATAGAAGAAGCGGTCCTTGTAGATCTCCCGCGCGGCGTCCAGGAACGAGGTCTCGGACGGCGGGAAGTAGGGCACGCTCAGGCCCGCCACTGCGGTGATCTTCTCCAGATAGATCAGGGCGGTGTTCCACACGATCGGCGCGCCCCAGTCATGTCCGAACAGGATCGCCTTGCCGCCGCCCAGCGCATCGACCGCCGCCGCCACGTCGGAGGTCAGGTTCCGCATCGTGTAGTCGGCGATCGGATGCGGCTTGGAGCTGCCGCGATAGCCGCGCACGTCGAGGGCGGCGACCTTGTACCCGCGCGCCGAGAAGTGCGCGATCTGGTGACGCCAGGAGTACCAGAGCTCCGGGAATCCGTGCACGCACAGGATCAGCGGCCCCTCGCCCGCCACGGCGAGGTTCAGTTCGATCGGCCCGTTACGGACGGTCACGAAGTCCATCTCGACATGCTCCGGCTTCGAATTTTCCCAGTGCAGAGCTAGCACAAAAGCCGGGCGCCGAATCGGCTACTCGCGCGAAAGCTCGGTGCGAACGACGGCGATTAGGGCCTGAAGGTCGTGACTTGCGGTTCTGAAGACGCGGTCGGCCGACACGTTGTCATACTCGTGTCGATAGAGGTTGCCGGCATCCGCAATATCTCGCCAGGGAATTTCGGGATGACGCGCCTTCACTTCTGGCGCAACTCGGCGGCTGGCCTCGCTGATGATCTCGAGACACCTCGTCGTGACAGGAATCCAAGCGCCTCCACCGCGTGCTCTTCGATGGAAGCGAGGGCGTCGAAGCTGCGCTCAGAAGGCGTAGACGGCATCGCCTTCCACTGATCGGCGGACGCGCGGTCTCAGTTGCGCAAGGTCAGCGACGTCCACGCGAGTAGGGAAGAGCTCGGCGATGTAGCGCTTGAGCCCCGCGTACTCCCAGACGCCGAGTTCGGCGGTCGGCTCGATCTCCACGAGCACGTCCACATCACTATCATCCCGCGCATCGCCTCGGGCGACCGAGCCGAAAATTGCGGCCCGCGCCACGCCCCGCCGACGCAGTTCGTCGCGATGGCTTTGGAGGATGGCGATAGCGCGCTGGCGGTTCACGGTGCGCATCCTCGCCTATACATCGGCTGATGCCTATCCCCTGCTGCGCGGGGCGAGCGGCCACTCCACATCGCCGGCTTGGTGCGCCGCCGCCTTGCCTGCCGCGGGGTCGCGGGAGGATCGTCACTCCAAGCGAGCGGGAGGACGGACCATGGGCGTGATCATCAGCGGCGGGCGCCGGCTCACCTCGGAAGCCCTGCATGAGCGGACGCTGCGCGCGGCCACGGCTCTGGCGGGCCTGGGCGTGGGGGTCGGCGACGGGGTGGCGCTCTATCTGCGCAACGACATCCCCTTCTTCGAGGCCAGCGCGGCGGCCGGCGTGCTGGGCGCCTATCCCGTGCCGGTGAACTGGCACTACACCCCAGACGAGGCTGCCTATCTGCTGCGGGACAGCGCCGCCAAGGCGGTCGTCATCCACGCCGACCTGCTTCGGCCGATCGCGCACGTGATCCCGGAAGGGGTGGCCATGGCCGTGGTGGAGACGCCGCCGGAGATCTGCTCCGCCTATAGCGTCCCCGCCGAGGCGGGCGCCGTACCGCCGGGCGCTATCGCGTGGTCGGAGCTGCTGGACGCAAGCGAGCCGCGCACGGCCGCGCCCCTGCCCGCGCCCAGCACCATCATCTACACCTCCGGCACCACCGGCCGGCCGAAGGGCGTGAAGCGCCCGCCGATGTCGCCCGCGACGGCGCAGGCGGGGGCGACCATGCTGGCCTGGTCCTACGGCTTCACCGACTACCTCGATCCGTCCAGCGACCTCTCGCCGGCCGACATCACCACCGCTGTGCTGGGGCCGGTCTATCACGCCGCCCCCAACGCCCATTCGGGCTTCGCCATCCGCACCGGAGCCAACCTGGTGATCACCCCGCGCTTCGACGCCGAGGAGTTGCTGCGGCTGATCGAGGCGCACCGCATCACCCACCTCAACATGGTTCCGATCATGTTCGCCCGGCTGCTCAAGCTGCCGGACGAGGTGAAGCGGCGCTACGACCTCTCGTCCCTGCGCTTCGTCGCCCACGCCGCCGCGCCGTGCCCGCCGCCGGTCAAGCGGGCGATGATCGAATGGTGGGGGCCGATCATCAACGAGTACTACGGCTCGACTGAGATGGGGAACGTCACCTTCTGCACCGCGGAGGAGTGGCTCGCTCATCCGGGCTCCGTAGGCCGGGTGATGCCGGGCGCCCGCGTGCGGGTGGTCGACGAGGCGGGACGCGACCTGCCGCCGGGCGAGGTGGGTGAGGTGATCGGCGGCCTCGAGGGTTTCGGCGCCTTCACCTACCAGAACGACGACGCCAAGCGGCGCAGCATGGAGAAGCAGGGACTAATCACCCCCGGCGACGTCGGCTACTTCGACGCCGACGGCTTCCTCTATCTGTGCGACCGCAAGAACGACATGATCATCTCCGGCGGGGTGAACATCTATCCCGCCGAGATCGAGGCCGAGCTGCACAAGCTTCCCGAGGTGGCCGATTGCGCGGTGTTCGGCGTCCCGGACGACGAGTTCGGCGAGTCGATCCACGCCGTGGTCCAGCCTCAGCCTGGCGCGGCCGCCGACGAAGCCGCGCTCAAGACCGCCCTGCGCCAGAGCCTCGCCGGCTACAAGATCCCCCGCCGCATCGACTTCGCCGCCGACCTTCCACGCGAGGACTCCGGCAAGATCTTCAAGCGCAAACTGCGCGAGCCCTTCTGGGCCGGCCGCACTACGCGGATCTGAAGAAGGCGAAACCTCAGGCCTCGTCCTCATCCCCCCACGCCCGCATCGGATCCTTGCCCATCAAGGCAAGGCGCACCGGCGCCCAGCTCATGCGGTGGATGGGGCAGGGGCCCATTTCGAGCAGGGCGCGGGCGTGGATGGGGGCGCGGTAGCCCTTGTGGCCGGCGAAGCCATAGCCGGGGTAGAGTTCATCCATCTCGTGCATCAGCCGATCGCGCGCCACCTTGGCCAGGATCGAGGCGGCGGCGATGGAGGCGGAGATGGAGTCGCCCTTGACCACCGTCTTCACCGGGCAGGGAAGGGAAAAGGCGTAGTTGCCGTCCACCAGGGCGAACACGGGCTGCACCGCCATGGCCTGCACAGCGCGCTGCATGGCCAGGCCCGTCGCCTGCAGGATGTTAACCGAGGCGATTTCCTCGACTGTGGCGAAGCCGACGCCCCAGGCGACCGCATTGGCCTTGATTTCCGGCTCCAGCGCCTCGCGCTGCTTTGCCGACAGGACCTTCGAGTCGTTCACGCCGGCCAGCTTCCGGCGCGGATCGAGTATCACCGCCCCCGCGCAGACCGGCCCGGCCCAGGGCCCGCGGCCCGCTTCGTCGACCCCGCACACCGGCGCCGGGCAGGCGCGCTCGAGCAGCAGGTCGGGGCCGGACTCACGCGTGGGCATGGGAGAGGCGCTCGATCTCCGGGTGGCGGAAACAGTCGGTCAGGTGGTCGTTCACCATGCCGACGGCCTGCATGAAGGCATAGACGATCACCGGGCCGCAAAAGTTAAATCCGCGACTCTTCAGCGCCTTTGCCATTTCTTCTGCGACGGGCGTCGAGGCGGGGACCTGGGAGATGCTCGTCCAGCGGTTCTGCACCGGCGCGCCGCCCGCAATGCCCCAGAGCCAACCAGAGAAGTCCTCGCCCGCCTCGCGCATATCCAGGAAGATGCGCGCCCCGCGGATCGCCGCGTCGATCTTGGCGCGCGAGCGGATGATCCCCGGATCGGCCATCAGCCGCGCACGGTCTTCCTCGCCGAATCGGCCGACGACCTCCGGATCGAAGCCGGCGAACGCCGAGCGCATGGACTCGCGCTTGCGCAGGATGGTGATCCAGGCCAGCCCCGCCTGGAAACCGTCCAGCACCAGCTTCTCCCAAAGGGCGCGCGGGTCGTACTCCGGCACGCCCCATTCCTCGTCGTGATAGGCGACATAGAGCGCATCGGCCGGGTTGGCCCAGCTGCAGCGGCCTTCGGATCCGTCGAACAGCTTGACGCCCACGGGCGCTATCCCCTCCAAACGTCGCCTGGACCACTCAGGCGGGCGAGATGCGGCTCCTCAACGTCGGCGACTTCCACTGGATGACCGGCGCCGAGCAGCACACGGCGAACCTGTCGCTGTTCGACATCCGCCGCAAGTTCAGCCACGCGGCGATCCGCGCCAACGATCTGGTGGTGGAATTCTCCGACCGCGCCGTGGCCCGCACGGCCGCCCCGCTCGGCCTGCGCGCCCTGGGCGCCCGGGCGGCGGACCGCCGCTTCCTGCAGGTCGTCGACGAACTTCGCCCCGACCTGATCCTGTTGCACTTCGCCGACGACATCTCCAACGACACCCTGATCGAGGCGCGCCGGCTCTCGCCCGGCGTGACCATCGCCGACATCAACATCGATCCGATCTGGACGCCGAAGAACCGGAAGCGCCTATCCGCCCGCAAGGGCGTCGCGGACGCGCTCTTCGTCACCACCGCTGAGTCTGGCTTGGCCGAACACGTGGAGCCAGGCGCCTTTGCCGCCTTCCTCCCCAACCCGGTGGACCCCGCCGTGGAGACCGGCCGCGCCTTCGAGATCGAGGCGCCCGCTTTCGACCTGCTCTTCCCTGCCACGGACGAGGAGCCGCGGGAGGTCGGATCAAGATCGATGGAGCCGGCGCTCGCCACGGCGCTGCTGAAATCGGATGTCCTGGGGCTTCGCCTGCTCGCGCCCGGCGTGGGCGACGAGCCGCCCGCCCGCGGGGCGGCCTATTTCGAAGCGCTCCAGTCGGCCCGGATCGGCTGGTCCCTCTCACGCCGCTCTAGCCTGCCGCTCTACGCGTCGGACCGCATGGCCCACTTCTTCGGCTGGGGCCTGGCGGTCTGCCTCGACCGCCGCTCAGGCTTCGACCGATTCTACGATCCATCCGAGGCGGTTTTCTATGATGAGCTGGGCGACCTCGCCGGCGCCGTCCGCCGCCTCATCGCCGACGACGACCGAGCCCGCGCCATGGCCCGCCGTGGCTGGGAGAAGACCTGGGCCCTGTTCCACATGGACCGCGTCTACGCCTACGTCCGCGCCCAGCTTTTCGACGAGGGCGGCGCGCTCGGTTACGAGTGGCCGTGCGAACGCTGGAGCTGACGACCGCTCCAGTTGCCGAACGTCGAAAATGCGCCGAAGGCGCGGTCAACGCACTCGCCGCCCCCGAGCCATGCGCGGTGATCCAGCACCTCTCGGCTGGCCTTAGTGTCCTTCGTGTTCTTCGTGGTGAAAGACGACGGACCGACTTGGAGCGGCGAGTTGGTTTTGAACCACGAAGCGCACGAAGGACACTAAGAGCGGCCGCCGATTTGGCGGGCTCCGCCTGCAATCACGGGCGACGTCGAGAAGGAGAGCCCTGCGCCTGCGGCGCTTTTCTTCTTTCCCAGATCACCCTTCCCGCGGGAGCCAGTCTGGCCAGAGCGGGCGCCAGGGTTGGCCGTCGGCGAAGGTGAGGGGGCCGGCTTCCAGGCGGTCGAGGCGCAGCAGGGCCATGGCCCGATCGCCGTGGACGCCCAGCGCCTCGCCGGCGCGCAGTTCGCCCGCGAGGAGCTCCGTCCCGAAAGGCGGCGGCTCGCCCTCAAAGGCGATCGGGACCATCCGGTTGCGGATCTGGCCGCGCCGCTTCATGCGCGAGGTAGTCTCCTGGCCGACGTAGCAGCCCTTGCGAAAGTCGATCCCCGCCAGCAGGTCGAAGTCCGCCTCGATGGGATAGGTCTTCTCGGACCCGTAGTCCTCGGAGCCCGGAACACCCAGGGCGAGGCGGTGGGCCTCGTAGGCCGCACTGTCGACGCGCGTGACGCCGTCCGGGGGCGGCGCCCCGATCGCGCGCCAGCCAAGCTCGGGCAGCCGCGGATCGCGGCCCCAGCCTTCGGGCGCGGACTTGCCGCCCCACAGGGCCAGCACCGGCGCCTCGTCCGGAGCGATCGTCACCTTCGCGCGCAGGCGATACATCGTCAGGCGGCCGATCAGCGCCTCGCGATGGGCCGCCTCGCAATCGATCAGGCAGCCGTCCTCCCGGCCGTGCAAGAACAGGTCGTAGAGCAGCCTCCCCTGGGGTGTGAGCAGAGCGCCAAAGCGAATCTCGCCCACCGTCAGGTCGCCGACATCCTGGGTGATCAGATTTTGCAGGAAATCTCGCCAGTCGGGGCCAGCCAGGGCGACGACCGCGCGGCGGTCAAGCTGGACGAGCGATTGTGAAGCCATGCCGGGCATTTGGGTGAACGGCGGCTGGAGCGCCAGGGTCGTCGCGCCTATAGAGCGAATCGATGGCCCCCCGGCGGTTCCCGATCCTCTTCGTCACCCAGAGCCGGATCGGCGACGCCGTGCTGTCATCCGGGCTTGTGAAGGCCCTGGTCGACGAGGTCGAGGACGCCCGATTCACCATCGTCGCCAGCGAGCTTACTGCACCCTTGTTCGCGCAGGTCCCGCGCCTCGATCGGATCATCGTGATGGACAAGCGCCCGGGCGGCGCACACTGGTTCGACCTTTGGCGACGCGTGCGACTACGGCATTGGGGGCTGGTGGTCGACATGCGCGGCTCGCCGCTCGCCGCCACCCTGCGGCCGCGCCGTCGCGCGGTCCACCGCAGCTCCGACACGCCCATCCACAAGGTGATCGAGGCCGCGCGGCTATTGAAGATGGAGGACCACCCGCCTTCGCCGTACCTCTTCACCCGCGAGGAGAATGAGGCGCGAGCGGATGCGCTCACCGCGGGGGAAGGGCCGATCCTGGCCATTGGCCCGTGCGCCAACTGGATCGGCAAGACCTGGCCGGGCGAACGCTTCGCCCGCCTCGCCCACGGGCTGCTCGACCAGGGCGGTGAATTGGAGGGCGGCCGGCTGATGGTGGTCGGCGGTCCGGACGACCGCCGCGGCGCCAGCGAGGTGCTGGGCGCCGCCCCGCGTGAGCGCATCATCGACCTGGTCGGACGCGAGGACCTGCTGACAGTTTATGCCGCCCTCAAGCGCGCGCGCCTCTTCATCGGCTGCGACTCGGGCCTGATGCACATGGCCGCGGCCGCTGGCGCGCCGACGCTCGGCCTGTTCGGTCCCTCGGACGAGAGGCTGTACGCCCCCTGGGGGCCACGGGCGAAGGCCGTGCGCGGGTCGCGCGATTTCGAGACCTTCAAACGGATCGATCCTCGCCTGGACCAGGCGATCTGTCACATGATGGACCTGGGGATCGATACGGTGGCGCGCGCGGCGAGCGAGCTGCTCGCTCAGACTGCCGCCGATCCGCAATACCCGCCGCCAACCCACGCGGACATCGAGAAAAATGGCTGAAACTTATGATCTGATCGTTCGCGGCGGCGAGGTCGTGAGCCACGCCGGGCGCGGGCGCGCCGACATCGGCGTTCGCGACGGACGTTTCGCCGCCATCGGCGACCTGCGCGCCGCCTCGGCAGGCGAGGTCGTCGACGCGCGGGGCCTTACCGTCCTGCCCGGCGTGATCGACAGCCAGGTGCATTTCCGCGAGCCGGGGCTTGAGTGGAAGGAAGACCTCGAAACCGGCTCCCGCGCCGCAGTGCTGGGCGGCGTCACCGCCGTCTTCGAGATGCCCAACACTGAGCCGACCACCACCGATCCGGAAGCGCTGGCGGACAAGCTCGCCCGGGCGCGCGGGCGGATGCACTGCGACCACGCCTTCTGGGTCGGCGGCACTCATGAGAACGCCGCCTTCCTGGGCGAGCTGGAGCGCCTTCCCGGCTGCTGCGGGATCAAGGTGTTCATGGGCGCCTCCACCGGCTCGCTGCTCGTCCCGGACGACGAAGGCGTGGGCCAGGTCCTGCGCCACATCAGCCGGCGCGCCGCTTTCCATTCCGAGGACGAGTTCAGGTTGGCCGAGCGCCGGCCTCTCGCCCGGACCGGCGACTGGACCAGCCACCCCGAGGTCCGCGACGCCGAATCGGCGATCCGGTCCACCCACCGGCTCGTCGCCCTGGCCACGGCGCTGGGCAAGCGGATCCACGTGCTGCACGTGACGACCGCCGACGAGATCGAATTCCTGGCCCGTCACAAGGACGTCGCCACCGTCGAGCTGACGCCCCAACATCTCACCCTCGCCGGGCCCGAGGCCTATGAGCGCCTCCGCGGCTTCGCTCAGATGAACCCGCCCATCCGCGACGCGGCGCACCGCGAGGGCCTTTGGCGGGGGATCGCTTCGGGGGTGGCCGACGTGCTGGGCTCCGACCACGCGCCCCACACGCTCGAAGAAAAGTCCCGGCCCTATCCCGCTTCGCCTTCAGGCATGCCGGGCGTGCAGACCCTGGTGCCCATCATGCTGACCCACGTGGCCGAGGGACGCCTCACGCTTGAGCGGCTGGTGGATCTCACCAGTCATGGGCCGCAGCGCATCTTCGGCATGGCGGACAAGGGGCGGATCGCCAAGGGCTATCACGCGGACCTGACGATCGTGGACCTCGCGGCTCGGCGGACGATCCGCCATGGGGAGATGGCCACGCGCTCGGGCTGGACGCCCTTCGACGGCATGGAGGCCAAGGGCTGGCCGATCGCCACCATCGTACGCGGCAAGGTGGTCATGCGGGAAGACGAGGTCGTCGCGCCCCACCTGGGCGAGCCGGTGCGTTTCCTGGAGACCCTCGCGGCATGAGCCTGATCACGCTTGCGCCGGACCCGGAAACCCTCGGTCTGCGCAATCCCCGCTATGCCGACCGCCGCCTGATGGTGGAGCGCCGTCACGACGGCTCGATAATCCTCTCCAACCCCACCTCGGCGGGCTCGACGGCTTTCACCGCCCTCGATCCGTTGGAGTTCTGGGCGTCCGCCGAGCCCGCAGCGCCATGGCTGGCCGAACGATCGGGCGAGGGCTGGCGCACGGTCGCCTACGGCGAGGGGCTGGAGCGGGTCCGCGCCCTGGCCGGCGGCCTCTGCGAGCTCGGGCTCGGGCAGGAAGACCCCTTTCTTATCCTCGCCCGAAACGGGATCGACCACGCCCTGCTCGCCTTCGCCGCGATGAGCCTGGGCGTGCCTGTCGCCGCCATCTCGCCCCAGTACGGCTTGCTGGGCGCGGATCTCTCGCGCCTGGCCCACGCGGTGGACCTGCTCGCGCCAGGGGCGGTGATGGTGGACGACGCGGCGGCCTTCGCCGACGCTCTGGAGAGCGACATCCTGGCGGGCCTGCCGGTTATCGCCACACGCAACGCGCGGCCCGGCGACATCGCCCTCGAGAGCCTCGCGACCAGCCGGCCGGTCGCAGCCCAGCCCCGCCCCGGAGACATCGCCAAGCTGCTGCTGACTTCGGGCTCGACGGGTCGGCCCAAGGCGGTGATCTGCCTGCACGAAGGGGTGGCGGTAAACGCGGCTCAGATCGCCGCATGCTATGACGACCCCGAACCGCCGGTCGTGGTCAATCAGGCGCCCTGGAGCCACAGCCTGGGGGCAAACGCCATCCTGCAGATGGTCACCCACCGGGGAGGCGTTCTCTATATCGACGCCGGCCAACCGGTAGCCGGCCGTCATCTGGAGACGGTCCGCAACCTCGAAGAGATCGCGCCCACCTACCACAACATGGTTCCGGCAGGCTGGGATCTGCTCGCCGGCGAGCTGGAGCGAAATCCAGCCCTGGCCCAGCGCTTCTTCAGCCGGGTGCGGGTCCTGCAATACGGGGGCGCCGCGCTGGCCCAGAGCACCTGCGACCGCATCCAGGCCGTGGCGCGGGCCGCCGTGGGCGAGGGGATCACCTTCGCCAGCGGCTATGGGGCGACGGAAACGGGCCCCACCGCCACCAACGTCCACTGGCCGAACCTCGAGATGGGCCTGATGGGCCTGCCGACGCCGGAGACGACGGTGAAGCTGACGCCGATGCAGGGCCGTCTCGAGTTCCGCGTGAAGGGGCCGCAGGTCTCGCCCGGCTACCACCGCAACCCGGAGGCCACGGCCGCGGCCTTCGACGAGGAAGGTTTCTATCGCCTCGGAGATGCGGCGCGGCCCGTCGATCCCCATCGCCTGGAGCGCGGCCTGGTGTTCGACGGCCGCCTGTCCGAAAACTTCAAGCTCACGAGCGGGATCTTCGTCACCGCCGGCGCCCTTCGCGTGGCCGTGCTCTCGGCGATCGGGGGCGCGGCGGCCGACGCCATCGTCTGCGGCGAGAACCAGTCAGGCGTGGGCCTGCTGATCTTCCTCAACAAACCCTTCTGCCGCTCGCTGGCCGGCGAGGCCGACGCGACGACCTATCCGGCTGTCCGCGAGGCGATTCGCGCGGGCCTGGAGCGTCACAACGCGCGGGCCCCCGGCGCCAGCAACCGCATCACCCGCGCTCTGATCCTGTCCGATGCGCCGGACGCCCATAGCGGCGAGATCACCGACAAAGGCTACATCAATCAAACCCTCGCCCGCCGCCGCCGCGCCGCGGACGTCTCGCGCCTGTTCGCGGCCGAGCCGGACCCTGAGGTGATGGTTCTCGCCTGAAGGGGGCGGCTTACCCCCTCCGTCTCGTCTCGCTTCGCGGGCCGATCCACCTCCCCCATAAAGGGGGAGGAAAGCACGGAATCTAATACGAAAATCGCTCTCCTTCCCCTTCATGGGGAAGGTGGCTGACCGCCAGAGGTGGTCAGCCGGATGGGGAAAGTCGCACCCACGGCGACTGCAGGATGAACGACGGCCCTCCCCGAAGGGAGGGCCCTCCCTAAGCCTCAGCTCTTCTTCGTGTTCCCGGGCAGGGTGCAGCCGCCGCTGATGCCGCTGGCCTGGGCGCAGATGATCGCCGACTGCGGCGTCAGGGGCGCCGGCGGGGCGAACGTGTACTGCAGGATATAGCCCTGCAGGCCGTCGGAGCAGCCGACCTCGACGAAGGCCTTCTTGTCCGCGGCGCTCACGCCGACGCTACGTGCTTCGGAGACCGTGCAGCTGCTCTTGCCGACGGCCTTGAGGTTCTCCGTTAGCGTCGGGTAGGCGGCCGCCGGCTTGGTC
>DASXGR010000207.1:0-3233 GCA_036488935.1 Caulobacteraceae bacterium | reverse complement strand
GCGGCCAAGACGGATGGAACGACTGGGCCGTTCGACGCGCCGTGACCGCGCCGCCCGGCGCGGTCAATGCGAGCGCCCGCACAGCCGATCGATGGGTGGCCGGCACGGAGGCCGGCCATGACGAGTTTTAGGGGGCGAGCGTGCGGATAGTTCACAGCCTCGGGCGCCGCGGACCGGAAGAAGGTCCCGGCCGAACGCCGTCACACGCACGGACCGCGTCCTCTCAGGACTCGTTAGCAATTCCTGAAAAAGGCAAGGCTTCGTCGCCGTCAGACGCACCAACGGCCAAGCCACTGAATCTGCAGTGATCGGGGCGAAAGCGTCGAAAAAGCTTGGCCCCCAGACCGCTCTCCGTGCGTTGCTAAGCTGGTGAAATCTCAGGACTTTGTGCGATTCCGGGCGTTTCGCCCGGCGACGGCCCAGTCGGGGAAGCGCGCGGTCGCGGGGTTCGCCAAAGTGCAAAGGGAACCCTCATGTCCAAGAGATTTTTGATCGCTTCCATTGTGGCCGCGGGTGCAAGCTTCGCCGCCGCGGCTCAGGCCGAGACCCTCCTCTTCACCTATACGGAGGGCAGCAGCGGATACGACCTCTCGTTTGAGCAATCCACCAGCGCAACGCCGGCCAGCTACTACACGGGCATCTACACCGCCCTGCCAGTCACCGAGATCAGCAGTAACGCCGGATCCTTCGACACCGTCGACTGGTACAACTCGGCCGTCCATGGCGGCTTCGTGATCGATAGTATCGGCCTCAACGTCATCTCCCCACAGGTTTACTCCGGCACGGAAGGCGGCCCCGCGTTCGCGCCCGGCGTGTGGGTCGGCCAGGATCAAAGCGATGGTCTGCCGGGAACCTTGACTGTTTCCCTCGCCTCAGGCGTGCCCGAGCCAGCGAGCTGGGCGTTGATGATCCTCGGCATTGGCCTGTTCGGCGTAGGCCTCCGCGCCCGCAGGCCGGCGCTCGCCACCACCTGAGCCACGGTTTCCGTTTGGCTGGCGGGAGAGGGGCCATCGGCCCCTCTCTTCGTCTTAGGCCGCGTCGATCGGCCGGATCGCCGTCCCGCAGATCACGACGCCGCCATCGCGCAGGGGAAGTCCATCGGCCGCGGCGCGAGCGACGACGCCATTGGCGTCCCTCACGCGCACATCGAGCTCCACCACCCCCGTGCCATCCTCGTCTACCGGACCCACGAAGCGGATCTCACCCTCGTCGAGCCGGATCGTCAGGGACGCGCCTTCCGCAGACCACGGACGATCCATCAGCAAGGACCATCGCTCCGCCGCTGCACGCGGGTCGCGAGACTGGATCGTGACCGCCGCTATGCCCGTGGAGACGGTGCTTTCGAATCCCCGCCAGTGGGGCCCGGCCGGCGGCCAGTCCGACATCCGTTCGCGCCGGTCGGCGCCGGGCGTGTCGTCGATCGACATCAGCACGCCGGCGCAGTCGCCGGGATGAAAGTGGGTGAAGCGGTAGGTCGGCCTCTCGCTGCGTGCGATCACTCGGACACCCGCCGCCTGCAGGCGTGCGCGATGCGCCAGGGCGTCATCCGACTGCAGAATGACCATGTAGCCGGCGTCGCCGCCCCGACGCGCCAGATAGCGTGCGCCCGAAGCGTCGGGGCGGATCGGCTCGAGCACTTCGAGGAACTCTCCGCCAACCGGCATGACAACATTGGCCAGTCCGAAGACGCCGACGCCCGGGTCCCGGTAGCCCACCTGGAGGCCGAAGACGGCCTCCAGGCTCCGGACCACCGGATCGATGCGGTTGGCGATCAGGGCGACCTGCCTCAGGCGCATTGGCGGCCCTCCTCGACTTCGGAGGTCAGCTCAGCGAGCACCTCGTCGGTATGTTCGCCCAGCCGCGGCGGATGTCGTCGGATGTTCGCCGGGGTGGCTGAAAAGCGCAGCGGCGGGCGGACGGCGAGATAGCCGCCCGCCTCGGGATGCTCATAGCGCTGGAACAGGTTCACCGCCTCGAGATGCGGGTCGTCCAGCAACTCGTCGAGCCGGTTCATCTTCACCACCGGGATCTGCAGCGGCTTGAGCAGGGCGAGCCACTCATCGGTCGTACGGGTGGGTGTGACCGTCTCCACCAGGGCGTAGAGTTCGCGGATGTGAGTGACCCGCGCGCGATAGTCCGCAAATCGCGGATCCTTGCCGAAGGTGTCGCCCATGCCCGCCGCCTCGAAAAACTGGTCCCACTGGGCGTCCGTGTAGGGGAGCAGGCCGATATAGCCGTCCTTGGTCTGATATGGCTTGCGCTGGGGGTTCGCGACCCGCGTGTAGGCCCACGGCCCCGTGGGCGGATCGTAGACGTGGCCGAAGAAGTGCTCGGCAAGGTTGAAGCTGGTCATGCACTCCAGCATCGGCACCTCGACGAACTGGCCCTCGCCGGTCCGCTGATGATGGAAGAGAGCGGCGAGGACGGCCTGGACCATGAAGTGACCGCTGACCTTGTCGGCGACCAGGCTGGGCAGCAGGCGCGGCGCGGGATTGCCGTCGGTCCGCGGCAGCAGGTCTGCGAAGCCGCAGGCGGACTGGATCAGGTCATCGTAGGCCGGCTCTCCGGCATAGGGCCCGTCGGCGCCATAGCCCGCCCCGTGCACGTAGATGATGTTGGGCCGGATCGCGCGGACGGTGTCGTAGTCGAGACCCAGCCGCTTGAGACCTTCATAACGGACTGACACCGCGAACACTTCGCAGGTGCGGATAAGGGCCTCCAGCGCGTCCTTGGCCGCCTGTTCGCGCAGATCCAGCATGACCGAGCGCTTGTTGCGGTTGATGCTCATGAAGATGGGACCGAGGTCCTCCGGTCCGCCTGGCTGGCCATGACCGGCCCAACGCATGATGTCGCCGCCGCCGCCACGCCGTCCGCCCGGAAATTCGACCTTGATCACCTCCGCCCCGAGGTCGCCCAGCATCTGCGTCGCATAGGCGCCGAACACCACGCTGGTCATGTCGAGGATGCGCACGCCCTTGAGCGGACCCGTCACCCCTGTGTCCAGCTGGCGATCCTTGGGCATGCCGATCCTCCGGGTCATTTGACGGTGACGCCGCGCCGATGACGCGCGCGTCGATCGACCCTACAGTGAACGGAGCGGCCCTGAAAACGGGCCTTGAGAGACACGCCGAGGGAGCAAGGATGGAGTTCGAACTCGCCGAAGAGCACCGGATGCTCAAGGATCTGGTCGCCAGGTTCGTAAAGGACGAGCTCCTGCCGCTCGAGGCGGATGT
>DASXGR010000197.1:0-13706 GCA_036488935.1 Caulobacteraceae bacterium | reverse complement strand
CAGCAGGCAGTCGAGCCACTCGGCCTCGTCGCCGGCCATCGCCAGCGCCCAGCCGCGCACGTACCAAGCCTGGCCTAAGTCGGGCGCAAGACTCAAGGTGGCGACGGCCTCGGCGGCGGCGTGGCGATAGCGGCGGGCGATGAGGAGGATTTCCAGCAGCTCGCTGCGACCCTCCAACAAGCTCGGCTCGAGGGCCATGGCCCGGCGCGCCGAGCGCTCGGCCTCGGCGAAGCGGCCGACGGCGGTCAGCGCCTCCGCCCGGCGGCGGTGCGCGGTCACGAACGTTGGGTCGAGAGCGATCGCGCGCTGGAAGGCGGTGTCGGCGGCGGCGAAGTCGCGGTCCGCGAGCAACAGCGCCTTCCCCAGCGACGCCCAGGCGGCCGCCGAGGTATCGTCCAGGCCGACAGCGGCGCGCGCCGCGGCCTTCGCCGCCGCGAGATCACCGCCCTGTTCCAGGTAGTGTCGTACGATAAGGGTTTCGGCGAGGCCCTGGTGCGCCGGAGACCAGCCGGGGGCCTTGGCCATCGCCGCCTCAAAGCAAAGCCGCGCCTGGGCCAGGCTGGTCGGCAGCGGTGAGGCCAGCGCCTGGCGCCCCTGCGCCACCAGCGCGGCGGCCTCGGGCGGCGCGTCGGGCGCGGCGCGCGGACGGGACCCGTGCGGCGGCGACTCGACGACCGTGCGGTAGCCGCGCTTGGGCACGGTCTCGATATAGCGCCGCTCCTGCATCCCGCCGAGCGCGCGGCGCAGCCGGCTGACCGCGGCGGCCAGGGTGTCGTCGCCGATGGCGCGGTCGCCCCAGGTGGCGGCGGTGATTTCGTCCTTCGGGAGCACGCGTCCGCCCGAGCCGGCGAACAGCAGCAAGAGGTCCATGAGCCGCGGCTCCAGCCGCACGGTCTCGCCGCTGGCGCCCGTCAGGAGGCCGCACGCGGGATCGACCTGCCAGTCGCCGAAGGCGAACGGACGCTGTTGGCCGGCGGGCGCCATGCGGCGATGCTAAGGCGAAAGCTCGGCTCTGTCGCGTGGCCGGGTCCCGTCGCGCGGCCGCGCCCACACGCACGCGAAAGCATAGGGTGACTGCAGTAGGTCCCTAAGGGTCAAACCCGATGTGGGCTCGCAGGCAGCGCTCGCATGGTCCGGCGCGAATTCCTGCGAGCCCTGACGGTTTCGAACCATGAAGCGGCTTTCTCTTATTGTCGGCGGACTGATCCTGGCTGGCGTCCTCGCGGTCGGCGCCGTGTACGTCCTCGCTCCGAGTTGGGTGCTGCAATTCGCTCCGGCCCGCGTCACCATCGTGGGCGCATTGGGGCGGAGCTACCTAAGGACTCTGTTCGCGCCGCACGGCACGACCACCACCGAGACCAACCCGGCCTATCGGGCCACAGCTGCGCCGGCGCCGCCCGGCTCGCAAGCTGGGCCGGCGGCAGCTGACGATTGGCCGAGCTACAACAAGACCCTGACCTCCGAGAGGTTCTCGCCGCTCGCCAAGATAGACACCACCAACGTCCGCCGTCTGAAGGTGCTCTGCACCTACGATACGGGGATCATCGGGGCGTTCGAAAGCGGGCTCATCATGGTGAAGGGCGCGCTGATCGGCACCACCGAGTTCGACATATTTTCGATCAACCCCGAGACCTGCGCGCTGAACTGGCGGACCCATGAGAGCTATCCGCCCGCCGTCCTCTCAGTGAATCGCGGCGCCGCGTACATGGACGGCACGCTCTTTCGTGGGACCCAGGACGGGCGGGTGCTGGCGTACGACTTCGCGACCGGCAAGCGCATCTGGGCGACGAGGATCGCAGACCCAAGCAAGGGCGAGAGCGCGCCAGCCGCGCCGATCGCCTGGAACGGCCTTGTGTTCATTGGCAATGCCGGCGGCGACTACAAGGGTGGCAAGGGCCACATCTTTGCGCTCGACGCTAAGACGGGAAATGTCGTCTGGGAGTTCTTCACTGTTCCGAGAACGTCCGGCGATCCGGTGCGCGGCCCGCTGGCGTCATCGCCGCTCGACAACTCGACGTGGCGAAACACGCCTGACGCCCCTATCAGCGGTGGAGGCAGTTGGACGTCCTACACTCTCGATCCGAACGCCGGGCTTCTCTACGTGCCAATCGGCAATCCGGCGCCGGATTTCGCCATCGGCGTTCGCGAGGGTCAGAACCTGCTGACCGACTCGATCGTCGTGCTCGACGCCAAGACCGGCGCCTACAGGAAGCACTACAAGCTCCTGCAAGACGACTGGCACGACTGGGACGCGTCGAACCCGCCGGCCCTCATTCATACGCAGGCCGGCAGGAGCCTGATGGCCGCTGCGCCGAAGGACGGCTACCTCTACGGCTACGACCTCGCCGACGATCGGTTGCTTTACCGCACGCCGGCGACCCGAATCGAGAACGCTAACGAAGCTTTCTCGCCCACCAAGAACGTGCACTTCTGTCCGGGCGCGGTCGGCGGCGAGGAATGGAACAGCCCAGCCTACAACCCGCAGCTCAACCTCATCTACGTCGGCGACGTTGACTGGTGCACAACCGTGCGCATGCAGACCGACCAGGAGCTCGCAAGGGTCCCCGCAGGGCAGTCCTGGTTTGGCGACCGGTATATCAACCCGTTCAACAGCTTTGGAAAACAGTCGCGCGCCGACGGCCATTGGCATGGTTGGCTCCACGCCGTGGATGCCGATACCGGCGTCTGGAAGTGGCGGCTCCAATCGAACTATCCGATCGTCGGTGGGGTGACGCCAACGGCCGGCGGCGTACTCTTTTTCGGCGACGTCGGCGGCAATTTCTATGCGGTCGACGCGGCCTCCGGCGCCCGGCTGTGGGGCCAGAAGATCGGCGGGGCGATTGGCGGCGGGGTCATTACCTACACGATCAACGGCGATCAGAGGATCGCCGTGGCGGCGGGGTTCATCAATCCGGCGTGGCTCGTGCAGGTGACGACGGGAAAGGTCGTGATCCTGGGGCTGCGTTGAACGTCGAATGGGAACTGACGATCGGGGGCCGAACACGACGATCGCGAACTTCTACATCGCCGCCGCGAGCGCCTTGAGCTGCTCCATCTTCTCGTCCCTCTGGGAGCCGTCCGCCTTCTCGAAGTCGTCAAGATGGCCATAGCTGACGACGTTCGTCAGCACGCTGTCATGGACTAGGTTGAGGCTCCAGGCGCGCACCTCCTGTTTGAGGGCTTTGGTGGCGCCTATCCGCTGCACGAGAGAAAATGGCCGCCCGCGAATATGTGCGGGCGGCCCCGGATCATCCCGAAAAGTGGTTTTGGTGCGGATGAGAGGACTCGAACCTCCACGCCTCACGGCGCTGGAACCTAAATCCAGTGCGTCTACCAGTTCCGCCACATCCGCGTGGGCGCGGTTAGACGCTGGTTCGGCCGTCCGCGCAACCGGGGGCGTCTGTCGCCCAAGCCTCATCCCGCCCTCTGCGCGCTCGGCTCGGATTGCTGAGCCGTGTTGACGTCGGATGCAGGTCCGCTAATCTCATAGCATGCTATATATCGTGCGGGGAACACCATGACCGACGTCGTCCGAGAACGGTCCGCCCTCTTCCTCGGAAGCCGAATGAAACGGCTCGCCGAGCGGATGCAGGGCGAGGTGGTGCGGCTGGTTGAGGCTGCAGGCTTACCGCTCCAGCCGAGTCACATGCCGATCCTGGCCACGCTCGACGTCGATGGGCCGCAGACGGTCGGGCGACTGACGGAGGCTCTCCAACTCGCCCAGCCCACCGTGACGCGCGCCCTGTCGCGGCTCGTGGAGCTCGGTGTGGTGGAAGTCAGCCGCATTCATCGCGACCAGAGGCAAAAGACCGTCTCCCTGACTTCCGCCGGACGTAGCGCGCTCGATCGGGCGAAGATGCTGGTGTGGGCGCGCACGGAGGCGGCGGTGGAGGAGATGATTGGCGACCTCGATGGTCCGCTGCTTCACCTGCTCGACCAGCTCGAGGACCGCCTCGCAGAGGAGCCCATGGACCGCCGGGGACGTCGCCACGCAGAGGCCGGACTGGCGATCCGCGAGTACAGCGACGAGCTCGCCGACGCCTTCAAGACGATCAACGCCGAGTGGATCTCAGGCATGTACGTCATGGAGCAGACGGATCTCGACGTGCTGGACCATCCCCGCGAGGCGATCCTCGATGGCGGCGGGACGATCCTGTTCGTCGAGGCGCCGGGCGTCGGGTTGATCGGAACGTGCGCCCTGCGCAATACCGGCGAGGGCGCGTTCGAACTAACCAAAATGGGCGTGCTCGAGTCCGCCCGGGGCGCCAAGGCCGGAGAGTTCCTGCTGAGGGCGGTGATCGAGCGGGCCCAGGCGCTGGGCGCCGATCGTCTCTACCTGCTCAGCAACAAGAAGTCGGCGGCGGCGGTCCACCTGTACGAGAAACTCGGCTTCGTCCACGACGACGGGATCATGCAGGCCTACGGCGCGCGCTACGAGCGCTGCAACGTCGCGATGCTCTATCGCCCCGAGGCCGCCTAGAGCAAACCCCGTTCAGACGGCTCCGTCTGAACGGGGATGATTTGCTCTAGATTCAAAAGTGTAGAGCCTGATTCACCGTTTGCATCTGTTCCGTGCAAACGGATCAGGCTCTAAGGCGCCTTCGCCGCTCCGGCTCCTTCGACGTGAGGCATGCGGCCCGCCCAGGCCCAGCTGGCGATCTTCCAGCTCCCGCCTTCGCGGCGCAGGGCGAACACCATGCGCGCGCTCTCCGCCGTCCGCTTGCCGTCCTGTTTGTAGGTCTCGGTCGCAGCGGCGACCACATAGGCGGTGTCGCCTTCCGCCTCGGCCACGATCGGATCCCCCAGCTTCACCTTGCCGCCAGTGATGTGTCCGGCCTTGTTTGCCGCCGCATAGTCGGCCGCCCACTGCTTGAGGGCGTCTGAGCCGTTCCAAGAGTGGGGTGGAAACTCGTCGATGAAGCTGGGCGAGGCCGTCAGGGTCTTCGCCGCGGCGTTGATATCGTTGCGGTCCAGGGCCGCGATGAAAGCGCGCGGCGCGGCCATCAGCTCGTCGGGCGTGGCGGCGAAGGACGCAAGCGGGGCGCCGATCGCCAGGGCCAGAACGGACAGAATGATTGTCTTCATTGTCGCCTCCCTAATGAGTGGTGATCGAGGCATGGAATGGTCAGGCTTGCAAGCCGGCCGCCTCGCGCAGGCATAAGCCGTCGGGATCGGCGCGATAGGCCAACAGCCAGTCGCAGAAGGCGGCCACGCCAACCGCGGCGGAGGTGGACGGTCGAAAAGCCGTGAGCGTCTCGAGAAGTTCGGCCGCGGCAAAGGTGGAGGCCATGTCTCCAGGCTGCATCGGCGCGAGGACGACCTTGGCCTGACGCCCCAGGGCGCGCTCGAGGGTCGCGACGAACTCCATGAGCGGCATGGGCTGTCCGCGGCCGATGTTCACGGCGCGCCAGGGCGCGGCCGGGCTCAATGAGTCATGGGAACCAGCGCGTTGGCCCGGCTCCGGCGCAAGCGGCAGCAGACGAACGATTCCCTCCACCAGATCGTCGACGTAGGTAAAGTCCCGCTCCATCTGCCCCCCATTGAAGAGCTCGATCGGCCGGTCCTCCAGGATCGCCTCGGCGAAGCTGAACAGCGCCATGTCGGGCCGCCCCCACGGCCCGTAGACGGTGAAGAAGCGGAAGGCGGTGGTGGGAAGGCCCCATACGTGGGCATAGGCGTGAGTCATCGCCTCGCCGGCCTTCTTGGTGGCGGCATAGAGACTCAACGGATGGTCGGTGGGATCGGTCTCCCGGAACGGCGCGCTCAGGTTGGCGCCATAGACCGAACTCGTTGAGGCGAAGAGAAAGTGACGCACGCCATGGGCTCGCGCCAACTCCATGACGTTGAAGGTCCCTGTGAGGTTCGCGTCCACATAGTCGCGCGGCGCTTCGAGGCTGTGGCGGACGCCGGCCTGAGCGGCCAGATGCACGATGATCTCTGGCTCTGCCGAATCCGCCGCCTTCTTCAGGGACTCGGCGTCCTCCAATCGGAGGAGATGAGAGCGGAACCGTGACGAGCCCTCCAGCACGCGATGCCGGCGGCGCTTGAGCTCCACGTCGTAATAGGGCGTCAGGCCATCGAGGCCGGTGACCTCATGGCCGTCAGCGAGCAGCCGCCGGGCAAGGTGAAAGCCGATGAAGCCGGCCGTGCCGGTGACCAGGATGCGCAAGGCGGCGAGCGTTCCCTAACGTCGCCGACAGCCCCTGCCCCGGCGACGTCACCGATCTAGCACCGCCTTACAGCGAGCGCCTAATCGGCGAGCAGCCCATCGAGCCGTTCGATCGCCTCCAGGAAATCCGCCTTGAAGTCCTGGACCACCTGGCCGGCGGGTCGGACGGAATCGACCAGGCCCACGCCCTGGCCGACGAAATAGGTGACCATCTCGCGGGCTTTCGTGTTGCCGGCGGCGGCGGCGCGGTCGGCCGAGCGCAGGGCGTTCTCGCTCACCAGGCTCATCAGCGGCATCGGCAAGGGGCCGGGGCTGGTGGGATCGCGCTCCCACGCCTCGGTCCAGGACGAGCGAAGCTGACGCGCCGGCTTGCCGGTCCGCACCTTCGTCCGCACGGCGTCGCGGGAGGAGGCCTCGATCATCTTCTCACGGAAGATCTCGCTGGTTTCCGCCTCCGGCGTGGCGAGCCACACCGAGCCGGTCCACACGCCCGCGGCGCCCATGGCCATGCAGGCCGCCATCTGGGCGCCGGTCATGATCCCGCCCGCAGCCAGGACCGGGACGTTGCGGATCGGCTTGATCGCCTTGATGACCTCGGGGATCAGCACCATGGTCGTGACTTCGCCGCAGTGGCCGCCGGCCTCAGTCCCCTGTGCGACGAGGATGTCGACGCCGGCGTTGACCTGACGGATCGCATGCTCCTTGGCGCCCACGAGGGCCGCGACCGGCACACCGTGGCGATGCCCTTCTTCGATCATCTCCGGCGGTGGCACGCCCAGGGCGTTCGCGATCAGGCGGATCGGATGCTCGAAGGCGGCGTGCAGCACAGCCAGGGCGTTGTCCGGATCGAACGGCTGTGGCGCGTCTTCGCGCACCTCCCGCTCGGCGAGGTCGACGCCCGCCTTGCCCAGCAGGTCGCGTGCGAACTGACGATGGGCGTCCGAAACGCGCGTCTTGAGGCTGTTGTAGGTGACGTTGTGCTCGCCCGCCGTGGCCATGTTCTCCGGGATCAGCACGTCCAGGCCGTAGGGCTTGCCGTCCACGTGATCGTCGATCCACTTCAGCTCCTCCCGGATCGACTGGGGCGAGTGGCCCGTGGCGCCCAGCACGCCGAAGCCGCCGGCGCGGCTGACGGCGGCGACGACGTCCCGGCAGTGGCTGAAGGCCAGCAGGGGAAACTCGATCCCCAGCATCTCGCAAATGGGCGTCTTCATGCCGTCGCTTCCTTTTGCCTCGCAGGTTCGAACGTCTGCAGGATCGCCCGCCCCTCTGCGTCTGGGCTCATCGTTACGCGAGCGCCGAGCGGTTCCTCGGCGGCCATCCGGCGCGCCAGGCTCCCGTCGGCGCGATCGGTCCGTGCGACGAACCGCGCGCCGCCTTCGCGAAGGGAGCCGATGACGATCCCCACCGGCTCGGGACGCCCATAGTCGATGGTGTAAGTCTCCACGACGCCCTCGCCCACGCCTGGAGCCACCGGCGGGGCCGGCCAGGCGTCCACCTCGGCCTGGAGGTCGGCGTCGTCGAAGTCCGCAAACGGCGCCGGCCGGGTCGAATAGATTCCGACCGAGTACTTGGAGAGAAAACCGCCGTTGGCCGTGACCATGCCCATGGCGCCGGGCCTGGCGCGCAGGGCATGAGCCATCTGGGCGATCCCATGCATCGAATAGTTATTCCCGGCCCCGCCGAAGTACGGCAGGCCGCCGGTCATCGTCAGCGGTCGCGGATCGTCCGGCGACATGCCCAGGCCGTCGCGGACGTTGAACACCGCGATCGGGAAGCAGCTGTAGAGGTCGAACAGATCGATCTGGTCGACGCCGACGCCCGCGCGCTCGAGGGCCCGCCGCGCCGCCATGACCGAAGCGGGGCTTGCCGACAGGTCCTGGCGCTCGATGGGCGTGCGCTCGCGCACGTCGGCTGCGCCGTGAAGATAGACGAAGCGGTCCTCCGGCACGCCCAACGCCCGCGCGCGGCCCACCGAGGTGAGCAGGACCGCCGCGCCCTGATTGGTCTGGTCGCGCGCCACCATCCGACGCGGGAACGGATCGGAGGTCAGACGGTTGGGGCCTGTCACCGTCGCCAGATCCGCGGCTGAATAGATATCGCGGGCCATGGCGTGGGGATTGGCCGCCGCCACCTTGGTGAAGGGCGCGAACAGCCGGCCCATCTCCAGGGCATAGGCTTCGCGTCCGAGGCCGAGCCGGGCGCGCCGGGCGTTCTCGAACAGGGCGTAGACGGTGATCGGCGTGCGCCCATCGTGACGGCCGAGCTCGCCGGTGATCAGGGCCTCGCCATAGCCGCGATCCTCGAGCTCTCCGCCGACTTCCTCGGACCAGTCGCGCTTTTCCCCGCGTGAGGCGAGGAGACGGATCGTGGAGATCGCCTCGGCCCCACACAGCAGGACCATCTCCGCTTCGCCGGCGGCGATGGCGCGGGCGAATTCGTTGACCAGATGCTGCGGCCCCTGCCCGCCCACCGGCTCCAGGATCGCGCGGGCGGGATTGGCGCCGATGCGTTTGGCCACGGCGCGCGGAAAGTTGTCCGAGCGGCCGAACGGCGCCTCCGCGCGCGGCGACGAGGTCTCGAACTGGCGCACGGCTGCGACGACATCGATGTGCGGGGCCAGCGGCTCACGCGCCTTGGCGTCGGCCAGGGCCGCCGTAGCGGCTGCTCCTGCGAGATCGGCGGGCGAAAGGCCTCGCCAGGTCGGCTCATCGATCCGTTCCGACGCTTCACCCACGCCGATCAGAACGGGCGTCCTGTCGTCCACGCTCTCTCCTCCCTAGGTCACTCCCCTACCCTTCGCGCGAGCGCCCCCACGCTGTCGAGACTGACGTGGGGGGAAGGCAATCGGCGCTTGGGCGCCTTGGTTGGTCGAACTGAAACGCTGTGCGGCTGCGCGTTGGGTTTTCAACACAGAGTACACGGAGGACACGGAGAACACAGAGAAACAAATGTAGGGGTTGCAGACCAGAAACCTGAACACGTCCTCAGGATTATTATTGCGCGCGAAGCGCGCGCTAAGAAAATTTGAGCCCTCGATTTGGCGCGGAAAGTATCTACTCTGCGTCCTCCGTGTTCTCTGTGCCCTCTGTGTTAAAATAGGATTTCACCGCTCAACGCGAGCCAGCGGCTATTCAACGTTTCAGCCAGCGGCCGGCAATGAGACCGGAGGCGAGCCAGATGGCGGCGGCGAGGATCAGGAGAATGATCGGCACGAGGCTGTGGCCGCCGAGGGCGGCGACGACGGAGTCGCCGGCGAAAGCGGTTAGGAGGATCTTGGGCAGAATGCCGATGGCGGTTCCCGCGACGAAGTCCGCCAGGCGGACGGATGAGACCCCTGCGGCCATGTTGACCACCACGAAGGGCGCGAAAGGCGCCAGCCTGATCGCGAGGCTCGCCATGAAGCCGTTGCGGGCGATCACGGCCAGGACGCGCGTAGTCCTCTCTCCCCCTATTCGTGTGAGCAGGCGCGCACCCCACGCCCGGCCAAGGCCGTAGCCGACGAGGGCCGAAACCATGGTGCCGATCCAGCTATAGGCCCCGCCGCGCTCCGGGCCGAAGGCGGCCACGGCGGCGGCGATCAGGACGAACTGCGGAACGCCGAGGAACGCGAGAGCCGCGAAGGCGAGGACCGCCGCCGGGAGCGCCCACGGTCCGCGGGCCGCGGCCAGCCAGGCCTTGGCCGTCGCGGCCCCGGAGAGGCCGAACAGTCCTGCGCCGAACAGGAGCACAAGGCCGACGCCGCCGAACAGGACAAAGGCGACGCCAACGGCGCGCCAATCCGCCTTGCGTAGAAGGGCCGCCTGGCGCCGAACGGCTATGGCCGCCTCACTCGAAGACAGCCGCGGGGCGCTGGCCGGCGAGGTTGAGCCCGGGCATCTCCCGCTTGGGCAGGACCGCGAGGGCCGGACTGGCGGCGGCGGAGTCGAAGGCCTCCAGAATGCGCTCGAAGCGCGCGGCCACCGCGGCTTTGAATTCGGGATGGGTGAAGACGTAGAGCTCGTTAGCTTTCACCGCTTCGGCGACCCGATCGCCAACCGGCTGGACATCGATGCCGCTCAGGACAGGCGACGGCGGGGCGTCGGCCGGCGGCGGGGCGCGCTCGTCCGCTCCATAGGCGTCCGTACGGTTGCGCCGGCTCTCGTGGATGCGCGTCTTCACGAAGCCGGGACAAAGGACTGAGACTCCCACGCCTTGCGGCGCGAGCTGCTGGGCCCATCCCTCGCTCATGCCAAGGACGGCGTACTTGGTGGCGCAGTAAGGCTCCATGCCCGGAGGGCTGACCAGGCCAGCCATGGAGGCGGTGTTGACGAAGTGACCGCCCTCGCCATGGCTCAGGATCAACGGCGTGAAGATCTCCATGCCGTGCACGACGCCGTAGAGATTGACGTCGACCACCCAGTTCCAGTCGCGCTCGGGCACCTGGCCGAGCATGCCCCCGGCGCCGACGCCCGCGTTGTTGCAGACGACGTGAACCTTGCCGAAGCGGGCGATTGTCTCCAGGGCCGCGGCCCGAAGCGAATCGCGGCGCGTGACATCGGCGACCACGCCCTCAGCCCTCACCTGCTCGCTGCGCAGCTGATCGACCGCCGCCTGCAGCGCCTGCGCTTCGATGTCGGCGATCATCACCAACATCCCTTCGCGCCCGAAGGCCCGCGCCATGGCGAGGCCGATGCCGCTGGCCCCTCCGGTGATGAAAGCCACCTTTCCGTTCAGGTCCTTCATGCGCGCAGTCCTTATATTGCCCGTTTGGGCTATCCGCGCGCACGTCAGCGACGTCAAGCCGATCCGCGACGATCCACGAAGGCCGATTTGTTGCGCCGCAGCGGGGGGAGTCCTAAGAGGCGGACAATCCTTCTCCTCAAAGATGAACCGATGTTCCAGCAGTCGACGACACTCGCCCGCGTGAAGCCCTCCGCCACCACCGCGGCGGCCGCCAAGGCGCGCGCGCTCAAAGCCCAGGGCCGGAACATCATCTCCCTGGACGCCGGCGAGCCGGACTTCGACACCCCCGAAAACATCCGTGAGGCAGGCATCCGCGCGATCCGGGAGGGCAAGACCCGCTACACGGACGTCGACGGGACGCCCGAGCTGAAGGCCGCGATCTGCGCCAAGTTCAAGCGCGAGAACGGGCTGACCTACACGCCCTCGCAGATCAACGTCTCGCCGGGCGGCAAGCCGGTTATCTTCAACGCCATGGTCGCCAGCCTGAACCCCGGGGACGAGGTGGTGATCCCCGCGCCCTACTGGGTCAGCTATCCGGACATGGTCCTGCTCGCCGGCGGGACGCCGGTCTTCGTTCCTACCACCGAAGCGGACGGCTTCAGGCTGCGGCCCCAGGCGCTTGAAGCCGCGATCACGCCCCGCACGAAGTGGCTGATCCTCAACTCGCCATCGAACCCCACCGGAGGGGGCTACACCCGCGCCGAGCTCAGGGCGCTGGCCGACGTGCTGCTGCGCCATCCGCAGGTGTGGGTCCTGACTGACGACATGTACGAGCACCTCGTGTTCGGCGACTTCGAGTTCTCCACGATCGCCCAGGTCGAGCCAGCGCTCTACGAACGCACGCTGACCATGAACGGGGTCTCGAAGGCCTACTGCATGACCGGCTGGCGCATCGGCTACGCGGGCGGCCCGGAGCCCCTGATCACGGCCATGCGCAAGGTCATGAGCCAGACCACCTCGAACCCTTGTTCGATCTCGCAGGCGGCGGCGATTGAGGCGCTGAACGGGCCGCAGGATTTCATCAAGCCGAACGCCAAGGTGTTCGAACAGCGCCGCGACCTCGTGGTCTCCATGCTGAACCAGGCTCGCGGCCTCACCTGCGCGACGCCTGAGGGCGCGTTCTACGTCTATCCGTCCTGCGCGGGCGTGATCGGCCGGCGAGCGCCAAACGGGCGGACGATCGGCGGTGACCGCGAGTTCGCGGAGGAACTGCTCGAGGCCGAGGGCGTGTCGGTGGTGTTCGGCGAGGCCTTCGGGCTCTCCCCCTTCTTCCGCATCAGCTACGCCACCTCGGAGGCGCTGCTGGAGGACGCCTGCAGCCGCATCCAACGCTTCTGCGCGTCCCTGGACTGAGGCAAAGTCGGGCGCGGCGGAGGACGTGCCGATGAGCGAAGTCGTGAACCTGAAATCCGCGCGGAAGGCGAAAGCCAGGTCAGAAGAAAAGCAGCAGGCGGCCGCGAACCGCGCCGCCTTCGGCCGCACCAAGGCGGAAAAGGCCGCCGACGGCGCGACTCAGGCGCGACTGAAGCGGGCGCTGGACCAGGCGCGGCGGGAGCCTTGAGTGGCCTGATCAAACGCTCCCTGCTCGTTGCGGGACACGCAACTTCGGTGGCGCTCGAGCCGGAATTCTGGGCCGCCCTCGACGCCATGGCGTCCCGGCGCGGCGCGCCCCTCAGCGCGCTTGTCGCGGAAATCGACGCCACCCGCGCCGGCCGGCCCCTCGCCTCCGCCTGCCGCGTCGCCGCGCTGGGCTTCGCCCAGGCCGGAGATGTCTGAACCACAGCGCTAGCCGGCCGGGCGCGTGCTGCATATGTTCCGCGGATGACTCGGACTCGCCGGACGTGAGCGACCTTCCCTCCCCTCGTATCTCCGATCTCGCGCGCGCGGCGCCGGGACCCGACTTGCTGTCTGGGCTGAACCCCGAACAGCGCGAGGCGGTCGAGAGCCTGGACGGGCCAGTGCTTGTGCTGGCCGGCGCCGGCACGGGCAAGACGCGGGTGCTGACCCACCGCCTGGCGCACATCCTAAGCACGGGCCGCGCGCGGCCGTGGGAGCTGCTGGCGGTCACCTTCACCAATAAGGCTGCGCGGGAAATGCGCAGCCGCATCGAGGAGCTGACGGAGCCGACCGCGGAAGGGCTGCGCTGGCTCGGCACCTTCCACTCGATCGCCGCTCAGATCCTGCGCCGCCACGCCGAACTCGTAGGCCTCAAATCGAGCTACACGATCATCGATGTCGACGACCAGGAACGGCTGATCAAGCAGCTGCTCGTCGCCGAGGACATAGATCCCAAGCGGTGGACGCCGCGCCATCTGGCGGGCCTGATCGATCATTGGAAGAACCGAGGCTGGACGCCGGCGGCCGTGCCCGACCACGAGGGCGCTCACTTCGCCAACAACCGCGGCAAGAGCCTGTACGCGCAGTACCAGGAGCGCCTGCGCATCCTCAACGCCTGCGACTTCGGCGACCTGCTGCTGCACAACATCGCCATCTTCACCGGCCACCCGGACGTGCTGGAGATCTATCACCAGCGGTTCCGCTACCTGCTGGTGGACGAGTATCAGGACACCAACGTCGCCCAGTACCTGTGGTTACGCCTGCTCGCCCAGAAGAGCCGCAACCTCTGCTGCGTCGGCGACGACGACCAGTCGATTTACGGCTGGCGTGGGGCTGAGGTGGACAACATCCTGCGCTTCGAGCGGGACTTTCCGGGCGCCAAGGTGATCCGCCTGGAGCGCAACTACCGCTCCACATCCCATATCCTGGCCGCCGCCTCGGGCCTGATCTCCGCCAACCGCGACAGGCTGGGCAA
>DASXGR010000085.1:0-2079 GCA_036488935.1 Caulobacteraceae bacterium | reverse complement strand
GCAGTTCGGGGGGGCGCTGATCCCAAAGAATACGAAGAATACGGTGTTAGGAGCACTATTCACCTGACACGCTTTGGAAGCGCGTGGCTGGTTATTCGGACCAACCGGCAGTTTCCAAAACGTCGGTGAACGGTGCTCCTGTCACCGTATTCTAGGATCGATTAAAACCGTTCAGGACTCGCGCTCCTAATCGCGGGCGTGAGACCGGAGAGTGAGTTCGCCTATGCCGGCCGCGACGTTGAGGCCGTTCATGCCTTCAAGGCTGACGGGCTGCAGGGCGATGCTGCGCTCGAAGCCGCCGACCAGGGCGTTTGCGTCAAGCCCAACGCCGACGGCCGCGCCCGCCGTGGCGCCGCCGTAATGCCCCGCCAGGGCCCCGAGGCTCGGATGCTCGTCCGCCGCGATAACCTCCCAGATCAGCACGCCCGACTGTTGATAGCCGATATCGACGCCGAATTTGGAAATATTACCCACATAACGTTCCACGTGATCTTTGTTCGAGAAGGTGCACCGCACCTGGTGCGACGACCCAAATACAAATCCCCAGCCACTGGCCTCATGACAGGTTAGCGTGCCGATCTTGACGCCAGCCTGAGCATTCGCGGCAAGGCCGAGCGCGCCCATGAGGGCGGCGCAAGCAAAAAACTTATTCATTTGTATGAAACCCTTGGCCGCTCGCCGGAATTTGGGTGCGGACATTTTCTGGAAATACCTTTAAACCCTTTATTTGATCGTGTCCAGTTTTGTGAATTGTCTCGCGAGACGCGCCTGTCCCGTTTGTTACCTGGCGCCGGAGCATCGCACCCAGAGACCCTTTCGCTCGTCCGTATTGACGCGCACGCCACCCCGTCCACGTTCCGGTCGATCGTCTCCTGTTGGGGAACCGCCTGGCGGACCGCCTCCAAGCGCCCGACTGACGCCGCGCAACGGCAGCGAGGCGGCGCATGGTTCGATCGGCATTGGTGGCTGGCGTCAGCGGCATCGTCGGCGTCACCCTGGCCCGGCGGCCGCCGGGTAAGGTGAACGTATCGAGGCAATCTTCGCGGTCCCGAGTAGGCTGTGCTCTGCGCGTGGTCCTCGTGAACGGTGCTCCTGTCAGCGTATTTCGTAGACTTCCAGCGCGGCGGCCTGCGTGTCCGATCTGGGCCGCGCCACGTATAGGCGATGCAGCGAAGGCACATAGAGCGACGACTTGCCCTCCACCTGGGCGTCGAGGCCCACGGGCGTGACCTGCGCCGTGCCGTGGACGTTGAAGACGCTGAGGCCGTCCACGCCGGTGACCAGCAGGCGCTGCGAGCGCGCGTCATAGGCCATGCTGTCGGAGACGTCCGTGCAGTCGAACGCGGCGAGGGTGCGGCCGTCATCGGCGTCGAGCACGAACAGCTTGCCGGGCTTGCGCGCCCCCACAAACAGCAGGCGTCGCCGCGCATCCAGGGCCAGGGGCACGTTCTGGTTCATGCCGCTGGCCGAGAAGGTCCTCAGCGCGCCGCCCGCGAGGGGAACGACGCCGACCTCGTTCTTGTCGCGCATGCTGACGTAGAGCCGGCCGGTCGGGCGGTCGATGATCATGTCCTTGAGGGTGTGGGCCGGGATTGGCGTGGAGCCCTCCACCGCCATGGTCGCGGTCGAGATCGCGGCGATGCTGGAGGGGGCGTCGGGCGAGCCATCCGTGCGGGCGCCCACATAGAAGATGCGCCGGCTTGCATCATAGACGCCGCCGTCCGGATCGGCGCCCACGGGGATCCGCTTGATCAGGCGCAGCGTCTCGTCGAACACCTTGACCGAAGCATCGCCGCCGTCCGCCGCGAACAGTCGGCCCGTCGTCTCGTCGACCGCCAGCCGATGCGGCGTGCGGATGTCGCCGCCGGACCTGATCAGGACGCCGGACTTCAGGTCGAACACCTCGATCTGGCCCGACGCCTCGGCCGAGAGGAAGAGCCGGCCGCGCTTGAGATCGACCGCGAACTGGTCGAAGTCGCCCTTGCCGACCTTGGGCAGGGGCTCCACGCGGACCAGCCGCACGACCGAGTCGGCCTGCGCCCACGCGCCGGGCGCCAGCCCCAGGGCGATCCACGCGGC
>DASXGR010000185.1:0-66481 GCA_036488935.1 Caulobacteraceae bacterium | reverse complement strand
GTCGGGCGTGACAGCCCCTTTGGCGGGCGCCGGCTCGGGATAGGGACGATCGGTCATCGCTGTGGCAGGTCTTCGGCCGCTTGGCGTCGTTTGGAACGAGCCCTAATAGGCGGCCCCGCGCGAGATCGTCAAATGAGGTCTCGCCGGCAGGAGCCCCATGGACCTTCCCGATAACGCCATCGAGGCTCGCGGCCTCTTCAAGACCTATCCGGCCACGCGCCAGACGCCCGCCATGGCCGCCCTGAAGGGGATCGACCTCACGATTCCGCGCGGGTCGATATTCGGCCTGCTCGGCCCCAACGGCGCGGGTAAGTCGACTTTCATCAACATCCTCGCCGGGCTCACCCGCAAGACCGAGGGGACCGTGCGCATCTGGGGCCGCGACATCGACGAGCGCCCGCGCGACGCCCGCGCCGCGATCGGCGTCGTGCCCCAGGAGATCGCCGCCGACGTCTTCTTCACCCCGCGGGAATCGCTGGAGGTGCAGGCGGGACTGTACGGCGTGCCCAAAGGCGAGCGCCGGACCGATGAACTGCTGCGCGCGCTTGGCCTGTCGGACAAAGCCGACGCCTATGTGCGTCAGCTCTCCGGCGGCATGAAGCGCCGCCTGATGGTGGCCAAGGCCATGGTGCACAATCCTCCGGTGCTGGTGCTGGACGAGCCCACGGCCGGCGTCGACGTCGAGCTGCGCCGCCAGCTGTGGAACTACGTCGTCTCGCTCAACCAGTTGGGAGTGACGATCGTCCTGACCACCCACTACCTGGAGGAGGCGGAGTCGCTCTGCGAAACGATCGCCATCGTCAACCGCGGCCAGGTCGTCGCCTGCGAGCCCACCAGCCAGCTCCTGCGTCGCCTCGACACCCGCACGGTGGTGGTGACCCCCGAGACGCCGCTGGCGTCCGCGCCAGCGGTGGGCCGGTTTGAGACGCGCCTTCGGCCCAACGGCGACCTCGCCGTGGTGTTCAAGACCGCCGAGGCGGGCGTCGAACAGGTCCTGGCCGAGGTCCGCGCTGCCGGCGTGCCGGTCAAGGACCTGCGCACCGAGGATCCCGACCTGGAAGACGTCTTCGTCTCCCTGACCTACGCCGCGCCCGACACCTCGCCGGCGGGGGCGTGAGCGGGGATCGCCTTAGTATTCATCCACGGACCTCACAGACTCCACAGACGCTAATTCGATCTTTCGGGGCCTCTTCGATAGATTGCGCCGAAGGCGTATTATTCATTGTCCGTGTTTTCCGTGAGGTCTGTGGTCGAATCCTCTTTGTCTCTTGCAACTGCGTTTAATTAGTTGACTAGAACACGGCGACCGTGATCGCTCCATCCTTTCCAAGGCAGGCGCGCTTCATGCCTTTGGTGATGTAGGGCATGGCGATCTCGCCGTCCGCGGAGAGGGCGATCAGGCCGCCCTCGCCGCCCAGGGCGCGCACTTCCTCCAGCGCGGCGGGCGCCGCCGAGGCGAGAGGCTCGCCGCCGAACCTCATGCGAAAGGCGATCTGGGCGCCGACGGCCGCGCGCATGAACATCTCGCCCTGGCCGGTGCAGGAGACGGCGACCGTCTCGTCGGCCCAGGCGCCAGCGCCGATGATCGGGCTGTCGCCCACCCGGCCGTAAAGCTTGCCGAACGTGCCTCCGGTGGAGGTGCCGGCCGCGAGGTCGCCGCCCTCATCCAGGGCCAGGCAGCCGACAGTTCCGATCAGGGCTGCGCTTCCGAGGCTGGAGGTCTCGCGCCAGGCGGGGGTGAACCAGGCGGCGGGATCGGCTATCGGTTCCATCCCCGCGCGCTCGGCAAACTGAGCTGCGCCCGCCCCGGCCAGCAGGACGTGAGGCGTGCGCTCCATCACGGCGCGCGCGGTGCGGATCGGCGAGGCGAAACCGGCCAGGGAGGCCACCGCCCCGGCGCGGCGGGTAGGGCCATGCATGAGGCTGGCGTCGAGCTCGTAGACGCCGTCGGTGTTCGGCGAAGCGCCCCGGCCGGCGACATAGAGTCCGGAAGCCTCAAGCGCTGCGATCGTCTCCACCACCACGTCCAGGGCCGCAGCGCCTCCATTCAGCCGGTCGCGCCCGGCTTCGATGAGGCCGCGCATGTGAGCTGTCTCGCGGCTGTAGTCGCGGGCGGGCAGGGCGCCGGCGCCCCCATGGATAACGAGCCGCACGCGGGAACTGGACATTGACGCTCCGGGAAAGGACGGGTCGGGCTTCCGCGGCCCGGCGCCTTCGGATAGCGTCGCGCGCGATCAAGACAAGTGGTCCGGTAAGGGAATGACGCGATGAAGGCGCTGTTGAGCAAAGCGGTGGGCGGACCGGAAACTCTGGTGCTGGAAGACGTGCCCAGCCCAGAACCGAAGGCCGGCCAGGCCGTGGTCCAGGTCAAGGCGTGCGGCGTGAACTATCCGGACGTGCTGATCATCGAGGACAAATACCAGTTCCGCCCGCCGCGGCCGTTCTCTCCGGGCGGCGAGGTCGCCGGGATCGTCAAGGCGGTCGGCGAGGGCGTGACCAATGTGAAGGTCGGCGACCGCGTGCTGGCCAACAACACCGCGGGCGGGATGGCGGAGGAGCTCTCCCTGGACGCCGGCCGACTGGTGCCGATTCCCGACGCGATGCCGTTCGATGAGGCGTCCGCCTTCCTGATGACTTACGGCACGTCCTACTACGCCCTGAAGGACCGTGGCTTTCTCAAGCCTGGCCAGAGCCTGCTGGTGCTGGGCGCCGCCGGCGGCGTGGGCCTTGCGGCGGTGGAGCTCGGCAAGGCCATGGGCGCGCGCGTGATCGCCGCAGCCTCCTCCGAAGAGAAGGTGGAACTGGCGAAGAAGCACGGGGCCGAGAGTGGCGTGGTCTACCCGGCCGGGCCGTTCGATCGCGACGGACAGAAGGCGCTCTCCGAGACGTTCAAGCAGGCCTGCGGGCCCAACGGCGTTGACCTTGTCTATGATGGCGTCGGCGGCGACTACGCCGAGGCCGCTTTGCGGTCGATGGCCTGGGAAGGCCGATTTCTGGTGATCGGCTTCCCCGCCGGCATTCCGCGCATCCCGCTCAACCTCACCCTGCTCAAGGGCTGCGAGATCGTCGGCGTCTTCTGGGGCGCAGCGGTCGCCCGCGATCCGGCCGGCCACCGCCGCAACGTCGGCGAGCTGATGGAGCTCTACAAGGCGGGCAAGATCCGCCCCCACATCTCCGAGCGCTTCCCCCTGGAACGCGGCGCCGAAGCCATCACCCACCTCGCCAGCCGCAAGGCGATGGGCAAGGTGGTCGTGACGATGGGGTGACTCTCCCTCCCCTTCTGGGGAGGGCAGTCTCGACGCAGAGCGGCGAGACGGGTGGGGGAAGTGAGGTGAAGAAGCGAGGCCTCGCCAAGCCCTCGCTTCCCCCACCCGGCCTCGCTTCGCTCGGCCACCCTCCCCAGAAGGGGAGGGAATGAGCACAACCAACTGAACTAACGAAAGGAAACGCCCATGGCCGGACGGCTCGAGGGTAAGGTTGCGGTGATCACCGGCGGCTGTTCGGGCATCGGGTTGGGAACGGTGGAGCGGTTCGTAGCCGAGGGCGCAGCGGTGGTGGCCGCGGACCTGCAGGACGCCAAGGGCGAAATGCTGGAGAAGCGCTTCCCCGGCCGGGTTCGCTACGCGCATTGCGACGTGCTGGAAGAGACCGACATCGCCGCCGCCTGCGCGCTGGCCGCCGACGCCTTCGGCGGGCTGGACAGCATCTTCAACAACGCCGGCGCCGCGGGCCTTCCCGGCGGGGTCGAAGCCATGACGGTCGAGGGCTGGGACAAGACGTTCGCGCTGCTCGTGCGGGGGCCGGCCCTCGGGATGAAGCATGCCCTGCCGCTGATGCGTCAGCGCGGGGGCGGCTCGGTGATCAACACCGCCTCCATCGCGGGGCTGCAGGCGGGCTGGGGGCCGCTGGCCTATTCAGCGGCCAAGGCGGCGGTGGTGCACATGAGCCGCTGCGCGGCGGCCGAGCTCTCGCCCCAGAACATCCGGGTCAACGCGATCTGCCCGGGCCTGATCGCCACCTCGATCTTCGGCACGGCCATGGGCATGAGCCGCGAGGCCTCCGACCAGATGGCGGCCCTGGTGGCGCAGAACGGGTCGGTCGCGCAACCGATCAAGAAGGCGGGCCTGCCGGAGGACATCGCAGCGGCTGCCGCCTATCTCGCCAGCGACGACGGGCGCTTCGTCACCGGCACGCACATCGTCGTCGACGGTGGCATCACCATCGGCTCGCGCCACGCCTGGGACCCCGCGGCCGGCTCCCCCTTCGCCGCGATCTTCGGCATGAGCGCCGAAGAGGCGCGGGCGGCGGCGGCTCAGCGGACCGACTGACGACGGTTGGGCGGCGGCCGGCGGCTGGATCTTGTCCCGCATTGGTTGTGGCGGCTTCTCTCATCGTCCGGCCGCTCATGGCGAGCGGCCGCCTGCTCCAGAAGATGTTAGGGGTGTCTCTATCTGATTAGAAAATACGAGAGGAAACACCTATGGCCGGACGGCTGGAAGGAAAGGTCGCGCTGATCACCGGCGGCTGTTCCGGGATCGGGCTCGGGACGGTGGAGAGGTTCATCGCCGAGGGCGCGAAGGTGGTGGCCGCCGACCTCCAGGACGCCAAGGGCGAGATGCTGGAGAAACGCTTTCCCGGTCAGGTCCGCTATGCGCATTGCGACGTGCTGGAGGAGACGGACATCGCCGCCGCCTGCGCCCTGGCGGCCGAGGCATTCGGCGGCCTGGACAGCATCTTCAACAACGCCGGCGTCGTAGGCCTGCCGGGCGGGGTTGAAGCCATGACGGTCGAGGGCTGGGACAAGACCTTCGCCCTGCTCGTCCGCGGGCCGTTGCTCGGGATGAAGCACGCCCTGCCTCTGATGCGCCTGCGCGGGGGTGGTTCGGTGATCAACACGGCTTCGGTCGCGGGATTGCAGGCCGGCTGGGGACCCCTGGCCTATTCGGCGGCCAAGGCGGCGGTGGTGCACATGAGCCGCTGCGCGGCGGCCGAGCTCTCGCCCCAGAACATCCGGGTCAACGCGATCTGCCCAGGCCTGATCGCCACTTCGATCTTCGGCACGGCCATGGGCATGAGCCGGGAGGCCTCAGACCAGATGGCGGCCCAGGTGGCGCAGAACGGTTCGGTCGCCCAACCGATCAAGCTGGCCGGCCAGCCCGAGGACATCGCCGCAGCCGCCGCCTATCTCGCCAGCGACGACGGCCGCTTCGTCACCGGCACGCACATCGTCGTCGACGGCGGCATCACCATCGGCTCGCGTCATGCCTGGGACCCGACCGCAGGTTCCCCTATCGCCTCAATCCTGGGCAGGAGCGCCGAGGAGATTAGGGCCTCGGCGCAGCGGATACAACCTCGCGCGAGCCCGTCACGGCGGGGGGCACGCCGCGCGGCCGTGACGGACTAAGCGACGCCAGAGGTATTGTTCCAGGGGTCAACAAGGGGAACGCCGAGGTCTTCGAAATCCGCCACGTTGCGCGTGACGAGAATCTTGTGATGGACAGCCGCGGTGGCGGCGATCAGCGCGTCGGCCATGTTACGCGGACGGATGGCGGCGATCCGGCCCCACTCCAGGGCTATCTCGTCATTAATGGGCAGGATCCGGCGTGCGTGCTCTGTCCGCAGCCGATCCAGCCAACCATGCAGTGAAGCGGCAGCCTTGGCGTCCGAGCGCGCCTTCTGACTGATCCCCTTCATGACCTCCCCCAGGGTCACCACGCTGAGGAAGACCGCGTCCGGATCGACAGAGCGGAGCCAGGCCGTCGCCTCGGGTCGTCCGCGCCGCGCTTCGGAGAGCACGTTGGTGTCGACCAGATACATCAGAATTCGATGTCGCGGTCAGATCGGCTCGAACGGTCGTTGATCGCTTCCACGAGCTCGTCGGACCAGGTCTCGCCAGACAGGATATGGTCCACGATCGATGGGCGCTTCGAGGTCAGCTGGCGGTAGTCTTCCTCTGACATGACGACGGCGGCGGGCTCTCCGCGCACACTGACGTGTTGTGGCCCCTCCTCAGCGGCTCGCCGGACGACCTCGCTGAAGCGCGCCTTGGCGTCTTGCAACTGCCAGACCGACTCGCGTCGCCCCGTCGATTCCGCCATGACGAACCCTCCTGACTAGTCAGACTAGTAAGTGGGTGGTTAAAGCACAACGTCAAGCGCTGGAGGGACTGTGTCCACCCCGTGACGCAACCGAGTTCAAGCCGTCACCAGCCGCTCGACGAAGGAAACGAAGGCGCGGGCCTTGGTCGTGGCCAGGCGTCCCGCCGGATAGACGGCGAACAGGTTGGTCGACGGCAGGCTCCAGTCCGGCAGGAGTTCCGCGACCTTTCCAGACTTCAGCTCAGGCCAGAAGTTCCACTCCGAGCCGATCGTGTACCCAAGGTCGCGATTGACCGCCTCGCGCAGGCCCTCCGCCGCGGTCATCTTCAACCGCCCCTGAAGGTCCACCGACACCTCCTCGGACCCCCTGCGAAAGGTCCAGGACGCCCAGCTCGCGCCCCGCGAATAGATGACGGCCTGATGGTTGCTCAGGTCGTGGGGAGAAGTTGGCGTTCCATGGCGCTGGAGGTAGGTCGGCGTCGCGACGACGACGCGGCGGCCCTCCGCGATCCTGCGTGCGGTCATGGTCGAGTCCGGCATCGGTCCCATGCGCAGGGCCACGTCGATTCCCTCGTTGACCAGGTCGACATGACGGTCGTCGAGGACGAGTTCGATCTCGAGGTCCGGATGTTCGGCCAGGAATTCGGACAGTTTGGGAATCACATGGATCCGGCCGAAGCAGACCGAGGTCGACACGCGCAGCTTGCCCGAAAGGCCACAGCCGCTGCCCCGCGCCGCCAGGACGGCCTCCTCAGCCTCTTCGATCGTCCGTTTAGCCCGCTCGTAGAAAATCCGGCCCGCCTCGGTCGGAACGACCTTCCGCGTCGACCGGATCAGTAGGCTGACGCCCAGCCACGCCTCCAACTGCACAACGGCCTTGGAGACAGCCGGCTGTCCGACACGCTGGTCCCGGGCCACCGCCGAGAACGAGCCCGTGTCGACGACTCGCACGAAAAGCTCCAAGGCCGTGAGCCTGTCCATTCGCCGCTCCGCTGGAATAAAAGATGCTTCTCTCTGCACCTTTTGCCAGCGGAGCGGAATAGATAGGACCAGGTCCCCGCGACCGGCGATCACGCCGCCTGACCGGGGACCTCGGCGATTTCGTCGACACGGTCCGGGTAGAAGGCGACGTAGTCCTTGATCTCCGCCATCGCGGGAAAGGGCGTCTCATACGTCCACACGGCGTTGGCCGAACGGTCTCCTCCAGCGGGGATGCCGTAGTAGGACGCCTCGCCCTTGTAGGGGCAATAGCTGGCGTGGTCGCTGCGCACGAGAGCGGCCATGTTCACGTCCCGCCTGGGGATGTACGGGACGGGCGGATAGCCCGCCTCGGTGAGCGTCAGCGCCTCGCGGGTGTCGGCGATGACCTTGCCGCCGACAGTAACGACGACGCGGGAGGAGTTGAGTCGGATCTCGATGGGGTGGTCGGGCCCCGGAACCTTGATTGGTCTGTCCGTCATGTCAGTCTCCATTGAGGTAGGAAAGGGCGGACCCGGCAGGTCCCGCCCGCATGGGATCAGTTGCTCTTGCCGCCATCGACGTTGAGGACATGGCCGGTGATGAACGAGGCCTGGTCCGACCCGACGAAGACGATCGCGTCGGCAAGCTCCTCCGAAAGGCCGAGGCGTCCCATCGGAACCGTCGTCGTCAGCGCCGCCTTGCGCTCGGCCGTCCCGGTGAATCGGGTCAGCATTCCGGTATCGGTAGGGCCAGGCGCCACGGCGTTCACGCGGATTCCCGACCCGGCAAGCTCGCGCGCCGCCGACTTGGTGATCCCTTCGACGGCATGCTTGCTGCCGACATAGACGGCGGCTCCCGCGGCGCCCTCGTGCCCGTAGGTCGACGAGATGTTGATGATGCTGCCGCCACCCTGTCCCAGCATCACGCGCGCTTCGTGCTTGATGCTGAGGAGCACGCCCAGCACATTGGTGTCAAAAGTGGCGGCGTAGCTTTCGGCAGTCTGATCGGTGATCGGGCCGGGTTGACCCTCGGTGCCGGCGTTGTTCACCGCCACGTCGAGGCGGCCGAACCGTGCGACGGTCTTATCGACCAGGACGCGGACATCGTCTTCTTTGCGGACGTCGGCATTGATGAACCCGGCTTCGGCGCCGAGCGACCGCAATTCCGTGGCCAGTTCGTGGCCGGCTTCGTCGCGCCGACCTGAAACGACGACCTTGGCGCCCGTCTTGCCGAAGGCGATGGCGGCCGCGCGCCCGATTCCGGTCAGCGCGCCGGTGATCAGGACAACTTGATTGCTCATTCTGCGATCCCTCGTTGGCCCCCGGAGATCCCGAGGGCGTTTCGACGGCGCGGATTTGTCTATTCCAGTCCGGGCTCACTAGGTGCGAAACCGGATAGGACTTATTCCAATACGGCAGGAAGCGTCGCTATCCCCGCCGCCATGGCGTCAGCGCCTGGTACTCCGAGGTCTCGGTCGGTCCTCGCCGGCGAATTTCGATCAGTCCCCGCCGCGCGAGGTGGGCGACGGCGGATTGGGCCGCGCGGCGGGAGATTCCGGCTCGTTCGGCCAGGGCCGAATGGCTGAGGGCAATCCGCCCGCCCGGCGCGGCGGCGATCACCAGATAGGCCAGGAAGGCGGACGGCTTGCGGTCGTGCGCCGCGAGATCCGGCAGCAGGGTCTCCACGACATAGGGGTCGAGACTCAGTGAGGCAGTCATTGCCATAGCAATGATTGCGCCGCCTTCGCTGCGCAAGGCTGCTCGCCTATCGTTCCGTCAAGAGGAGGCGCGCAATGATCAAGCAGCTCAAGTTCGCCGGCATACCGGTGAAGGACCAGGACGCGGCGCTGGAGTTCTGGACGACCAAGGTCGGTTTCCGGGTGGCCACGGACCAGCCGATGGGGCCGGGGCGGCGTTGGATCGAGCTGGCGATACCGGGCGCCGAGACGCGCATCGTGCTCTTCACACCCGACGGCCACGAGGATCGGGTGGGGACCTTCTTCAATGGCGCGTTCGCCTGCGACGACGTCGAGCACACCTACAGGCACATGAAAGAGCGGGGCGTGGAGTTTGTCCGGCCGCCGCAGACCGAGTCGTGGGGAACCTCCGCTATCTTCAAGGACAACGAGGGCGCCACCTTCGTGCTGTCGAGCTCGTGAGCGGGGTCGATCCCTTCGGCGCCCCGATCCCGCTGGCGGGGGAAAAGCGTTATACTCGCGCCATGGCGATCGCGGCGCGCATCAACCCCAAGGACTATTTCGCTCCGGCGGACTGGAACGGTCTGACAGCGCGCTCGACCTGGAAGGGCCTGGCGCTGGTCGCCCACTGCTGGGTTGTCATCGGCGCCGCCACGGTGATGGGCCTGCTGTGGCCTATCACGCTGCCGCTCGCCATTCCGATCATCGGCGCGCGCCAGCTTGGGCTGGCGATCCTGATGCATGATGCGGCCCACGGCGCCCTGCATCCCGATCCCAAGGTGAACGACTGGGTCGCCGAGTGGCTGTGCGGCGGCGGGGTGGCCAGCTATCGCAAGTACCACCTGCAGCACCACAAGTTCGCCCAGCAGGCGGAAGACCCGGACCTCGGCCTCTCCGCGCCATTTCCGATCAACCGCGCCTCGTTCCGCCGAAAGGTCGTGCGCGACCTCACCGGCCAGACCTGGTTCAAGCAGAGATTCGGCCGGCTCACCTTCAAGTTGAAGGAACGTAAGTCCGGCGAGCCGCTGTGGCCGATCCTGGCCGACGAAGTCCGCCGTCAGCGACGCTGGCTGATCTTCAACGGCCTCGCCATCGTCGCCTTCTCGGCCGCCGGCTACTGGTGGGGCTGGTTCGCGCTCTGGCTTGTCCCGCGGGCGACCTGGTTCCAGCTCGTCACACGCATGCGGAACATCGCTGAACACGCCCTGGTGCCGAAGAACGAGCCCGATCCGCTTCGCCACGCCCGTACGACGCACGCCAACCTGATCGAGCGGGCGCTGATCGCGCCCTACTACGTCAACTACCACTGCGAGCATCACATGGTGATGCACGTTCCATGCTGGAATCTTCCGAAGGCGAACCGCCTGCTCGCCCGTGACGGCGTCACAGAGCGGATGCGGACGGCGCCGGGCTACATGCACGTGCTGAGGGCGATTACGACCGTCCCTGCCTGACCTTGCCGGCGCGCGGCCGCCGTGCTAGAACAAAAAGAGAACAAGCGGAGGCGGCCGTGCGTGAGGATGGCAAGATCGACTATGTCGAATTTCCTGTCGCGGACCTCCCGGCGGTCAAGCGGTTCTACGGCGTCGCGTTCGGCTGGACCTTCCAGGACTGGGGACCGGGTTATGTCTCCTTCGACGGCGCGGCCGTGGACGGCGGGTTCAACGGCGAGGCCGACTTCGAAAAGCCCCTGGTGATCCTGTATGCTCATGACCTCGAGGCGATGGAGGCCAAGGTGAAAGCGGCCGGCGGCGCGATTACGCGCGAGATCCAGAGCTTTCCCGGCGGCCGGCGTTTCCACTTCCGCGACCCGGTAGGCAACGTGCTGGGCGTCTGGTCGCAGAGCTGACGTCATGAGCGATTCCGCCGTCCAGATCTTCCGCGCGATGGCCTACAACAACGGTTGGGCCAATCACCGCCTGCTCAGCGCCTGCGAGGCTTTGGACGATGTCGCCTTCACGGCGCCGCGCATCAGTTTCTTCCCCAGCCTGGTGGCCACGCTCAATCACATCCTCACTGTCGACTGGTTCTATGTCGACGCCCTGGAGGGTGGGACGCTGGGACATGAGGCATTCGCCGACGAGACGCCGTTCAAGACCGCGGTCGAGCTTCGTCCGGCCCAGCGGGCGGTGGACGATCGCCTGATCGCCGTCTGCGAGGGTTTGGACGACGCGGCCCTGGAGGGCGAGGTCCGGGTCCATCGTGGCGAACAGGTTCAGGTCGAGCGACGCGATCGCCTGCTGCTGCACCTCTTCCAGCACCAGATCCATCATCGCGGCCAGGCCCACGCCATGCTTGCCGGAACCGACGTCGCCCCGCCTCAGCTCGACGAGTTCTTCAGCGTCATGGACGCGCCGCTACGGGCGGAGGAATTGGGCGCCCTGGGCTGGACGGAAGAGCGGGTATGGGGAAGCGCCCGATGACCTGGGACGAGGTCCGCGCCATCGCCCTGGCCTTTCCGGGCGTAGAGGAGGGGACGTTCCACGGGACGCCGTCCTTCAAGGCGCACAACAAGTTCCTGACGCGCCTGCGGGGCGAGGACGACAGCGTGGTGCTGGTGGGCGTCACATTCGACGAGCGCGAGATGCTGATGGAGGCCGAACCGCAAACCTTCCATCTGACTCCGCATTATCAGAACTATCCGTCGGTCCTGGCGAGGCTGCAGAGCCTCGATGCGGGGACTTTGCGCAGTTTCCTCGAGCGGCGCTGGCGTGAGGTCACGCCCAAGAAGGTCGTGAGGGCCTGGGACGAAGCCCGCAAGGCGGAGGCTGGCTGACCTTGGACCGCCGGCATCCTGCCGGCCCTTGGGATTTGGCGAAACAAAAGGAAGAGCCGGCAGGATTTGGCCGCCCCAGCGTCAGAACTCTTCCTCGATCATCGTCCGGAAGTGCTCGAGCACCTCGCCCATGTCCGCTTCCTCGGGCGGGATTCCGGGGGACGCAGTCGTAGCCTCGGCGATGCCGAGGCGGCTGACCACCGCCCCGTCCTGGACCAGCAGCAGTTCGTCCCCCGCCGCCAGGGCTGCGAGGGTCTTGGCGAGCTTGGGGGGAAGGTCGTCGAGATCAATCCGGGTCATGGTGTCACGATAGTCCTCGGAGTGTCTGGGTGACAGTCGCGCCGGATCGGATCTAAAGCCCTGCCATGGCCTACCGCAGCCTTCGCGACTTCATCGCCGTCCTCGAACGGGAGGGGGAACTGGTGCGGGTGAGCGAGCCGGTCTCCTCGGTGCTGGAGATTACGGAGATCTGCACCCGTCTGCTGCAGAGCGGCGGGCCGGCGGTGCTGTTCGAGCACGTGGTCCGCGCCGACGGAACGCGCTCGCCTATGCCGGCCCTGGCCAACCTGTTCGGCACGGTCAAGCGCGTGGCGATGGGCGTGACGCTCGAGGGCAAGACGCGCACGACCGCCGCCGAGCTGCGGGAGGTGGGCGAGCTGCTTGCGTTCCTGCGCAGCCCCATCCCGCCGCGAGGCTTCCGCGAAGCCTTCGAGATGTTGCCTCTGGCGCGCACGGTGATGAGCATGCGCCCGGCGACGGTCTCGCGCGCGCCGTGCCAGGAGGTGGTCCTTACAGGCGATCAGATCGATCTGACTGCGCTGCCGGTGCAGACCTGCTGGCCCGGCGAGCCCGCGCCGCTGATCACCTGGCCGCTGGTGGTCACCAAGGGCCCCTCGGATGCGCGCGAGGACGATTTCAACCTCGGCATCTACCGCATGCAGGTGCTGGGCAAGGACCGCACGATCATGCGCTGGCTCGCTCACCGCGGCGGGGCGCAGCACTACCGGCGCTGGAAGGAGAGCGGCCGGCCCAATGCGCTCCCTGCCTGCGCCGTGCTCGGGGCTGATCCGGGGACCATCCTCGCCGCCGTCACGCCCGTGCCGGACACGCTCTCGGAATATCAGTTCGCGGGGCTCCTGCGCGGGGCGAAGCTCGACCTCGTCCCGGCCAGGACCCAGCCCCTGCTGGTGCCGGCCCAGGCCGAGATCGTCATCGAAGGCGAGGTGCGCCTCGACGAGTACGCCGATGAGGGGCCGTACGGCGACCACACCGGCTACTACAACAGCGTCGAAAGCTTTCCCGTCTTCCACGTCACGGCGATCACCATGCGCCGCGAGCCGATCTACCTGACGACCCATACGGGCCGGCCGCCGGACGAGCCGAGCGTCCTGGGCGAAGCGCTGAACGAGGTCTTCATCCCCCTGTTGCGCGCGCAGTTCCCGGAGATCGTGGATTTCTGGCTGCCGCCGGAGGGCTGTAGCTATCGCATCGCCGTGATCTCGATGAAGAAGGCGTACCCCGGCCACGCCAAGCGCGTGATGATGGGCGCGTGGTCGTATCTGCGCCAGTTCATGTACACCAAGTGGGTGATCGTCGTGGACGACGACGTCGACGCCCGCAGCTGGAAAGACGTGATGTGGGCGCTGTCCACCCGCATGGACCCTGCGCGCGACATCACCCTGATCGAGAACACGCCGATCGACTATCTCGACTTCGCCTCGCCCCAGAGCGGCCTGGGCTCCAAGATCGGCCTGGACGCCACCAACAAATGGCCGCCGGAGACCACCCGCGAGTGGGGTCGGCGCATCGCCATGGATCCTGCAGTGGTCGCGGCGGTGGACGCGAAATGGCGCGCCCTCGGGCTAGGGCCGGATGGGCCCGCGCGGAATAGAACCGAACGCTGAATCAAGCTCTACACTTTTGCAATCCGAGGATCCGCCGCGGCGTTGACAGGTTTTCCCAAGGCGCGGCTTGCTGTCGCGACGCCAGAGGAGTCCGATGAAGATTCAAGACGCAGCAGCGCCCCTTTGGGGCGCAATTGCCGGGCTTGCCCTGGCCCTGACCGCGCCATCGGCAGACGCGCAGTGTCAGGGATCCAACTGTGGGCGCGAGGAACATGAAGCGCCCGCGCGCCAGGCCCCGCCGCAAAATCGTCCCGCGGCTCCGCCGCCGGGCGCGCATCCAGGAGGAGGTTCGCCGGGCGGCGGCTACGGCGGCTATCGACCCGGCGGCGCGCCGCCCCAGCAAGGCTACCGGCCGAACTCAGCGCCCCAACCGGTTGAACGGGCCAACCCCTACTATCGGGGCGGTGGCGCGCCCCAGGCCTATCGCGCCAACCCGAACCCGGCGCAGACCTATTCGCGTGGCGGCTATGCCGGCGGCGGCGCCGCTCCGGGTGGCTATGGACGCTACGCGAGCCCCGGCGGCCAGGCTCACGCGCCCGCTTACAGCGCCAACCGCAGGTTCACCTATCAGGGGCGGAGCTTCGCGGCGGTGCGCGCGGCGCCCTACCGCTATCCGCGGGGCTACGGCTACCGGGCATACCATCCGAATGACCGGTTTCCGCTGGCCCTGCTGATCGCGCCCTACTTCATAACCGACTTCGCGCTCTACAACCTGCCCCCGCCCGCACCCGACCTGGAGTGGGTGCGCTATGGCCCCGACGCCCTGCTGGTGAACGAGGACACCGGCGAGGTTGTGGACGTGGCCTATGGCGTGTTCGAGGAGGATTCCGGCTACGCCTACGATCAGGGCCCGGGTGACCAGGGCCCTGGAGACGACGGCGCGCCGGACTATCCGCCGCCTCCGGACGAGAGCGGACCGCCCGGCGGCTATCCTCCGGGTTATTATCCTCCGCCCGGCTATCCGCCACCGGGCGCGTATCCGCTCCCGAACGCGCCGTATGGCTACCCGCCTCCCGCACCACCCGACGGTTACCCGCCGCAGGGAGGTCCACAGGGCTGAGTTCGGGCGGCGGGCCCGAGGCCGCGCTGGACTTCTTCCGGCCGAGCCCCTAGGTCCGCGCCCTTTCTCGCGCCGGCGTCCGATCCGCCGGGCGAGCCAGCGATCGAAAGAGCCATGCCAACCCATTCCCATTCCGGCCGGCGCGGCGCCTCCGGCCCCTCGCAGCGGCAGCTGCGCGCTGGGGAGCTGGTGCGTCACGCCCTGGCGGACCTCCTGCGCCACGAGACGCTTTCCGAACCCGCGCTGCAGGGCGCGCCGGTCACCGTGACGGAGGTGCGCATGAGCCCCGACCTCCGCCACGCGGTCTGCTTCGTCGAGCCGCTTGGCGGCGCCCACGCGCCGGAGGTCGTGGAGGCGCTCAATCGCTCGGCGCGCTTCCTGCGCGGGCGTCTCGGCCACGCCATCGAACTGAAGTTCACCCCCGACCTGAAGTTCGTCCACGACGAGACCTTCGACGCGGCGGCCGCGATCGACCGCCTGCTCGCCGATCCGCGCGTGCGGCGCGACGTGGACGACGGACCGAAGGGCTCCGGCGGGGACGAGGACTGATGGGCCGCCGCCGCAAAGGCCTCGCCGTCTCCGGTTGGATCTGCCTCGACAAACCCTGGAATCTCGGCTCGACCCAGGCCGTCACGCGCGTCCGCCGCGCCTTCGACGCCCAGAAGGCGGGTCACGCCGGCACTCTCGATCCCCTGGCCGAGGGTGTGCTGCCGATCGCCCTGGGCGAGGCGACCAAGACAGTGCCTTTCCTGATGGAGGCCTCGAAGACCTATCGCTTCACCATCGCCTGGGGCGTGGAGACGGCGACCTTCGACACCGAGGGCGAGATCACCGCCCACTCGGACGTGCGTCCGACGCCCGAGGCGGTGACGGCCGTGCTGCCGCGGTTCCTTGGCGAGATCCAGCAGGTCCCGCCTGCCTTCTCGGCGGTGAAGATCGGCGGCGAGCGCGCCTACGATCTGGCGCGAGAGGGCGTGGCGGTCGAACTGGAGCCCCGCAGCGTGCGCATCGACGCCCTGCGGATAACCGGCGCTCCCGACATCGGTCACATCGAGCTCGAGATGGACTGCGGCAAGGGCACCTATGTGCGGGCCCTGGTCCGCGACCTCGCGATCGCACTTGGGACGGTGGCCCACGTCAGCGCCCTTCGCCGCACGCGCGTGGGGCCGTTTGTCATCGACCGGGCAGTCGGGCTGGAACGGCTTGAGGAATTGTGCAATAGGGGGGACGCGCTGGAGGTGTTGCTTCCGGTTGAGACCGCGCTGGACGACATCCCGGCGTTGGCCGTGACCGACGAGGACGCCTTCCGATTGACGCAGGGCCGCTCGGTCGTGCTGCTCCCCAGGCAGGTGGAATCCTTGAAGGCGAGGCTCGGCGCCTCCCGGACCGTTTCCGCTCTATCGGGGAACACGATCGTGGCGCTCTGCGAGATGCGCGCGGGACGGCTCAATCCCACGCGGGTCTTCCATCTCGACCGAGCCTAGAAAAGGACCCCGATGTCGATCACTGCCGAACGTAAGTCCGAGCTCATCACCACCCACGCCCGCACGCCGGGCGATACCGGGTCGGCGGAAGTGCAGGTGGCCATCCTCTCCGAGCGGATCTCCAACCTCACTGAGCATTTCAAGACCCATAAGAAAGACAACCACTCGCGCCGGGGGCTGCTCAAGCTCGTCTCCCAGCGCCGCTCCCTGCTCGATCACCTGAAGGCGTCCGATGAGGCTCGTTATCAGGCCCTGATCGGCACGCTCGGGCTTCGCCGCTGAGGCGAGGCCGCATTTCCCGGGGGGCGCGTCCAGCGCGCCCCGCCGGACACGGCCGGCGGCCCCCACCGACAGGCGTGGGGCTCGCCGGATCCGATCGCGACGCCGTGGTGGCGCGCGACCGCCAACGAGGGTCTCGAAGGAACGACCCTCGCCCTGCCTGTCGTCTAACGGAGAGGATCGCGATCCCGGCGCATTGAGAACGACAGCGCCGACCGTCTTGTCCGCACCGTCCGGGAATCCGCCCGAGCGGAATCGCTATGAAAGAGATAGCATCCATGTTCGATATCAAGCGCAAGTCCATCGAATGGGGCGGCCGCCGCCTCACGATGGAAACCGGCCGCATTGCCCGTCAGGCTGACGGCGCGGTCCTTGTCACCTATGGCGAGACCACCGTCCTGGCGACGGTCGTCTACGACAAGGCCCCCAAGCCGGGCCTCGATTTCTTCCCCCTGACCGTCAACTACCAGGAGAAGACCTTCGCCGCGGGCAAGATCCCCGGCGGCTTCTTCAAGCGCGAGGGCCGGCCCTCGGAGAAGGAGACGCTGGTCTCCCGCCTCATCGACCGGCCGATCCGCCCCTTGTTCGTCAAGGGTTTCAAGCACGAGACCCAGGTCGTCGTCACCGTGCTCTCGCATGACCTGGAGAACGATCCCGACATCGTCGCCATGGTCGCGGCCTCCGCCGCCCTGACGATCTCGGGCGTGCCTTTCATGGGCCCGATCGGCGCGGCCCGCGTGGGCTTCATCAATGGCGAGTACGTCCTCAATCCGACGCTCGACCAGATCAAGGACGAGGCCAATCGCCTCGACCTCGTCGTCGCCGGCACGGACGACGCGGTGATGATGGTCGAGTCCGAAATCGAGGAACTGAACGAGGACGACGTGCTGGGCGGCGTGATGTTCGCCCACCGCGAATTCCAGCCGGTGATCCAGGCGATCATCGAGCTGGCCGAGCACGCGGCCAAGGAGCCCTTCGACTTCACCCCCGAAGACACCGACGCCATCGAGGGTCAGGTCCGCTCGCTCGTTGGCGCCGATTTGAAGGCGGCATACGCCATCACGGCCAAGGGCGCCCGCCATGAGGCGGTCGGCCAGGCCAAGGCGAAGGTGCTGCAGGCCCTGGCCAAGTCGGAAGCCAACCCGGCGGGATTTGAGCCGGCCAAGCTCGGCGGCGCCTTCAAGGAGTGCGAGGCCGAGGTCGTCCGCCGCAATATCCTGGAGACCGGCAAGCGCATCGACGGCCGCGCCGTCGACGTGGTCCGCCCGATCGTCTCGGAGGTCGGCGTCCTGCCGCGTACGCACGGCTCGGCGCTGTTCACCCGCGGCGAGACCCAGGCCCTGGTGGTCGCCACCCTGGGCACCGGCGATGACGAGCAGTTCATCGACGCCCTGGAGGGGACCTACAAGGAGAGCTTCCTCCTCCACTACAACTTCCCGCCCTATTCGGTGGGCGAGACGGGGCGGATGAATGCGCCCGGCCGTCGCGAGATCGGTCACGGTAAGCTCGCCTGGCGGGCGATCCGGCCGATGCTGCCGGCGAAAGAGGAGTTCCCCTACACGCTGCGCCTGGTCTCGGAGATCACCGAGTCCAACGGCTCCTCGTCGATGGCGACGGTGTGCGGCAGCTCGCTGGCTCTGATGGACGCCGGCGTGCCGCTGAAGAAGCCCGTGTCGGGCATCGCCATGGGCCTGATCCTCGAAAAGGACGGCTTCGCGGTGCTCTCGGACATCCTCGGCGACGAGGATCACCTGGGCGACATGGACTTCAAGGTCGCCGGCACCGCCGACGGCATTACCTCGCTGCAGATGGACATCAAGATCCCCGGCATCACCGAGGCGATCATGAAGCAGGCCCTCGCCCAGGCGAAGGGCGGCCGCCTGCACATCCTCGGCGAAATGGCCAAGGCGATCTCCGGCGCCCGTGAGGAAGTCGGCGAATACGCCCCGCGGATCGAAACGATCAACATCCCGACGGACAAGATCCGCGATGTGATCGGCACCGGCGGCAAGGTGATCCGCGAGATCGTCGCCACCACCGGCGCCAAGGTCGACATCAACGACGACGGCGTGGTGAAGGTCTCCGCCAGCGAAGGCTCGAAGATCAAGGCGGCGATCGACTGGATCCGCTCCCTGACGTCCGAGCCCGAGGTCGGCCTGATCTACGAAGGCAAGGTCGTGAAGGTCGTCGACTTCGGCGCCTTCGTGAACTTCTTCGGCGCCAAGGACGGCCTGGTCCACGTCAGCCAGATCTCCCGCGAGCGGGTGAACAAGGTTTCCGACGTGCTGACGGAAGGCCAGGCGGTGAAGGTGAAGCTCCTGGGCTTCGACGACCGCGGCAAGATCCGCCTGTCGATGAAGGCGGTGGATCAGGAAACCGGCGAAGACCTGACCAAGAAGGAACCGGCCGAAGCCGAGGCCTGAGCCTTAGCTCTACTAAGCGCGTCCCTCCCCTTTCGGGGAGGGTGTCTCGCCAAAGGCGCGACGGGTGGGGAACCCTCGTGAAAGACCCTCGCGTTGGGGGATGTCCCAAACCTCCCCACTCGGCGTCGCTACGCTCCGCCACCCTCCCCGGAAGGGCAGGGGAATCGCATATGCCGAACAGACCGGGAATCTGGGTGCCGATGTTCTCGGACCGATTCCGAGTTGTTCCCGCTTCGGCCCACCCCCGAACGCCATATGCGATTGCCCTGCCCGGAAGGGGAGGGATGCGGCCTTCGCGCATGACCGGCATTAGGTAGCAAATGGGACAAGCGTAGCCGTCAGGGGCGGCGCACCTCTCGGTCCGTCGCCGAAAACCAACAGATCTGCGGCTCAAGCGTCAGCACGCCAAGACGCTGGGCTTCATCGAAACCGGCGAGCATCGAGCCGACGACCTGGCACACCTAGCCGCCGTGATCCGGATGTTCCAGCCGGACGCCGATCTGTCGGCAATCAAGCCGATCCGCCCCTGTCGGGGAAGCCGCTTCCGCTGGCGTCGCACCACCCTGGCCATCCTGCGCGAAGCAAATGAATCGATGACCGCCAGGGACCTCGCTTTCAGGGTTCTGGAGGCTCGCGGCGTCCCGCCGGATTAGCGGAACTTCAAGAGCGTCGAATGCTCGCTATACCCTGTGCTTGAGCGCCTGGATGGGCGGGGGATCATTCGTCATCCAGGGCTCCGAAGCGGTGGAGTATCGAACAAGCGGCCCACTGGAACAGATAGTGGCCTAAGCGCGGCTTGTTGGCGCCCACCCGGCGCCGAATCTTTAGTTAAGCTTCCGTCAACCAAAAAATCGACACGGCGGATGCCGACGCCGGTTGACGCCTTTCGGGGCTTGTGTCCCCATATGTGGGGCAGACGGACGTCTGCGCCCACAATATTTAGACGGCGAACGTTCATTGCGTCTCAGTGCAAGGGGGCCGGCCCTTTCGGACCGACCCTCTTCACCCCGTCTCCGGGGGCGTGGTGGAATTGGTAGACACAGCGGTCTTTAAAACCGCCGACTGGCAGGTCATGTGGGTTCGATGCCCACCGCCCCCACCACTTGCACGGGCGACCACTCTTACGAGCTGGTCGCCCTTTCTTTTCCTAGCGCACCCTCACATGGCGCGCGAGTCGCGAGTCGCAACTGGACGTCAAGTAGAATCTTCGCCGATTCGACTCTTCGGTGCAAGGCAGATATCGTCAAAAACGGGCACTTTCTGACGGGATTTGACGAATCTTGCCGAACGATGAAGTCCGGTTCAAGGCGTCGGCCAAGCTGATGGGCTACCTTCGGCTCTTGGCGCGGGACACGATGCTCGGTTCGACGACCAATGCCGTTGCTGAGCATCTCCTGACTGTAGAGGCTGAACGCCGGTTCCTGGAAGGATATCACGCTAAGGTCGTTCCAACCGTAGACACGGATGGGGAGGAGGTGTCCAAGGTCGGCTAGGCGCGCGGCGCGCTGTCAACTGGAGGCTTACGGGGTGCGTCAGGGCTGCTGATGTCGCCGCGATGAATTGCTCGCCGTTGGAGACCCGGCGTCGAATAGGGTTCGGTGTGATTGATCCGCTTCGTCAGGACCGGGCGTCTAGGGCGTCCCAATGGCTCGCTTCGGCGGCGTACACCGTCGAGCCGGTCTTGATCGTCCGCTCGACCGTGGCGATGCCAGCGGCCTCCGAGGGGGCCACGAAGGGAAGGGTCCGACCCTCCCGCTCGCGCATCAGTACCGCGACCTCGCGCTTGCCAGTCCGGTAGGTCTTCCGGCGAAGGTCCTTGCGGTCTTCCTTCCGGTTCGCGGGCTTCACGTAGCCGCCGAAATAGGCGCCATCGACCTCAACCGATCCGGCGACCTCGCTGTTGGCCTTCTGTTCGTCGGCCCATCGCTTCCCTGATCTTATGGGCCAGGACGAAGGCGGTCCTGTACTGGCAATCCAGATCGCGGGAGAGCTGGAGGGTGGCAGCGTGGCCCTTGGCCCCGTTCACGAAGATCGCGATGGCACCAGGATGTCCTGAAGCGGGAGCTTGCGCGAGGCGAAGATGGTCCCGCTGGTGACGCTGAACTTGTGAGAGCAGCCCGCGCACTTGAAGCGGCGGTTGTCGCTCAGGTTGTAGATGTCGAGACAGCCGCAGCGGGGGCAAACCGGCTCGCCTTGGGTCGAAGCCCAGCGGATCGCCTTGAACGTCTCTCAGGCTGCCGCATCGCTCAGCTGCAGGACGGGGGGGCGATAAGCTCCGCGCCTTGGCTGAGAGGAGGAAGTGATGGGCCACGTTGTCGTATCCGTTGCGAACGCATTGGATTTGATGACTTCAACACTCCTTAGTCGATGACAATCGTATTGGATATGATGCGCTCGCATCGATTCTGAGAGCGCATCATGGCTACAGACTGGAACTCGGAGGCGAAGGGCGTCCTGAAAGCGGAGATCGCCAGGCGCCATCTCACCTACAAGGACGTAGTGGACCGCCTGGCCGCGCATGGCGTGACGGAGACAGAGGCGAACCTTCGCAATAAGATCAGCCGGGGCGGATTCTCGGCGGGGTTCTTTGTCTCATGCCTCGTGGCGATTGGCGCGCACTCCGTGAGATTACGCGAGGCGGATTGAAAATCTTGAGACGACTACAACGCTCCTCCAAACGAGACACAAAGCGTCAAAATAAGCCAAGAAATAAAAACGGACGCTCCAGCAACCATGATGCACCAGCCGATAATCATGACAGCGGCGGGGCCCCTCATCACCCCACAATAATTCAGCCAAGCGCCGAAGAACGCCGCCATCGCGCTCACGAGCGCCTTTTCTGGCGTCGCCAAATACGGATATCCACAGGACTGAACTATCTCACCGGAATCGCGGGCGTGGTCGGAGTCGTCGGATTGTTTTTCGTTGCTAATACCCTGATCGAAACCCAAAAAGCTACGGAAGAAGCTAATCGCGCGTGGTTAACTGTTGATCACCTTGAATGGCATATCCCCCCCAACAAGGTCGGAGACACGATGGATATCTATACGAGGTACAGAAATATTGGGAAAGAACCTGCGATGGACACTCGCTTTTATGGCGAGTTCTTTCAGTTTTACCCTATGAGGGAGACGGACGGCAAATTTGATCTGCGGCATCAGCCTGTACCACCTAATACCACATGCAACGACCCCAGTGAGGAACTGCCCCTCGGTGCGGTCTGGTTCGATCAATCTCAAACCTATGGTTCCGGAGGTAAGCAGAGTACTGCTGATCCGGGCCTCTTCATGATGCGCGAATGGTACGGATATCATGGATGCTTCGAATACCGCACCTTTGGGAAGGTTCATTACACTCGTTTTTGTTACGTGTTGGAACCGGAACCAGGAAAGCCCATCACCGAATGGGCCTGGGGACTGTGCCCCGGAGCTAACCAACAGAACGCCAACTAGCGCGGCCATCGCCGCCCACGCGCTCACGGGGTGCCGCTAGCGGCCAGGGACAGGGCCGGAGCCCTTGTCCCATTTGCTACATGATGCCGCGGATGACGCCGAATTAATGACCGAACGGCTGTGAGGTCTGCTCACGCCGTGGCAGTCTTGCGCCTCGAGAAGGGGAGCGAGATGAGCCTTCTGCTGATCCTGATGCTGTGCGTCGTCGGCCTGATCGTCGTGTCGGTGTTCCTCACGCTCGGCCTTGCGGTGTGGATTGTGAAGCTGGTCCTCCAGCTTGTCTTCCTGCCGGTGACCCTGCTGATCGCCGCGGTTCGCCCGCGGCATGTCCGTCAGGCCTGGCGGTTCTGAGGCGTCCAGAGCCTGAAGCGTTTGCACGGAACAGATGCAAACGTTGAATCAGGCGCTACACTCTTGAATCCAGAGCAAATTATCCCCGCTCAGACGGTTCCGTCTGAACGGCGTTTGCTCTAGGCGCGCTTCCAGAAGACGCCAGTGCGGGCGATGCAGCGCGCGGGGAGTTCCTTGCGGCCGGCTTCGGCGTAGCCGAGCGCGGTCATCAGTTCCGCCGTCAGGGTCTGAGCGGTCGGCGCGGCTGCGGTGTTCGTCCGATATTCCTCACCCAGTTGCTCGTGCAGCAGCACGTCGATCCCAGCCATGGCCGGCAGCCCGTCGAGTGTCGCCTCGAGCGCCGCCGAGCGCGCCGCCGGCGAGGCCATGACCTCGCGCATCCGCGCCATCAGCGGATCCTCGGTGGTCAGGGGCTCGGGCTCAGCATAGGGCAGGCCCAGTCGCTCTATCGCTCGCGCAAGGTGGTTACCCTCCGCGGAGTGCAGGGCCTTCGCTCGCTTCCAGATCGCGTGCCGTTCGTTCTGGCTCTTCTCGCGCAGCTTGGAGAGGGTCCAGCCGCCGATGAATATTTCTTCCTTCATCATCCCGATGGATTACGCGGTTCGCGCCATTCGGCTCAAGAGGCGCTTGGCTGATCGCCTTCCACCCATCTAGGCTGAGCCGGCATGGCAAGCTTCTCCTCACGTGGCCTGGATCTGGCCTATGACGACATCGCCGCCTCAGGCGAGCGTCGCGGAACGGTCGTGCTGGTGCACGGCTTCGCATCGAACAGGGCCGAGAACTGGAAGCGGCTGGGTTGGTACGCCGCCCTCCAGCGCGGCGGTTACCGCGTCGTCGCCCTCGACCTGCGAGGCCATGGCGAGAGCGCCAAACCGCACGAGGCCGAGGCCTATCAACGCGCCGAACTGGCCGCCGACGTTCTGGCCCTGATGGACGAGGCCAACCTCGGGCGCGCACACCTGATGGGCTATTCGATGGGCGCCCATCTCGCCCTGGCCATCGCGCTCAAGGCCCCCGAGCGGGTGGACCGGCTCGTGCTCGGTGGGATCGGCGGACGCGTACTTGGCGAAGGGCCGCCTCGACCGACTCCGGCCATGAGCCTGAGCGAGGCCCTGCTCGCTGAGGATCCGGCGGCCATCAAGGATCCGATCCAGCGTGGCTTCCGGCAGTTCGCTCAGATCCAGGGAGACGATCGTCAGGCCCTGGCCGCATGCTCGAAGGGTCGAGGCGAGGCCGTGACGCGGCAGGACCTGGATGGGCTGTCGGCGCCCACGCTGGTCGTGGCGGGCGCTGGTGACGACCTGGCGGGCGATCCCCAGACGCTTGCCGACGCCATCCCCGGGGCCAAGGCGGTGGTCCTGCCCGGTTGCGATCACTTCTCGGCCATCCCCCACGCCCTCTTTAAATCGGCGGTGTTCGACTTCCTCGAAGGATGGGACGACGCCGAAGAGGCGTGGCCGGAGCTTTAGCGCCGTTTCACGACCCGGCCGGCTGGCGGGGAGGCTCGGCGCTGGGAGCGGGGGTGGGGACGGGAGCCGTGGGGTTGACCCGGGCAGTCTGGGTGGGCCGCGCGCCGATGAAGCTCACCGGGACGCCAAGCTGGACGGCGTGCCCCAGATCCCAGGCGTCCCAGTTGGTCAGTCGCACGCAGCCGTGCGAGGCGGACTTCCCGATCAGGTCGGCGTGTGACGTGCCGTGGATGCCGAAGGTCGGTTTGGAAAGGCCGATCCAGATCACGCCGGTAGGATTGGTCGGGCCGGGTTTGATGGTGAAGCGGCCATGGCGCCTGGGGCCCCACGTCAGCACGCGTGGATCGTAAACATAGGCGGGGTGAGGCCGGATGTCGGCGACGGTGTAGTCGCCGCTGGGCGCCGGGTGTTCAGAGCTGCCGATGGTGGAGGGAAAGCTCGCCACGAGGTTGCCTGCGACTCCATAGGCCATCACCTCGTCAACGCTCTTGTTGACGATGATTTTCTCCACCGGCGCGCCCAAGCCCCCCGTGTGGGGCCGCACGACTGTGATCTGCGTTCCGGCCTTGGAGAAGTCGGCGCCTGGATTCATCGACTCGAGAAGGCGCTCGCCCATATGGAAGCGCTCGGCCAACTCTTGCTCCGGGCTGACATAGCCCATGTGCTTGAACTTGGACTGGGCGTAAAAATCGCTCGGCAGATGGCCGATGAACGGGCCGGCTTCGTCCTGCTCCGTGATCGTATAGCTCTGCGTGATCGGACCGCCGCCTAGCTTCTGCAAGGACTGGAACACGGCCGGATTGAGGCTTGGCGACAGCCGTCGCTGGTGGGCGTAGAAGCCGAGCGCATGGTCCAGATTGGCGCCCGGCCGCCCGTCGACCACGCCCGGCGAGTTGTGCGCCCGGTCGAGTAGAACCTCCACCTTCACGAGCAGTCCCGGCGGCTGCTGGGCGATCGGCTTGTCCGGGTCGAGCGTCGCGTCCTCGATCGCCTGGGCGGTGACCGCCTCGGGCGGAACGGTCACGGGACCGGGCGGCGGGCTGGGGGCCGTCGGCAAGCCCGGCGGCTGCGCCTCTGGGCTGGGTTGCGGCGCGCCGGGAGGCGCCGGCTGAGGCGCCGCCTCGTGTGGCTGGGGCGCGGGCTGCGCAGGCTGTGCGGGTGTGACCGGTGTCGATGGCTGAGGTTGAACGGTTGGGCTCGAGGGCGCGGCTGGCGCAGGCGTGGCTGGTTGAGCTGGCGCGGCCGGTTGGGCGGCGGGGGCGGGCTGCTCGGGCTGCCCCGCGAGGCCAGTGCTGGGCAGGGCGCCCAGGGCCATCAGGGCGGCGCAAGCGCGGGATCTTCGCGCGATCGATGTGCGGAGCATGGCTCTTACCGTTATCAACCACATCGGGATTTCAGCCACTCCTGCGTTACCCTGACTTTGCGCGATATCTGTCAAGGACACGCTAAACGCGCACTGGCGGAATTCGGCCGAAAGGGTCTAATCGGACCGCAAATGACCGGAATATTCGCCGTCCTCATTCCCGTGGCGCTTGGCGCAGTGGCCTTGACCCTGCTCGCAGGCATCTACGCGCTGTTCCGCGGCGGAGAGTTCGGCCGGACCTATTCGAACAAGCTCATGCGTCTTCGCGTGGCGCTGCAGTTCGTGGCGATCCTGGTGGTCGTCGCCGCGGTGGCCGTGATGCGGCGCGGCCACCTCTGAAATGGTCCTGCTGAACCGGATCTACACACGCACCGGCGATGGCGGCCGCACGCGGCTGGTCACCGGCGAGACGGTCAGCAAGGCGAGCCCGCGCGTGACCGCCTATGGCGAGACGGACGAGCTCAACGCGGTTCTCGGGCTGGTGCGGCTCGAGCTGTCCAGCGCGCCTGACCTCGACGCAATGCTGGGGCGGATCCAGAACGACCTATTCGACCTGGGCGCCGATCTCGCCACGCCTGAGGGGCCGCCGGGTCGCGTGGACCTGCGGGTCGCGCCCGCTCAGGTGGCGAGACTCGAAGCGGAGATCGACGCCCTGAACGCCGATCTGGAGCCGCTGAAATCCTTCATCTTGCCGGGTGGCTCGCGCGCGTCGGCCCTGTTTCACCTGGCGCGGACGGTGTGCCGTCGCGCTGAGCGGTCGGCGAGCGCCTTCGTTGAGACGGAGGGGGGAGCCGGCGTGCACGCCGAGGCCGTTCGCTACCTCAATCGCCTGTCGGATCTGCTGTTCGTGGCCGCGCGCTGGGCCAACGACTGCGGTCGGGCGGACGTCTTATGGGTTCCCGCGGCTAACCGCTGACGCGGCGGCGGGTTTGGCGACAACCGCGGATTCCGGTGTCGCAGGCAACCGGCCGGTGAGCCGCCAGATCGGGATCGGGGCGTCGCACTCGTGGAACTTCGCCGACCACCAGTCACCGCCCGATTCACACTTCTTCATCGGCCACACGTACCACCACTGGTAGACGATGGTGGCCAGGCTCAAAACGACGAAAAGGCAGATCAGCGCCCATCTGGCGTTGTCGAAGACGCGGTTCATGGCCGGTAGATAGCGTGCGGAAGTGAGGGCGGCCAGTCTCCGGCGCCTTGCAATGGCCGCGCAAGACGCTATGCCCCGTCCCCTCAACGACAGGTTTTAGCAGACGCCTCAGATGAAGATACTCGTCCCGGTGAAGCGGGTGCTCGACTACAATGTGAAGGCTCGCGTGAAGCCCGACCAGAGTGGGGTCGACCTCTCGAACGTGAAGATGGCGATGAACCCCTTTTGCGAAATCGCCGTGGAAGAGGCGGTGCGCCAGAAGGAGAAGGGGGCCGCCGAAGAGGTGGTCGTCGTCTCCATTGGACCGACGCAGGCCCAGGAGACCATCCGCACCGCCCTGGCCATGGGCGGGGACCGCGGGATCCTGATCCAGACCGACGCCGATCCAGAGCCGCTGGAAGTGGCCAAGCTGCTCAAGGCGGTCGCAGACGCCGAGCAGCCCTCGCTGATCATCATGGGCAAGCAGGCGATCGACGGCGACAACAACGCCGTGGGCCAGATGCTCAGCGCTCTGCTGGGCTGGCCGCAGGCGACCTTCGCCTCCAAGGTGGAGATCTCGGGCCAGGCCGTGCGGGTGACGCGCGAGGTGGACGGGGGTCTGCAGACCCTCGAAATGGATCTGCCGGCGGTGGTGACCGCTGACCTGCGGCTCAATGAGCCGCGTTACGCCTCCCTGCCCAACATCATGAAGGCCAAGAAGAAGACCATCGACATCAAGAGCGTCGATGACTTCGGCGGCCTGCCTGCGGGCCATTTGACGGTGAAGAAGGTGACCGAGCCCGCCAAGCGTGTGGCCGGCGTGAAGGTGGAGTCCGCCGCCGAGCTGGTCTCCAAGTTGAAGACCGAGGCAGGAGTTCTCTGAAGATGGCCGTTCTGGTTTACGCCGATCACGATAGCTCGACCCTCAAAGACAACACCCACAAGACCGTCACCGCGGCCATGGCGCTGTCGAACGACGTCGACGTCCTGGTGGCAGGCGCCAATGTCGACGCCGTGGCCGCCCAGGCGGCCAAGATCGAGGGCGTACGCAAGGTGCTCACCGCGCAGAGCGAAGCGCTGGGCCATGGCCTGGCCGAGGCGATCTCCGGCGCCGTCGCACCGCTGATGGCGAACTACGACGCCCTGCTGGTCCCGGCGACTTCGGCGGGCAAGAACTTCGCCCCGCGCGTCGCGGCCCTGCTCGACGTCGCGCCGATCTCGGAAATCACCCAGGTGGTGGACGCCAACACCTTCGTGCGGCCGATCTATGCGGGCAACGCCCTGGAGACCGTCGAGTCCAGCGACGCCAGGAAGGTGATCACCGTCCGTCCGACCGCCTTCAAGGCGGCCGGCGAAGGCGGATCGGCCGCCGTCGAGGCGGTGGACCCCGGGCCGGGCGCGCCCAAGACCCGCTTCGTCTCGGACGAGCTGGTGAAGTCCGATCGTCCCGAGTTGGGCGCGGCGAAGATCGTCGTCTCCGGCGGTCGCGCCATGGGCTCGGCCGAGGAGTTCCAGCGGGTGATCGAGCCCCTGGCCGACAAGCTTGGCGCCGCGGTGGGCGCTTCGCGCGCGGCGGTGGACGCGGGCTATGCGCCGAACGACTACCAGGTCGGCCAGACCGGCAAGGTTGTGGCGCCGCAGCTTTATGTCGCGGTTGGGATCTCCGGCGCGATCCAGCACCTTGCCGGCATGAAGGATTCCAAGGTGATCGTAGCGATCAACAAGGATGCCGACGCGCCGATCTTCCAGGTGGCCGACTACGGCCTTGTGGCGGACTACAAGTCGGCCGTGCCTGAGCTCATGGCGGCCCTGGATCAGGTCAAGTCCTGATCCGGAGTTCGCTGCATCGCAGCAAATCGTTGCCTGCCGGCGACGCGTTTGTGTAAGGAGTATGACGCTCGATTGAGCAGAAGCGGTTGACGTACGGACGCCCGGCTCTCGGGCCTAGAGGCGATTGATGACGCAAATCAAAACCATAGGCGTGATCGGGGCGGGTCAGATGGGCAGCGGGATCGCCCATGTCTGCGCCCTGGCCGGCTACGACGTCCTGCTCAACGACGTGGCGCCTGCGAAGTTGGCGGAGAGCCTCGCCCTCATCTCGCGCAACATGAGGCGTCAGGTGGCGCGCGGCATCGTCGGCGAGGTCGACATGGCCGAGGCTCTCGCCCGCATCCGGCCAACCGAAGACCTGGCGGCGATCGGCGGCGTCGACATCGCCATCGAGGCGGCGACGGAGAACGAAGAGACCAAGAAGGCCATCTTCAAGGCCCTTCAGCCGCACCTCTCGTCCGCCACCCTGCTGGCGTCCAACACCTCCTCGATCTCGATCACCCGCCTCGCCTCGGTCACCGACCGGCCGGAACGGTTCATCGGCCTGCACTTCATGAATCCCGTGCCGCTGATGAAGCTGGTGGAGATCATCCGCGGCATCGCCACGGACGCCGAAACCTACGAGGTCGCGGTCGGCTTCGCCAAGTCGCTGGGCAAGACCACGGCCAACGCCGAGGACTTCCCGGCCTTCATCGTCAACCGCGTGCTGGTGCCGATGATCAACGAGGCGATCTACACCCTTTATGAAGGGGTCGGCACCGTCGACGCCATCGACACCGCGCTCAAGCTTGGCGCCAATCATCCGATGGGGCCGCTCGAGTTGGGTGATTTCATCGGCCTGGACACCGTCCTCTCGATCATGAACGTGCTTTATGACGGGCTTGCGGACTCCAAGTACCGGCCGTGTCCTCTTTTGGTGAAGTACGTCGAGGCCGGCTGGCTGGGGCGCAAGGCTGGTCGCGGCTTCTATGACTACCGCGGCGATCGGCCTGTCCCGACCCGCTGAACCCTCGACCTGAGGGCCCATCCGGACATGCGTGAACTTGCCGGCCTCTCGCGCCTTGCGGGGACCTACGAGGTTCTGTTCTGCGACGTCTGGGGCGTCATTCATGACGGCGCCCACGCTTTCGACGACGCCTGCGAGGCGCTCGCCCGCTGGCGCGAGAACGTAGGCCCCGTCATTCTCATCTCCAATTCGCCCCGGCCCTTCGAGGGGGTCGTCGAGCAACTGTTAGCCCTGGGCGCGCCGCGCGACTCGTGGACCGGGATCGTCACCTCCGGCGACGCCACGCGCGCCCTGCTCGCCGAGCGCTCGCCCGGACCGGCCTACCGCATCGGGCCCCGGCGGGACGATCCCCTGTTCGAAGGCCTCGGCCTCGACTTCTCCGACCTCGAGGCGGCGGCTTTCATCGCCTGCTCTGGCCCGAACAACGATGAGATTGAGACGCCCGACGACTACCGCGAGCTGCTGACGCGCGCGGCGGCGCGCGGCCTGCCGATGATCTGCGCCAATCCGGACATCCTGGTCCAGCGCGGACCGCGCCTCATCTATTGCGGCGGCGCCCTGGCGCAGCTTTACGAGGAGCTTGGCGGGCGCGTCGTGATGGCGGGCAAGCCATACGGACCGATCTACGCCATGGCCCGTGACGCCGCCGACCTGGGCCTCGGCCGTCCGGCGGATATGCGACGGATCCTGGTGGTTGGGGACGCGCTGGCGACGGACATCGCCGGCGCCAATCGGCAGGGGTTGGACGCGCTGTTCATCGGCGCCGGCATCCACGGGGCGGAAGTGGTCGACCATGCCGGACGGCTCGACCTGGCCGCCGCGGCCAGACTGCTCGAGGCGAAGGAGCTTGCGGCGAGCTGGGCTATGCCGCGGCTCACATGGTGAGGTATCGCCAAGTCGATCGCTCTGGATCATAGGATCGGACGTTTCTCGCCCCTGCACAAAAGGAGGCTCGCGGCGATCGTGCCCGGACTGTTCCTCGAAGACCTCACCCTCGGCCGCAGCGCCGAGCGCTCACGTGTCGTGACGGCAGGGGATATCGACGCCTTCGCCGAGATCACCGGTGACGAAAACCCGGTGCATCTGGACGAGACCTATGCGTCGCAGACCCGGTTTGGCGGGCGCATCGCGCATGGAATGCTGGCGGCGGGTTTCATCTCGGCGGTCCTCGGCAACGATCTGCCCGGCCCCGGCGCCGTCTATCTTTCACAGACGCTGAAGTTTCGGCGGCCCGTGCGGATCGGTGACGAGGTCACCGCCAAGGTGGTGGTGACGGAGATCCATGAGACGCGCGCGCGCGTGAGCCTGAAGACGGTTTGCACAGTGGCGGGAGAGCTGGTGGTGGAGGGGGAGGCGGTCGTTCTGGCGCCGCGCCGGAACGCATGAAGTCGACGTTGAGGGTGACTCACGGCTGGAAGGGACTTGGCCCCGCCGACCGCGGCGCAGCGGTGGCGTTCGGCCATTTCGATGGCGTCCACATGGGTCATCAGCCCGTCATCGCCGACGCCCGCACGGCCGCCGCGCGCATCGGCGCGCCACTCGGTGTCATCAGTTTCGAGCCGCATGCGCGGATGCATTTCCAGCCCGACTCGCCGCCGTTCCGGCTGATGACCCCGCACCAACTCGCCCGCGCCGTGGAGGGCCTGGGGGCCGAGCGCCTCTACCTCCTGCCCTTCGGCGTGGAGATGGCGAACTTCACCGATCGCGAGTTCGCCAGGGACGTGCTGGCCAATGGCCTCGGCGTCCGCCACGTGGCCGTGGGCTTTGACACCACCTTCGGCAAGGGTCGGACAGGCGATCCCGAGGCGATGCGCCGTTATGGAGAGGAGTTCGGCTTCACGGTCTCGGTCACGGAGATGATCCAGAACGAGGTCGGCGGAAAGATTTCCTCCACTGCGATCCGCGAGGCGCTTCACGAAGGTCGTCCCGAAATCGCCGCCCGCCTGATGGGCCGCCCCTTCGCGATCGAGGGGATCGTCCAGAAAGGCCGCCAGCTTGGCCGGAAGCTCGGCTTTCCGACCGCCAATGTTCCGCTGGGCGACTATGTCGCTCCCCGGTTCGGAGTCTACGCCACGCGTACGCGCCTTCACGACGGCCGGGAACTGTGCGGCGTGGCCAATATCGGCGTCAATCCCACCACCGGCGAGGTCGCTCCCCGCCTGGAAGTGTGGATGTTCGACTTCGACGAGGACATCTACGGCGAGACGATCGAGACCGACCTCGTGGCCTTCCTCCGCCCGGAGGAGAAGTTCGCGAATATCGACCTGATGGTGGAGCAGATCTGGCAGGATGCGGCCGACGCCAAGGCCGCGCTTGGGGGCGTCGGCGACTAGAAGCGCCGTCCGCCCAAGTGGGAACCGGTTGGGCGATCAGACGGCGTGAGACCGCAGGGAGGGTGAAATTGTCCCTCCCGAGCCGATGGAGGTTTGGGGCCGTCTCTGGTATTCGGCGGACATGAGCAAGCGCTCTTCGGATCGGCGAATTACCCGTCCGGCGTGACGCCGCGGACTGTCTGTCTGCGCGCACCGCGCCGGAGATTTTCGCCCGCGTTCCGAAAAAGTGATCCGAAAAGCGACAGCCCATGGCCGACGACACCCAAGCCCCCTCCCGCGATTATCGCGAGACCATCTTCCTCCCGCAGACCGACTTTCCGATGCGCGCGGGCCTGCCGGCCCTGGAGCCCCGCATACTGGAGGGTTGGCGCAATCTCTACGCCCGGGTCCGCGCGACGCGGCAGGCGGCGGGGGCGCCCCTGTTCGTGCTGCATGACGGACCGCCCTACGCCAACGGCGCGATCCACATCGGGCACGCGCTCAACAAGCTCTTGAAGGACTTCGTCGTCCGGTCACGCTTGGCTCTCGGCTTCGACGTCGACTACGTCCCCGGCTGGGACTGCCACGGCCTGCCGATCGAGTGGAAGATCGAGGAGGAGTTCCGAGCGGAGGGCCGGCGCAAGGACGAGGTGTCCAAGGCCGAGTTCCGCGCCCGCTGCCGCGACTACGCTGCGGCCTGGATCGGCGCTCAATCCACGGAATTCCAGCGGCTCGGCGTGCTTGGCGACTGGGAGAATCGCTACGCCACCATGGATTTCGCCAGCGAGGCGGCCATCGTCGCGGAGTTCCACCGCTTCGTCGCCTCTGGTCAGCTCTATCGCGGCTCGAAGCCAGTGATGTGGAGTCCGGTCGAGCGCACGGCTCTGGCCGACGCCGAGGTCGAGTACCACGACCACGTCTCGCCCACGATCTGGACGCGCTTCCCTGTCGTCAGCGGCCCAGAGGACCTGAAGGGCGCCTCGATCGTCATCTGGACCACGACGCCCTGGACCATCCCGGCCAACCGGGCGGTCGCCTACAACCCCGCCATCGCCTATTGCGTCTTCGAGGTGGAAGCCCTCGAGGAGGGGTTGCCGTTCGAGCCCTGGGCGAAGCCCGGCGATCGTCTCGTTCTCGCCGACGCCCTCGCGGATGGCGTGCTGAGCGCAGCCAAGGTGGCGAAGTGGCGGCGCGTCGGCCCGGCGGGAGATCTCGCCGGCGTCGTGGCCGCACACCCGCTGGCAAGCCTGGACGCCGGTTATGGCTTCGAGGTCCCGCTGCTGGCCGGCGACCACGTGACCGAGGATGCGGGCACGGGCTTCGTCCACACCGCGCCCGGCCACGGGGCGGAGGACTACGCCGTCTGGCTGGCGAGCGGTCGGCGGGAGATTCCCGAGACGGTCGATCCCGACGGCGCCTATTTCTCCGACGTGCCGCTGTTCGGCGGCCTCAAGGTGCTGGAAACCGAAGGCAAGAAGGCCGGCAAGTTTGGTCCGGCCAACGAGGCGGTGACCAAGGCCCTGATCGAGGCTGGGACCCTGCTGGCGCGAGGCCGGCTCGAGCACAGCTATCCCCATTCCTGGCGCTCCAAGGCGCCGGTTATCTTCCGCAATACGCCCCAGTGGTTCATCCGCCTCGACGAGCCCCTGAATGATCCGGTGCATGGCGGTCGAACCCTGCGCCAGACCGCCCTCGAGGCGATCGACGCCACCGCCTTCTATCCCGAGGCCGGCCGCAATCGCATCCGCGGCATGGTCGAGGGTCGTCCCGACTGGCTGATCAGCCGCCAGCGCGCCTGGGGTTCGCCGCTCGCAATGATCGTCGACAAGGCCAGCGGCGCGCCCCTCGACGACGATGCGGTCAATACGCGGATCGCCGAGATCATCGCCCGCGAAGGCGCGGACGCCTGGTTCATCCGCCCGGCCGCCGACTTCCTCGGTAACGCTTACGATCCGGAGGCCTTCGAGAAGGTCGAGGATATCGTGGATGTCTGGTTCGACTCGGGCTCGACCCACACCTTCGTGCTTGAGGGCCGCGAGCATGCGCGCTGGCCGGCCGACCTCTACCTGGAAGGCTCCGACCAGCACCGCGGCTGGTTCCAGTCCTCCCTCCTCGAAGCCTGCGCCACGCGTGGCCGGGCGCCCTACCAGGGCGTGCTCACCCACGGCTTCACCCTCGACGAGAAGGGGGAGAAGATGAGCAAGTCCCTGGGCAATGCGGTCGACCCCAATGAGGTGACCCGGGTCCAGGGCGCCGAAATCCTCCGCCTGTGGGCCGCGCTCACGGACTACGCCGAGGATCAGCGGGTTGGGCCGACCATCCTGCAGAGCACGGTCGACGCCTATCGCAAGCTGCGCAACACCATGCGCTACCTGCTGGGCGCACTGGCTGGCTTCGACGAGGCCGAGCGCCTCCCTCTCGAGGAGATGCCGCCGCTCGAGCGCTTCATCCTCCATCGCCTCTGGGAGCTCGACCGGCAGGTCCGCCAGGCCTACGGCGGTTACCGTTTCGCCGAGGCGATCCGGCCGCTCGCCGACTTCTGCTCCAACGATTTGTCGGCCCTCTTCTTCGACGTCCGCCGGGACAGCCTCTATTGCGACCGGCCCGACGAGCTGCGCCGGCGCGCCTGCCGCACAGTGATGGACCTCGTCTTTGAGCGCCTCACGATCTGGCTTGCGCCGGTCCTGGCCTTCACCATGGAGGAGGCTTGGCTCTCCCGCTTCCCCGACGCCGGCTCCAACGTCCTTCGGGTGTTCCCAGCGACGCCGGAGGCCTGGCGCAATGAGGATGAGGCTGACCGATGGGACCGGGTCCAGCGCGTCACTCGCGTGGTGACCGGCGCCCTGGAGGTCGAGCGGCGCGAGAAGCGCATCGGGGCCGCGTTGGAGGCGGCGCCGGTCGTCCACCTCGCCGAACCGTCTCTTCTGGCGGCCTTCGATGGTCTCGACGCCGCCGAGGTTTTCCGCACCAGCCAGGCCGAACTTGTGTCCGGCGAGGGGCCGTCGGGCGCATTCCGCCTCGACGGGACGGCCGGCGTCGCGGTGGAGCCGCAGCGGGCGGATGGACGCAAGTGCGCGCGGTCCTGGCGCATCCTGCCCGAGGTCGGTTCCGATCCTCGCTACCCAGACCTCTCGCTGCGAGACGCCCAGGCGGTGGCCTGGTGGGACGAGACGCACCGGTGAGCGGCAGGCTCCGTCACGGGATCTGGGCCTTCGCGGTCGCCGCGCTGGCCCTGGCCATCGACCAGGCCTCCAAGGCGTGGATCCTGAGAGTGGCTGGTCCCGGCGGACTGGGGCCGACGATTCCGGGCCCGCTGCATTTCACGCTCGTGGACAATACGGGCATCAGCTACGGCCTTCTCCAGGGCGGCGACGTGACGCGGTGGCTCCTGGCGGCATTCGCCCTGGCTGTGAGCGTCGGCCTTGCCGTCTGGGCGTGGCGCGCCGAGAAGTTCATCACCGCCATCGGCCTTGGCCTGATCCTCGGAGGCGCCCTGGGGAACGTGTCCGACCGCGTGCTGCGCGGCGCGGTCGTGGACTTCCTTGACGCGAGGGCGATCCACTTTCCGTGGATCTTCAACCCTGCCGACAGCGCCATCACCGTGGGCATCATCCTGCTGCTTCTCGAGAGCCTCCTGGCGCCCCGGCAGCCCGCGCCTGGAGCATGACAGGGCCAGGCGAGTGCGCCTGACCGTATCGTGCTCGTCGATACAGAGAGTCTGAGCGCGTTCTGACAGCAACACCGTCCCACTTTTGCGTACCGCCCTCTAAGGCCCGCGACGTAGGGCCCGTGGCGCCCGCGTTGCGGATCGGCTATCCATTGATGGGGCGCCGGGGCGCTTTAGGGCTTTTTGAAGAGACTATGGCGTCGATGACTGTTTCGCGGGGGCTGATGGCCCTCTCGCTCCTCGGATTGGCCGGGCTCGCCGGCTGCCAGTCGGCATCGCGCGCTCTTGGGCTGGCCAAGATCACGCCGGACGAGTTCCGCGTCGTGAGCAAGGCCCCCCTGACCCTGCCGCCGGACTACTCGCTGCGTCCGCCGGCCCCTGGCGAGCCGCGGCCGCAGGAGCTCGAGCCGGAAAGCGCCGCCCGCGAGGCCCTGGTGGGCCAGCGGCAGGCGGAGGTGCGTTCGGACGGTGAAAAGCTGCTGGTGGCCAAGGCGGGCGGCGACAAGGCCGACCCGCTCATCCGCTACGTGGTTGATGACCAGTTCGGCGCAATCGCCCACAAGGACAAGAGCTTCGCCGACTGGGTGATCTTCTGGCACAAGGGCCAGCCGCCGGTCGGGACCGAGATGACGCAGGCGGCCGATATATCCGTGCCGATCGACCCGGGCACCGAGGAGAAGCGGATCAGCAACCTCACGGGCAATCAGACGATCGTCATCGAGCGGGAAGGCCCGAGCAAGATCAAGCTGCCTGGCCTCTAGGGCAAACCCCGTTTGGACGGGGCCGTCTGAGCGGGAATGATCTGCTCTAGATTCAAAAACCTCGAGCGCCGTCTGATCGCCCAACCAGGTCCCACTTGGGCGGACGGCGCTCTGATCGGCGTCAGGCCTCGGATGGCTCGCTGATCGTCGTCTCCTCGACCGGCGGCTTCGCCGGGGCGGCCTCCTCGGCCGAGCCATCCATCAGCGGAAGCAACGGCTCGTGCGCGGCCTCGAGAGCCTCGACGAAGGAATCACGCCAGATCTTGACGTTCGAGCTGCGGATCCCTGCCATCAGGCTCTCGTAGCGCGCCCTGCGCTCCGTCAGGGACATCGACAGGGAGAGCTTGAGGCCGTCGGCCAGTTCTTCACGGCTGTAGGGATTGACGATCACCGCCTCAGTCATCTGTCGAGCCGCTCCGGCGAAGCGCGAGAGCATGAGGACGCCTGGATCGTCGGGGTCCTGGGCCGCCACATACTCCTTGGCCACCAGGTTCATGCCATCGCGCAGAGGGGTGACGAGGCAGACGCTGGCGGCGCGGTAGATGCCGGCCAGTTCGTCCCTGCGGTAGCCGCGGTTCACGTAGCGGATCGGCGCCGAATCCATGTCGGCGTAAGCGGCGTTGATCCGCCCGCAGAGGGCGTCGATGCGGGCCCGAAGGTCCTGGTAGGCCTCGACCTCTCCGCGTGAGGTCGGCGCCACCTGCAGGTACAGCACTTCCCGTCGAAGATCCGGATTCTGTTCGAGGAAGGCCTCGAAGCCCAAGAGGCGCTCCTCGAGGCCCTTCGAATAGTCCAGCCTGTCGACACCCACGATCAGCGAGCGGAAGACGCTGTGCGCCGCCATCCGGTCGAAGGCGCGCAGGGCGACGGCTGAGCGGGACAGCGTCTCGAACTCGTCGAGGTCCAGTCCGATCGGAAAAGCCTGGGCGCGCACGCTCTGGCCGAAGGCCTGAAGCCGTCCGTCGGCGGCCCAGGAGCCCCCCGCCTCGCCCAGGACATAGGACTCGAATGCCCACAGCCACTCGTCGGTCTGGAAGCCTACCAGATCATAGGAGAACAGGCTCTCAACCAGCTGGCGGTGGCGCGGAAGGGTGGTGAGGATCTGGGCCGCGGGCCAGGGGATGTGCAGGAAGAAGCCGATTGCGTTGGTCACGCCGAGGCGACGCAGCTCTCGCCCCAGCGGGATCAGATGATAGTCGTGGACCCAGATAAGGTCGTCCGGCTCGATCAGAGGGGCAAGCGTCTGGGCGAACCGCCGGTTGACCCGTTCATAGCCCTCGCTGAACGAGCGGTCATAGGCGGTCAGGTCGATGCGGTAGTGGAACAGCGGCCAGAGCGTGCCGTTGGCGAAGCCGTTGTAATACTCCTGGTAGTCGGACTCCTCGAGATCCACGGTGACGATGGTCACGTCGTTCACCCGCCGCATCTGGATGCGGTTGGAAAATTCGGTGGTGGTCTCGCCGCTCCAGCCGAACCAGAAACCGGAATATTCCCGCAGCGCGGCCGACAGGGCGACCGTCAGCCCGCCCGCGGGCGCCTCACCGGGCCTCTCGGGGAAATTCACCCTGTTCGAGACCACGATAAGGCGGCTCATCTGACCGAACTCCAGGGCCGGCTGAGCAGCACCGCACAGTTGATCAGGCCCACGAGTGAGTAGGTCTGGGGATAGTTCCCCCACAAGGTCCCGTCCAAGAAGGATACGTCCTCCGACAGAAGGCCCGCATGCGTCCTGCGGGCCAACATCTCTTCGAACAGCGCGCGGGCCTGCTCAGTTTCACCGATGCGGTCGAGTCCTTCGATGAACCAAAAAGTGCAGAAATTGAACGCGGTCTCGGGCGCACCGAAGTCGTCGGGAACGTCGTAGCGCATCAGGTTCGACCCGCGGCGCAGGCGCTTCTCGATGGCTTTGAGGGTTTCTCGGTGCCGAGGGTCGTCCGGCGTCAGGAACCGCAGATCGACCAGTTGGGTGAGGCTGGCGTCGAGCTCGTCACCGCCAAAGGTCGCCGCAAAGTGGCCCTCCTTCTCGTTCCAGGCCTGGGCCTCGATCGCAGCGCGGATGGTCTCCGCCCGGCCGTTCCAGAAATCCGCCCGCGCCGGCAGGCCCAACTGCTGAGCCGCGTTGGCGAGGCGGTCACACGCCGCCCAGCACATCGCTGCCGAGTAAGTGTGCACCGCCGCCCGGCTCCGGAGCTCCCAGAGCCCGGCGTCGGGCTTGTCGTAGGCGGCGAAGGCGCGCTCTCCCACCCGTTCCAGCGTCTCGAAGTCGTCGATGTTCGCCGGCCGCAGGAGCCGCTTGTCGAAGAAGGCCTGGACGTTAGAGAGGATCACCTGGCCGTAGACGTCGTTCTGGCCCTGTTCGTAGGCCTGATTGCCCACCCGCACAGGACCCATCCCGCGATAGCCGGACAAGGTCTCAGCGATTCGCTCGGTCAGGATCGGCTCGAAGCCGACGCCATAGACCGGCTGGATCCGCCCCGGGCCCGCCGCCTCGACGATGTTGCGCAGATAGGAGAGGTAGTTCTCCATGATATCCACGGCGCCCAGCCGGTTGAGGGCCTGCACCACGTAGTAGGCGTCGCGGATCCAGCAGTAGCGATAATCCCAGTTGCGCCCGCTGCCGGGAGCTTCCGGGATCGAGGTGGTCAAGGCGGCGACGATGGCGCCGGTTTCTTCATACGCGCAAAGCTTGAGGGTGATAGCTGCGCGGATCACCGCCTCCTGCCACTCGAGCGGCACGGCCAGGCTTCGGACCCAGTCGCGCCAGTAGGAGCAGGTGTCCCGCAGCATGCTGTCGGCGGTGGAGAGGACTTCGCCCTGGAACGGCTCGTCCGGTCCAAGGAAGAACGCGATTGGATTCTCGAGGCGGAAAGTGCGCGCTTCGCGGATGTGGGAGACCGGCAGATTGGTCGTCAGCCGCAAGGTCACGTCCGAACCGAAGTAGCGGATGTGGTTCGATCCCGAGGTCGTCGCCGCCGGAGCCGCGCCCCAGTCAGCCGTGGGCTTGAGCCGGATCGTGATCCGCGGCGCACCCTTCAGCGGACGCAGGAACCGGAAGAAGGCGGTGGGCCGATAGGTGCGGCCGTACAGCTTGAATCGCGGCGAGAAGTCGATGATCTCCAGGGAGGCGCCGTCCTGGTCCGTGATCTGGGTGCGAAGCACCGGCGTGTTGCGCAGATAGTCCTGCTCGGTTTCCGCCGCATTCACCACGTCGATCGCCCAGAGCCCCTGGCTGTCAGGCGCGCCCGGATCGCGTCCGCTCATCAGGCTGGAGAAGAAAGGGTCGGAGTCGAACCTGGGAGCGCAGCACCAGACGAAACGACCCTCCCGGTCGATGAGGGCGCTGGCCGACGAATTGCCGATCGGGGCGAGATCCAGGCTGGGAGTCATGCCGTCGGCTGTTCCGCGATGGCCGAGAGGAAGGCGTGGACGGCGCTGACGTCGGCCAGGGCGTATTGCGCGCGGGTCGGACGTCGCGGACCGACGATGATGGCCAAGCCCCCTATCGCCCGCACCGCGGCGAAGCCGGACTCGTCTGTGAGGTCGTCTCCGAGGAACAGGGGCTGGGCGCCCGTAAACGGCGTCTCCCTCATGAAGGCCGAGATGGCCTCGCCCTTGTCGGGGCCCGGGGCGCGCAACTCCACGACGTGATTGCCTTCCTGCACCTTCAGACCCAAGGCCTCCGCCAGGCGCGCCGCCAGTTCCCGGCATGCGCCCTCTGCCTGCGGAGATCCCCGGTAGTGCAGCGCCACAGCGGCGCCCTTGTCCTCCACCAGCAGCCCGGTGTCAGCGCGGGCCAGCGATTCGAAGGCCTCGCGAGCCTGGGGTATCCGGCTCTCCCCTGGCGGGGCGACGATCTCGCCCCATGCGGTCCTGCGGACGAGGCCGTGGATAGCCGCGACGGCGGGCACGTCCTTCTCCAGCACGCGATCGATATCTTCCAGACCGCGCCCGCTGACGATCGCGAGCCGCCCGGAGAGGGCGGTCTGCAGCCGCTGGAGCAAGGCTCGCCGCTTCGGATCAGGACCCACCGCCTGGGGCGTCGCCTTGAGCGCGGCGAGCGTGCCGTCGAGATCGACGAAGACGGCGGAATCCGCGGCTCTGGGCAGGGGCGGAGCGAGAAGCGCCGCCGAGGTTGGGAACGCCGAACCCTCAGCCATCGAGGACGACCTTTACGCGGGGATCAGAATGGGGACCCGGAAGGACCGCCACGCGTCCTTCAATGCGGTGCACCAACAAGTCCACGACGCAGTCCCCATCGACCTGGACACCCTCGATAGTCAGCTGGTCCAGCGTCTCCGGCAAGCGAGGGGCCGACACGCGGACGCATCTCTCTGCGGCGTCGATGTCGAGGCCAAGGCAGGCTTGCAGCATCATGAACACCGAACCCGCCGCCCAGGCCTGGGGCATGCAGGCCACGGGATAGGCGATTGGCGGCTCGTGCGGCGCACGCGCGAAGCCACACAAAAGTTCGGGCATGCGCATGCTGAAGTTACCGGAAGCCTCGAACAGGTCCTGAACGATCTTGGCGACGCCGGTGCGCTCGCCGTAGCGCGCCATGCCGGCCAGCGCGACGGCGCAGTCGTGCGGCCAGATCGAGCCGTTGTGATAGGACATGGGGTTATAGCGGGCTGAGCCGGTGGCGAGCGTGCGCAGGCCCCAGCCGCTGTCGAACCGCTCGGACAGCAGGGTGTCCACAACGCGCCGCGCCCGCTCCGGAGCGGGCAGGCCGACAAACAGCAAGTGACCGGGGTTGGACGCGAGCGGCCGGCACAGCTCGCCCTCTCCGTCGATGGCGATTCCGTAAAAGCCTTCGGGCTCCATCCAGAACCGGTCTTCCACCGCCCGCCTTATGCGCTCGGCGCGCGCTTCCCAGGCCTCCGCGCCGGGTTCCCCGAGGCGGCGCGCCATGTGGGCTATCGCCTTCCAGGCGGCGAAGGCGTAGCCCTGCACTTCGACGAGCGCGATCGGACCCTTCGCCAGCCGCGCGTCCGTGTGGAAGACCGAATCGACGCTGTCCTTCCAGCCTTGGTTGGAGAGGCCGCTACCGACAGCTCGGGCGTAGTCGATAAAGCCGTCGCCGTTGGAGTCCCCGAACGTCTCCAGCCACTCGATGGCGCGACACAGGTTCGGCCAGAGCCGGCGCACCAGCTCGATGTCCCCCGTCCGGCGCAGATAGGCGCCGGCGAGCGCCACGAACAACGGCGTGGTGTCAACGCCGCCGTAGTAAAGACCGAACGGCACCTCACCGAGGGTGGCCATCTCCCCGCGCCGCGTCTCGTGCATGATCTTGCCGGGCTGGGCGTCGGCGAACGCAGACACCTCGTCAGCCTGGCGGGAGGCGAGAAAGGTCAAAACACCCCGCGCCAGGCTGGGGTCGAGCCACAGCATCTGCCAGGCGGTGAAGATTCCGTCGCGACCGAAGGGCGTGGAGAACCAGGGTATCCCTGCATAGGGATACGGGCCCGTCTCGAGTGGAGTGGTCAGGGCCGCGACGTCCCCACGGCTCTGAGAGAGCCAGGCGTGGAAGGCGCCGTCCGCGGCTCTCACCCGCGCCCCGCTCTTGCGCAGCCGGCCCACCGCGTCATGCGCGCCGGCCTCGGCGACGACAAACCGGGCCTCGGAGGGTCGGTCGTCCACCTGCGGACCGGCCTCGATGAAGAGGTCCAGGGGCTTCTCGGGCGGCAGGGCGAACATGAAGTCGGCGCGGTCGGCCGTCATCCGCCAGGGAGGTTCGGAAAAATCGAGGACACCGGTCCGCGCCACCTGATCGAGGCCGTCATAGCCGAACAGGACGGAGCGCCCGGTAACCATGGGCTCCCGTAGGACTCCCCGCGCCGGGCGCCTGAGGCCGCGCACCTCGAACATGTCCTGGAAATCCGCGGCGTAGAGGAAGGACACCGGGGCCATGACCTCGTCCAGGCCGAAATTCGTCAGCCGCACGCGCTCGAACATACGGCCCCGGTACAGACAACGTCGGCGCTCGAGATGGATCACGCCGCGCGGCGTCGCGCGACCGCCTACCGGGGGCAGATCGTGATTGGCGCCGTGGAAGGTGAAGCTCGCGTTGTCGCGGGAGAGGGCGAAGCTGAGCTTGGACGGACGGGCGTTACCGATCAGCAGGCAGAGACGCGACAGGATTCGCGTGTCGCCGCTGAACATCCCGTCGACGCCGCCACGCACGTCTCCCCATGCGTCCGCGACCAGGAATGAGTCGCCATCCTTGAGCGAGAGCAACTGACCGGTTTCGGTGGTTACCCCCGAATCCCCAACCTCGCTCTCGGCGTTTAGGCCGATATCGTCCATGTTGTCTTATTAAGGTGAAGCTACAGGTCTAGGCGCCGTACGCCAGGGCGGTGTCCCTATGCTTCAAAATCTGGTTCGATGCGAGCCTCGAACTGTCGGAAAAGCTCGAAATCTCGCTGTAAATGCCAAGATAGGCTTGGGCCATGACTTCCGCGGAGAAGTGACGCTCGAAATAGTGTCGCACCATGTGGCGATCCAACGCACGCGCGCGGGTCACTGCCTGGGCCGCCTCGGCCTCGTCGTCGACCAGCAGGCCGCTGACGCCATCCTCAATCACTTCAGGCGCCGAGCCGTAGCGAAAAGCGACAACGGGCGTGCCGCAGGCCATCGCCTCGATCATCACCAGACCGAAGGGCTCCGGCCAATGAATGGGGAACAGCAGCGCTTCCGCGCCGCCGAGGAATTCCGACTTGTCGGCGTCCCCGATCTCGCCGACGAACTCGATCAGGGGATGGTCCAGCAGAGGTTCGATCACAGCCTCGAAGTAGGCGCGATCCGCCGTGTCTACCTTGGCGGCGATCTTCAGGGGCATGCCGACAGCCTTGGCGATGGCGATCGCCCGGTCGGGGCCTTTCTCGGGCGATATGCGGCCCAGGAAGGCGAGATACCCTCTGGCTCTCGGGCTGAACCGATATATCCCCTCAGGGATGCCGTGGTGGACCGTGCCGACCCAGTTGGCGCTGGGCAGGAACACACGCTGAGAGTCCGAGATCGACACCAGCGGATAGCGGGTCCAGCGGTCGTACACCTCCGTTAGGTCCTTGATGTCGAGTCGGCCGTGAAGGGTGGTCACGGTCCGCTCGGCGATCGCCTCGAACATCGGGAAGTGGATCATGTCGGTATGGAAGTGGATGACGTCGAAGTCTTCCTGGCGACGCTGCACCTCGTCGAGCATAGCGAGATGGGAGGCGAGGTCCGACTTGAGCGGCGTCGGATCCAGTCGGATCGCCTGGTCACGCACCGCCACCAGCCGGGCCTTGGTGCGGGCATCGCCGCTGGCGAAGAGAGTCACCTCGTGCCCCAGATCGACCAAGGCGTCGGTAAGATGGGCCACCACCCTCTCGGTGCCACCGTACAGCTTCGGCGGTACGGCCTCGTAGAGGGGGGAAACCTGGGCGATCTTCATGAACGACTCCAACTCGGCGGCCGCCCATGTCAGATGCTCATGGCTTGGCTTTTGTTCCCTCCGTACCAAGGTTTTTGTCCGGAGGCGTGCGTCTGGAGCCTAAGCCCTTTGCACGGCGCAGATGCAAACGATGAATCGGGTTCTGAACGGGGTTTGCTCTAGCGCCGCCTGCGCGCTGGTCGATCCGACGTCTGCGCATTCGATTCTCGCCGGCGACCGCCGCGCGCCATGTCCGTGATAGCCGTCAGCACCGCTATGGCTGCGTCCGTTGCGAGGCGCGCCGTGTCAGAATCGACCCGTTGGACAGGTTTGCGGCGGGGACCACGTACGAGACGCGGAAGGATAAGAGCGATCAGGGCGGCGATAAGCGCGAAGACGCCCGCATCGATGGCGGCTGCGGCTGCGGCGGAGAGCGACAGTCGCAGAACGGCGTAGATGGCGTAGGCCGCGGAGACCGCAGCGACGCCGCAGGCCACCGCAACGAGCACGGCCCCGACGAGGCTGGCGGCGATGCGGCGCACGAATTGATTCAGCATGCGTCCCCCGAGGCGGGCTCTTCGCCCGCGTTGTCCATCGGCGGCGAAATCCTTCGCGAGCGCGAGCGTTCCGCCAGCGCCACTGTAGACCATTGGCGCGCCCGATCGGAACGCATCACGTCCTGCGAAGGCGCTTGATGGCGTCGGCCAGCGGACGCTCGGCCTGGTCGTAACCCTTCCACGCCGACAGACGGGCCAGGAGGGGTGGAACGCTGCGCAGGGTGTATTGGCTTGGCTCAAGGTCGGCCTTCACCTGCGACCAGGTCAGCGGGAACGAAACGGGAGCGCCCGGACGCCCGCGCGGTGAGAACGGGGCGACTGCGGTGGCCATGCGATCATTGCGAAGATAATCGAGGAAGATCCGGCCGTTCCTCTGAGCCTTGGCCATGGTGATCAGGTAGCGGTCCGGCGCGTCCGCGGCCATCGCCTTGCACAGGTCTCGCGCGAACGCCTTGGCCGTCGCCCAGTCGATCCTCTCCGCGGCGATCGGGGTCACGACGTGCAGGCCCTTGCCGCCGGTCGTCTTGCAGAAGGCTTCCAGTCCCAGGGCCTCGAGCCTCGCCTTCGTCTCCTTCGCGGCGGCGACCACCTGGTCGAACGCCACGTCAGGCGCGGGATCGAGGTCGAACACCAGTCGCCCCGGCGTTTCCGGCGCAAAGGGGCGGCAGTTCCAGGGATGCAGCTCGACCGCCGCGATCTGAGCTGCCGCGACCACAGCGTCGAGCGTATCCAGTTGAAGGTAGGGCTTGTGGTCGCCGAACACCTGAACCTGGGTGAAGAGGTTCGAGGTTCCCCGCGCCGCATGACGCTGGAAGAACCGCTCGCCGGAAATGCCGTCAGGCATGCGGATGATGGAGCACGGGCGCCCGCGGATGTGCGGCATCAGCCGATCGCCGACGGCTTCGTAATAGAGGGCCAGGTCGAGCTTGGTGATCGGCTTGCCCTCTCCGTCAGCGGGCCAGAGGGCCTTGTCGGAATTCGAGAGCGTGACGCGGCTGGAGAGACGACCAGCTGTCGGGGCTGCCGATCGCTTCGGCTCGACCGGTTCCGGGTCTTTGAGCCGCGTCGATTCCGGCGACGCCGGAACCTCCGCTTCAACGTCGGCGGCGGGTTTGTCCTCTCGCAGACCCTTGAATGACGCCTGGCGGATCACCCCGTCGGCGGTGAAGCCTGCGTACTCGATCTCGGCGACCAGCTCCGGGCGCGCCCAATGCACGCCGGAGGCCTTCTTTGACGCATCCTTGCCCGAGAACGGATTGCGGTCCGTCTCAAGCGCCTTCAGCCGGGGCAGGAGGCTGTCGACTGTCGCGCGTCCGAACCCCGTACCGACACGTCCGACGTGGACGAGATCGCCATCGCGATGGACGCCGACGATGAGCGAGCGGAAGGCGTTTCCCGTCGTAGTCCAGCCGCCGATGACCACCTCGTGGCCTTGGCGGCATTTGGATTTGACCCAGTCGTCCGAGCGGCCCGACTGGTAGGGCGCTTCGAGCTGCTTTGAGATGATCCCCTCGAGCTGCATCCGGCAGGCCGACTCCAGAACCGCGGAGCCCGCCGTCACGAAGTGGTCCACGTAGCGGATGTTCGAGGGCGCTTCGTGAAGGGCCTGCAGAAGACGGGCCTTACGTTCCACCAGAGGCAAGGCGCGCAGGTCCTCGCTTCCCGCGAACATCAGGTCGAAAGCGAAATAGATCAGCTCGTCGGTCTTGCGTTCGGCAATGGCCGCCTGGAGCGCCGCGAAGTTTGGTGCGCCGCCAGCGTCCAGCGCGACCACCTCGCCGTCGATAATACCGTCGGGGAGCCGGGCGCCCGCCGTGATGATGGCCGAGAAGCGGTCTGACCAGTCGAGGCCCTTGCGCGTGAGCAGGACGGCCTCGCCGCCCTCGACGCGAAGCTGCATGCGGTAGCCGTCGAATTTGACCTCGTGCGCCCATTCCCGGCCGGGCGGCGGCGTCGCGGAAGACTTGCAGAGCTCCGGTTCGACGAATCGCGGCATCGGCGTGACGGTCGCAGGCGCCGCCCGGCTCCGCCGTGTGGCTCCGGAAACCTTCGGCGCCGCCGCCGCGGTCGACGCCGGGTTGAGATGGCTCTGCCAGACGGCGTTCGCCTTGCCGCCCTTGGCGGTCATAAAGGGCGAAGGGGCCCGGCCCCGGCCTCGCGCAATCTCTCCCATCGAGCGGTCGGAAGCGATTGAGCGGTCCTCCAGCGCCAGGGCGTCGCTATGCCCGTCCACGGCCGCGTCGTCGCGGTGCTTGATCAGCAGCCAGTTGTTCCGCTTCGACTTTTCGTCGCCGCGCAGGCGCACGAGCACCCAGCCGCCGTGCAGACGTTCACCCTCCATCACGAACTTCAGCTCGCCCTTGGCCAGGGCGCGGTCGACTTTCTCGAACCCCGGCTCGGGCGCCCAGTAGCCGCGATCCCAGAGCATTACCGACCCGCCGCCGTACTGGCCCTGAGGAATGGTTCCCTCGAAGTCGCCGTAGTCGAGCGGATGGTTCTCCACCTCCACCGCAAGGCGCCGGTCGTGCGGATCGAGGGAGGGGCCACGTGTCACCGCCCACGACCTGAAGACGCCGTCCCACTCCAGGCGCAGATCGAAGTGCAGCCGCGTGGCGGCGTGCTTCTGAATCACGTAGCGGAGCCGGTTGGAAGAAGCGGTCCTGGCCTCGTCTCCCGATGGCTCATCCGTCTTCGCGAAATCACGCTTCTGCCGGTACCTGGCGAGCTTGGTCTCGGCCATCGCTTCCGCTCGTGCTTGACTGTACACCAACGATCAAGACGGCCCGACGATCCAGGAGACCTCATGACCGTCCCCACCGTGACCCTCAGGCGGCCCGCGCTCGAGATTCTGCCAGGCTATGTCGCCGCGCTGCAGCGCGGCTGGTCCGCCGACAACGTCCGCGGACACGTGGCGGCCGAGGAGGAGCTGAGACGCATAGGCGAAGACGCCCAGGCATTCGTCGACTCGCTGGATGACCGCGAGGCAAGGGGCGCGTCGGTCGTTCTCCCGGACGGATCGACGGTTCAGCGCATCCCGGGATTTCGCCGATGGGTGTGGGACGGGGACTTCTGCGGCTCCATCGGCTTCCGCTGGAGCCCGGGAACATCCGAGCTGCCGCCGCATGTCCTGGGACACATCGGTTATGCGATCGTTCCCTGGAAGCGAGGAAAAGGCTACGCGAGCCTGGCCCTTCGCCTTCTGCTGCCCGAGGCTTGGAGCCTTGGCCTGGCGCACGTCGACATCACGACCGACCCCGACAACGTGCCCTCGCAGAAGGTCATACTGAACAATGGCGGCTGGCTCGTGGGCCTGTTCCGCAAGCCCGACGCCTTCGGCGGAGGCGAGAGCATGCGGTATCGGATCCCGGCTCCGCGTTAGCGCACGGGTGTGACGAGGAATCCTTTCGCCCCGCTCCGCGTTGGTTTGGGCGAGGAGAGCGCCGCCGTGACACCTGCCGAACGTAATTTCAGGGTCCATTCCCGCCATCAGACACGCGCGCACGCTCGCATCCTGGCGGAGGTGAGCTTCGAGGCTGCCGCCGTGGCTTTCGTCGAGCACTTCGCGCCCGCGCCGGACGAGGGGACTGAGATCGCCATCCATGTCCTCGAGCTCGACACCGGGGTTGAGCACTGTTTCCGCATAGACCTTGAGACCGGGGCGACCGCGCCCTGCTCGTGAGAATGCGGCCGAACGAATCGGCGGGCCTGCCGTTGATTGGGCGCGCTCAGCCGGCTCTCTCGCGAGGTTCACACATGGCCTATCGGCCCACATGGCAGGGTCACCTCAAGCTCTCCCTGGTGACGTGCCCGGTCGCCCTCTACACGGCCGTCAACGCGGGCGGGGACGTCCACTTCAACCTGATCAATCCGAAGACCAACAACCGCATCCGGATGATCACGACCGATCCGGACACCGGGCCGGTCGACCGTTCTGATCTGGTCAAGGGCTATGAGGTGGAGAAGGGGAAGTACGTCCTGGTGACCGACGAGGAGATCAAGTCGGTTCGTCTGGAGAGCACGCGCACGATCGACATCGAGCGTTTCGTCCCGGCCGATGAGATCGACCGGATCTATTGGGACCATCCCTACTACCTCGCGCCGGACGGCAAGCTGGCGCAGGAAGCCTTCGCCGTGATCCGCGATGCGATGGCGCAGGCGGGCCAGATCGCCCTTGGCAGGGTCGTGCTTTCGACCCGCGAGCGCCTGCTCGCCCTGGAACCCAGGGGCAAGGGGATCGTGGCGACCTCGCTGCGGACTGAAGACGAGGTGCGCAGGCCCGACGAGATCTTCGGCCAGATCGCCGACGTGAAGCCCGACCGCGCGATGATCGACATCGCCGGGCGCATTATCGAGCAGCAGGAGGGTCCGTTTGACCCCAGCAAGTTCGTCGACCACTATGAGAAGGCCCTCAAGGCGCTGATCGCCGAGAAGCAGAAGGGTCACAAGCCAGTGGCCGCGCCCGAACCCGAAGACACCAATGTGGTGGACCTGATGAGCTCGCTCAGGGCGAGCCTTCAAGGACGGGAGGGTTCCAGCCGGAAGGCGCCCGCCAAGGCCACGGCCAAGCGTACGCCCGCCGCGAAAGCAAAGGCGCGCCGCGCCGGGTGATTAGCCGCCTCCTCCTGCGTTTCGATAGGCGCGTCGGGCGCGCCCCACCTTATCCTCAGCCGCCGCCACCTTGGCGTCGGCGTCCTCAAAGGCGGCGGCGCACTCCCGCTCGAGGCTGCGGAAGCGCGCGCGGAAGTCGTCCTCCACGGCGCGGCGGCGCGCCTGAAGCTCACGAAGCGCGGCCTCCGCTTTCTCGAGCGGCGCGCGGTCCGGCGCCGGCTTTGGCCGTTCGGCGGGTTTCGCCGTCGGGGCGGCGCGGGCTCCGCCTTTCGCCTTCCGCTTAGGCGCGGCCCGAACCTTGGGCAATTCCTGGGAATCGAGGGTGAAGGCGCCGGCCGACCCGACCGGGCGGCTGAGCGGGATGCCCGGATTGGCCAGCGCCGCCTTCGCTGCTCGAGGTTCTTCGCTGACGCGGGCGAGGCCCTCGGCGAACAGGTTCTGGCGCGCCCCCCATGCGTCCAGCGCCGCCTTCTGGCTGGCGGCCGCGACGACGGACTCCCGGAAGCCGAAGCTCGCCTGGTAGACCTTCAGCCTGACGGCCATTGGAGCCTCCCTTCTCGAAGGCCGGGAATGATCACGCATGATCTCCGTTCCTCGGCGAGGCGCGCGGAACAGCCTTGGGTGTTGGCGAATTGAGAGCGCAACCGGGCGTTGTGAAGTCCGGGACACATCGGATCCGACCCCCGCCGATGACGACCACCATCTTTTTCGTACGCCACGGTGCGCACGACAGGCTCGATCACATCCTGTGCGGCCGGATGCCGGGCGTGAGCCTGAGTGAGACGGGCCGCGATCAGGCGCGTCGGGTGGCCGACCGGCTTTCGCGCGAGTCGATCGCCGCCATCCACGTGAGCCCGATGGAGCGGGCTCGCGAGACCGCCGAACCTCTGGTCCAGCGGCTCGGTCTGGAAGCGGTGGTGGCGGAAGACCTCAACGAGATCGATTTTGGCGATTGGACGGGCCTCAGCTTCGAGGCGGTGCATCGGCATCCGGCGTGGGAGCCATGGCGCAGCGAGCGAAGCCGCGGCCGGGCTCCAGGGGGTGAGAGTATGTGCGAGGCGCAGACCCGCGTCGCGCGATGGATTTCATCAGCCCGCGCCGCCCACCCCGGTGCGCCCGTGGCGGCCGTCTGCCACGCCGACGTCATCAAGGCGGCCGTGTGCGATGTCCTCGGCATCCCCCTCGACAACCACCATCGCATCGAAGTGGCGCCAGGTTCGATCAGCACGTTGAGACTCGACGACCGCGGGGGCCGCGTGCTCAGCCTCAACGAGGCGCCCTAGCCATGGCTGGCTCATTCCGAACCGGCCGCCGCCGGGGGCTGAAAAGGCGGTGAAACCCCGAAGACCTTGGCGGCGCAGGGACACGGCGTCACTTGGGCGCGGACACGGCCCTCGCGCCTTGGTGACGACCAAAACCCTTTCTACAGGCGCCCGCTCCTACGGCCGCATGGCCAGAGGCCGCCCGCAGGCCCTGGGCCGCGCCCCCCAGTTCCGATCACCTTAAGAAGAGTCCTTGCCTGCATGGCTTCAGCGATCGATCGCCGGACACTCCTGAGCGCCCTGCCGTTTCTTGCGGCCGCGCCCTCCGCCGCCACAGCGGCCGCGGATGATGGATTCGGCCGCCCCTTCGCCTTCGATTTCCAGAGGCTTCGGGCCGAAGCGCGCCGCCGAGCCTCACAGCCCTATGCGCCACCGGCGCCGCCGCCCGCGAATATTCTCGATCGGCTGGACTATCGCGCCTGGGGAGAGATCCACTTCAATCCCGACAAGGCCCTGTTCCGCGACACCGAGCTGCCGGTCACCTTCTTCCACCTGGGCCAGTGGTTCCGCAAACCCGTCCGCATGTACGCCGTAGAAGGGGCTACGGCGCGCGAAGTCCTCTACCACCCTTCCGATTTCGACATGCCCGCAGATTCGCCCGCGCGACGTCTCGGCCCTGAGGCCGGGTTCGCCGGATTCCGTGTGCAGGAGCCGCGTAGCGGCAAGCTCGACTGGCGCAAGAACGACTGGGTCGCCTTCCTGGGCGGCTGCTACTTCCGCGCGATCGGCGAGCTCTACCAGTATGGCCTGTCGGCCCGGGCGATCGCGATCGATACGGCGGTGTACGACCGGCCCGAGGAATTCCCGGACTTCACGCGGATCTTCATCGAGAAGCCCGCGCCCGGCGCGAACGAGATCACGGTCTGCGCCCTCCTGGAGGGACCATCGATCGTCGGCGCCAGCCGTTTTCGCATGACTCGCGGAGCGGGCGTGATCATGGACGTCGACCAGTCCCTGCACCTGCGGCGCGACGTGGCGCGCCTGGGGATCGCGCCGCTGACCTCGATGTACTGGTTCTCCGAAACCGTGAAGCCGAAGGGCGTCGACTGGCGGCCGGAGGTCCACGATTCTGACGGGCTGGAGATGTGGACCGGCCGGGACGAGCGTCTGTGGCGGCCGTTGAACAACGCGCCCTCGACCGCGGTCTCGTCATTCGAGGACGAGAACCCGCGCGGGTTTGGCCTGATGCAGAGGGACCGGAACTTCGACCATTACCTGGACGGCGTCTTCTACGACCGCCGGCCCAGCCTGTGGGTCGAACCCAAGGGGTCCTGGGGCAGGGGATCGATCCAGCTCATCGAGCTGCCGACCCGCGACGAGATCGAGGACAACATCGTCGCCGCCTGGGTTCCCCAGGCGCCCGCCCGCGCGGGCCAGTCGCTCGATCTCAGTTACCGCCTCTATTGGCTCGCAGATGAACCTCACCCCTCGCCGCTCGCGCGTTGCGTGGCGACGCGGATGGGCGCGGGAGGCCAGCCCGGCCTGCCCAGGCCGCCTAACCAGCGCAAGTTCGTCGTCGAGTTCCTCGGCGGACCCCTGGTCAGCCTGCCGTTCGGCGTGGCCCCGCAGATGATCCTCAGCACATCGCGCGGCCGATTGACGGATTACCGGTTTGTCGAGGCGGTGCCAGACGGCGTCGCGGGCCATTGGCGCGCGCAATTCGACCTCGCCGACGTTTCCGGTTCAGATCCCGTCGAGCTGCGCCTGCAGCTCTCGGTCGGGGGCCGCGTGGCGAGCGAAACCTGGCTCTATCAGTACCATCCCTTCCTGACCGGGACGTGATCACCGGCGCAAAGGATTTGCGCTGACAATCCCGCGGTCCGTTGTAAGCGTGCGCCGAGCCTCGCGCGGAAGAAGGGGGGCGCAAGGAGGCTCATGGTCGAGGCGCTCTCGGAAACCGACATGGCGGTTGCGGCCACGGTCGCGGGAGATCCCCGCGCGCGGCTCAGCCTAGGGGCGACGTGCTGGTCGCTCTTCGAGGGCGCCCGCAACCCCTATGTCGTGCTCATCACGATCTACATCTTCATCCCCTATCTGGCCGCCACGGTCGTGGGCGACCCGGTCCGGGGGCAGGAGGAGATCTCCCGCTGGAGCCAGTACTCCGGCTGGGTCGTGATGCTCACCGCGCCGATCCTCGGCGCCTCGATCGACAATCTTGGACGGCGCAAGACGTGGCTTGCGGGCATCGTCGCCCTGATGGTCCCGCTTATGGCCAGCCTGTGGTTCACGAAGGCCGACCATACCGGCCTCAGCGTGACTCAGACCCTGGCGATCACCACGACGATCGGCGTGCTGTTCACCTGGTCGGAGGTGCTCCACAATTCGCTTCTGGTGCGAGCCGCCGGGCTGTCAGGCGCGCACAAGGCCTCCGGTCTCGCCCTTGCGCTCGGCAACGCTTTCGCCCTGGCGGGACTGGGGTTCACCGCCTGGGCCTTCGCCCTGCCCGGGTTGCCCTCGACCGCCGACTGGGCGTGGGTGCCCCACGCGCCTCTGTTCGACCTCAGCCGCGCTCGCCACGAGCCGGAGCGGGTCGTCGCCCTCCTGTCGGCCGGCATCTTCGCCATTGGGGCCTTGCCGTTCTTCCTGTTCACCCCTGACGCGCCGCGCGGACGGATGCCCCTCGTCGAAGCCTTCGGGCGGGGCGCGGGGGACCTCGTTGGCATGGTGCGCACCGTGCGCAAACACCGGGACGCGGCGGTCTACCTGCTCTCGCGCATGTTCTTCGTCGACGGCATGGTCGCCATCCTCATCTACGCCGGGGTGTACGCCGCCGGCGTGATGAAGTGGGACGCCCTGGAGATGCTGTTCTTCGGCATCATCCTCAGCGTCCTGGCGGTCATCGGCGGTTTCGTCGGTCGATGGCTCGACGGGGCCTTCGGCCCAAAGATGGCTCTGCGGATCGAGCTTTGCATGTCGCTGCTGGGCGTCATCTGCCTGCTCGGCATGGGGCCGAACCGCATCCTCTATGTCTGGCATTGGGACTCCGCGGCGCACGCGCCGATGTGGAACGGTCCCTTCTTCCGGACCCTGCCTGACTGGGTCTTCCTGCTGATCGGTTTTTCGAACGCGATCTTCATCACCGGGCAGTTCGCCTCCGCGCGGACGCTCCTGACCCGGCTGACGCCGCCATCGCAGACCGGGGCGTTCTTCGGCGTCTATGCTCTCTCGGGCACGGCGACGAGCTGGCTTGGGCCGACGCTGGTGAACGGCGGCACACACCTCTTCCACACCCAGCAGGGCGGTTTCGCCACCATCACCCTGCTCCTGGGACTGGGCTTGCTGGGTCTCTTCTTCGTACGGGGCGGCGGCCGCCTGGAGGTGGGGAAGCGCACGGGCGTCCCGTGATCCGCCTGTTCGTCCAGGTCCCACTGCACGCCGACCGCGAGGTCGCTCTCGAGGGCGATCCCGCGCACTATCTGATTCGCGTGATGCGCCTGGCTGAGGGCGACGAGTTGCGGCTGTTCAACGGGACCGACGGCGAATGGAGCGCGCGGATCACCGGAATCGGAAAGCGGACCTGTCGCCTTCGGGTGGGGACGCTTGTGGAGGCCCAGGGCGCCGGACCCGACCTGGAACTGCATGTGGCGCTCGTCAAACGCGGTCCGCTCGAGACCATCGTCGAAAAGGCCACGGAGCTGGGCGTGCGGCGGATCCGGCTCCTGCGCACCGAACGCACCAACGCCGATCACACCAATCTGGACCGACTGGCGGCGATCGCCCGCGAAGCCGCCGAACAGTGCGGCAGGCTCGACGTTCCCAGGATCGACCCCGCCGAGCGCCTCGACGACCGTCTCGCGGCATGGGAGGCGGGCCGCGCCCTGATGTTTTGCGACGAGGCTGGCGACGCGCCAGGCGCCGTCGCGGGGCTGCTCCGCGAGAACCCAGGCCCTTGGGCCGTCCTGATCGGTCCCGAAGGGGGCTTCACTGCAGCCGAGCGCGCGGCCATACGGGCATGTCCCGGCGCCGTTCCAGTCTCGCTGGGAGCGCGAGTTCTTCGGGCCGACACCGCCGCCATCGCAGCCCTTGCGATCTGGCAATTGACTCTCGGCGAAGCCGTGGGGCTTGAGGTTCGCGCAGCCTTGCCCCAATTGCGGGGCTGAGACTGGACCGGTTCGAGACGGAGCAAGGATGGCCGAGACGCTCAGCGACGACCGTCCTCTAACGTTCGAGGACCTGACCGCCTGGATGGCGGCGGGATCCAAGCCGCCTGCAGAATTCCGCGTGGGCGCCGAACATGAGAAGTTCGTCTTCCGGCTGGGTTCGCACGAGCCGGTCCCCTACGAGGGGCCGGATGGCATTCGCGCCCTGCTCGAAGGCCTGATGCGATTTGGCTGGAGTCCCACATGGGAGCGGGGCCCCCACGGCGGGGAGACGCTGATCGGCCTGTCGCGCGGGAAAGCGAATATCAGCCTCGAGCCTGGCGGACAGTTCGAGCTGTCGGGCGCGCCGCTGCACACCATGCACGACATCTGCGAGGAGACCGGAGAGCACCTCGAGGAGGTCAAGACGGTGGCTGCTGAGCTGGGCCTGGGCTTCCTCGGCCTTGGCTTCACCCCGGTATGGCGGCGCGACCAGGTCCCGATGATGCCCAAGGGACGCTACCGCATCATGCGTGAGTACATGCCCAAGGTTGGGACCAAGGGCCTGGACATGATGTTCCGCACCTGCACCGTTCAGGCGAACCTGGATTTCGCCGACGAGGCGGACATGATCGCCAAGTTCAGGGTGAGCCTCGCCCTGCAGCCGATCGCCACGGCCCTGTTCGCCAATTCTCCCTTCGTGGAGGGTCGTCCGAGCGGCCTGCTGAGCGCCCGGGCCGCCGTCTGGGCCGACACAGACGCAGACCGCACCGGCCTGCTGCCCTTCGTCTTTGAACCGGGCTTTGGATTCGAGGCCTACGCCCGCCATGCGCTTGGCGTGCCGATGTATTTCGTCAAACGGGACGGCCGCTATATCGACGTCGCCGGGCGCTCGTTCGCCGATTTCATGGAAGGGCGTCTGCCGGGGTTGGAGGGCGAGCGGCCCACGATCAAGGACTGGGCGGACCACCTGAGCACCCTGTTTCCGGAGGTGCGCCTCAAGCAGTACCTGGAGATGCGGGGCGCTGACGGTGGACCGATCACCCGGTTATGCGCCCTGCCGGCCCTTTGGACGGGCATTCTATATGATTCGCCCGCCCAGGCGGCTGCCTGGGACCTGTGTCGCCGTTGGACGGACGAGGACCGGCAAGGCCTTCGGCGCGATGTTCCGCGTGTGGCCCTCAACGCCGAGGTGGCGGGGCGAAAGGTGCGGGATATTGCCCGCGACATGGTCGCGATCGCCCGGGAGGGTCTGAAGCGTCGCAACCGCTTGTCCGGCGGCATGGTCGACGAGAGCAGCTACCTTGGCGAACTGGAGGACATCGCCGACAGCGGCGTGACCGCAGCCGAGCGCCTGCTGGCACTCTACCTTGGGCCATGGCAGGAGGACGTCAGTCCGGTCTTTGAGGCGTTCGCGTACTGAGGCGCCTCCGGCGAGCGCCCACGCGTTGAGTCCTGGGATGGCGTCCCGCTCCCTGATCCCACCCCGGTTCGCAGGAGCGGCCGGTCTCGTCCTCGTCATACTGGCCGCAACGCTTGCGCCGGCGACCCTTATTCCCGCCGAAGGGACGCCGCTCCTGGACGATCATCCCAACGCGCTATGGCGCGTGGTCCACAACCTATGCGCCGTTGATCGGCGAGTGCTCGGCCTTCCCGCGCCGTGCATGGCGATCCACCTCCGCGAGGGATGGGCGGTGGTCAAAGACACGCGCGAGCCGACTCATATCCTGCTGGTTCCCACCCGCCGTGTGCCAGGCATCGAGAGCCCCCTGCTGCTGCAACCGGGCGCGCCGAACTACTGGCGCGACGCCTGGAAGGCGCGCCGCTACTTTGAGCATCTTGTCGGCCGAAGCGTGCCCCGCGGCGACTTCGCCCTGGTGATCAACTCCCGCTACGGGCGCAGCCAGGACCAGCTTCACATCCACATCGACTGTATCCAGCCGCAGGTGGCCCAGGCTCTGAAAGACGCGACCGCCGACGTGGGCGCCGCATGGGCGCCTCTCGATGTGACCATCGGCGGTCACCAGTTCGAAGCGCGGCGGATCGACGGCGTCTCGCCCGACCGCAATCCTTTCAAGCTGCTGGCCGCGGGCGATCCGGACGCGCGTGCGGACATGGGCGCCTACACCCTGGCGGCCATTCCGGAGACCTTTTCCGGCGACACGCCCGGGTTCATCCTCCTGGCGCGCCGGGCCGACTTCGCCCGCGGCGACGCGGCCGTCGGCGAGCGGCTCCTCGATCACCAGTGCGCCGTGCTGCACGAGCCTGTGGCGGCAGCCGAACTCCGATAGCCTTTCGTGTCAGGCGGTGGGCTCGCCCACGTTCGGCGGCCAGTGGGTCGCCTGGCTGGTCCCATCGCCCGCGTCCGTATGACGCACGACCTCGTCCACTGGGGCAGCCGCCAGATCCCTGGGCTCGCCGACCGCCTCGACCTGGACGATGTTCGGATAGAACGCGAGGTGATCGCGGATCGCCGTCATCGCCGGGTACGGGTCCTCATACGACCAGACTGCGTTTTCCGAGAGCCGCCCGTCCATGTTGATGCTGTAGTAGGACGCCTGGCCCTTGTAGGGGCAGTGGGTCGAATGGGCGGTGCGCGCCATGAACGCCATGTCCACGTTCGCGCGGGGGAAATAGGCCACCGCCGGATAATCCGACTCGCGCAGGATGATCACGTTGTCGCTGTCAGCGATCACATGCCCGGAATAGCGCGCCTGGATGCGGCGTCCGACCGTCTCCAGGGTGATCGGGTGATCAGGACCGGGGGTCTTCATCTGCGGCATGGGAGTCTCCCTGAATATTCAGATGTGCTCAGAGGGGCAAACGCGGGGCGTCAAGGCGCGGCTCCGGCGCGCAGGAGGCGTCTGGCCGCTGCGGGGGTTGGCTTTGGCCGCGCCGTGAGGCGTGATGGCGGCCGTTTCGCCCAAGGGTTTTCATGAACAGCATCGTTGTCCTCATCGGCATCGTCATCACCGTCGCGACAGGCTTGCCGGTGGCCCTGCAGCTGGCCCGCCAGCATCCGCGGGGGCTGTTCGTCCTGTTCTTCGCCGAGATGTGGGAGCGCTTCTCGTATTACGGAATGCGCGGGTTGCTGATCTTCTATCTGACGCAGCACTTCCTGATGGATCAGAAGGAGGCCAGCGGCCAGTACGGATCCTACGCCACCCTGGTCTACCTTCTGCCCCTGGTCGGAGGCGTGCTGGCGGACCGGTTCCTGGGCGCCCGCAAGGCGGTGGCTTTCGGCGCCCTTCTCCTGGTCGGCGGCCACGCCCTCATGGCGGTCGAGGGGCCGCCGGCGCAGCAGGCCCTTGCGTGGCATGGCCAGCAGTTCCCGATCGAGGTCACTGGCCGCGGCGACGATCGCGTGGCTCGCGTAGTCGTCAATGGCAGCGGCTATGCGTTCGATCAGTCCGCCGATGGCGCTTTCGAGATCAAGGACCTTCCGCGGGGGACCCCGGTTCCGGCCGCCCTGCCCAAGGGCGAGTTCAGCGTCGTGACCACCCGGGCGACGCCAGCGATCTTCCAGGACACGCTCTACCTTGCCCTGTCTCTGATCATCATGGGGGTGGGCTTCCTCAAGGCGAACATCTCCTCGATCGTCGGCCAGCTCTACGGCAAGGGCGATCCCCGTCGCGATCCAGGCTTCACCCTCTATTATTACGGAGTGAACCTCGGGGCCTTCTGGGCCGCGATCCTCTGCGGCTATCTCGGCCAGACCCTCGGCTGGTCCTGGGGATTCGGCCTCGCCGGGGTCGGCATGGCGGCGGGCTGGGTGACCTTCGTCATCGGCCGGCCGATGCTCGAGGGAAGGGGCGAGCCTCCGGATCCTGCGCGCCTCGCCAAGCCGATCGTCGGACCGCTCAATCTCGAGTGGCTGATTTATCTGGGCGCAATCGTCGGCCTCGGCGCCGTTTGGCTGCTGGTCCAGCACAACAGCATCGTTGGGGGCGCCCTGGCGATCGGCTGGATCGCGGCCGCCGGCTACCTTGCCTGGTTCATTTTCCGCGAGTGCGGCAAGGTCGAACGCGAACGTCTGTTCCTGGCCCTGGTCCTGATCGCCGGCTCGATCGTCTTCTTCACCCTGTTCGAGCAAGCCGCCACCTCGCTCAATCTGTTCGCCGAACAGAACACCCGGCTGCAACTGGTGTCGCACCCGAGTCTCGTCCGGTTCGCTGGTCTCACCCTCTTCTTTGGCGACGAAGGCATGAAGGCCGCGGCCAACCTGCCGCCAGGGACGATCTGGGTCGACATGGGCTTCACCGCCGCCCAGACGCAATCGTTCAACTCCGGCTTTATCCTGCTCTTTGCACCGGCCTTCGCAGGCCTCTGGACCTTCCTTGGCCGCCAGCGACGCGATCCCAATCCGATGGTGAAATTCGGCCTCGGCCTGGCCCAGGTCGGCCTCGGCTTCCTGGTGATCGTCTGGGCCCGCAATCTGGCGGACGCCAGCTTCCGAATGCCGCTGATGGTGCTGGGGGTCTCCTATCTCCTGCAGACGACCGGCGAGCTGTGCCTCAGTCCGGTAGGTCTGTCGGAGGTGACGAAACTCTCGCCCCCGGTCCTGGTGTCCACCTTGATGGCGATCTGGTTCCTGGCCACCTCGGCCGCGGAATTCATCGCCGCGAGAATCGCCCAACTCGCTGGCACGGCCACCGCCGGCGGGCAGGTCCTCGATCCGGCCGCCGCCCTGCGCGCCTCGCTGAGCGTCTTCAATGCGATCGGCTGGGCGGGCGTGGGATTTGGCGTGCTGTTCCTGGTTCTGGCGCCCCTCATTGGCCGTTGGGCGCATGGGGTGAACGAGCCGGGAGGCGGACACGCCATGCCTGAACCCATCGCCCCGACCGTCGACGGCGAACTGCAAGGGGTGAGCCCAGCGACCCTGCGCGCCGATCGCTAAGCCTTGCCGCCTTACACCGGCTGGGGCGGCTCCTCTTCCGCCGCGCCGTGGGCGAGGGCGGCGCCGAGGGAAGCGGCCATCACGGCGGAGATGCCGGTCCACTGCAGTGGGCTGAGGTGCTGGCCCAATAGGGTCAGGCCGGCGAGGGCGCCGACCGCCGGCTCCAGGCTCATGAGGGTGCCGAATACGCGCGTCGGGACCCGGGTGAGCGCATACATCTCCAGCGAATAGGGCAGCGCGCTCGAGAGCAGGGCGACCGCCAGCGCGATGGGAATGGCCGCCGGCGGAAACAGGGAGTGCCCCTGCAGGGCGATCTGCGGGGGCAGGAAGACCAGGGTCGCGATGAAGACGCCAAGTCCGGTGGCGTGGCCGCCGTGCGCGTTCCCGGCGCGACGGCCGAAGACGATGTACGCCGCCCAGCAGGCGCCCGCCGCCAGGGCCAGCAGCACGCCGATCGGATCCACGCTGTGCGCCTCGAGGCCCAGCGGCAGGAGCAACAGCAGGCCCCCCACGGCGAGGGCAATCCAGGCGAGGTCGAGGGGCCGGCGCGAGGCGGCCATGGCGACGCCCAGGGGCCCGACGAACTCCACCGCCACGGCGATGCCCAGCGGCAGCCTGGCCAGCGCCAGGTAGAAGAGCGTGTTCATCGCGCCCAGGGAGACGCCATAGGCGATGAGGGCGGGCGCGGGCGGCCTGCTGGCGAGGCCGCGCCAGGGACGCCTGACGACAGCCAGGATCAGGGACGAGCCCAGCAGGCGGAGGGCCGCGGCGCCGGCCGGCCCCACCATCGGGAACAGGCGCTCGGCGAAACTCGCGCCAAGCTGGAAAGACGCCATGGCCGCGAGAAGCCCGGCGATGGGAAGAAACCGCAAACCGCCCTCATCAGGATGGGGCGGCGCCCGGGCCGGCTCCCGACAGCTCCACCATCGGAGCCCGAACCGACCTACAGCCTGAGTGGGGCGGGCGGAAGGGCGAGAGTTTCAGGTGGCCGGCCCGAAGGTCTCGCCGCCTGACTGGTCGTTCGCCACCGCCTTGCCGCCCACGAAGGTGATGATGTTCGTGCCGATCGCCGTGATTGGAGCGTTGGTCGACTTGTCGTTGGCGTTCATGCGCCAGCGCAGAGCCACCTTGTCGTCCTCGGCGAGGATCGCATCGATCACGCAGTGAAGGTTGGCCACCCCGTTCCTCAGGCCCTGCGCCCAGCCGATAGTAGACGCAACAGGATCGCCGCCGCCGATGAGGACCTGGCCGTCCCGCGTGAACCGATAGCTCGGATCGATCATCTGGGCGACGATGTCCATGTTCCCCTGGTTGAACACCTGCTCGAAGAAGGTGAGCGTGATCTGCTTGTTCTGATCCGACAGGTCCGACATCGTGCTGATCCTCATCCGGCGGGGCGGCAGGGATCGCCGCCTTCGGGGACGCTGCCCCTCAGTCCGGCGATGGGCATGGCGCGGTTTTTCCAGAACTGGCTGGCGTAGAGGCCTCCCGTGCTCAGGTTTCGGGCGGCGACGAAGTTTTGGATGCTGTTGGCGAGCTGCAGGGAGCTATCCATGGTCTGTCCCTGCGGGTCGAAGCTGTCAGTGGGGCCGAGGTTGCGGAACCAGCGCATCCAGGTCGCGTCGCCGCAGACCGGCTTCTTGCCGAGGTCGGTCACGGTCATGGTCGGGAGAATCGGCGAGACCTGCGGATATTGCGCGGTCATGTGGCACGACTTGCAGGACGAAAGGCTGTTGTCGACCGGTCCGCTCAGCCGCAGCCCATACCCCAGGTGACTGAACGGAAGCATGGGATCGGCGTGATTGATCACCGTCTCCTTCAGGTCGGGATTGAAGGGCTGGCTCCCAGGCGTTGACTGGGGCTGCGATCGCACGTCCGGATCGTTGCCCCACATCAAGCCTAGCGGGACAAGGTTGAACCAGGGCGAGCGGCGGTTCAGGGCGCCGTTGTAGACATAGGTCCCGAACACCCAGCCGCCGGTCGCCTTGGCCCGGTCGTCGCGCACCGCCATGTCCACCTGCACCAGGCGAACGGGGACGATGACGCCTTCAGTGGGTTGGCGCGCTCCGGTGGACTTGGCGCCGGGGGCGGGATTAACGAACGCCGACCACTGGACGGGATTGGTCAGATAGTCGACCTCGTCAGGCGGGGCCGTGGTGAAGAGGAGCTTGGCCACCACGGTGCCCACGGGAAAGCCGCCGGCGCGGCGGACCGCCCCGGGATCGGGATTGTCCGCGTCGGCCCAGACCCGGCCGATCAGCCAGCCCCCGCGCGCGTTGTAGAAGCCCACCGCCCAGGTCTCGGCGGGGGTCTTCTGGCGGGGCCCGAGGTAGAATGGCCTCGAGGTGACCTCCTGGGTCAGGCCATGCAGTCCCTCCCGGCCATTGGGGCCCCAGTGCTGCCAGGGGACGTGGTACCAGCGCCGGACCTTGTTGTCCTCGAGGTAGAAGGCCTGGGAAACGCCACGATCCTCGATGTTGCCTTCCATGATGTAGGCCAGCACGGCGTTGGCGTACGCGCGCCAGTCATGGGCGAAGTCGATGGAAAGGATGCGCCTGACCGCCGGATCGACCGACGGCAACTCGGCCGGATAGTCCTGGCTCAGGCGAAAGGTTCGGTCAGGCGTGAACGCTCCAGGCGCCGGCAGATAGCCGAAGTCGGGAAAGCGCGGCAGGAGCCTGCGAGCGGGCGCGGTCGGTGGAGTCTTCGGAACAGCTGGAGGCGTAGTCGCCCCGACGGCCAGCGCGCCGCACACTGCAGCCGTAGCCAGGCGCACCCATTTTGCCCACATGTCGACCCCCCGACAGGCATGATCCGGACCGCGCCCAAAGTCCGGAGCTGGACAATGAGGCAATCGCGCCCCGCTGGCAATGGCTAAGCTGCCGCGTGCGGGCTGTTCAGCGTTTTGATACGGCCGCGGCGGCGCGGGCGCGGAAGTCGTACACGCCCGCCAGCTCGTCGGCGCAGTCGGGCCAGCGGCCGCTTCCCAGCCAGTAGTCGCAGAGGCCAAGCTTGGCGCACAGCTCGGGGAATCTGGGATCGCGCCGGATGCCGGCATTGGTCGCGCCGAAGATCACCGAGGGCAGCATGGTCGCGTCCGCCCGCCGGCCTTCCGGCTGGAACAGCGGGCTGTAGTCGCTGCGTGCGATCCAGTCGAAAGCCTCGTCGCGGAGGCCCGCCCAATAGGCGAACAGGATGGTCCGAAGCTCGACGTGTCGGGACTGGACGAGATGGCGCTCTGCGCTGGCGAGCAGGAGCTGTCGAGCCTGGTCTGTGGGGTTCTGAGCGACCTGAGCCGTCGTCATGGCGATCCGCAAGGGGCGGCTCTCGCCTCGAGCGGCGATGAAGCGCCGCGCGGCGTCCATGAAGTGCTCAAGCCGGCGCTCGTCCTTGAGCAGCGCGGCATGAAGGATGGGAATGGCGACCAGGTTATCCGAGTCGGGCCAACGCGCGTGGGCCGCGTTGAAGGCCTCATAAGACTCATCGATGAAGCCGACGTCGGCGAGCGCCACGCAGTAGTTCATGGCCGACGTTCGGTTCAGGGGATCGGCACGGTGGGCCCGCTCCACCATGGCGAAATTCTCGCGCATGCGCCCGATATTGCCGGCGAAGTCGGCCGAGTGTTTGAGCACCTCCAGGTCATCCGGCGATGCGCGGCGCGCCTGTTCCAGCAGCGCCTCCTGCCGCGCCCAGGCCGCCGGCGGCTCGAGGTGCCCAAGGGCGACAAAGGGGAGTCCCAAGGTGGGATCCAGCGCGGTGGCCTGCTCGGCGGCGGCGAACACCTCGCTCCGGGCCTGGGCGCGGGTGTCGGAGCGGCCGTCCTGAAGATCGTGCACAAGGTGAAAGGCGCGGGCCATGGCGAGGCTCGCCCAGGCGGATGCGAAGTCGGGAGCCCGCTCCACGGCCTGCTCGAGAAGGGCTCTGCACTGGGCGTTCTCGTCCGGATGGCCGGCGAGAGCGCGAGCCCGCAGATAGGCGTCGTAGGCCTGAGCGTTGATCTTTGGCGCCGGCCCCTGTCGGGAGAACACCACCTGCAGTGCGTTCGCCACCGCCTCGGCGATGTCGTCCTGCACCTCGAACACCTCGGCCAGTCGCCGGTCGTAACGTTCGGACCAGACCGTCGCCCGGCTGGCGCAATCCACCAGGTTGGCGGTGATTCTGACGCGATCCCCGCTCTTCCTCACTGATCCGTCCAGAAGGTGCGTTGCGCCAAGCGCGGCGGCGACGTTCTCCGGAGTTCGCGCGGCGCCTCGCAGTTGGAAGCTGGACGCGCGCCCGATCACGTGGAGGCCTCCCGCCCGGCAGACGGCGATCTGGATGTCTTCCGACACGCCATTCGAGAAGTAGTCCATCTCCGGATCATTGGAGAGGTTGTCGAAGGCGAGGACGGCGAGCAGATGCGGCGGCGCGGTCTCCTGCGCGACCGGGAGCAGGCGAGGCGCCGGCTCGCCCGCGGGCGCGGGGACCGGGCGGGCGGGTGTCGACCCGGCGCGTCCGTCATAGTTGGCGGGACTCGCGCGACCGACCCGACGAAGGCCAGCACTCGCACGCTCTCTGGCGTGATCGAGCGCCAGTCGCTCCTGGAGGAGCCAGCTCTCGAACCCCTCCTCGCCAGGGATCTCCAGGCCCTCGAGAAGCTCGCTCCGGTTGGATCGCCCCTCCGTCTCCGCAATGCGTACGTCTATGTCCAGACGCGTCAGGTCGAGTCGCACCCGCTCGTGGCCCGCCGTCAACAAAGGCGGCCCCTCAAGGTTCAGCCGCTTGCGCAGTTCAGAGAGCTCGGTCCTCAGGCTGCCCTGGGCCTGGGTCTCGGCCCGGCTGCCCCACAGGCGCTCCTGCAACCAGGCGCGCGTCCGCTCGCCGTCACGCGAGAGGGCGAGCATGGCGACCAGAGCCATGCCGCGCCGGCTGGAGACGTCGATACGTCGCCCATCCGGTCCGGTCAGCCGGAACGGTCCGATCAAGGCCAGACTATAACACCCCGGCGACGGTTCCATCCGTCCCCCCAATTCGCTCCCTCATCGCCGACCCGCCTTCGTCACGCGAAAGCCGCCGGCGACCGCCCGCTGTCACCACTCTGAAAGAAGAGACCGCAGCACGCAGCCGCTTACGCGCCTCTCCTTGCTGCGCGTTCCCCCCCGCGCAGCGTCCCGCTACGCCAAAAACGGCTTCAGACGCCAGTCCCGCCGACGGTTAGTCCGGTAATCTTCAGCGAAGGCTGGCCCACGCCCACCGGGACGCCCTGGCCGCTCTTGCCGCACACGCCGATCCCGGGATCGAAGGCGAAGTCGTCGCCAATCATCGTCACCCGCGTCAGGGCGGATGGCCCATCGCCAATCAGCGTGGCGCCCTTTACGGGGGTCGTGATCCGACCGTTTTCGATCAGATAGGCCTCGGTGCACTGGAAGACAAATTTGCCGTTGGTGATGTCCACCTGGCCGCCGCCGAAGTTGGCGCAGTAGAGGCCGCGGGCGGTGGACTCGATCATCTCCTGCAGGTTCGATTCCCCGGCGAGCATGCCGGTGTTGGTCATCCGCGGCATCGGGATGTGGGCGTAGGATTGCCGCCGCCCATTCCCCGTTGCGTCCATGCCCATCAGGCGCGCGCTCTGACGGTCGTGCATGTAGCCACGCAGGATACCATCCTCGATGAGGATGGTGCGCGAGGTGGGCGTGCCTTCGTCGTCCACGCTCAGCGACCCGCGCCGGCCTTCGATCGATCCGTCGTCGAATACGGTCACGCCCGGGGCGGCGACGCGCTCGCCGATCCGTCCCGAGAAGGCCGAGGTCCCTTTGCGATTGAAATCGCCCTCCAGGCCGTGGCCGACCGCCTCGTGGAGCAGCACGCCGTTCCAGCCGGGCCCAAGCACCACGTCCATCTCGCCGGCGGGGCAGTCCACGGCCTCAAGGTTCACCAGGGCCTGGCGCAGGGCTTCTTCGACCTGCTCGCGCCACTTGTCGGGGGTGATCCAGGCCTCGAACCCGGCCCGGCCGCCGGCGCCGGACGTTCCGTTCTCGCGGCGGCCGTTACGTTCCACTGTGACCTGGACGTTCAGCCTGGCCAGCGGCCGCACGTCGCGGATCAGGCGGCCGTCAGCGCGAAGAATCTCCACCACCCGCCTCTCGCCCGCCAGGGAGGCCATCACCTGAGCCACGCGTGGATCACGCTGGCGGGCGTAGGCGTCGATCTCCTGCAGCAGGGCGACCTTGTCGCCAAAGCCCGGAGAGGCCAGCGGGTCCTCGTCGCCATAAAGGCGCCGGTTGGTTTGTCGCGGTCCTTCCGCGGCGACTCCCGAATATCCCCGCTTCGCCAGCGCCGCCGCCTCGGCCGCTCGCCCGATCGCCGCCTTCGATACCTCGCCCGCGTGGGCGTAGCCCGCGGTCTCGCCGGCGACCACCCGCAGGCCGAAGCCCTCCGATGCGTCGTACGAAGCCGACTTGAGCCGGCCATCGTCGAAAACGAACGCTTCGCTTTCTGATCTCTCCAAAAAGATCTCGCCGTCGTCGGCGCCGGCGAGGGCCTCGCCAAGCAGGGTCTGAGCGGCCCGGGGATCGACGCCGGCCGCGTCGAGGATGGATGTGGGCAGCACGGGGGCGGTCATCAGGTTCAGGCTTTCTCAGTCGTCCTGGAGTGCGGGCGGAAATCTGAGATAGGTCCCGCCGTCGGCCCGGGGAAGAGCGTTCTCGATCAAATCCCCGAGGCGGAAAGGCTTGCGCATTCGCCTTGGCAACCCCGCGCGATATCGATAATGCACCGCCACGGGAACGGCCGGGGTCCAAAAGCATCGCGCCAAAAGGCGACGACGGCAGGAGGAGGATCTTGGCCCTTTTTCGATTGAAGGCCCGTTCGGGAGCGCCCTTGAGGCGGACCGTCGGGGAGGGGACCGGAGACCTGGAAAAGGACATGCCGTCTTTGATTTCGCCGATCGTCCGCGGGGGGCGCTCGCTCCCTGGCCTGCTCCTCGCCGCGGCCGCGAGTCCCGCGCTGGCTGGGGACCTCCTGGGCCAGCCGACTGCCGGCGGAGTCAACCTTCAGCCTGCGGCTTCGGCGATCCGCGTCCGGCAGATCGCCTTCCATGATCACATCCTGCTGCCGATCATCACTTTGATCGTGCTGCTGGTCCTCGCCCTGCTGGTGATCGTCATCGTGCGCTACAACAAGCGCGCCAACCCGACGCCGGCGCGCTTCAGCCACAACACGCCGGTGGAGATCGCCTGGACCGTCGCACCGGTCCTGATCCTGATGTTCATCGCGATCTTCTCGTTCAAGCTGCTCTACTCAGAGCACGACATGCCCCAGCCCTACATGACGGTTAAGGTCACGGGCCGGCAGTGGAACTGGGACTACGCCTACCCGGATCAGAAGATCGCGGCCGCCACGTCGACCCCGATGGAGCAGAGCGTCGCCGAGGCTCAGCACCTGCCGTACCTGCTGGCGGCGACCAATCCGATGGTCGTTCCCGTCGGAAAGGTGGTGCGGGTCGAGGTCACGGCGGAGGATGTGATCCACTCCTTCTCGGTGCCGGCCTTCGGCATCAAGATCGACGCCGTTCCGGGCCGCCTCAACGAGACCTGGTTCAAGGCCGAT
>DASXGR010000160.1:0-31387 GCA_036488935.1 Caulobacteraceae bacterium | reverse complement strand
TGGGAACCCGATCCGCGAAACCCTTGCGGGCCAGCGGTCAAACACGGCCGCACTCAAAGGCCGGATACATGACCGCTCCAGACTGCTCGCCGATCAGACCAAAGCCCCACTTGCCGGGAAGGGGCCGTCCATACATGACGGATGAAGTTTGGAATGATGTGTGAATGGCGTGGCCCGCTTCGCGGAGGAGGATCCAAAGCCGCGCGAGGTGTGTGATTCCGCGAGGTTCAGCAGGCGTCGGCGCGGCGATACCTTCGCGCGGGAATGTTGCCGATCCAGCAACGATGTGTTGTGGCCGGCGCGGCTACTGCACGATCTTAGCCATACCACCTTCCCGTTCAGCGCGACCGTAGCGCGCAAACAGGAAGCGACTCCAATGAAGAGAATTGTTCCGGCCGCCGTTCTCGCTGCGACCCTTCTCACTGCCGGCGCGGCCGCGGCCGAGAACCCGAGCTGGTATGTCCAGGCCAACGGCATGGCCGGCTTCGACAGCAATCTGCCGGCGTCGCCCGATCGCGCAGGCAAGGCCGGCTGGGGGCTCAGCGGACAGGTGGGCCGCGACTTCGGCAACGGTTGGCGCACCGATGCGGAGGTCCTCTACCTCGACTCCGGCAACCGGTATGGCCAGGGCGGCCGGACAAGCCTGACGGGCGGGTTCGTCAACGGCTACTACAACTTCAATCATGGCCACGCCTGGCAGCCGTTCGTCGGCGGCGGCGTCGGCGTCGGCGACGTCCGCTCAATCGGCCAGGCTGACACCCGCTTCGCCTGGCAGGTGAAGGCCGGCCTCGACCATCCGTTCACCAACAAACTGATCGGCGAAGTCGCCTATCGCTATATCGGGGTCCCTGACGTGCAGGCCGGTATCGAGCCCAACGGCTTCCGCGGCAACTACCACTCTTCGGCAATGACCGTGGGCCTCCGCTTCCGCTTCTAGAGTCCACCCGGACACTCCCCCGGCCGTCTGACACCTACAGCTTGGCGACAAGCCAGATGTCGGCGGCCGTGAGGGCGGCGAAGCCGGCCCAGGCGACAGCAGAAAGCCACAAGGGAGAGGCGAACCGACCCATCCATTGTCGGTCGCTGGTTATTCGCAGCAGTGGATAGAGGGTGAATGGCAGCTGGGCCGCCAGCACCACCTGAGACCCCACCAGCAGCATCCCCACGCCGCCAGATCCCAGCATCAGGACCCCGATCAGGGCGGGACCGATAGCCAGGCCCCGGGTGATCACCCGGCGCTGCCAGCACGGGATCTTCACGTCGAGAAATCCCTCGAGGATCACCTGGCCGGCGATGGTGCCGGTGAAGGTGGCGCTCTGGCCCGAGGCAAGCAGGCCCACCGCGAACAGCACGCCAGCGAAGCCCACGCCTGTCATGGGCGAGAGCAGCCGATGAGCGTCCTGGATGGTCGCCACATCGGTCATTCCCTTGGCGTGGAACGCGCTCGCCGCCAGGATCAGCAGGGCCGCATTGACGACCGTGGCCCCGACCAGCGCCGTGGTGGTGTCCAGGGCGTTGAACCGCATGGCCATGGCCTTCCCTGCCGCCTCGATCTGGCGCGTCTTCACCACCGAGGAGTGCAGGAAGAGGTTGTGCGGCATCAGGGTCGCCCCGACGATGCCAAGCGAGAGGTACAGCGCCTCGGGACTGCGCACGGTGGCCAGGCTGGGCCGGAGCCCTCGGAGGATCTCGCTGGCGCTGGGATGAGTGAGGATCGCCTCAGCCAGGACGCACACGGAGATCGTGCTCACCAGGGCCAGGATGATCGCCTCGACCCGGCGGAAGCCCGCGCCCTTGAGCCCCAACACAAGCACAAGATCGAAGGTCGTGATGACGATGCCGGCCGCCAGCGGAACGTGGAAGAGCAGGTTCAGCGCAAGCGCCGCGCCCAGCACTTCGGCGACGTCGGTCGCCACGATGGCGAGTTCGGCCAGCAGCCACAGCCCGATCCGCGTGGGGCGCGAATAGCGGCGGGCGCAGGCCTGGGCGAGGTCCAGCCCTGTGGCGACGCCAAGGCGCGCCGCCAGGATCTGGAACAGGATCGCCGCGGCCCCCGAGCCGACGACGACGAACAGCAACGCCGCGCCGAGCCTGGACCCCGACTCGATGTCGGTCGCCCAGTTGCCCGGATCCATATAGCCCACCGCCACGAGGAGCCCGGGGCCCAGGAACAGGAGCAAGCGCTTGTACAGGGCCGCGTGGAGGGGAATCTGGACCGTGCCCTCGACCTCGCCCGGGCAGAACGGCGCCGTGGCGATCGACGGGAGACCGAGGCGAGCAAGGACTCCCGCCTGCGAAGGCAATCGGCCGTGCATGATGGACCCCCGCCTACCTCATTACGTCCGCCGGCGCGATCTATTCCGTACTTATAAAGATCACGCCGGCCTGAAAGGCCGAAGTACGATCGATTCAGCATGTCCTGTCTGAATCGGTCGTGCTTCAGCTTGCCAGATTCTGCACGAAGTCCGGTTTAGGCGCGGGACGCCTCGGTGAGGAACCAGGTGCGCAGCTCCGCCTCGTCCACCCAGTTCTCGATCAGGCTGGCCGTGGCGACATCGCCGTGCTCGTCGCACAGGGCGTGGGCCTCGCGCAGCCCATTCGCCAGGGCAGTGTTGTCGACCACAAGCTCACGCAACATGTCGACCGCCGGAACGGTGTCCGCCTCGTTGTCCGTCACGCGCTGCAGGGCGGCGATCTGGCCGATCGAGCGCAGGGTCGTCCTTCCCAGCTTCCTCACCCGCTCGGCGAGAGGGTCGGTCGTGGCGAGGATCTGCGCGGCCTGTTCGTCGAGCAGGAGGTGGTAGTCCCGGAAGTGCGGGCCTGAGACGTGCCAGTGGAAGTTCTTGGTCTTGACGTAGAGCGCGAACAGGTCGGCGAGAAGGATGTTCAGGGCCTGAACGATCTCGTCGACGCCTGCGTCCTTGAGCTTTGTCGCGGTCACCGGCTGGCTTGATGACGGACGGTTTACGGTCAGCGTTGCCATCGCTGCAATCTCCCTTGAAGTCCCGGCCGGGGATCTTCCGGCCGCTGCGTGGGAGAAGGTGGGGTGTCGCCACCCATAGGTGAAGTTGATTCTATCTAGGTCAGAAATAGGTGGTGTTTATGGATTCCACGACACGGCCGGGGACGTCGTTCTTTGGGTATCCCTATAATTGAGGCAGGAACTATGTATTGTCCCTTATGGGTATGGCTGGCCTAATTTCGCTTCACCGGCGCCGGGGGATCTCACCGCACCGCCTGGTCCGAATGGAGAGTGGGTGATGTTCGACTATGCGGCGCGGTTCGAGGCCACGATCGACGCGCTCAAGGAAGAGCGGCGCTATCGCGTGTTCGCCGACCTGGAGCGCGAGGCGGGCCAGTTCCCGTATGCGATCTGGCGGAGCCCAACGGGACCTCGTGAGGTCGCGATCTGGTGCTCCAACGACTACCTCGGCATGGGCCAGCACCCCAAGGTCGTGGAGGCCATGTGCCGGACGGCGCAGACAGCCGGGGCCGGCGCTGGTGGAACACGGAACATCTCCGGGACCAGTTCCGCCGTCGTGGCGCTGGAAGCTGAACTGGCCGATCTCCACGCCAAGGAGGCGGCGCTTGTTTTCACCTCGGGCTACGTCTCCAACCTCGCGGGCATCGCCACCATCGCCAGGTTGCTGCCCGACTGCCTGATCCTGTCCGACGCCCTGAACCACAACTCGATGATAGAAGGCGTCCGCGCCGCGGGCTGCCAGAAGGCGATCTGGCGGCACAACGACACCGCCCACCTCGAGGATCTGCTCAGGCGCGCCGGCCGTGATCGGCCCAAGCTGATCGTGTTCGAGAGCGTCTATTCGATGGATGGCGACGTCGCCCCGATCGCCGAGATCTGTGACCTCGCCGAGCGCTACGGGGCCATGACCTATCTCGACGAAGTGCACGCGGTAGGCATGTATGGCACGCGCGGCGCAGGCGTCGCCGAACGCGAGGGTGTGATGTCCCGCATCGACGTCATCGAAGGGACTCTCGCCAAGGCGTTCGGGACTCTTGGCGGCTATATCGCCGGCCGGCGCGCGGTGATCGACGCGGTGCGTTCGCATGCGCCGGGGTTCATCTTCACCACCGCCCTGCCCCCCGCCGTCGCGGCGGCGGCGACGGCCTCGATCGCCCACCTCAAGGTCTCGCAGACCGAACGGGAGGCTCAGCGCGCGGCGGTGGCGGCGACCAAGGCGGCCCTGGCCGCAGCGGGACTGCCAGTGCTGGAGACCGACACCCACATCGTGCCGGTGATGGTTGGCGACCCCGACCTCTGCAAACAGGCCAGCGATCGCCTCCTGGAGCAGCACGGGATCTACATTCAGCCGATCAACTATCCGACGGTGCCGCGCGGGGCCGAGCGCCTGCGCATCACCCCGGGGCCATCTCATGACGCCGGACTAATCGCCCATCTGGCGCTGGCAATGACGGAGGTCTGGCGCGAACTCGGCCTGCCGCTCGGCGTGGCGCCTTCCCGCACGCATCAGCGGGCGGAAACCCTCCTCGCCGGCGGCTGACACGCCAGCCCGCGCGACGTTCCAGAGGAACCACATGTCCTTCCACGACCGCACCCTCAAACAGCCGACGACGCAGGAGTTCGGCGCTTCGGCCGCCCCGCGCGCCGTTACGGCCGGGAAGATCGGCGTCCTGTTGTCCAACCTGGGCACGCCGGACGGGACGTCCTACTGGCCGATGCGGCGCTACCTGGCGGAATTCCTGTCCGACCGGCGCGTGATCGAAGCGCCTCGGCTGCTCTGGTTCTTCATCCTCAACGGACTGATCCTGACGACGCGGCCGGGCCGCAAGGGGCGCGACTACGCGTCGATCTGGAACAAGGAGCTGGACGAGAGTCCGCTCAAGACCATCACGCGCAACCAGGCCGAGAAGCTGCAGGCCTCGTTCGACCAGGGCCTGCTGAGCGCTGCGCCGTCACAGGTGATCGTCGAGTGGGGAATGCGTTACGGCAATCCCTCGCTCGAACAGGCGATCACGCGCCTGAGCGAGCGCGGGTGCGACCGGATCCTCCTCGTCCCCCTCTACCCGCAGTACTCGGCCGCCACGACCGCCACCGCTTGCGACAAGGTCTTCGAGATTCTGTCGAAGATGCGCCGCCAGCCGACGCTGCGCGTGGCGGCGCCCTACTTCGACGAGCCCGCCTATATCGAAGAGATCGCCCGTTCGATCGAGTTGCATCTGGGTGAGCCGGGACCAGAGCCGGAGGTGATCCTGGCGTCCTTTCACGGCATGCCGGAAGCGACCGCGGCCAAGGGCGATCCCTACTACGATCAGTGCCGGCGCACGGTCGAAGCGGTGCGACAGCGGCTTGGCCTGACGCCCGATAAACTCAAACTCACCTTCCAGTCCCGCTTCGGCGGGGCGCCTTGGCTGCAGCCCTACACCGACGCCACGGTCAAGGCGCTCGCTGAGCAGGGCGTCAAACGCATCGCCGTCGTCACGCCGGGCTTCTCGGCTGACTGTCTCGAGACGATCGAGGAGATCGGGTTCGAGAACGCGGGCTATTTCCTCGAAGGCGGCGGCGAGGACTTCACGCGCATCGACTGCCTCAACGACAGCGAGGGCGCGATGCGGGTGATCGAGTCCGTGGTCCGGCGGGAACTCCAGGGCTGGCTATGACCCGGCCGGCCGGGCGCGCGGACGCCGCCCAATACATAGGCGTATGGGACGTCTCTTTCGCTACTCTTAACCGGAGCCTATATGATGGGCCGATGAACGTCTCCGGCCTGTCTCTTCGTGATCTGGAATATGCGGTCGCGGTCGCCGAACTCGGCAGCTTCGTCAAGGCGGCGGAGAGATGCCATGTCTCCCAGCCTTCCCTCTCGGTGCAGATCGGCAAGCTCGAAGGACGACTGGAGACTGTCCTCTTCGAGCGGACCACCCGGCGGCTGATGGTGACGCCTCAGGGGCGGGTCCTGATCGGGCAGATGCGTAGGATCCTGCTCGAAGCGGGAAATCTGCTCGCCCTCTGCACCCAGTCGACCCGGCCGTTCGGCGGCTCCCTTCGCTTGTCCGCAATCGCGACCCTGGGACCCTACTATTTTCCGCGCATCCTGCAGGGACTGCGAGCGCAATACCCTGAGCTCTCCCTCATCCTTGGCGAGGGCCGGACCGACGACCTGATTGGCGCCTTGCTGCGCGGCGATCTCGACGCCGTGCTGGCGGCGGCGCCTATCGACGACCCGGGTCTGACGACTGCGCCCCTGTTCCACGAACCGTTCCTGATGGCCTGCCCGAAGGGCCACGCGGCCGCCTCGCACAAGGAGCACGGCTGGAGCGGCCTCAAGCCCCGCGAGCGCCTGCTGCTCGAGGAAGGGCATTGCCTGCGCGACCAGGCGATCGCCGCCTGCGCGGAGGTCGATCCGGGCGTCCGCCATGCGACCAGCCTGGAAACGTTGAAATATATGGTCGCCGCCGGCGAGGGCTGCACCCTCGTCCCGGCCCTGGCGGCGGGTCGTGAGCCCGGCGTCGACTATGCGTCCCTGACCGGTAATGAATACCGCCGGACCATCATCCTGGCCTGGCGCGCCAGCGATCCCCGCGCCGAGTCCTTCGAGGAGCTCGCAGTCCATCTGCGTGAGCTGCTTCCCGATGAGGTGGAGGCGGCGCTCGCCGCCTGATTGGTTAGCAATCCTCCCTCGTGTTTGCGGACATCACCGACAGGTCAGGCCGCGCGCTCGATCCGGACTTCGAACCGCTCCCTAAAAAATTCCGTCACGGCCTCTGTGCCGGCAACCCATCGACCGGCTGTGCGGGCGCTCGGGGGTGGCCGCGCCGGGCGGCGCGGCCAGGACGGATGTTGCGACTTGGCCAAGCGGGTTGGAGCTGGCTTGCCGGCTCCGCGCCCGAATGAAACGGCGCCGTGATGCAGCGTCGCCCGTTCATCGCCGTCTAGATGAAGGCCAATCGGCCGTACGGGACGCTCTACATCGGCGTTACGTCCGATCTCGAGACTCGGGTGGACCAACATCAGTCGGGTCAGGCGGACGGCTTCACCAAGCGGTATGGCCTGCATCGCCTCATCTGGTTCGAGCCGCATGAGTCCATTGTCGTGGCCATCCAGCGTGAGGTCGCTGAAAAGGTACAAGCGCGACTGGAAGATCAATCTGATCGAGCGGGAGAACCCGCATTGGGAGGATCTGAGCAAGGCCTGGCGCGGGTCGGGCGCGCGGCCCGCGTGGCTGGTGTGACCGCTTGCCCAACTCGCAACATTCGTCATGGCCGCGCCGCCCGGCGCGGCCACAGCAGGCGCCCGCACAGCCGATCCATGGGTGGCCGGCACGGAGGCCGGCCATGACGGAATTTGTTGAGGAAGCGGTTCGAAGTCTGGACGGAGCGCGTGGCCTGACCTGTCCGTGATGTCTCCCCCCAGAGCCCACGGGCTTCCCGCAGAAAACCGACGCTGAGCGCCTGATCGTCCAAGGCGGAGCTGGCGCGTGCCCGTAGCCTCCATTTCGGGGGCGAAATGATCGCGCCTCCCGGATCGGTCCCGGCCCCGTCTATGCCTTCCACCTATGGGTGAATAAGTAAACTTGAATTTCACCTATGAGTACGACGTCGCTAGGGTCCGATTGCAGCACTACCGACCGCGGGCCCGGCCGCGGCCCCGCACAGCAAGGGAAACCCCATGAGTAAACTCACGACGGAATTCGGCGCACCGGTCGTCGACGACAACAACATCATTACCACCGGCCCTCGCGGCGCGGCGCTCCTGCAGGACGTCTGGTTCCTGGAGAAGCTCGCGCACTTCGACCGCGAAGTAATCCCGGAACGGCGCATGCACGCCAAGGGCGCCGGCGCGTTCGGCGACTTCACGGTCACCCACGACATCGCCCGCTACACCCGCGCGAAGATCTTCTCCGAGATTGGCAAGAAGACCCCGATGTTCGCCCGCTTCTCCACCGTGGCCGGCGAACGCGGCGCGGCGGACGCAGAGCGGGACATCCGCGGCTTCGCGCTGAAGTTCTACACCGAGGAAGGCAACTGGGACCTCGTCGGCAACAACACGCCGGTGTTCTTCATCAAGGATCCGCTGAAGTTCCCCGACCTCAACCACGCCGTTAAGCGCGACCCCCGGACGGGCATGCGCAGCGCCGAAAACAACTGGGACTACTGGACCCTGCTCCCGGAGGCCTTTCACCAGGTCACAGTGGTGATGAGCGACCGCGGGATTCCCCGCACGTTCCGGCACATGCATGGCTTTGGCAGCCACACCTACAGCTTCATCAGCTCGCAGAATGAGCGCTTCTGGGTGAAGTTCACCTTCAAGACACAGCAGGGCGTCCAGAACTTGACGGACGAAGAGGCGCGCGAGGTCGTCGGCGGCGATCGCGAAAGCAATCAGCGCGACCTGTTCGAGGCCATCGAGCGCGGCGAGTTCCCGCGCTGGACGCTCTATGTGCAGATCATGCCGGAGGCTGACGCCGACTCTTACCACATCAATCCGTTCGACCTGACCAAGGTCTGGCCGCACAAGGATTATCCACTGATCGAGGTCGGCTTCTTCGAGCTCAACCGCAACCCGGAGAACTTCTTCCAGGACGTGGAGCAGGCGGCGTTCAGCCCCGCGGTGATCGTGCCGGGCATCAGCTTTTCACCTGACCGGATGTTGCAGGGCCGCCTGTTCTCCTATGGCGACGCCCAGCGCTATCGCCTCGGCGTGAACTACTCCCAGATCCCGGTGAACGCGCCCCAGTGCCCGTTCCACAGCTACCACCGGGACGGCGCCATGCGGGTGGACGGCAACGGCGGTCGCGGCACGCACTACGAGCCGAACAGCAAGGGCGCCTTCGTCGCTCAGCCGGACTATTCGGAACCGCCGATGAGGCTCGATGGGAACGTCGCCGCGCGTTGGAACCACCGCGAGGATGACGACCACTTCTCGCAGCCGCGCGCCCTCTTCCGGCTGATGACGCCGGCCCAGCAGAAGGTCCTGTTCGAAAACACCGCCCGGGCGATCAAGGGCGCGTCCCAGGAGGTCGTGGATCGGCACATCGCCAACTGCAACAAGTGCGATCCCGACTACGGCCGGGGCGTGGCCGAGGCGATCAAGCGGCTGAACGGTTCCGTCGCCGACCGCAAGGCGGCATGACATGACGACTGGGGCCGGTCCTTGCGACCGGCCCCAGATCGGTGACTCAGCTCGAGGCCGGCGGTTTGACCGCCGGCCTTTAGCGTTTTGGCGCGAACAGCTGGCACCAGCCCTTCGGGGCGATGGAGCCGGCGACCAGCTTGCACTCGCCTGGCGCCGCGGCTTGGCCGGACTTGGGAATGTAGTAGGTGCACGCGTCGCAGGTCTGGCCGTTGGCGCCGGGCTTGTCCTGATACTTGGCGGTGGCCTGGGGTAGGGTCCCGGCCGCCTGAGCGCCCCCCGCCGACGCCAGCAGCGGCAGGCCCGCAAGCGCAGCAGCGCGAATGAGCAGGGTGCGGCGGTTGGCGGGCGTGGAAGGGTGGCTCATCGAAATTTCCTCCTGTGATCGGGCCGCCTGACCCGATTGGAGGGTCAGGTCAGCCGAGCGTCGCCGATGCATCCCCAAAATCGGGGACCGACTCAAGGCCCGGCCGGTGCGCCGCCCCGCCTGTCTGTGCGCGGTGGCGCAGAAATGCGTCAGCCAGCACGCAGGCTGCCATGGCCTCGACCACCGGGACGGCGCGAATGCCCACGCAGGGGTCGTGCCGGCCCTTGGTGCGCAACTCGATCTCCGCCCCGTCCTCGTCGATCGAGCGCCGGGGCGTGAGGATCGAGGACGTGGGCTTGAACGCCACACGGGCGACCACCGGTTGACCGGTGCTGATGCCGCCCAGGACGCCGCCGGCGTTGTTGGAAAGGAAGAGGGGGCCGTCATTGCCCCGGCGCATCTCGTCGGCGTTCTCCTCGCCGCTGAGCTCCGCAGCGGCGAAGCCGGCGCCGATCTCCACACCCTTGGCGGCGTTGATCGACATCAGGGCGCCGGCTAGCTCGGCGTCGAGCTTTCCGTAGACAGGCGCCCCCCAGCCCGGCGGGACCCCCGTCGCCTCGACTTCGACCACCGCGCCGGTGGAGGAACCGGCCTTTCGCACCTGCTGAAGGTGGGCCTCCCAAACCGGAACGATCTCGGCGTCAGGCGCCCAGAACGGGTTCTGCAGAGTCTCAGCCCAGTCCCACCGCGCGCGATCCACGCGGTGCGGACCTATCTGCACCAGAGCGCCGCGGATCGTGACCCCCGGCATGACTTTGCGCGCTATGGCTCCGGCGGCGACGCGCGAAGCTGTTTCGCGGGCCGACTGGCGTCCCCCGCCGCGATAGTCGCGCACCCCGTACTTGGCGAAATAGGCATAGTCCGCATGACCTGGCCGGAAGGCGCGGGCGATCTCGGAATAGTCGTGCGACCGCTGGTCGACATTCTCGATGAGCAGGGAAATCGGCGTCCCTGTGGTCACCTGGCCGCCGAAGCGCTCGCGCACAGCGTCGTCCTCGAACACCCCCGACAGGATGCGCACGGCGTCCGGCTCCTGGCGTTGGGTCACGAACTTCCCCGCGCCAGGCCGGCGCTTGTCCAGCCACACCTGGATGTCAGACGCGTCGAGCCGGATCCCCGGCGGGCAGCCGTCGATCACGCAGCCGATCGCGGGGCCGTGGCTTTCGCCCCAGGTGGTGACACGGAACAGGTGGCCGAAAGTGTTATGGGACATGCTGCGCCGATCTAAATCGTCGCCAACGAAGGGAGGCAAGCCATGCGTTCGCCAGATTACCTGACCGCTGTGGGCATCGGCGTATCCGATCTCGCACGGTCAGCCGATTTCTACAGCCGCGTCCTCGGGATGAAGGAGACCCAGAGATTCCATCTGGACCATATGGAAGAGATCGTCCTGGCTCACGAAGGGCGCAACGCCGTGGTCCTGATGCACTGGACCGATGGCTCCTCGCCCAACTACGCCGGAAATCCGGTCAAGCTGGTGTTCAATGTGACTGATCCCGCGGCGCTGGCCGAGCGCATTCGCGCCGAAGGCCTCGAGATCACCCAGGAGCCCCACGCCTTCCCAGGCCTTGGCGGCGCGATCGTCTGCCTCGCCAAGGACCCCGACGGCTACGTCATCGAACTCCTCAAGCCGCCAGTCCCCGCCCAGACCCAACCCGCCTGATTATTGCGCCTTCGTGGTTCAAGCCGCGGGCGCTTAGCCGGGATTGTTGACCACCACGTAGGTGATGTTGCTGCCCTCGTACTGAGGTTGGTAGTAGACGGAGCCGCAGCGGTAATAGGCGTTGTAGGGCGTGCAACCCGCCGGCAGGGTGGCGACCATCGACCCAACGGCCGCTGCGGTCACCGCCGCCGTCGCCCCGATGGCCATGCCGGCCGCGACCGGATGATAGACACCGCCGTAGTATCCTCCGCCATACCCACCCCCGTAGTATCCGCCGTGATACCCATTATTCACGTTGACATTACCGTTGCGATTAACATTGACATTGTTATTGTTTATGGTGTTTCCATTAAAATTCCCGTTACCGTTTCCGCTGATATTCCTGTTGCCGCTACCGTTTCCACTGTAGTTCCGATTTCCATTGCCGGCGTAGTTCCGGTTTCCACTTCCCGCGCCGTTGAGGTTCCCGCTCCCGGCGCCGCTGAAATTCCGGTTCCCGCTCCCGGCGCCACCGACGTTCCCATTCCCGGCGCCGCCGAGGTTCCGGTTCCCGCCCCCGCCCCCGGCGCCGCCGAAGTTCCCGCCCCCGCCGCGGCCTCCGCCACCGTTGATGCTGGTCGGGGCGCTGCGGGCCTGGCCTCCGCCGAATCCGCCGCCGCCGCGGCCCCCGCCACCACCGAAACCGCCACCACCACGGCCACCGCCGCCCCCACGGCCCATTGCGTCAGCCACCGTCGGCACACTGGCTGCCGTTGCGGCGAGAGCCCCGGCGAGCAGCGTGGCCGCCAGGGCGAGTGTCGATGCTCTGTTGGACATGATGAGTTTCCTCAGGGGGATAACGTCCTGATCTGGATTGCCTTAGCCCCAGCCGGTGGCGTGAATGCGAAGGTGTCGGCCGCGAATTGCGGGGCGGTGTCCCAGGAGAGGTTGGCCTCGAACTGCGGCCGCGCCGGATCATCACTGCCGACGAGCACCACGCGAAGCGGGACGGGCTTGTCGCCCTTGGCGATCCAGATCTGCCAGTCGACGCCCGGCTGACGGAAGGCGTACTGGTCGGCGTCCTGGCCGTCGACCTTGGTCGCGCCGACGAAGTGGCCGCTGGTGAGTTTGCTCGACTGGGCGTCCCCCTGATCCCAATGGAACAGATCGTCCAGGGGGACAGCGACGCCGTATTTCGCCTTCGCCGCGTCCAGGGTCTGGCGGATGGTCGGCGGCGCGTCGAAGCGGGCGTAGTAGCCGGTCTTCGGGTCGTAGACCGTCACCGACTTGCCGTCGTAGTTGAACTGACGGGCCCCGGCGTCCTCAGCCACGGCGATGTGGAAGGCGTCGGGCTTCTTGACCTTATAGGTCGACTCGCCGTTGAGGGTCACGAGTTGGCCGTAGACGTCCACCTCGTCGCGCTGCGTGGCCATCTTGATCTCAAAGGCAGGCAGGGTGCGCAGGTAGGCGCTCATCTTGCCGAGCGCGGCCACGGACGCGGGTTCAACGACGCCCTTGGGCGCGGTCGCCGCCGCAGCGGGTTTCTTTTTCGCAGGAGCGGCCTTGGCGGAGGCCGACGCCGGGGCCGGCGTGGCTTGGGACCAGGCGGCGAGCGGCGCGGCGGCGGTCAGGGCGATCAGGCTCGCGCCAAGGCAGACAGCCTTGACCACTCCAAGGGCAGGCATCTTGGCTCTCCGTGAGTGGAGCGACCCGCGCGAGTCCGCGCCGCCTGGAAGACATCAGGCGTCGGCGGGTGCGACGGCGAGTCGACTGGGTATTCGGGCCGAGGACCTGCACGCGCGGTCAAGATCGAAGTGAACATCTGCGCCACGAGCATTCCTGGTCGACGTCTCAACCCCGAGACTGTCACCTGTCGGATGGCGCGGCGCTACTAGGTCAACCCCTGGGTCACGAAGGAGTTTCTCCCCGAGGTCGTGATCGAATCAGCTTTGCCAGCTGCGGATTGAGCCTGCGGACTCGCGGCGGCGGGCGTACATCTTAAGCGGGCCTTCGTCCTGCCAGCCGTAGACAAGATCCGCGCCCAGCAAGCGAGCGAGGCGCGCGTCTTCCTCCCCGCGCAGAAATCCGTCGGGGACGTTACGCCGGTAGTCCTCCTGCGGCTGGATGTACTCGCGGCAGAAGTAGCATGAGAGGTTGACGCGCAGGCCCGGGGCCTTGCGCGGGAACGAGCCGTGCCAGGTGTTCCCGTGCCAGATGATGGCCGAACCGGCCGGGACCTCGACGGGGATCACGTGGCCGTACCTGCGTTCGCCATCCAGGCCCACTTCCCAGCGGGTTGGCTGGCGCGCATGCCGATGGCTGCCCGGCACCATGGCCAGGGCGCCCTTTGCCTCGCTGTAGTCGGTCAGGGCGAAGTTGCAGTTGGCCACCTGGGAATAGGGCGTGAGGGGATCGGGCGCGCCGTTGGCCGTGTCGCTGTGCAGCAGCAGGCCGTTGCCGCCGGGCCCCTTCAGATGTGAGCCCATGCTGGAGAGGATGCAGTGGTTTCCGAGCAGATAGGTGATCAGCGCCAGCGGCCCCGGCGACATCAGGACCTCACGAAAGATCGGGTCCTTGAACAGCAGGAAGGGGATGAACTGCAGATCGGCGTAGTCGGTCTCGCTTTCGAGATCGAGCCTGCGCCCGAGCCTCTCCTCGGACACGGCCAGGATCGCATTGCGCGCCTCAACCGTCTGCTCGGCCGTGAGCGCGCCCGGGATGACCGTGAAGCCGAACGCCTCGAGCTCGGCCAGATTCGTTTCCAGGCCCCGCGCCCGCACCTCCCGGTAGATTTCATTCAGGTCGGGCGTGGCCGACCAGTCGCCGATGTCCATCGCGCGTCTCTCTCCCTTTTCGGGTGACGATAGCGCCGGCTCAACCGTTCAGGAACTCGATCATCGCGCGATTGGCCGCGCGGTCTTGCAGCATGAAGAGGTGGCCGCCCTCGAAGAAGCGCAGCTGCGCGCCCGGGATTCGAGCGGCCATGTTCTCTTGGGTCTCCGGCAGGGCGATGCCGTCGTAACGGCCAGCGGCGATGAGCACCGGGCAGGCGATGCGATCGAGCCGGTCCCACGCGTCGTGCTTCGCGCGCGCTTCGAGCTGGCGGCGGGCGCCCGCCCGATGACCTGTCTCGTCCGCATACGGATCAGCCGAACCCATGGTGAGGAGCTGAGCGTGGAGTTCGGGGTTCGCCGCGGCCCAGGCCGCGTCCCGTCGGGTGTCGGAGACGGGAATCAGATGGCGCGCTCGCGCCTCGCCCTGCAGGTGTTCGATCTCGTGGAAGGGGAACGAGGAGCCCCCGGCGCCGCCGGGCGAGGTGCAGGCCAGAACCAGGCGCTCGACGCGTTCGGGATGCCGCAGGACGAGTTCCTGCGCCACCATCCCTCCGAACGACACCCCGATCACCGCCGCCGTCGGCCATCCCACATGGTCGAGCAGCGACGCCGCGTCGTCCGCGTATTGCGCCATCGAGTAGGGGACATCGGGCTTTGACGAGCGCCCCAGGCCGCGCTGATCGTAGGCGAGCAGGTCGAAGGTCCGGGCGAATGGGCCCTCGAAGACATTTGGCCGCACACGCAGATCGCCGCCTGTCCCGGAAATGAAGAGCAGTCTTCGCCCCTCCCCTGCGCGCTCGAACCACAGCTCGATGTCGGCGATCACGGAGTAGGGCATGTTCGAAGAGTGCCGTACGAAACGAGCACAACCAATAGGGTTTTTGGGCGCCGCTCGCTCCCTCCCCCTTGCGTAACCAACCAGACGCCACCTACACCCGCGCCATTTCAAGTCCGACATCCGTGGGCCGCGGTTGTCACTTAAGGCCCGCCCGCGCTGTAAGCGGCAGAGCCGCTTTGCGCGAAAGTTCGGCCTGACGTCCGTTTCGCCTCCGCGAAACAAGAAAACGACACATTTAAGAGGCGCTCGACTCGATGGCCGCACGTCGGCGGTTTCGCTGGATCTTCCTCGTCCTGGGCCTCGTCGCGATCGGCCTGGTGCTGTTTGCCGTCTTCCATAAGAAGAAGGCGGCGCCCCCGCCGCGGCCGGCGGTGCCGGTGAACGTGGCGCAGGCTCTCGTCCAGGATATGCCTGTGAGCCTTTCGGAGCTGGGCGCGGCCCAGGCCTGGCGCAGCGACACGATCGTCGCCCAGGTCTCGGGGATCATCCTCAGGACCCCGTTCAAGGAAGGCGATCGCGTGCGCGCCGGCCAGGTGCTGGCGGAGATCGACCCCGCTCCGTACCGCGCGGCGCTGAACCAGGCCCAGGGCGCCCTGCGGCGTGACCAGGCGCTGCTGGCCGAGGCAAAGATGGACCTCGCCCGCTACCAGGCGCTGGTGGCGCAAAATTCGATCGCCCGCCAGACGGCCGAGGACCAGGCGCAAGTGGTCAAGCAAGAAGAGGGCGTGGTGCTCCTCGATCAGGGCGCGGTGGACGCGGCCAAGGTCAACCTCAACCGCTGCACCATCACCTCGCCGATCGCCGGCCGTGTCGGCGTGCGTCTGGTCGACCCGGGCAATCTCGTGGGCTCGGGCGCCGCCGCGACCAGCACGAATGGCTCGGGCGCGACGAGCAGCACAGCCTCAGGCGCTACGACCGGAGCGGCAAGTAGCGCGGCAGGGTCGGCCGGCAGCATTACCGGGGGGGTCAGCGGGTCGAGCGGCATCGTCGTGGTCAACCAGATCTCCCCGATCGCTGTCACCTTCACCGTTCCTCAGTTCGAGTTCCAACGGCTGATGCAGCTCTCGGACGGCTTCCGCAAACCCCTGACCACCCAGGCCTTCAGCCAGGAGAACAATACTCTTCTGGGTACGGGCGAACTTCAGATCGCGGACAATAAGGTGGATCCGAGCACCGGCACGGTCGAACTCAAGGCGCGATTCGACAACGCCGGCGAACGGCTCTGGCCGGGGCAATATCTGAACGTGGTGCTGACCCTGCAGACGATGCAGCATGCCACCACCGTGCCGGCGGTCGCCGTCAACCAGGGACCGAACGGCCCCTATGTCTTCGTAGTGGTGGGCGGCAAGGCGCAGCTTCGGCAAGTCAAGGTCCAGAGCACCCAGGGGGCGACGGCCATCATCGCCAGCGGCGTGCGTCCCGGCGAGACGGTTGTGACCGACGGGGAGATGACGTTGAAGAACGGCTCGCCCGTCCGCATTGTGTCGCCAAGCCAGGCGCCGGCGACCGCTTCGACCAACCCATCGACCTGAACCGGCGGCCCTCGTGAGTATCTCCGGTCCCTTCATCCGCCGCCCCGTCGCGACCTCCCTGGTGGCGGTCGCCTTCATGCTTCTGGGGATCATCGGCTACATCAACCTGCCGGTGGCGGCCCTGCCCCAGGTCGACTTTCCGACCATCCAGGTAAGCGTCGCCCTTCCAGGCGCCAGCCCGGAGACCATGGCCTCAAACGTGGCCACCCCTCTGGAGCGCCAGTTCGCCCTGATCCAGGGCCTCACCCAGATGACCTCGGTGAGCTCGCTCGGCTCCTCGTCGGTCACGCTCCAGTTCGACCTGTCGCGCAACATCGATGCGGCCGCCGAAGACGTCCAGGCCGCGATCAACGCGGCTGGCGGCCAGCTGCCGACGAACCTTCCTGCTCCTCCGACTTTCCGCAAGGTCAATCCGGCCGACTCGCCGATCATGATCATCTCGATGTCGTCGAGCACGCTGCCGATCCAGACGGTCAACGACTACGCCGACAACATCCTCTCGCAGCACCTCTCGCAGATCCAAGGCGTCGGCCAGGTGAGTATCGGCGGCCAGCAGAAGCCGGCGATCCGCATCCGCCTAGATCCACACAAGATGGCTGCGCTCGGCCTGCAGCTCGACAACATCCGCACGGCGGTGACCAACCAGACCATCAACGCGCCAAAGGGGTCCCTCAACGGGGATACGCGCAGCCTGACCGTCTACGCCAACGACCAGATCATGGACCCGCAGATCTGGAACAACCTCGTCATCGGCTACAACCGGGTCAATGGCGCCGCGATCCGCATCAAGGACGTCGGCGACGCCGTCGCCGATGTCGAGAACGATCAGATCGGAGCGTGGAGCTATTTCGGCAAGGCGGCGCCCAAGGGATCGGGCTCAAGCGGCAAGGCCGTCCTGCTGATCATCTTCAAGTCGCCCGGCGCCAACGTCATCAAGACCGTCGACGCGATTGAGAAGGCGCTGCCGGGCCTGCAGGCCAACATCCCGCCGGGCATCGACGTGAGAGTCGTCGCCGACCGGACTCAGACGATCCGGGCGTCAGTCCGCGACGTCGAGATCACCCTGCTGATCACCATCGCCCTGGTCGTCGGCGTCATCTTCCTGTTCCTGCAGAACATTCGGGCTACGATCATCCCCAGCGTGGTGATCCCTCTGGCCCTCATGGCGACGGCCGCGCTCATGCTCGCGGCCAAGTTCAGCCTCGACAACCTCTCGCTCATGGCCCTGACGATCGCCGTCGGCTTCGTCGTCGACGACGCGATCGTGATGGAAGAGGTGATCTGGCAAAAGATCGAGCACGGAATGAATCCGTACGAGGCCGCCTTAAAGGGCGCCGGCGAGATCAACTTCACCATCCTGTCGATCTCGATCTCCCTGGTCGCCGTGTTCACACCTCTGGTCTTCATGGGCGGCGTGGTCGGGCGGCTGATGCGGGAGTTCGCGCTCACCCTGAGCGGCGCCGTGGTGCTGTCGATCTTCCTGTCGCTCACCGTGACGCCGATGATGTGCAGCCGGTTCCTGAAGGAGCCGGGCCCGCCGAGGGACCCGTTCACGCGCGCCCTGGCCGAGGGTTTCCGTCGACTCGAGGCCGGCTACGCCCGCTGGCTCGACGTCGTGTTGAGGCACATGCGGATCACCCTGGCCGTCTTCGTCGCCACTGTGGGACTTGCCGTCTTCCTCTACGCCACGACCCCGACCGGATTCTTCCCGGAGCAGGACACCGGCTTCATGGGTGGGGTGATGCTGATCAATCAGGCCGCTTCGTTCGGGGAGCTCGACCGCAAAGTGGCCGAGGTGGCCAAGGTCATCAGCGACGACCCGGCGGTCGAATGGTCGGGCTTCTTCGCCGGCAACGGCGGATCCAACCAGGCGAACCTCAGCATCACCCTCAAGCCGCAGGACCAGGGGCGCAAAGCCAATGTGATCCAGGTGATCAACCGGCTGCGGCCGCGCCTGGCCAAGATCGTCGGCGCTCAGACCTTCCTTCAGCCGCGCGAGGACATCAACGTCGGCGGCCGCCTCGGCCAGGCCGAGTACCAGTACACCCTCTCGGACGCCGACCTGACGGAACTGGACACCTGGGCGCCCAAGCTGCTCGCCGCGCTCCAGAAGGTGCCCCAGCTGAAGGACGTCAACTCGGACCAGGAGTCCCAGGGCGGAGCGGTGAACCTGACCATCGACCGTAACGCGGCCGCCAGGTTCGGCATCATGCCGGCCGACATCGACAATGCGATCTACAATCTGATCGGCCAGCGCGAGGTGACCCAGTACTTCACCCAGCTCAACGCTTACCACGTCATCATTGAAGCCCCGCCGACGATGCAAGGCTCGACCGACATCTTCAAGACGGTCTCGGTCCTCTCGCCGGTGACGGGCAAGACCGTGCCGCTGTCCCTGTTCGTCAAGGTCGACCCGAACACGACCGGCAGCCTTACGGTGAGCCACCAGGGCCAGTTCCCGGCGGCGACCCTCTCGTTCAACCTCGCGCCGGGCGTCTCCCTCGGCGAGGCCACTCAGCTGGTGCAGAAGGCGCGCGACGATCTCGGCGCCCCGGCGACGCTCACCGGCTCGTTCCAGGGGACGGCCCAGGCGTTCCAGCAGTCATTGTCGAGCGAGCCGCTCCTGATCCTGGCCGCCCTGATCGCGGTCTATGTGATCCTGGGGATCCTCTACGAGAGCTACATCCATCCGCTGACCATCCTTTCCACCCTCCCCTCCGCCGGGGTGGGGGCGATCCTCGCGCTCAGGCTCGCCGGTCAGGACCTCAATGTCATCGGCATCATCGCCATCATCCTTCTGATCGGCATCGTGAAGAAGAACGGCATCATGATCGTCGACGTCGCCCTTCGCCTCGAGCGCGAGCATGGCTTCACCGCCATGGAGGCCGCGCGTCAGGCATCGCACCAGAGGTTGCGGCCGATCCTGATGACCACTGCGGCGGCCATGCTCGGCGGCGTGCCGATGATCCTGTTCAAGGGAACCGGCTCGGAGTTCCGCCAGCCGCTCGGTTACGCCATCGTGGGCGGCCTTCTGGTCTCCCAGGTGCTGACCCTGTTTACGACGCCGGTGATCTACATCTACCTTGATCGCCTGCGCCGCGGCCGGCGCGGACCGGAAGGCTCGACCTCCACCGCCCTCGTGCCCTCCGGTGGCCATCCGGTCGTCCCCTATGAGGCGCCTGGCGAAGAACCGGCCTGACCCCTTGCGCCGCTGACGCGCGTCCCCGACCCTGGGAGGAAGGAATCGGGGGAGGTGCGCATGCGGATCGGGATGATCGCTGGAGTTCTGGCCAGCGTGCTGCTGGCGAGCTCGTCGTTCGCTGCGCCGGACGACGCGGCGCTGAAGGCCCGGGTGGACGCCGTCCTGGCGCGCACGCCGCTCATTGACGGCCACAACGACCTGCCCTGGGAAATCCGCACCCGCTTCGCCTCGAAGCTGTCAACCATCGATCTGGCCAAGGACACCTCGGCCCTGCCGCATCCCGACGGCCCTCCCCTGATGACCGACATCCCGCGCCTGCGCGCCGGCCATGTCGGAGGCCAGTTCTGGTCGGTATGGGTGCCGGCGAACTTCACCGGGCCCCAGGCGGTGGAGATGACCATCGAGCAGATCGACCTGGTCAAGCGCATGGCCGCCGCCTACCCCGACATCTTCGAGATGGCCTACACGGCGCAGGACGTCGAACGCATCCACCGCGCCGGCAAGATCGCTTGCATGATCGGCATCGAGGGCGGCCACCAGATCGACGCCGACCTCGCCGTGCTGCGCCAGATGTACGACCTGGGCGCGCGCTACATGACGCTGACCCACACCCTCGACACGCCCTGGGCCGACTCGGCGACCGACAATCCGGCGCACCACGGGCTCACGACTTTCGGCAAGGACGTGGTGCTGGAGATGAACCGGCTGGGCATGCTGGTCGACCTCAGCCACGTCTCGCCCGACACCATGCGCGCGGCCCTGGCTGTCACCCAGGCGCCGGTGATCTTCTCGCATTCGGGCGCGCGGGCTCTCGACGACCACCCGCGCGACGTGCCCGACGACGTTCTTGCCCTGGTGGCGAAGAACGGCGGGGTGGTGATGGCCAATTTCAATCCAGGCTACGTCACCGGCGCTCGGGCGGCCTGGGACGCCGACCGCGCCGCCGAACAGGCGCGTTACAACAGTCCGCCCTATGCGGGGCTGTACATCGGCCAGCCCGAGCGGGCCAAGGCGGCCATGGCCGCGTGGCTGAAAGCGCATCCGGCGCCGCCGGTCACGGTCTCGGATGTGGCCGACCACATCGAGCACATCCGCAAGGTTGCCGGCGTCGACCACGTGGGCCTGGGCTCGGATTTCGACGGGATCGACTACACGCCGCAGGGTCTCGACGGCGTGGACAAGTTCCCGGCCGTGCTCATCGAGCTGGCGCGGCGCGGCTGGAGCGACGAGGATCTCGCAAAGGTCGCTGGCGGCAACGTCCTGCGCGTCATGACCGAGGCGCAGTCCGTGGCTCGCCGGTTGCAGGCCGTGGAAAAACCTTCCGAAGCCACCCTCGCCGTCGACGCCGCCCCCGCCCCGTGACGGGAGCGGGGAAGCCCAACGCCTCAGACGTCCCGTCCTCTTGGCCGCAGCCAGCCGGTTTTATTGCGGCGGGCGGTCCTCGGGCCGCTTAGGCGGCGCCTTCTCCGGCGGATGCTGTGGAGGATGCTGGGCCTGAGGCGCAGGCCGTCCCGGACCGCTCGGACCGCCGGGACCTTGCGGACGCTCCTGCGGCCGCGGCGCCGGGGCGGCGGGCCTTGGCGCGGGCGGCGGCGGCCGATTGGGTTGCGCTTGCGGTCGGCCCTGTGGGCCTGGCGTCGGCCGAGCGGCCGTGGGCGGCGACTGCGGGCGTTCGGGAGGTTGCCCCCCCGGACCGCGCGGCGACGGCGCGCCGACCGGGGCTGTGGCCGGCGGCCGATTGGGTTGCGCCTCTGGCCGGCCTTGAGGTCCTGGTGTCGGGCGGGTCGTCGCGGGCGGCTGCTGCGGGCGACCGGGAGGCTGGCCCCCAGGGCCGCGGGGAGGCTGCGCGCCCTGCTGCGGCGGACGATTCACGGGAGCGGCGGGCTGGGCGCCCGGGACGCCTGGCCGGCCGGCCGGGCCGCGAGGCGGCGGAGCGCGATAGGCGCCGCCCGCGCGCGCCGCCGGCGCAACGCCCGGTCCCTGGAACTCGCGAGGCCGCTGCGTGGCCGCGATAGGCGGCCGGCCCTGATTGGCGCTGGCGCGTAGCTGGGGCTGCTGGCGCGCCATCGACACCTGCTGAGTCTGAAGAGCGGTGGGCGCCCTATGCGGCTGGCGCGCGAACGCCAGTTGCTGGGGCGAGGGCCGCGCCTGCACGCCGCCGGGACCGCCGTTGAAGCCTGCCCTCGGCCCCCCCTGGGCCTGGACAGGTCGTTGATAGATGTTGGTGATGTTCGCGTTGCGAACATTGTTCACCACGCTGTTGTAGTAGAACGTGCGTCCCCTCCAGTATCCGCCTTCGTAGCCGTTACCCGTGTAGCCGAATCCATAGTTGACGCCGCCGTAGAACCCCACCTCGGGGCCCCAATAACCGGGATTGAAACCATAACGGCCATCCGCCCAGCCCCAGTAGCCCGGCGTCCAGAGCAGGCCCGGATCAGGCGGAAGGACCCACGTCCCCGGCACCCAATAGTAGTCGCCATAATCGTCGTCCCAGGCCCAATAGCCTGGCGTCCAGATGTATCCCGGCTCCGGGATGGGAGGCTGGTCATAGACCGGTATCGGCGGCGGCGGCACGTCCGCGTAGAGACTGAACTGTATCCCGAACGGCTGGGCGCAAGCGGGGGGCGCGGTCATGGCGCCCATACCCAGAACGAGAGCAAGCGCAGCCGAAGCGCCGACCCACCTACGCGTTTCCATTGCGAGCCGCCTTCTTCTCCCAGCTCAGCCTCGCCAACGGAGGGCGGCTGGAGTGTCGAAGGTGAAACGTTTGAGATGAATTGGGGATGAATTCGAAAAACTAGGCGGCGGCGAAGAGAAGCGCACCGGACCGCCGGCAATAGGCGGCCCGCGGTCCGGGCGCTCGAAGATCAGGCGGTGCGGGCGAGGAGCGCGGGGCGTTCGACCCGGTGGGCGATGACGCAGCCGGTGCGGCTGTCGAGGACGGAAGCGGTCACCGACAATCCCTTGCCAAGAAGGGCCGCACGGATCGGCGCATCGTCTTCGGGGTGGTCGAGGAAGGCGAGAAGCACGCCACCATCGCGCAGCAGCCGCGCCGTCTTCGCCGTCAGTGCTCCCAGCCGCTCGGGCGGACCGGTGAGGATGAGCAGGTCGCTCGTCTCGTCAGCGCCGGCGCAGGTCGCCTGCAGCGCACATTCCACGCGCGCCCAGCCCGCGCGACAAAGAGCGACCATGATCTCGAGGCTCCCAGGCCCCGCGACGCCCACCGCCTGGCCCGGGCCTACGCCCAGGAGCTTCAGCAGGGGCTCACATTCGAATGCGGGCGGCTCCGCCGCCTCGCGACTCGGGACGTCCATCGACATTGTCCGAATACGACGCCATCAGTTCAGCGCCGCGGACGGTGTACCGGCGAGCCGGATATAAATTCCATATGGATAGAGGGGCTCGCCGCGAAAACTTTCGCCTTCAAGTACTGGTCTTTATGGACGCTTTATCGATCGGCGCTTTGTCCCAAATTGAGGCGTAACGCGCGGAAGCGATAGTGGTCAGCCTATGCCGATCAGCGTCGCTCCGATGGGCCTCATCCCGCCCCTTGCGTTCGTCCCTCCCGCTCCAAGGAAGCGCCTGTGCGCGCGACGACGTTACGAGGCGGGTGAACCGATCCTGAGGTTCGATCATCCCCGCTGGCTCCTCGGGCCGCGCGCCGGAGCGGTCGCGACAGGCGACGGACGGCTCTTCTTCGACCCGATGTTGGACCTGATCATCCATAGCGACGATCCGAACACACGGGTCAGCCCGGAGCTGCTCGCCCTCATCGCCCGCCGCGACATCGCCCCCAACGAACCCCTCACCCGCAACTGGGGCCCCGCCGTCCGCAGCGGCCAGATGGACGAGGACCCGCGAGCCGCCGTGGTCAAGCTCGGTCGCCCGTCTAGCGCTCGGAGATCTTAAGGATCGTCGACCACTCCTCTGGCGTGATCGGCGTCACCGACAGGCGGAACTGGCGGAACATCCGCATCTCGGCCAGGGCCGGCTCGGCCTTCATCTCGGCCAGGGTGACCGGCCGCGCGAGCGCCCGCGACGGAGCGATCTCCACGGCCACATAGCGGCCGCTGGCGTCGGTCGGATCGGGGAAGGCCTCGCGCGTCACTTTGGCGATCCCGGCGACGCAGAGGCCGGTGACCGAGTGGTAGAAGAATGCCTCGTCTCCCACGCGCATCGACTTGAGGAAGATCGCCGCCTGGGCGTTGCGCACGCCGTCCCAGACGGTCCGCCCGTCACGGACCAGATTCTCATACCCGTATTTCGCGGGCTCCGACTTCATGAGCCAGTGGGCGTCGGCCAAGCTTGTCTCTCCCCCGTGATGGTCGGGCGCGATATGTGTAGAGGCTTCGCGAGCCTCACAAAATCCCCGGTCCCGACGGCGGCGCGCTGGCGCCTGGGCCAAGCTCGCGCTGCATCGAGACGATGTCGACCCAGCGGCCGGCCTTGTAGCCGACGGCGTGGGTCACCCCGGACATCTCGAAGCCCGCCGCGCTGTGCAGGGCGATCGAGGCTGTGTTGGCCGAGTCGCCGATGACCGCCAGCATCTGGCGGATCCCAAGCGCCTCGCAGCGGGCGATCAGCTCCCTCAGCAGCAATCGGCCGACGCCGCGGCCCTGGCTGTCGGCGGCGACGTAGACGCTGTCCTCGACCGTGTAGCGATAGGCGCTCCGCGTCCGGAAGGGCGAGGCATAGGCGTAGCCGAGCACGACGCCGTCCTCCTCGGCCAGGAGCCACGGCAGGCGCCGCAGGCTCACCTCCGCCAGCCGCTGGGCCATGTCCTCGGCCGAGGGGGGCGTCTCCTCGAAGGTGCCGAAGCCGTGCAGGACATGGTGCGCATAGATCGCGGCGAGGGCGGGTGCGTCCGCAAGCGTGGCCTCGCGCAGGTTCACGCCTCCCCCGCGCCCTGGATCGCCCAGATGGCGAAGGCGTAGTCGAGGGCGATCTCGCGCAGGTGCTCATAGCGGCCCGACGCCCCGCCATGGCCGGCCTCCATGTTGATCTTCAGCAGCACCGGCCGTCCGCTCGTGGTGGCTTCGCGCAGGCGCGCCGTCCACTTCTCCGGCTCCCACCAGGTCACCCGCGGGTCGGACAAGCCCCCGGTGGCGAGGATCGCGGGATAGGGCCTGGGCGCGACGTTCTCGTACGGGCTGTAGCTGGCGATCATGTCGTAGGCCTCGGGGTCCTCCAGCGGATTGCCCCACTCGGGCCATTCGGGCGGGGTCAGGGGCAGCGAGAGATCGCTCATCGTGTTGAGCACATCCACGAACGGCACCGCGGCGATGATCGCGCCCCACAGGTCCGGGCGCATGTTGGCGATCGCTCCCATCAGCATGCCGCCCGCCGATCCGCCATAGGCGGCGATGCGCCCGGCCCTCGAATAGCCCTGGCTGATCAGATGTTCGGCGCAGGCGATGAAATCGGTGAAGGTGTTCTTCTTCTTCGCCCGCCGGCCGTCGAGGAACCAGCCCCAGCCCTTGTCGGAGCCGCCGCGGATGTGGGTGCTGGCCCAGATCCAGCCGCGGTCGACGAGGCTGAACCGCGTGGTCGAGAAGGCCGCGGACTCCGGAATGCCGTAGGCGCCGTAGCCGTAGAGCAGCAGGGGCGCAGAGCCGTCCAGCGGCGTCCCCTTCTTCATCAGCACGGTGATCGGGACCTGGGCGCCGTCCGGGGCCGTGGCGTGCAGCCGGCGCGTCTCATAGGCCGCCGGATCGTGGCCCGAGGGCACCTCCTGGGTCTTCCGCAGGGTCCGCTCGCGGGTGACCATGTCGTAGTCGAACCATTGCCGGGGCGTGGTGGGCGACTGATAGACGAAGCGGGTGAGCGTGGTGTCGTACTCGTAGCCGCCGACCAGGCTGAGCGCATAGGCGGCCTCGTCGAAGGCGATCACGTGTTCCCCGCCGGCGCGGTCCGTCACCACCAGCCGGTCAAGCGCGTCCTCACGCTCCTGGCGCACCAGGTGGTTCCGATAGGCGGCGAAGCCAGCAATGAGCCGGCCGGCCTTGGGCGGGATCCAGGTCCGCCAGCTCGCGCGCGCCGGGACCGCCTCGACGCTGGTCATCAGCTGGAAGTCCACGGCGCCGTCGACATTGGACCGCACGACCCAGCGGTCCGACCAGCGGTCGAGGTCGTAGCGCACGCCGTCCTGGCGCGGCTCGGCGACCACGGGCATGGCGAGAGGATCGGACGCGGGGATCAGCCAGACCTCGCTCGTCTCCTGGTTCGAGGCCTCGATCAGGATGTGGCTGTCGTCGGAGGCGACGCCGACGCCCAGGAACATGCCCTCGTCCTTTTCCTCGTAGACGAGGACGTCCTCGCCGCCGCGGGCGGGACGGCGATAGACGCGGGCCGGCCGGGCGTTGTCGTCGCGCCAGATCCAGAACAGCCAGCGCGAGTCCGGCGAGAAGCAGAAGCTGCCCGCAGAGCTCTTGGGCCCGTCCGCCAGCCGCTCGCCGCTGGCGAGGTCGCGCACGATGATCTCGTAGTATTCGGAGCCCTGCTCATCGACGGCCCAGGCGTAGAGACCGTGATCGGGCGCGTGGCGAGCCCCGCCGACGGCGTAGTAGGCCTTGCCCTTCGCCTCGATCTCCTCGTCCAGCAGCACCTCTTCGGGGTGCTCCGTCCCGCGCGGCCGGCGCAGGTGTTGGGGATGCTGGGCGCCCGTCTCGTAGCGGCTGAAGTAGGCGAAGGGGCCGTCGGCTGACGGGACGGAGGCGTCGTCCGGCTTGAGGCGGGCCTTCATCTCCTCGAACAGCTGCGCCTGCAGATCCTCGGTGGAGGCGAGCACGGCCTTCACATAGGCGTTCTCCGCCTCCAGGTGCTCGCGCACATCGGCCTTCACCACCGAAGGATCGCGCAGCACTGCCTGCCAGTTGTCGTCCTTCATCCAGGCGTAGTCGTCGACCCGGACGCGGCCGAGCTGTTCGATGCGGACGGGGTCCTTGCGCGGACGAGGCGGAACGGGCGCGGTCATGGTCCCCGTCTTAGCGCCACGCGTAGTTGAAGCTCACGCTGATTCTGGGACTTTTGGCGTTTCCAGCGACGACTTCGTGGCGCAGCCAGCTCTCCCACATCAGGACCGCGCCCGCCTCCGGCTGAACCGTGACGAAGGTCTTCAGCGGCTCGGGCGCATCGTCGCGGCGCCGCGGGGCGGCCATCATCATCGGCAGGCGCGGATCCTCGAGGCGAAGGCCGCCGGCGCCCGGCGGAACGGCGACATAGTAGGTCCCGGAGATCACGCTGTGCGGGTGGACGTGACCCGAGTGGGCGGCGCCTGGACGCAGGACGTTGGCCCACAGGCTGTCGAGGACGAGCCGGCCGCGCGGGCCAAGGTCGAGGGCCAGCTCCGCTGCAAAGGCGGCGGCGTGGCGGTCGAGGCGGCGCTTGAGGTCGGCGAAGGCGCTCGCCCTCTGCGGCAGGTCGTCGAGCGAGGCATAGGAGGTGTAGCCGCCGTAGTTGTTCTTGCGGCACCAGGCGCGGCCGGCGCGGTCCTCCTGCGCCAGCATATGGCAGGCGTCTTCCAGGTCGGCGTTGAGGGTCTCGAACCCGCGCTCGCCGGCGAGGGAGGCTTCGTAGAGACGGGTGACGAAGAGTTCGCGCACGGCCATCGGCGAGCCATGCCGTCCTCGGCCTGCCCGGCGCAAGGTCCAGGCGTGTTCGATTTGACCCGCCGGCGCGCATGAGCCAAGCTTGCACCCGCTGGCTCCGACACGGGAGGCTTGATGCCAGAGATTGCCGTCGCCTGAAGCCGCACTGGGCTTAGCCCTGCGGCTCGATGTTCCGCCTGATCGCGCGAGCTGACGCTTCGCCGCGGTCGCGAACCTGCGACCTCAATCTCACGAGCCACTTCGTTGAACATCTCCAAACCCCAGCAGCGCGTCCTGCACGCGCTCGCCCAGGGCGGCCACATCCAGCATCACCGTGACGCCCGCGGCCGCCTGGCCCATCTGGACTGCCTGACCCGCGAGGGCTGGCGCCTCGAAACCTGCGACATCGCCCTCTTCCGCAAGCTGAAGTCCCAGGGATGGATCGCCTCGCGGGAGGGCGGCCCCTACCGCATCACCCGCGACGGCCTCGTCGCCGTCCGCGCCCAGGCGAACAACCGATGAGCGGGCCGATGAGTTGGAAGCCGCGCCGGGCCGACGCCTGCGAGACGCCGGCGATCGCCGCTCTCTACCGCCGTACGGCGGAACGGGAGTGGGACTTCCTCTATCCGCACACGCCGGAAGAGGACCTCGGCCACTTCGGCCGGGCCTTCCAGCGCGGCGTGGTCTGGGTGGTCGAAGTCGAGGGCGTCGTCGCCGGCTTCTGCGCCGTGCGTCGCGGCTGGGTCGACCACCTCTATGTCGATCACGCCTTCCACGGCCGCGGGATCGGCCAGGCGCTCGTGACGCGGGCGCTGAAGGGACGGCGGCGCGTCCGGCTCTGGACCTTCCAGCGGAACTCGCGGTCCCGGCGGTTCTATCGGCTGCGGGGGTTCGTGGAGATCCTGGAGACCGATGGCGCGGATAACGAGGAGAAGGAGCCTGACGTGCTGTTGGAGTGGCGGCGGGGACGGGCGCCGTCCCCTTACCCGAGCCCCAAATAACCTCGTCATCCCGGGCCGTAGCGAGCGTAGCGAAGCGAGGACCCGGGACCCAGAGGACTGGACCGGGCGCCTGGGTTCGCGAACCCAAAGCGCCGCTGGCCCGGCCCTTGGGTCCCGGGTCCTTGATTCACCCGGCACAAGGCCGGGTTCGCTACGGCCCGGGATGACAGGGTTTGAGGGGTGCAAGGAGTTGGTCCCACAGATCGATTCATTGCGGATTGCGCGCCGCGCGAGGATGTAGACGTGGGGGATCTTCTCTTCCATACCTAAGTTTAACTTTTCAATTCGTAAAAGTCCATCTCGTCCAGGCGGACGCCAGAGAGTGGAGATGCGTGACCCACATGACGGCGGCGGCGCTTTAGTTCGCGAACCACAGCGCCGCTGGCGTGGCCCTGGGTCCCGGGTCCTCGCTTCACCCGCCCTTCGGTCGGGTTCGCTACGGCCCGGGATGACGGAGGAAGAGGAAGGGGTGAATATTCGGAACAGGCGCCACGAGGGGACTGAGCGAGATGACGTTGCGTATCTCGGGAACATCGGTGCGCACCGCCGAGGCGGCCCTGGCTCTGGGGGTTCTGATCGTGTGCTCTGCGGGGGCGCAGACGCCGCCTGCCCCGCCGCCCCCACCCACGTCCGCCACCACGGTGTCGGAACTCCTGGTGCTCGCGCGCAAGGCGCCCACGCTCTCCGGCGTGGATGTCACTGCCAAGCGGCCGTGCGTGATCCCCGCGCCGCACGGGACTCCGGCCCCGCGGCCGCGTGTGATCGACAGCTACCCGCGCGCCGGCCAGACGGCGCCGCCTGGCGTGATGATCCTGCACGTCACCTATGACCAGCCGATGAGCCGGTGCGGGGTCGTTCTTCTCAACGGGGGCGGGAGCGTCGCCCAGCTCGAGCAGAAGCTCGGCTGGGAGACGCCGGACGGCAGGACCCTGTTCTTCATCGTGGATGTGCGCCCGCGGGAGGACTACCGGCTGTGGCTGAACGCGCCGTGGACGTACGGCTTTCGGCGGTCGGGCCTCACCCGGACCTTCCTCAGCCGCTATGGGACGCCCGCCATCCCGCACCTGATCGCGTTCTCCACGTCCGACGGACCTCCCACCGTCACGGCGCAGGACGTCCTGCGCGCGGACCCGAGCCTCGACGCCCTGCTCGTCCCCGTCTCCACGCCGGCGGCGCCCGCCAAGCCGTGAGCGCATCCCTCCCCTTCTGGGGAGGGTGGCCGAGCGCAGCGAGGCCGGGTGGGGGAACCCAGGGGAAGGACACCGGCTGTGCGGGATGATCCAGACTTCCCCCACCCGTCGCGCCTTTGGCGCGACACCCTCCCCAGAAGGGGAGGGATCAGCCCCTCAGCTCGCCGCCAGGTACTTCTGGTAGCCGGGCTGCCAGACGCGGGCGAGGATGCGTTCCTGGAGGTCGTTGTCGTGGCGCTTGGGGGCGAGGCCGTCGGCCTGGGCCTGGCGGCCGACGGCGGCGGCGACGGCGATGGAGACGTTGCGCAGTTCGGTCACCGGAGGCAGCAGGCGGCCGTCCTTGTCCTTCGCCGCGGGCGACAGCTCCGCCACGGCCTTGGCGGCCGCCATGAACATCGCGTCGTTGACCCGCGTCGCCTCGGCCGCGAGCACGCCCAGGCCGACGCCCGGGAAGACGTAGGAGTTGTTGGTCTGGTCGATCGGCACGGTCCGGCCGTTGACCTTCACCGGCGGGAACGGGCTGCCCACGCCGATCAGCGCCCGGCCGTCGGTCCAGGCCATCAGCTGTTCGGGGGTCGCCTCGGCGCGCGAGGTGGGATTGGAGAGCGGGAAGATCACCGGCCGCTCGACGTGCCTGGCCATCTCGCGGATGGCGGCTTCGGTGAACGCTCCGGCCTGGCCGGAGACGCCGATCAGCACCGTCGGGTGGGCGTTGGCGACGACGTCCTCGAGTTCGATCGACCCTCCGGGCGTCTGCAGCTTCCAGCCGGCGACGCTCTCGCGGTCGCGGACGAACGGCTCCTGGGCCTTGGTTATGCCGGGCATGCCTTCGACGAGCAGGCCGTCGCGGTCCACAGCATAGAACCGGCGGCGAGCCTCGGCCTCGGGCAGTCCCGCGTCGACCATCGCCCGCAGCAGCAGGGCGGCGATCCCCGCCCCCGCCGAACCCGCGCCCAGCAGGGCCACCCGTTGCTCGGTCAGCGGGATCCCCGTGACGTTGACCGCGGCCAGCAGGGTGCCGGCTCCTCGAATTCGTCGACCGGCACGACGACATCACGTTCATCATCAGCGGCGGCGGCTCGGCGACAGTTGAGGTTCCGCTTCGCGAGAACAGCGTCGAGGAGAACCGGCGTCTCATCGAAAGCGGGATGACCATCGCCGAGATCAACGCGCGGCGCAAAGCGATGTCGGCGATCAAGGGCGGCAAGCTCGCGCAACGCGTTCGCGGCCGCTGCGTCACGCTCGTCTACTCCGACGTCTCGCGCGGCAAACTCTCTGACGTCGCCTCCGGCCCGACGATCCCCGGCAGCGACGAAGTCATCCTCATCGCCGACAACGACACGCTGACCGCCACCGCCGCCGAGGTTGCCCGCGAGCGCGGGCTCCGCGCAACGCTCCTGCCCGACCAGATCGAAAGCGACGTCGAGGCCGCGGCGGACCAACTCGCGAACTCAAAATTCGACGACGTCCTGATCGCGGGCGGAGAGGTGACGGTGACCGTCCGTGGCGACGGAAAAGGCGGCCGCTGCAGCGAGCTCGCCTCGCGCTATCTCCTCGCTGGCGGAAGGGTTCCGGCCGTGTTCGCCAGCAGCGACGGAATGGACGGCAACAGCGGCGCGGCCGGTATCGCCATCGACCGCGTTCCGGTGCCCCTCGATCGTGACGCAATTGCGACCGAATTGGGCAAATCGAACTCGTTTCCGCTCGCCGCGGAGATCGGCCGCGCGATTATGATTCCACCTGCCGGTAACAATCTGCGGGACTTGTACTTACTGGCTCGCGGTTAGCAAGCGCCGCGGTACGCAGTCCGGGCAATGAGCGAGACGTCACAAGAGAGCGCGCATCCGCATCATCGATCCGCGCGCGAACGCCAGCGCCGAGGGCCGATGTGGGGGTGCCTGAAAGGGCTGCTCTTCACATTCGGCGGCCTCCTCGCGCTCCTGGTGCTCGTCATCGGCGGCGGCTGGTGGTACCTCGGCACCACGAGCTTCTCCGGCTTCGTGGCGCTCCGGATCCAGAAGACGCTCGAAGCGCGCCTCGGGCGCCACGTCTCGATCCACGACGTCCAGATCATCCGCGCCCG
>DASXGR010000181.1:0-30710 GCA_036488935.1 Caulobacteraceae bacterium | reverse complement strand
GCCGCGCCCGATCCCCGGACGCACCCCCGCTCTGCGCCTCTCCGGCCTCGAACCCTTCGAACTGATCTGATGCTTATTCTGGACTGCCGGCTTCGTGCCGACTCTCGGGTCGCGCCGTGAGGCCCGTCTTCGTCAATATCGGCGAGCGCACCAACGTCACCGGCTCGGCTCGCTTCCGCAAGCTGGTGGTTGAGGGCGACTACACGTCCGCTTTGTCGGTGGCGCGCGACCAGGTCGAGGCCGGGGCGCAGGTGCTGGACGTCAACATGGACGAGGGGCTGCTCGACGGCCCCAAGGCCATGACGACATTCCTCAATCTGCTCGCCGCTGAGCCCGATATCGCCCGCGTTCCGATCATGATCGACTCCTCGAAGTGGGAGGTGATCGAGGCCGGACTCAAGTGCGTCCAGGGCAAGCCGATCGTGAACTCGATCAGCCTCAAGGAGGGCGAGGCGAAGTTCCGCGAGCAGGCCATGAAGTGCCTGCGCTACGGCGCCGCCGTCGTCGTCATGGCCTTCGATGAGAAGGGGCAGGCTGACACCGCGAAACGCAAAGTGGACATCTGCGGTCGGGCTTACCGTCTGCTGACCGAGGAGATGGGCTTTCCGGCCGAGGACATCATCTTCGATCCCAACATCTTCGCCATCGCGACCGGTATCGAGGAGCACGACAACTACGGCGTCGACTTCATCGAGGCGACGCGTGAGATCAAACGGACCCTGCCGCACGCCCGTATCTCAGGGGGCGTCTCCAACGTCTCTTTCAGCTTCCGAGGCAACGAGCCAGTGCGCCGGGCGATGCACTCGGTCTTCCTCTACCATGCCATCGACGCGGGTATGGACATGGGCATCGTCAACGCCGGCGACCTGCCGGTCTATGACGAGATCGAGCCCGAGCTGCGCGAGGCGGTGGAGGACGTGATCCTCAACCGCAAATCCGGGGCGACCGAGCGGCTGGTGGAGCTGGCGCCGAAGTACAAGGGCGGAAAGGGCGAGGCCAGGAAGGTCGACCTCGCCTGGCGCGACACGCCCGTCGCCGAACGTCTCGCCCATGCCCTGGTGCACGGCATCACCGAATTCATCGACGCCGACACCGAGGAGGCGCGCCTCGCCGCCGAGCGCCCGCTCCACGTGATAGAAGGCCCGCTGATGGACGGCATGAACCGCGTCGGCGACCTCTTCGGCGCAGGCAAGATGTTCCTGCCCCAGGTGGTCAAGTCGGCGCGGGTGATGAAGCAGGCTGTCGCCTGGCTGCTGCCGTTCATGGAGGCCGAAAAAGAGGGCAAGCCGCGCGAAAGCGCCGGGCGGATCCTGATGGCGACCGTCAAGGGCGACGTCCACGACATCGGCAAGAACATCGTCGGCGTGGTCCTGCAGTGCAACAACTACGAGGTCATCGACCTGGGCGTCATGGTCCCAGCCGAGAAGATCCTCGACGAGGCGCAGAAGAATAAGGTCGACATCATCGGCCTGTCGGGCCTGATCACACCGTCTCTGGACGAGATGGTGTTCGTCGCCGGTGAGATGCAGCGCCGGGATTTCTCGATCCCCCTGCTGATCGGCGGCGCCACCACCAGCCGGACCCACACGGCGGTGAAGATCGAGCCGGCCTATCGCAACGGCTCGACCACCTACGTCCTCGACGCCAGCCGGGCCGTGGGGGTCGTCTCGGGCCTGCTGTCGTCCACCGAGAAGGAAAGGGTGGAGGCGGAGACGCGGGCCGAATACGTCCGCATCCGCGAGCAGTTCGGCCGCGCCCAGGAGGCGAAGTCACGCACGCCCCTGGCCGCCGCCCGCGCGAACCGCTTTCCGATCGACTGGCAGGGCTACCGGGCGCCGCGGCCCCGCTTCGTTGGCCGGCGCACCGTGACCATGCCGTTGGAGGAGCTGGTCCCTTACATCGACTGGTCGCCCTTCTTCGCCGCCTGGGAGCTGGTCGGCCGCTTCCCGGCGATCCTGGAGGACGACGTGGTGGGGGAGGCGGCGCGCAACCTCTATGCGGACGCGCGGGAGATGCTGGAGCGCATGGTCGCCGAGCGATGGGTGGAGGCCAAGGGCGTGGTCGGCCTGTGGCCCGCCAACGCTGACGGCGACGACATCGTGGTATGGACCGACGAGACGCGTAAGACTGAGCGAGCCCGCCTCCACACCCTGCGCCAGCAGATCGCCAAGGCGGAGGGCCGCCCGAACCTCGCGCTCTCCGACTTCGTCGCGCCGGTCGGCGACGACTGGATCGGCGGCTTTGCGGTCACCGCCGGCATCGGTGAGCATGAGATCGCCGAGCGCTTCAAGGCCGCTGGCGACGACTATTCGGCCATCCTGAGCCAGGCCCTTGCGGATCGACTGGCTGAGGCGTTCGCCGAAGCCCTGCACCACAAGGTCAGGCGCGAGCTGTGGGCTTATGCGCCGGACGAGGTCTTCGACGTCGACGCCCTGGTCGCCGAGCGGTACCGCGGCATTCGACCCGCGCCGGGTTATCCGGCCCAGCCAGACCACACCGAAAAGCAAACACTGTTCGACCTGCTGGACGCCGAGGCGGCCACCGGGATGGCTCTCACCGAGAGCTTTGCGATGAGTCCGGCGTCCTCCGTCTCAGGCCTCTACTTCGGCCATCCGCAGAGCCACTACTTTGGTGTTGGCAAGATCGACCGCGACCAGGTCGTCGACTACGCTCAGCGCAAAGGCTGGGACGTCGCCAAGGCGGAGAAATGGTTGGCGCCGATCCTCGCCTACGAGCCGGGCTAAGCCAGTCCTTCGAAGTGTTTTTCGGCGCCCGTCGCCCCGAACGCCGTGTCGGGCTCCAGAGTGCTGATCCGCGTGAGATCACCGACGACAAGGCCACTCTCGTGGACGGTGATGGCGTCCGCATATCGCATGCCCGGCCGCACCTCCGACGCCGCGTAGGTCTTGTGGTCGTACACAAACGCCCCGAGCTTCGGATCCCGCGCTTGCACGGTCACGATAAGGCGCAGGTCGCTTTCGTGGAGGGTGGCGAGGTCAAAAACGGCGAGAGGACTCTCATTGTCGATCACGTGCATGAAGGTCGTGATCAGCGGAAAGATCGGCAGGCTGCCGCGCGTCAAACGCAGGTCGCAGATGCGCCGGAAACGGCCGCCTTCCTCCGTGTCCTCATTGATGAAGGCGTTGATCTGGACGGTGGTCTGGGTGAGCAGGGTGGTCCGGCCGTTGCCGATCCTCACCATCAAGGTCGGGCGGCCATTGTGCTGGGATACGACGGCGACGTCGGCGAAGACGATCTTCGCCCGCGCCCGTGAGAAGCGCACGAAGACCAGTCCGGTCATGATGGCGGTGAACGCCATCCCAGTGACGATCTCCGCAGACGAGATGAGGTGGCCGTAGAGGTTGACCGGCGCCATCACGCCGTAGCCAACGGTGGCGAGGGTCTCGATGCTGAAGAAGAAATAGTCGGGCGGGGTTCGCGCGTTGGCTACGCAGCCAGGCTCAAGGAGATAAAGCCCGGCGAAGAGCGATGTGATCAACGCATAGAGGCTGAAGACGCCGGCGACGAACGTGTGCCAGTGGACGGTCAGGGCCACATGGTAGGGGTCGGAGAACTCGAACTCTGACGCTCCGATCTTTGCGACCTCGAAGCCGACGCTGGCGATCGACATTCGCGCCTGCCTCTCCAGCCGCCTCTCCCGCCTGGTCTTGCGTCTCCATTCCATCGGCCCTGATCTTGCACTGCGAGGCGCGGCGCGCGAAGCCCTGACACCGATTGAGGAGAGGAAAACGGCCGATGGGCAGAGCGCCGACACTGAACGAACGCCTGGGCCGCCCCGCCGACAGGCGGATGGTGATCGTCAACTGCGACGACATCGGCTCCAGCCACTCGGCCAACCTTGCCAGCCTCGAGGCCATGGAGCGCGGGGTCGCGAAAAGCGCCACGCTCATGGTTCCCTGTCCTTGGGCGCTGGAGGCGGTGGAGCTGTTCCAGGGCAAGGACGTCGGCGTTCACCTCACGCTGACCGCCGAATATCCCGCCTACCGCTGGCGGTCCCTCACCGGCGCGTCCTCACTGCACGACGACCAGGGATTCCTTCCGCGTACGGCCAAGGAGGTGTGGGCGCGGGCGGACCTTTCGGATGTTCGCCGTGAATGCCGCGCGCAGATCGAACAGGCGCTCGCCTGGGGCGTCGACGTCACCCACCTCGACTGCCACATGGGAGTGCTTCAGATCGAGCGGCGCTTCTACGAGGTCTACCTCGAAATGGCCCACGAGTTCCGGCTGCCGTTGCGCATGGCCGGGGCGCGGGCCGAGCGCGTGCTGGGCTTCGATCCGCGAGCGCCCGCCGACGCCCTTGGCCTCCTCTATCCGGACGCCTTCTTCTTCGATTGGGGTCGGTCCACCGCGGAACTGATGCGGACTAAAGTTCCCGCCCTGGGCCCCGGCGTCACCGAATTCATTGTTCATCCGGTACTCGACGGGTCCGAACTGCGCGGCTACGACCTCACCGAAGCCCAGATCCGTATCGACGACCACGCCTGCGCCATCGACCCGGCGATCGCCGAGCTCATTCAGGCTGAGGACATCGAACTCATCAGCTTCCGGCCGCTTCGCGACGCCCAGCGCGTGAAGGCTCCGGCTCTCACGACAGCGGATTAGATCCTATCGGCGCAGGGGCGTCGCGCCGATCGGGGCGGACCAGACGGTGAAGGGGCCGGTTGCGGTGTCGGGACCGCCAAACGCGCCGGCCTCGGCGAGACGGGGGGTTGGCATCAGCAGGTTGCCGCCCTCGTCAATCCACAGGGCGGTGACGCCGGCCAGGCGTGGATCGGCGAACAGGGTTTGGATCTTCCCCTTCGGACTGACCTTGAGAATGCGCGAGCGGTCGACATCGCTCACGTACATGAAGCCGTCGGCGTCCATGGCCGTGCCGAAGGAGGAAGGCGTCGCGGCAAACGGCTCGAGCTCACTCGTGAGGACCCCGGGGGGCATGCCCGAGTTGTCGAGGAAGCGGGTCCCGATCTGCACCATCGGTCCGCACGGCGGGGCGACGTAGAGGATGTCCCCGTCGGGGGCGAGCTCGATCAGAGAAGCGCCGAGTTCTATCATGCCGCCCCGCGGGGCGTGCAGGATGCGGCTGGCGACCCGGATCGGGCGCTGTTGCGTCAACGGCGTATCGAGCGTCAGCACGCGACGGACGGCGCCGTCCTCCAGGGTCAGGACGATGATCCCCGGCCAACCGGCGTCGGCGATGTAGGCGCGAAGACCGTTGAAGCGGATCTGGGTCGGCTGGCTGTCGCCCGTGGTCACCCCCGTGAGGTCGTACACCCTGGATACCTGGTTCTTCTCCAGATCGATCCGGACGACCTTGGCGCCGCCGACCTTGCGGCCTTCACCGAAGGCTGGGACGCCGGAGTCGACCACCCACAGCCCAAGATCCTGGCCAAAGCGCATCGCGCTCACGGAGACAAAGGCCTTCGAGGGGTCGTCGCCCGGCCGCCAATTGTTCCAATCCCCGTCGGGGTACGGTCTGGGCTGGCCGCCGACGATCTCCACCACCTGGGGGCCGGGGTGATCGCCGCGCCGTAGCGTGCAGGCGAACATCCGGCCATGACGGGTCGTCACGCCGGTGATGGCGAGATCGGACGAGAAGGCGGCTTTCAAATCCGGCTCTTGGGCGTGGACCGTCGTCGCCGCGAGGCCCGCGCCAATGAGGGCGGCGCCCCCCGAGAGAAACCCCTTGCGGGTCAGTTCAGCCATCGCGCCCTCCGACTTCGGCGCCTGATAGACGTGCGCCGAGGCGGGGGCGAGTCCCCTCTCAAGATGCGCCGGCTCAGTCTTGCGGACCCGCGGCCGGCGAGGGGGGCGGGGCTGGGGGAGCCTGGGCGGGGGGCGCCTGGTCACCAGGCGGCGGGGTGGCCGGGTCAGTAGGCGCCGGGCTCGCATCGCTCGTCGAGACGGGCGCGCGAGGCGAGGCGGTCGCCGACGGCGCATTGTATTTCAGCGCCTGGCCGAGGAGGTCCGACTTGGCCTTCAGCTCGCGGGCGTTGGAATCACATCGGTCAGGCAGGGCCCAGGAGAGCCAGGCGCGGGCGAGTTCGCGACGGGTGTGCTGTTCCGCAGGGGTCCAGATTGAGCGACCCTGCATGACGGCTGTCGCGCCCCGGTTGGAAATGACCTGCGGACTGGCTCGCTCGGCCGCCTCCACCGAAGCGGATATCAACTTCAACTCGTCGTGCGCCGCCGCCATGTCGGACGCGTAAGGCCTGGCCTCGTCCTTCACCGACGAACCGAACTCGCGATCGATCGCCTTCAGCTCGGGGATGATGTTCTCATAGATGAAGAGATATTGATCGAGCGCGCCGTAGCACCAGGCCGCCAGCTCGTAGGGGTCCTTCGGCGCGTTCGAGGGCAGGGGTTCTCCAGCGTCGGCGGCCTGGGCGTCAGGAGCGGCTGGCGGCTTCTGGGCCGCCTGCGCAGCGCCGGCGCCAATCAGCATCGCGGCGAGGAGGGGGAGCGCCTTCATGGGCTTTCCTTCAGAAGTTCATACACGGACGACTGGCTGCGAGACGCGCCGCGTCTTGCATGTCATAGCGTGACGGGATCGCACATAAAGAGGTGATGGAGTCCGGAGTTCCTTGCGCGCGCCGCGACGATGGCGCCTCGCAAGCGACGACCATGAAACGAGCGGCGCGCTCGCGAATTTTTCATTGAACCCTTCGCCACCGAATTGACGCCAAAATGGTTGACGGGTCGCGTGGTGAGCCGGAAGAATTCGGAATTCCCGCTGGCAAGCGGACATAGAGGCGCGTCCATGGCTTCGCTGGTTTCCCGTACGTCCCGCGTATCAGTCCGCGGACCCTCGCCTCTGCGGAGCCTTGCCCTGCTCGCAGGGGCTGTGGTCTCACTTTTCGCCGCGCTCGTGGGGGCGGCGCTCGCCGTATTCTTCGCCGCCACGATGCTGGTCATCGCGGTGATGGCGATCGCGCTCATCGCGCTCACCATCGCAGCAGCCAAGGTGCGCGGGTCGGCCCGGCGCCGGAGCCTGCCCGGCCTGCTCGAAGCGCAGAGGATCGGCGGCCACTCCTGGGTCGCCTACGCCTGGGACCGCGACCTCTAGATTCCAAGGTGTAGCGTCGTCTGATCGCCCAACCCGATCCCCTTGGGCGGACCGCACTCTAGCCCACGCCTGCCGACGCCGCTAAGGCTGCCTTCGTTCAAACGAGACGGAGGAACCTCATGATCGGCATCATCGCCACCATCAAGACTAAGGACGGGCAGGGCGCGGAGTTCGAGGCGGTCTTCCGCGAGCTCTCGGCCAAGGTCCGCGCCAACGAGCCAGGCAATAAGCTCTATCAGCTCACCAAGAGCCGGACCGAGCCGAACACCTACAAGGTGCTGGAACTCTATACAGACCAGGAGGCTCTGACCGCCCACGGCCAGACGGACCACTTCAAGGAACTGGGACGCAAGATGGGTGCGGCGATGGACGGCCGCCCGCAGATCGACATGCTCGACTCCGTCGACTGAGCGCGCTCAGTCGGAGCGCGCTCCGGCGAAGTGGGGACGGGTTCGCCGTAAGAAAACGTGCAAAATCAAAAGACTGGGGTGCAGTTCCGATGCAATCGGAATTGCCCCTGAGACGAAAAAGCCCCCGCCTTGCGGGCGGGGGCTGTTCCGGACGCCAGAACCGGAAGGCTTACTGGCAGGACACCTTGGCAGGCACGTACTTGCCCTGCTGGGAGTCCCAACGCCAACCATCGCAGCCGTAGTCGTTCGCCGGCGGAGCCTGATAGTTGTTGTAGCCGTTCGCGGGCGGCGGATAGTTCCCCGCCGGCGGGTAGCCGTAATCGTAATAGTCGTCTGGGTAGCCCCAGTACCCGTAGTCGTACGGCCACCAGGGATAGCCCCAACCCCAGCCAAGGCCGAGACCCAGACCCCAGCCGAGGCCCCAGCCAAAGCCATAGCCGCCATAGCCGCCATAGCCGCGCCAACCGTAGCCGCCATGCCAACCGCCATAGCCGCCATGCCAGCCGCCGCCGTGCCAGCCTCCACCGCCATGCCAGCCGCCGCCACCGCCGTGCCACCCGCCGCCACCGCCGTGGAAGCCGCCGCCACCACCGTGGAAGCCGCCGCCACCACCGAAACCGCCGCCGCCATGGCCGCCGCCGCCGCCGCCGCCACCGCGAGCCAGAGCGGGCTGAGCGGCTAGGCTCAGGGCTCCGATCGAAACCGCGGCCAAGGCCGCCGCGAACTTCTTACGCATCATCTTCCCTCGAAAATAACCTCAAGTCCGACACTCCTCACTCCGGACTTGGTCCGGAGCCGGCGCCCTGAGGCGTCGCCTTCAAGTCGACACTAATGCATGAAGCTGAACCCGGGCTGAATGACCTGCGTCAAACAGGCGATTGTGGGTTGACACGACATCAGAAATTCTCCCGTGGCGACGCTCATCGGCAAGCCTTACACCCCCAGGATTGGGGGCCAAGGAGCCTTTTTGCCGGAGTTTGCGCATGAGCCGTGAATTGCTGTTCGCGCCTTTTTCGTTCAAAGGCCTCACCCTTCCCAATCGGTTGGTGATGGCGCCGATGACGCGCTCAAAATCACCTGGGGGCGTGCCGACGGAAGACGTCGCCGCGTATTACGCTCGTCGCGCCGCGAACCAGATCGGCCTGATCGTCTCCGAGGGTACGGGCGTGGATCGCCCTGCATCGCTCAACGATCCGGACATCCCCCGCTTTCACGGCGAGACGGAGCTGGCGGGCTGGAAGTCGGTGATCGACGCGGTCCATGCGAACGGCGGGCGAATGGCGCCCCAGCTCTGGCACGTGGGCGCGGTGCGCAGCCGCAGACAGGATTGGGCGCCTCCCGGCCCGTATGACAGCCCCTCCGGCGTCTCCAGTCCTGGACACCGGTTCGGCGAGCCCATGACCGACGCGGAGGTGGCCGATGCGATCGCCGCCTTCGGGCGCGCTGCAGGCGAGGCCGCGCGCCTCGGCTTCGACGCCGTCGAGCTGCATGGGGCGCACGGCTATCTGATCGACCAGTTCTTCTGGGAAGGGACCAACGAGCGAGCCGATCTGTTCGGCGGTCCCTCGATCGGGGAGCGCGCGCGATTTGCGGGCGAGATCCTGAAGAGCGTCCGCGCCGCTGTCGGGCCGGGTTTTCCAGTCATCATCCGCCTCTCGCAGTGGAAGCAGCAGGACTTCGCCGTCAGGCTCGCCCACACTCCGGCCGAAATGGAGACCTGGCTCCAGCCCCTGGCAGAGGCGGGCGCGGACATGTTCCATTGTTCCCAGCGCCGCTTCTGGGAGCCCGAGTTCGAGGGGTCGGACCTGAACTTCGCCGGATGGGCCAAGAAGCTCACCGGGCGACCGACCATCACAGTGGGTTCGGTCGGCCTCAGCGGCGAGTTTATCGCCGCCTACGGGGGCGAGGCGTCCAAGCCCGCCTCATTGGACGAGCTCATTCGTCGCCTCGAGCGAGAGGAGTTCGATCTCGTGGCGGTGGGGCGCGCCGTCCTGCAGGACCCCGAGTGGGCGGTGAAGGTGCGCGACGGCCGCACCCATGAGCTGATGGACTTCGAGCGCTCGGCGATGGCGACGCTCTACTGAGTCGCCGATCGCCCGCCGAGCCGGCTCAGCAGCCCAAATTCGGCGACGATCGCTCCGATTGACTCTGCGACAGTCGGCGTGAGGAAGGCGCGCGCCGCGGCGAGCGGCTTCGCCCGAGACAACTCTCTTGCCGCATCCGCCGCCGCGACCCCCGCATGCATCATGACCGTGGTGTCGCGATAGCACGACATGATGCACGCCGTGCATCGAGCCCGGTCGTCCGCCATCTGGTCGAAGTCGAACACCGAGCCCATCGGTTCGTGCCAGGCTTCGCAACGCCAGATATCGAACCGCCAGTCCATGTAGAAGTATTTGAACCCACCCACGCAGGCGAAGTGCTCGGCGACGCCGCGGACGTGGCGCTGGATGTCGCGGATCGAGGCGGCGGGGTTCAGCACCGGGAACCGCTTCTTGAGCCGCAGGATGGCCCCCAGCGCAATGTCCAGTTCCTCGTCCGTAAAATCTACGAGTTCGGAATCCCCGCCGTAGACGAGCGAACTCGACCCGAACGGCTCCTTGCGCGGATATGAGAAGGTGACGGCGTCGAAGCCGAGCCGCCGCAGGGTCGCCGGCAATGCGTCGAAGTCGACCAGCTTGGAGACGGTGACGGAGGCGACGGCCGGGACGCCGCGCGCCTTGATCTGCGCCACACCGCGCTCGATCCGGCGACCCACGTCGCGCAGGCCGCGGTTACGCGCGTGGACGTCCATGTCCGCGCTGTCGATCGAGACCAGCAAGTTCTGCAGGCCGGCGTCGGCCAGGGCGTCAGCCCGGAGGGGCAGTTGCCAGCCGTTGGTGATCAGGCTCGGCTTGAGGCCCGCCTGCCGGGTCGCCGCCACCATGACGACAATCTGCGGGTGGAGCATTGGCTCGCCGCCCTGGAAATTGAGGTAACGTATCCCGCGCCGAGCAAGTATTGGCAAGGCGCGCATGAAAGCCGCGCTATCGGCGAAGGTTCGCGGCTTACGGCGCATTTTGCTCCTGGCAAAGCCGCAGAAGTTGCAATTGGCGTCGCAGTAATCAGTTACGGAGAAGTCGAGAACAGCAGGAATAAATGCTGCCTCAGGCTTGGTTATCCCAGGGGTCGCGTACGTATCCATGTAGAGATACCCGTAATACTATACGGCTCAACAACGGACATCGAAGTTTATACACCTCGGCGACAGCCCAGGCAGATATGGTACGATATCAGACAGGCCAGTTCGGTGGAAGACTCTTGAGAGAGTCCGTCGAACGCGAACCCCGCACGGGCGGGAGGGCGCCCACACTTTCCGCGTCGGGCGCTCCGGAAATCCTCAAGAAGTCAAAGGGCGCACGACAGCCGCGCCGGCGAACAGCGAGAATGGCGCTGTACGGTCAAGCCTTGTAGGCAGTGCGTTCCGGCGCCGGCGCCGGTCCGGAGGTTCGATGGCGCTCGTTTCGCTCGCTCCTGCACGCCAATCGTCCGCACCTCGCGAGACGGCCACGCCTCTTCGCATCGCCTTTCTGTCCTACAGGTCGGATCCACGGGTCGGCGGTCAGGGCGTCTTCGTCTCCCGGGTCGCCCAGGCCCTCGCCGACCGCGGCCATGCCGTGGATATCGTTTCCGGCCCACCCTATCCCGAGGTCCCGCGCGGCGTAGGTCTGGCGCCGATCCCGTCGCTGGACCTGTACGCCCAACCCCACCACGGGCATCGCGCTTTGCGGTGGCGTCACCTGCTCAGCTGGAGCGACACGGTCGAGTACTTCGGTCATCTCGCGGGCGCCTTCATGGAGCCCTACACGTTCGGCAGACGCGCTTCGGCGTGGTTGCGCCACCATGGCGCGAATTACGACGTCGTTCTCGACAACCAATCCCTGTCTTCTGGCCTGCTCTCCATCGAGCGGGCGGGCCTGCCCGTGGTGGGCGTCATCCATCACCCCGTCCGGCGCGACCTGGAGTTCGCGCTCGAAGCCGAACCGCGATGGGGCATGCGGCGGCTGCTGCGCCAGTGGTACTCGTTCCTGAGGATGCAGGAGCGGGTTGCGCCGCGTCTGAGGCGCGTGATCGTGGTCTCGGAGGCCAGCCGGCGCGACGTCTCCCGCTATTTGAAGGTCGATCCTGCGCGGGCCGCCGCCATCCCGCTTGGCGTCGACCGCGAGATTTTCCGTCCAACACCCTTTGAGACCCGGCGACCGGCCCGGCTGGTCACGACCGCCAGCGCGGACACGCCACTCAAGGGTCTTCGCTACCTGCTGCAGGCATTTGCGCCCCTGGCGGTTGAGCGGCCCTTGCTCGAACTGGTCGTGGTCGGCCGTCTTCGCGAAGGTCCGACCACGGAGCTCCTGGACTCTTTGCGTCTTCGCGAGCGCGTACAGTTCCGCCATGACCTCCCCGCCGAGGCCATGGGCGAGCTATTCGGGGAGGCGACCATCTGCGTCACGCCTTCGCTCTATGAAGGGTTCGGGCTGCCCGCGGCCGAAGCCATGTCGACCGGAGCGCCCGTCGTGGTGACTGACGGGGGCGCCCTGCCGGAGGTCGTGGGAGAGGCCGGCGTGGTCGTCCCCGCCGGCGATGCCGAGGCGTTGCGGTTCGCCATTGCCGGCCTGCTCGACGATCCGTCGCGCCGCCGCCGCCTCGGCGCCGCGGCTGCGGCGCGCGCGGAGGCGAGGTTCTCCTGGGCGCGCGTCGCCGAGCAGTACGAGGAGATCCTGCTGGACGCGGCTGGCCGCCGATGCTGACGGTGCGACTGGACCGGCTCGAGCTCGCGCCCGGGCGTAAGGTGCTTGATCTCGGCTGCGGGGAAGGCCGGCACGTGCACGCCCTGCACCTCGCGCCGGGCGTGCAGGCGATCGGCCTGGACACTGATGGTCCCTCGCTGGCCAAGGCCGCCGAAGGGTTGCAGATGTTGGGTGCGGGCGACGGGAGCACATTGCTCGTCCGAGGTGACGCCTATCGGCTCCCTTTCGATGATGGCGCCTTCGACGTGGTGGTCTGCTGCGAGGTGCTCGAGCACCTGCCGGATGTCGACGCCGCTCTGGAGGAAATCGGCCGCATCCTCAGGCCGGGCGGTCGGCTGGCGGTGAGCGTCCCTCGCGCCTGGCCGGAGCGGATCTGCTGGAAGCTGGCGCCCGGTCCGGGCGGCTATGCGGATCAGCCGGGTGGCCACGTGCGTATCTTCGAGGGAAAGGCGCTACGCGCGACGATCGCGGCGCGAGGCTTCGCCTGGCGTGGAGGTCACCACGCACATGCACTTCACAGTCCATTCTGGTGGCTGAAGACCGCTTTCTGGAGCCGCCGGGAGGACCATCCGGCGGTGCGCGCCTACCACCGGTTCCTGGTCTGGGACCTCATGCGCCGCCCGTGGATCACGCGCGCCCTTGAGCGACTGCTCGATCCAGTCATGGGCAAAAGCCTCGTCCTCTATTTCGACAAGCGCGCAGAGCCGGCGACGGCATGAGCACCTTCGCCGTCCTCGGGACGCCGGATGTTCTCGACGAGCTGTCCGGGGCGGTGCGCGTCATTTTGGAGGCGCAGCGTCCTGACGGCGCCATTCCCTGGTTCCAGGACGGTCCGTGGGATGCCTGGAACCACGCCGAATGCCTCATGGCCCTGGACGCCGTGGGCGAGTTGGACGCCGTTCGGCGGGGCCTGGAGTGCCTGGCGGTGGGGCAGAGGGGCGATGGCGCCTGGCTCTGCGGCTATGGCAACGCGCTGCCGATGGAAGGGCGCGATCGGATGGCGCGGGGCGAGGCGCCGAAGGTCTGCGACACCAACTTCGCCGGCTATCCCGCGACCGCGCTCTGGCGCATGTGGCTCTCGCGACGGGATACGGCGCTAACCGGCCGCTACTGGCCGATGGTCCGGTCCGCAATCGGGTTCGTGCTCTCCTGCCAGCATCCAGAGGGCGATGTCTCGTGGTGCGGCGAGGCTCATGGGACGGCGGCGGACGATGCGGTGCTGTCGGGGTGCGCCTCTCTCTACGCCAGCCTTGGGCACGCTTTCGCCTTGGCGGAGATCATCGGCGATCCCCATCCACAATGGCTCTCGGCCCGAGCACGCCTCGGGACGGCCATCCGGGAGCGATCGGACCGCTTCGATCGCGCCGGGGCCGACCGCTCGGGCTTCGCCATGGACTGGTACTATCCCGTCCTCGCCGGCGTCGTCCGGGGCGAGGCCGCGACGGCGCGTATCGAGGAGGGCTGGCGACGCTTCGTTGAACCGGGTCGGGGGTGTCGATGCGTGGCCGCGGAGCCGTGGGCCACGGTGGCCGAGTCCGCCGAGCTGGCCCTCACTCTGATCAGGCTTGGCCGTCGTGGCGAAGCCGCCGCCATCCTGGACTGGCAGAATGCTCACCGGGACGCGGACGGCGCCTGGTGGATGGGCTGGCAATTCGCCGAAGACATCCCCTGGCCGTTGGAAAAGCCCACCTGGACCCAGGCCGCCGTCATCCTGGCGCGCGAGGCGCTGGATTCCAAAGGACCCGCATCTCGCGTCCTCATCGAGGCCTGAGCCCCCCAAAGGACCTCGCCGTGGCGCCGGCTCCTTTGGGACCTCACCTGCGCCTGAGCAGGCGCAGGCTCTGCACGGCGGCGGTCTGTTCGAACTCCCCGCTGGCGAGGGCGCGCTGGTAGATCTCGAACGGCGGGCGACCCCCGTCGGCTGGGTCGGGGAAGACGTCGTGGATGGCGAGGACGCCGCCGCGGATGAGGCGCGGGGACCACCCCTCGTAGTCCGCGCTGGCCGCTTCGCTCGTGTGGCCGCCATCGATGAAGAGAAGAGCAATGGGGGTTGTCCACGAGCGGGCGATCGTCGCCGATCGGCCAACGACCGCGACGACGGTCTCCTCCAGGTCGGCCGCCCGCAAGGTGCGGCGGAAGGAGGGCAGGCTGTCGACAGCGCCCGCGTCGGCATCCCAGAGGTCCGGGTCGTGCCACTCCCAGCCCGGTTGGTTTTCTTCGGAGCCCCGATGGTGGTCGACGGAGAACAGCACGCCGCCAACGGCCTTGCATGCGGCGCCCAGATAGATGGCGGACTTTCCGCAATAGGCGCCGATCTCGACGCAGGGCCCGAGCGGCGCCTGGCGCAGAGCCGCTGCATGGAGCGCCTCGCCCTCGGCAGGGTCTAGAAATCCTTTGACGTGAGACGGGTCGAGGGGAAGGCGCATGGGCGTATTCTACGAAGCGGTGACGCTGTCGGTCGAGCTTGCCGTCGCTGGTATCAGTGCGATACGGAACACTGAAGCCGGCGCAGGCTCTGTCTGACCAAGGCGCCGCATGGGAGGTTGAAGTGATGAAGCGCACGGTAGGCGCTCTGTACGAGACACGGGCGGACGCAGAGCGGGCGCTGGAAGCCCTAAAGCCACACGGACTGGCCGGCCATGCTGAGATCCATGATGTGGAAGGCTCAAATCGGGAAGGACCTCATGGCGACCATGGGGTCCACGGGGCGATGCACAACCTGTTCGGCCACCACAAGGATGCGCACGTGTTTGGCGAGGGCCTGATACGGGGTCACGTCCTGCTGACCGTCAAGGTCGACGAGAGCCGCGAAACTCTGGCGGCGGAGGTCATGGAAGCAGCCCAGCCGCTCGATCTCGAGCATCGGGAACAGACCTGGCGGGCCGAGGGATGGACGCCTCCGGCCCACCCGCACCAGTCCGATCAAGAAATCAGGCGCTCATGGGATGAAGCGGCGAACACGTTCGGCCCTGGCATTCGCGTCCGTTCCTACATCGCCACCGACACTCTCTAGGACTGAGGTCTGACGAGCGGCCCGCCCGCTAAGCGGGCGGGCGGGCGGACAAATCGACCCTGTGCGCGACGGCTCCGACGCCGCCGATTGACATCGGACGCGGGTCGCTAGCTAGGTTTCGATCCGGACAAGACGCCAGCCGGTCGACCCGGCTCAGGCGCGGGAGGGCCTTACGCTGAGGGAAATCGACGCCGCGCCTGCCACTCTCAACCGCGTGCTGGGACCGGCGGGCGTCATGCTGCTGTCCTTCTCGGCGCTATCTCCTGTCTTCTCAGTGTATATCGGCGGCGACGAGGTTTTGCGGCTCGCGGGCACGGGCGCCGCGCTGGCTTTCCTTATCGGGGGCGTGGTCAGCGCGATCCTGGCTCTGCTCTACGCCGAGATCGGGGCGGCGTTCCCGGGCGCGGGGGGAATTTATCCCAGCCTGTCGGCCCTGCTCGGGCGCTTCCTCACCTTCCCCTACATCGTCCTCATGCTGCCCATCACCCTGGGTCAGATCAGCTTCGCGGCCCTGGGACTCGCCGATTACATCCGCTTCCTGACGCCATCCGCGCCCTACTACGGGATCGCCTTCGGCGGTCTGGCCGTGGCGGCGGTGATCGCCGTCCTGAACATCCGACATGGCGCGCTAGTGACCGGCGTCTTCCTGGCTGTGGAGGCAGTATCCCTCGGGGTGCTCGTGACGGTCGCGATTGCCCATCCATCTCGAGGGCTCGCGGACCTGGTCGCCCACCCAGTCATGCTCACTCACGGCGTGCTTCACCGCACGCCCCTGCCGGTCCTGGCGCTCGCCACCGTCTCGGGGGTCTGGGCATGCGGCGGATCGAGTTGGGCGCTCTATTTCGCCGAAGAGATGCGCGACGCCCGACGCAAGATCGGCCGGGTTGTCGCGTGGACAGGTGTGCTCGCCAGCCTGACCATCGCTTTGCCGATTATCCTGATGTTGCTCAGCGCCCGGGATATTCCTGGCGTGCTCTCGGCCGAGACGCCGTTCGCAGAGTTTCTCAAGGTCACGGGCGGCCCGGTGATCGCCGCGCTCGTGAGCGTTGGCGTGTCCGCGGCCATCTTCAACAGCATCGTCGCCACGATCATGGCTTATGGGCGCTATCTCTACGCGACGGGGAGAGACGGCATCTGGCCGGCTCCCATGAGCAGATTGCTTGGCAGACTCAGCAAGCGCTTTCAGACGCCGGTCGTCGCGAGCCTCATTCTTACCCTCGGCTCAGGTCTCATGGCTCTGTTTGGTGAGCGCACGATCCTGGTGCTGATTTCAGGCAACGTCTCGGATTTCCTGCTCATCTCGCTGGCCCTCTTCGTGGGCCGCCGCAAAGGCCTGACGGGCCGCGACTTCCGCGCGCCGGCCCATCCCCTGGTGCCGATCTTCGGCCTGACCGTCACGGTGCTCTCGATTATCGCCGACTGGCTGGACAAGGACGCTGGACGCCCGAGCATTCTCCTGCTCGTGGGGCTCTTCCTGGGCGCCCTGGCCTACTACCACTTCCGCCTGCGTCAGGCGTCCGCGAAGTGGACGATCGGGGGGGCCGAGACGGATATGGCGCCGGCGGCGGAGTAGGCGATCGCCGGCGCCAGTCGGCGTCAGTCGGCGTGATGATAGGAGTGATGGTGGTGGTAGTGGTGATGGGTATGCCAGTGGTTGCCGATCACGGCGCCGCCCCCGGCGCCGACGACCGCACCGACCGGCCCGCCGACCACCGCGCCCGCGGCTGCGCCAGCGATCGCGCCCTTGGCGGTCTTACCCATGGCCCACGCTCCGCCGGCCTGAGTCAGGGCGGCCAAGGCGCAGGCGGCGATGAGAAGTTTCCTCATGGTGTTTCCGATTCCAGTTCGTCGAAAGTCTATAGGTGTCTAGAAGCCGTGAAAACGGCAAAGGTTCCATAGTTCGGACCCTGGATCCCGAATATACCTTAGTCGAAATCGCGCCGCACCGTTCCCACTTGAGGGCGGAAATCTCAGCGTGTGGTAGGACAGGAGGAACTTAATTCTGTATTGCCGCTTCGCAACATCATCTGGATATTTGTTGATTTGCTCACGCGCCTCTTGGCGGCCGCGCCCCTGATCTTCCACGCCACGGCGCTCGGCGGTGGCTGGGTTCATGTTCAGCATGTCGTTCGGCGACTACCTGACCCGACGGCCCGGCCGCACCGCCGCGTCTCGCGCCTGATGCCCGCTGCCGAATAGGGCGCCCGCTCCGGTTGTCGCCGGCTCTAGCTAGTGGTGATGGTAGTGGTGGCGGCGCCGATAATGACTGTGCGTCCGCCAGTGATTGCCGATCACCGCGCCGCCGCCCGCGCCGACCACAGCGCCGACCGGCCCGGCGACCAGCGCTCCGGCTGCAGCCCCGGCAATGGCCCCTTTTGCAGTTTTGCCCATCGCCCAGGTTTCGCCTGCCGGCGCCAGCATGGCGATCGCGCAGCCTACGATCAGAAGCTTCTTCATTCAGATCCCCCTAGTCTCAGGTCCGCGACCGCTCAACCCTTGCTGTTTCCAAAACCTGATGCGGTTGCGCGGAACAGATGCGAACGTTGAATCAGGCTCTAAGTTATTGAATCTAGAGCACGTTGATCCCGTTCAGGCGATCCCGCCTGAACGGGACGTGCTCTAGTGTCCTGGCCCGCCGGCGCACACCGACGGACCAGAAGGCGCGAATCTAGGCGTTGTAGTTAAGCTTCAGGCCCGGCCTCGGCCAGCGACACTTGAAGAGCTTGCCGGTGGACGAACAGGTGATCCAGGCGTCGCGCATGTCCGAGCCGCCGAAGCAGATGTTGGTCGTGACAATGTCCGGGAATGGGAAGTGCTCAGTCGAACCATCCGGGTCGAAGGCGGTGATGCCGCCATTGAAGATGGTCGCCACGCAGACCTTGCCTCCGGCCTCCACCGCCAGGCTGTCGAGGAACTGATAGCCGGGCAGGGTGCAGATCACCCGGCCGGGCATGTAGCCGGGCACTGGGCCGCCGGGAGGCGCGAGCTCACCCGGCGCGGCGACGTCGAACGCCCAGAGCCGTCCGGTATGGGTGTCGGCCATGTAGACGACGGACCCGTCTGGCGAGAGGCCCACGCCGTTGGGCGAGATCATGTGGTCACGGGCGCGGGTGATCTTCGAGCCGTCGGCCTTGGCGTAATAGAGGCCGCCGAAGTTGCGACCGTCCGGCGTGGTGCATCCGTGGTCGGTGAACCAGAAGCCCCCGTGTTTGTCGAAGACGAGGTCATTGGGCCCCCAGAGGGGACGCCCATCGCAGGAGTCGTAGAGCTTCTCGACCTTGCCTGACGAGAGGTCGACGCGCTGGATGTAGCCGCCCTTGTGTCCAGGCGGGGTCGGGCCGGGGATGTTGAGGCCGTTCACGCGCTCATAGTGGAACGAGCCGCCGTTGTTGGTGATGTAGAGCGCGCCGTCCGGCCCGATCGCCGCGCCATTCGGACCGCCGCCGGTCTCCACAAGCACGCTCTTCTGACCGGAGGGCGAGATGCGGATGAGCCGCCCAAGCTCAATTTCGGTGGCGATGATCGACCCGTCGCTCATGGCGACAGGGCCTTCGAGGAAGCCGCAGTCCTCGATGACGAGTTGGGTATCCATGGCGCTCTCCTCCGCTTCCGTTTGCGGTCTTCCTACAGGAGCGTTGCCGCAGCGGGCCAGCCTCTAGATTCAGCGTCCCGCTGGTGCGCGCAGAGTGAGCTTCTGAAGCCGCCAGTTCAGCAGCTCGGCGACATAGATCTCGTGCTCCGAAGGGCAGGCGATCTCGTGGATCCAGCCAAACTCGCCCAGCTGCTTGCCGGATTTGCCGAGCCAGCCGAGGACATGGCCATCGAGGTCCAGCTCATAGACGCGGCCAGGATAGGCGTCGGAGGCGAACAGGACCTGTCGGCCCGCCGCGTCGGGGGGCGTGATGCAGAGGGCCCAGGGCGCGCCGGGAGCCATAGTCCCCTTGGCGTCGGGAGCGGGCTTGAGGCCGATCGGCGGCGCTGCGTCCGGCGGGACGGGGACATCGATGGTGATGATCTTCAGCAGCTTGCCGTCCGTATCGAACACCTGGATCCGCCGGTTACCGCGATCGGCGACGTAGATGCGGTCCTTCGCGTCGATGGCGATGGAGTGGAGCGTGTCGAACTGTCCTGGCGCGGAGCCGTAGCTGCCCCATGAAGTCAGCCAGCGTCCGTCGGGCGCGACCTTGGCCACGCGCGAGTTTATGTAGCCGTCGCTGATGTAGGTGTTGCCGTGGCTGTCCCAGGCCATGTCGGTCACCTGGCGGAACATGCCGTTGACCGCCGGCAGCGGCGGCTTGGGATGGGCGAGGGGTTGGGTCCCCTCGTCACTGGCCTCGGGCTTGCGGCCGAACACCATCCTGACCTGCCCGGCAGGGGTGAAGTCGATCACCATGTCCGAGCCCTTGTCGGCCGCCCAGATGTCTCCGTTGGGCGCGATTCGCACAGCGTGAGCGAAGGACCAGGCGTAGAGGTCCTTGCCGATCTCCCGCACGTAGCGACCGTCGTGGTCGAACTCGAGCAACTGAGCCGCGGCGGCGCCATACGCCGGCCCGATGGTGTGGCCACGCTGGAAGACGAAGATGTGGCCCTCGCGGTCGAGAGCCACCCCCGCGACCTCCCCAAGGTGCATGTCGGGCGGGGGCTGCAGGGCGTCGGCGGCCTCGAACGGGATCGGACCGGGCGCCGCATGGACCGTGCAGGCCAGGGCCAGCGCGCACGCGGCCGCGATGATGATTTTCATGATATTTCCCCTCCCTGGCGCATGACCCGCAAGAGGGCGAAGCGCTGCCGCCCAGGCTGGGGCGCCGCGCGCCTCGCGTCGAGAGGAATATGCCCGTCCAGAGCGCCGGCCTCGTCGTCTACCGTCGCCGCGCCTCGCAGCCGGAGTTCCTGCTCGTGCACCCAGGAGGTCCCTTCTGGGCCCGACGGGACCAGGGGGCGTGGTCGATCCCCAAAGGCATGGTGGAGGCCGGCGAGGACCCGCTCTCGGCGGCGCTACGTGAGTTCGCAGAAGAGGTCGGCCCGGCGCCGGAAGGGCCGTTCAGGCCCCTGACCCCCATCCGGCAAAAGAGCGGCAAGATCGTCACCGCGTTCGCCGTCGAGGCGGACGTCGACATCGCGCAGATCCGTGGCGGCGGGATCGAGGTGGAGCTCGAATGGCCACGAGGCTCCGGACGCCTGATCCGCTTTCCCGAGATCGATCGCGCCGCCTACTTTAGTTTTGACGAGGCGATGATCCGGATCCTGCCGGCCCAGGCGCCGCTGATCGCCGAGGTCCTGGCGACCTTGGGGAACTCCCCAAACGGGGTCTAGGCAGGTGCGGAAACCACGGCGGCGCCGCTCTCATGAGCCCAGCCGGACGGGGCGACGAAGCCGCCAAACGCCTCTTCCATCAACTGCGCGAAATGGAGGCACGTGCGGTCTTCCAGGAGGGGGCCCATCACCTGGCCGCCGATCGGCAGACCCGCTTTGTCGAACCCCACCGGAATCATGGTCGCGGGCCCGCCGGTCACGTTGGCGAGCGCGGCCCACAGCGGCTGCGCCTGGTAGGGCGTCGAGACGCCATCAGATTCCAGCATCTCCGGCGGTCCAGCGCTTCCATTGAGGGTGGGGGCGACGGTCGGCATCGACGGGCAGAGGATGATGTCAAAGGTCTCGAACAGCCTTCGCATCTGATGGACGATCTCCGCCCGCGTTCGATCGGCGCGGATCCAGTCGGCATGGCTTGGGCCTGCCGCTGGACCGTCCGCAGCGAACACGCCGTGGAGCAGTTGAGTGAAGATGTCCGCGACGAGCCCGAGATCCGGGAGCAGCGGGCTCTGACGCGCCACGCTCACCCCTAGTCTTTCGAGCTCCGCCGCCCGGGCTTGGATCGCGGCTCGAACTGGCTCCGACGTGGGAACGCGAGGGTGAGTGTCGATGGCCAGGACACGATAGTCGCGCAGTCGCCGGTGTCGCGACGGTGGCAGCTCGAGCCGCCAGGCCGTCGCCTCGTGTTGATCAGGGCCGACGGCGCAGTCGAGCGCCAGAATCAGGTCGGATGGCGTGCGCGCCATCGGTCCAACCACCGCCATGTCGATCATGGGGTTGACGCTGAGCGCCGGCGCGCCCGGTGGGGCAAGGCCGCGGGTTGGCGCGATGCCGAAGGATGGCTTGTGGGCGCAGACGCCGCAGAAGGCGGCCGGAGCGCGCAGAGAGGCCGCAAGGTCCGAACCGAACTCGAGCGGGGTGAACCCGGCGGCCAGCGCCGCCGCTCCGCCGCCGGATGAGCCGCCAGGCGTACGCGCCAGGTCCCAGGGATTGCGGGTGACGCCGTAGAGCGGATTTGCGGTCTGCCAGTCGGCCAGCATCATTGCGATGTTGGTCTTGCCCAGGATGATCGCGCCAGCGGCCTTCAGACGCTCGACCACAACGGCGTCTGCGGTGATCGGGATCTGCGAGGTTCCGGGCAGTCCCCAGGTCGTAGGGAGCCCGGCGACGTTGAACGCCTCCTTCAATGTCATGGGCACGCCGAGAAGGGGGCGCTGATCGCCCCGCGCCAACGCCTCGTCCGCCGAGCGCGCGGCCGTCCGCGCCCGCTCGAAGTCGCGGACCACCACGGCGTTGATGCTGGGATCGAGGCGCTCGATGCGGGCGATCATCGCTCCGACGAGTTCCAGCGACGAGAGCCGGCGCGCCTTCAGCGCCCTGGCAAGCTGGGATGCGCTGCAATAGATCACGGCGGTCCTCCGCGTTCGGTTTGGTGTGGGAGAACTATCGCGCCGGTGCGGCGCCCGCTTGATCGGGGTTGCGGTGGGGCGAAAACTGGAAAGGAACCTCGGGAGCCGGCATGTCCCTTTCCGACAGGGCCTTGTGGGTGATCGATCGGAACCTCTCTCGCCCCCTTTCGCTCGCCACCATCGCGTCTGCGTGCGGCGTCTCGCGCCACCACCTGGCCCATGCCTTCGGCGAGGCGGTCGGCATGACGGTGATGGACTATGTCCGCGCGAGGCGTCTCTCGGGCGCCGCCCAGGCGCTCGCCGCCGGCGCGCAGGACATACTCGATGTCGCGCTCGCCAGCGGGTACGGCTCGCACGAGGCGTTTTCCCGGGCCTTCCGGACAAGATTTGGCGCGACGCCTGAAGCCGTGCGTCGCGAGGGGACGACAACCGGCCTCGACCTCCTCGCGCCTTTGGAGCTCGATGAGGCGACCGGCGTCCATCCCGCGCCGCCGCGCTTCCACGACGCCGACGCCATTCTCGCCGTGGGCCTGCGCGAGCGGCGATCTTTCGGCGAGCTCCGCGTGATCGCCGACCAGTGGCGCCGCTTCGGACCCGAGATCGGCGCGATCCTGAACAGGACACACCCGATCCCGATCGGCGTCCTCACCCAGATCGATGAGGAAGGCGCTTTCGACTACGCCTGCGCCGTCGAGGTGAGCGACTTTTCGGGCGCGCCACGCGATCTCGCGCAACTTCGAATCCCGTCTCAGCGGTACGCAATCTTTCACCACGCCGGCCACGTCTCAGGGCTGGGCGCGACCTACCGCGCCATCCTCGACGACTGGCTTCCGGGAGCGGGACTCACCTTGGCGGAGGGTCCGAGCCTCGAGCGCCACATGCCAACCTTCGATCCCGGCACGGGGGAGGGCGGCGTCGAGCTCTGGCTGCCGCTCGGCTGAGCCGAGGACTGTTCAGCGGCGTTCGAGGACGCGGAAGACGAAGGCGTGGTCGTCGTCGGGTCCCGCGGGGTGGGCCTCCCGGCGTATTTCACGCCAGGGTCGCTCGTCGAACGACGGGAACACCGCATCGCCCTGGGGCTCGGCCTCGACTTCGGTCAGATACAGGCGGCGGGCGCGGGGCAGGGCGAGGGTGAAGATCTCCGCGCCGCCGATGACGCAGACCTCGTCAGCCCCGTCCTCCGCCGCCTGTTCGCGGGCGATCTGGACTGCCTCCGAGAAGTCCTCGCAGACGACGGCGCCCTTGGGCTCGAAGGCCCCATCCCGCGAAAGCACGATGTTGGTGCGGCCGGGCAGCGGCTTGCGGGGCAGGCTGTCCCAGGTCTTGCGGCCCATGATCATCGGCTTGCCCATCGTCACCTGGCGGAAAATCGCCAGATCCGATTTCAGCCGCCAGGGCAGCTGGCCGCCGACGCCGATCACGCCGTTGGCGGCGCGCGCGACAGGTCCGACGGTGAGGGTGACGCTCACGCTCAAACCGCGATCGGCGCCCGGATCGAGGGGTGCGCGCGGTAACCTTCGAGGGTGATGTCCGAAGGCTCGAATGCGAAGATGTCGGTCTTCGGCGCCAGGCGAAGGGTGGGGAAGGGAAGGGTCTCCCGCCCCAGCTGCTCGCGCGCCTGGTCGACGTGGTTGAGATAGAGGTGGGCATCGCCCAGGACGTGGACGAACTCGCCCGGCCGGTAGCCCGTCGCCTCGGCCATCATCAGAGTGAGCAGGGCGTAGCTGGCGATATTGAAGGGCACGCCAAGGAACAGGTCCGCCGAGCGCTGGTAGAGCTGGCACGAGAGCCGCCCTCCGGCGACGTGAAACTGGAACAGGCAGTGGCAGGGCGGCAGGGCCATGTCGTCCACGTCTGCCGGGTTCCAGGCGCTGACGATGTGGCGGCGGCTGTGCGGCGATGACCGGAGGCTCTCGATGACCCGGGCGATCTGGTCAATCGAGCGCCCATCAGGCGCGGCCCACGAGCGCCATTGCCTGCCGTAAACCGGGCCCAGGTCTCCCGCTGCGTCGGCCCATTCATCCCAGATCGTCACGCCGTGCTCGTGCAGCCAGCGCACATTGGTGTCGCCGCGCAGGAACCACAGCAGCTCCACCATGATCGACTTGAAGTGCAGCCGCTTGGTGGTCAGGAGCGGAAAGCCCTGCGCGAGGTCGAAGCGCATCGACCGCCCGAACAGGCCCAGGGTCCCGACGCCCGTGCGATCGTCCCGGCGCTCGCCGTGTTCGAGAGCCTCGGCAAGCAGGTCGAGGTACTGGCGTTCGCCAGTCCCCGACGAGATGTGAGACGAGCCGTCCATAACGTCACAGGTAAGCCGAATCGGCTGCGGTTGCACCCGCTCGCCTTGACCCGCCCGCCGATTGCCTGTGGAAAGCGACGCTCGCCCCCGCGGGCGCCCCGACTGGACAAGGACAAGACTGCCCATGCGCGTCTATTATGACACCGACGCTGACCTCGCGCGCATCCTGGACAAGAAGATCGCCATCGTAGGCTATGGCTCACAGGGCCATGCCCATGCGCTCAACCTCCGTGACTCCGGGGTAGCAAACGTCGCCGTGGCGCTGCGTCCGGGCTCGGCGTCGGCGCGCAAGGCCGAGGCCGAAGGGCTCAAGGTGATGACCGTCGCCGAAGCGGCGGCCTGGGCCGACGCGATCATGATCCTCGCGCCCGACGAACTGCAACGGCAGATCTGGGAAACGGATATCGCGCCGCACATCCGCGATGGCGCGGCCCTGTTGTTCGCCCATGGCCTGAACATCCACTTCCGGCTGATCGAGCCGAAGCCGTCCATCGACGTACTCATGGTCGCCCCCAAGGGGCCGGGCCACACCGTGCGCGGCGAATATCTGCGCGGCGGCGGCGTGCCCTGCCTGATCGCCGTGGCGCAGGACGCCAGTGGCGGCGCGCTGGACCTCGGCCTCGCCTACGCCTCAGCCATTGGCGGTGGTCGCTCGGGAATCATCGAGACAAGCTTCCGCGAGGAGTGCGAGACCGATCTCTTCGGCGAACAGGCGGTGCTCTGCGGCGGCCTGGTGGAACTCATCCGCGCGGGCTTCGAAACGCTGGTCGAGGCGGGCTACGCCCCCGAGATGGCCTATTTTGAGTGCCTGCACGAAGTGAAGCTGATCGTGGACCTGATCTACGAGGGCGGCATCGCCAACATGAACTACTCGATTTCCAACACGGCGGAGTTCGGGGAGTACGTGTCGGGCCCGCGGGTCGTCACGCCCGAGACCAAAGCCGAGATGAAGCGCATCCTTGACGACATCCAGGCCGGCCGCTTCACCCGCGACTGGATGGTCGAGTGCGCGGCTGGCCAGCCGAGCTTCAAGGCAACCCGCCGGCGCGCCTCAGAGCACGAGATCGAGGCCGTCGGCGCTCGCCTGCGGGCCATGATGCCGTGGATCACGAAGAACAAGCTCGTCGATCAGTCGAAGAACTGAGCTTGTGGGGGCAGGCCTGACGGTCCTTTAGCGGGGCCACGAGAGGTCGGCTTCGCCGCGCAGCACCGCTTCGGCCACCAACGTGTGGCGGGCGGCGCTGTCGCGGTCGTGCATCACCAGAGGCGGCAGGAGCCGCAAAGGCGCGCGCCCAGTCTTCACTGCCCGCACGAGGACGCGCTTGGCTGGCGCGTCTGCGAACGGATGGATTGGCCGGACCTGGAATGAACCCGCCTTCGGCTGGAGGCCACAAAGGATGTCGGAGAGGCGGTCGGCGCGGTGAATCAAGGTGATCGAACCTCCCTCGCGGACCGCCTTTGTCAGGAAGGCGAGCCATGCGCTAAGCCCGTCCGACGCAATCCACGCCCGCCGACGCGCTGGCGATGGCCCCCGGATCGCCGCCGGATCGTCGAAGAAGGGCGGGTTCGCCAGGATGGCGTCAAATGTCGGCAGCCCGAGTTTGGCGAAGGGCGCGCCCACGTCCCCGCCGATGGCCTGCACGCGGTCCTCCATTTCATTGAGGCGGATGTTCGCCTGCGCCAGCGCAAGGGATTCGGGGTCGGCCTCGAGGCCGACGAAGCTCGCCTCCGGTCGTCGGAAGGCCGCCTGCAGCATGACCGCCCCGACCCCGCAGCCCACGTCGAGCGTGCGCTCGCCTGGCGCGACATCGCACGCCGCCGCGAGCAACGCCGCATCCATTCCGGCCCGGTAGCCCGTGGCCGGCTGACTAAAGCGAATACTGCCGCCCAGAAGGGTGTGCGTCTCTGCGCCGTTGTTGGAAATCGCCGGCGTCCCCATCGCTTGACCGTCGTTCGTCGCCTGACCATTGTCGCCCCGGTCGGCGGCCCGGGTTTTCGAGGGGCGCGAGGTCATTAAGGAGCTCCCTTGGACGTCGTCAAAGCCGCCATTCCGCGCCGGCAACCGTCGATCGACCGGCTGGTCGAGCTCGCCGCGTCGGACATGTCCGGGGTGGATGCGATCATCCGTAGCCGGATGCAGAGCCCCGTCAGCGTCATACCCGCACTTGCGGACCATATCATCGACGCCGGCGGCAAGCGCCTGCGCCCTCTACTGGCCGTGGTGGCGGCGCGTCTGGCCGGCGCCCGGGGAGACGCGAGCCTGAAGCTGGCCGCAGCCGTCGAGTTCATCCACACAGCCACCCTGCTGCATGACGACGTCGTCGATGGCTCGCGCCTGCGCCGGGGAAAGGTCGCGGCTCATCTCATCTGGGGCGCGCCCTCAAGCGTGCTGGTGGGGGATTTCCTCTTCGCCCGCGCCTTCGAACTGATGGTCGAGACCGGCTCAATGCGAGCCATGGACATCCTTGCCCGCGCGTCGCGCGTGATCGCCGAAGGCGAGGTGCTGCAGCTCACCCGCGCCCATGACCTCGGGCTCTCACAGGCCACCTATCTGGAGATCATCTCGGCGAAGACCGCGGAGCTCTTCGCCGCCGCCGCAGAGGCAGGCGCGGTCGCCGGCGGCGCCAGCGCCGCCCAATGCGCGGCCCTTCGCGCCTACGGGCTCAATCTCGGTCTGGCGTTCCAGCTCGCCGACGACGCGCTGGACTATGGCGGGGTCACCGAGACGCTCGGCAAGAACGCCGGGGACGACTTCCGGGAAGGAAAGGCGACCCTTCCGCTCCTCCTGGCGATTGCCCGGACAGGCCCGCGCGAAGTGGAATTCTGGGAGCGCGCCATCGGCCGCAAGGAGCAGACCGACGCGGACTTCCGCCGCGCTCGCGAACTCATCGTCGGCGCCGGCGCCCTGGAGGCGACGCTCGACCTGGCCGGCGAATACGCCGAGAACGCCAAGGCGGCTCTGGCGGTCTTCCCCGCGAACGAGTGGCGGCACGGCCTGGAATCCCTGGCCGACTTCTCCGTCTCGCGCCGAGCTTGAACTCACCGTTCCGACGATAACCACGGTGGCGTTTTTGTCCCGCGGATGATCTGATCCCGCCCGGGAACGGAGCGCCGGGTGAGGAGAAGACGCCATGGGATTTGCGCAGTACGCCGAGTACGACGGCCTGGGACTGGCCGAACTGGTGCGCCAGCGGCAGGTGACGCCAGCCGAGCTCGTCGACGCGGCCATCGAGAGGATTGAGCGTCACAACGCGGTGCTGAACGCCGTCGTCTACAAGGGCTATGACGAGGCTCGCGCGTTAGCCAGCGCCGACCCGCTGCGCAGCGGCCCGTTCGGCGGCGTCCCCTTCCTGATCAAGGACCTTGGCGCCCAGGTGAAGGGATGGCCCAGGACTTCTGGATCCAACTTCGCCCAGGTGGCGGCCGATGAGGTCGACAGCGAACTGGTCCGCCGATACCGCGAAAGCGGCGTCGTGCTGCTCGGCAAGACGAACACGCCGGAATTCGGGATTCCCGGCGTCACCACGTCAGAGCGCCTCGGCGCATGCGGCAATCCCTGGAACCCCGAGCACATCTCCGGCGGATCCTCAGGCGGCGCAGCAGCGGCGGTGGCGTCGGGCATGGTTCCGCTGGCCCACGCGAGCGATGGCCTCGGATCCATCCGCATCCCCGCGGCCAACTGTGGCCTGGTGGGGATGAAGATCACGCGCGACCGCACGCCGATCTGCGAAGTGACCGACGGCGCCATGGGCTTTTCGGTGCACCATGTGGTCAGCCGCACGGTCCGCGACAGCGCGGCCATGCTGGACGCCACCGGTTATCCTCAGGCCGGCGATCCGTTCCAGGCGCCGGCCAAGGCCGGACCTTACCTCGACGAGGTAGGGCGTAGCCCCGGGCGCCTTCGCATTGCCTGGTCGGCCGAGACTCCCAGCGGCCGGGCTATCGATCCGGAGGTGCAGGCGCGGCTGGAAGAGACCGCCGAGACTTTGCGGGCCCTCGGGCACGAGGTGATCGAGGGGGGCCTTGGGATCGACTACCGCGGTCTATACCGGGCGCAGGGTCTCGTCAGCGCGTCGAACTTCGCCGCCAGCATCCAGCGCTGGATCGAACTCCTGGGTCGCGAGCCCGGGGAGGCCGACCTGGGGCCGCTGGCGAAGCGCGGCTGGGAAGCCGGCAAGCGGCTGACCGGACAGCAGGCCTTCTGGGGCTGGCAGCAGCTGCGCCTCTACGTCCGCCAGATCCTCACCCGCTTCGAGGATTTCGACGTCTTCCTCACCCCGACCATGTCGAGTCCTTCGCCGCGCATCGACTGGCTCGATCCGCTGACGTTGGAGCTGCGCGAGTTCGATCGGCGTCAGGCGGCGACCTACGCCACCACTCCGCCATTCAACTTCACGGGCCAGCCCTCGCTGTCGCTGCCGCTGTGGCAGTCGCAGTCGGGCCTGCCGATCGCCATGATGTTCACGGCCAAGTTCGCCGACGAAGCGACCCTCTACCGCCTCGCCGGCCAGCTGGAGAAAGAGCTGCCCTGGAAGGACCGCAAGCCGCCGATTTGGGGGTGAGCCAGATCCTCCTCCATGAAGCGAAGCGGAATGGGGGAGGGGGACCACGAAGTGGTGGAGGGGGCTGCCGCGGCTCGCGCGCTGGCTTCAGCGTCTGGCGCCGTTCGCAGCTGAACCCGATCGAGAACCCCGCCCCCTCCACCGCTTCGCGGTCCCCCTCCCCCGCGCAAGCGCGGAGGAGGATCGATCCAGTCACCCGGGGGAGATCATCTTTTCCGGGCGGACGATCTCGTCGAACTGTTGTTGGGTGACGTAGCCGCCTCCGACCGCTTCCTCGCGCAAGGTCGTGCCGTTCTTGTGGGCGGTCTTGGCGATCTTGGCTGCGTTGTCATAGCCGATCGTCGGCGCGAGGGCGGTGACCAGCATGAGGGACCGCTCGAGCGAGGCCTTGATGTTGTCCTCGCGAGGCTCGATTCCGACGACGCAGTGCTCTGTGAAGCTGCGCGCGGAGTCGGCCAGCAGCTGGGTCGACTGCAGGAAGACGTAGGCCATAACCGGGTTGAATACATTCAGCTCGAAGTGCCCCGAGGCGCCGGCGAAGGTGATGGTGGACTCGTTGCCGAACACCCGCGCGCAGACCATCGTCAGGGCCTCGCATTGGGTTGGATTGACCTTGCCGGGCATGATCGAGGAGCCCGGCTCATTCTCAGGCAGCGAGAGCTCGCCCAGGCCCGACCGCGGGCCCGAGCCCAGGAAGCGGATGTCGTTGGCGATCTTGAACAGGCTCGCCGCGACCGTGTTCATCGCCCCATGCGTGAAGACCATGGCGTCGTGGGCGGCCAGAGCCTCGAATTTGTTGGGCGCTGAAGTGAAGGGAAGGCCGGTGATGGCGGCGATGTGCTCAGCGACCTTTTCGGCGAATCCGACGGGGGCATTGAGGCCGGTGCCGACCGCCGTTCCACCCTGGGCCAGTTCCATGAGCATGGGCAGGGTCATCTCGACGCGCTTTATCCCGTTGGCGACCTGCTGGGCGTAGCCGGAGAATTCCTGGCCAAGGGTCAGGGGCGTGGCGTCTTGAGTATGAGTGCGGCCGATCTTGATGATGTGAGCCCACGCCTTCGCCTTTGCGTCCAGCGCGGCATGCAGGGTGCGTAGGGCCGGCAGCAGGCGATGAGTGACTTCCTCGGCCGCGGCGATGTGCATGGCCGTCGGATAGGTGTCGTTAGACGACTGGCTCATGTTGACGTGGTCGTTGGGGTGGACGGGGCTCTTGGAGCCCATGGTCCCGCCAAGGATCTCGATCGCGCGGTTCGAGATCACCTCGTTGGCGTTCATGTTCGACTGGGTGCCGGAGCCGGTCTGCCAGACCGCCAGCGGAAAGTGGTCGTCGAGCTTGCCCTCGATCACCTCCTGCGCGGCCGCAACGATGGGGTCGCCCTTTGCTGGAGCCAGCACGCCCAGCGCCATGTTCACCTCGGCCGCGGCGCGTTTGACCACGCCCAGCGCCCGCACCACCGCCTTCGGCTGCTTCTCCCAGCCGATCTTGAAGTTCTGAAGCGAGCGCTGCGTCTGCGCGCCCCAGTACTTGTCGGCGGGCACCTCGATCGGCCCAAACGTGTCGGTCTCGGTGCGGGTGGCGGCCATCGGCTCCTCGAGAGCATCAATCGGGGGCGGGTTTAGCCCGCCGCGCCGCGCTGGCAAGCGTCAGGCTGTCGGCGCGTCAGACGGTGAAGCCCGCCGCGCTGAACGGCAGCGTGCGTACGCGCTGGCCGGTGGCGTCGAACACCGCATTGGCGAGCGCCGGGGCGGCGCCCGGCACGCCAGGCTCGCCGGCGCCGCCGACCGGGGCGTCGGGGCTGTCGAACAACTTCACCTCGATCGCCGGCGCCTGGCTCATGC
>DASXGR010000135.1:0-7372 GCA_036488935.1 Caulobacteraceae bacterium | reverse complement strand
CGGTGATCGACTTCATCGCCGAGGTCCTGCACCCGCGTTCCGCCGTCTGGCGGCTTCCAAGCGAGGTCGGCTTCTAATCGTCTGCTGCGCTGCGGCTCCCCCGGCGCAGGGTGGTTCCGCAATTCCTCCACCGGCCTTTCCGGGGAAGACCGGATTGTTGCGAACGTGGCGATCCCTAGAACGGCTCAACCTTCCGGGGAGAGTCTCGATGTTGCGCATCCCGCTCAGAGACACGGTTGGGGCCGTTCTGGCAGCTCTGCTGGCCATGGGGGGCGACGCCGCGCTCGCCCAGGCTACGGTCCAATCCCCGACCGTGAATCCGGCAACCGACCCGAAGGCCGTGGCGATCCTCAAGGCGAGTTGCACCGCGCTTAGCGCCGCCCAGACCCTGTCGTTCACGGCCGTCGACACCTACCAGCGCGCCGCGCGGAACGGTCAGCCGCTCTACTACATGGTGAAGAGCGATGTGACGCTGCAGCGCCCAAACAAGCTGCGGGTGATCAAGTCAGGCGATGGCGTGCCCGACGAGTTCTACTACGACGGCAAGACGGTGATGGCGTACGTGCCGTCAGAGGATCTGGTGGCGGTGGCTGACGCGCCGGCGACCATCGACGAGATGCTGACCTCGGCTTGGGATCGGGCGGAGATCTATTTCCCCTTCGCAGACGTGATCGTCTCCAATCCGTGCGACGTCTACGACGAAGGGATGAAGTCGGCCTTCTACGTCGGCCGGTCCAATGTGGTGGGTGGCGTGCCGACCGACGTTATCGCAATCACGCTCAATCACGCGCAGGGCGAGATGTGGATCGGCGTGGACGACCACTTGCCGCGCATGATCCGCACGAACTACCCGAACGAGCCGTCGCACGCGAACTACGAGACGGACTATTCGAATTGGCGCCTTGGCGCGCCGGTAGACGCCTCGGCCTTCGCCTCCGATCGGGCCGCTGCGGCCAAGCGCATAGCGTTCCAGCCGCCGAGCGCCGCAGGCGGCCGCGGCGCGGCGGTTGCGGCCACAGACACCAACTCGAAGTGAGGAGGACCGCCATGCAACGTGCACTCCGACTAGCGAGCGCGGTTGTTTCGCTCGGCGTCCTTGTCTCGCCCGGCGCGGGGGCGGCGAGGGGCTTTGGCGGTGGCTTCCATGGCTTCGGCGGCGGCGGCTTCCACGGCGGCTTCGGCGGCTTCCACGGTGGTGGTGGCGGTTTCGGCGGCTTCCACGGCGGCGGAGGCGGTTTCGGCGGCTTCCATGGCAACGACAGCTGGCACAAGGACGCGAACGGCGGCTTCTCGCACGTCAGCGACACCGGCGGCTTCGAGCATGGGACAGCTGTCGGCCCGAACGGGGTCGCCCACGCCGGCGACGCCGGCGGATTCGCCCATGGGACAGCTGCCGGCCCGAACGGGGTCGCCCACGCCGGTGACGCCGGCGGATTCGCCCACGGGACAGCTGCCGGCCCAAACGGGGTCGCCCACGCCAGTGACGCCGGCGGCTACGTCCATGGAACTGCGGCGGGTGACGGCGAGGTCGTGCACGGCGACAGCTACGGTGGCTACGCCGGCGGTTACTATGGGAACCCCGCGGTGGTCGGCTACTACGGCGGCGGCTGCTATGGCTGTGGTGGCTACGGCTGGGGTGGCTGGGGCGCGGCGGCGGCTGGCGCCGTCGCTGGGGCGGCGGTCGGCGCCGCGGTGACGTCCGCGTCCAACGATGCCGCCTACAACGCCGGCGTCGCAGCGGGCGCGGCGAGCGTCCCTGTGGTGGACAGGACCTTCGCGGCGCTGCCGCCAGGTTGCAGCTTCTTCAAGCGAGGCCAGTACCCGTACTATTTCTGCAGCGCGAACTCGAGGAACTACTGGCTGGCGCCCGCCTATGGCGCGAACGGCGTCTACTACCAGGTTGTGCCCGAACCGACAGCGTAGCGCTCGGCCCCGATGTCGGGCTCCCGCCTGCGCGTGCCAACTGCCTCACATGGTCCGCAACGTCATACGCGGAAGCCTTGTGCCGGATTCCACCATAACCAGCTCAAAATGCTGGAAAAGTGGTGGGTGCAGTAGGGATCGAACCTACGACCCGCTGATTAAGAGTCAGCTGCTCTACCAACTGAGCTATGCACCCGTCCGGCCGGGCGTCGAGGCCCTGCGCGAGGGCGCGGAACATACGCAAAGTTCGGCGGGAGGCAAGCGGTTAAGCGTGTCCTGTGCGCTCGCCTGAGCGGGCGCCGTCAACCGCCCAGCCGCCCAGCGCCAGCCGCGGCGGCCATCTCCGGCGAGGCGCCCAGCCGCAGCGCGACCTGCGCCACCTGCGCCGCCTCGGCCTTGCGGCCGCTGCGCGCCAGGATCTGAGCGAGTTGCAAATGGATGGCTGGACGGGTCGGATCTCGTCTCAGGGCGCGGTTGAGCGCGGCTTCGGCGCCCAGGAAGTCCCGGCGCATGCCGAGGCACAACGCCAGGCCAATCTCGGCGGAGACATTCTCGGGGTCTCGCTGGTGGATCGTGCGAAACACCCGCTCTGCCGATCCGTGACGCGAGGCGGCGATCCAGACGGCCGCGACGGTGAGCAGGGTCTCAACCTCGGGGTCTTTTTCCGCCTTCGCCAACCAGGGCTGAGCCAGGCGTGTCTCCCGGCGCAGAACGTGGTGCGCGCCATGCGCCAGCGCCCCCCAGCCCCGATGCGGCGCGACCTGGAGGAGCCGATCCCCCAACTCGGGGAGCGGGTTGGGCTGTTCCAAGGCCACGAGGGCGCGCACGCGCGATCTCAGCGCGAGCACATTGTTCGGGTCCAGCCGCAGAGCCTGTTCGGAGAGATCGGCCGCAAGGGCGGGGTGCCGGGTGAGGACAAGGCGCGCCAGCTCGGCGGCGCCCGTCGCCCGCCACGCGGGGGGCGGCCGCCGCGGAGGGCGATAGCCGTGCTTGCGCAGCGCATGGACCAGACGGGCGTCAGCCCTGGCAGGACGCTCGAGTAGGGGCGTGGGCGCTGTCGACACCGCCCCTTCGGCGCGGACAAACGGGAGCGGAGGGGAGGGCAGCGCAGCATCCTGCAACCCAAAGTGTCCGAGAACGGTGGGGGCGATCGACAGCAGGCTTGCGCCGTGGAAATCGGGATCGGACCCTACAGGGGGACCCGCGGCCAGGACGACGCCCGGAGAATTTCTCCACCCCGGCGAGACGACGAGGACGAGAGCGTCCGGTCCCGCCAGTTCGGCCAGACGGCCGATCAGGCCATCGAGGAAGCGCCACGTCCCAGGGACGACTTCCGCGAACGCGCCCGCCTCGCGTCCGTCGAATGCGGCGCGCGCAGAGCCGAGGCAGGCATGGTGTACGAATATCGCCTCGGGCGGCGGCGCATCGTCCCCTGAGGCCCCGTCCATCAGCCAGACCGCGGCGGCCTGGACGCTTGCGGCCTGCGCCAGCCCAACCGCAAGGCCGGGAAGGTTGGCGTCCCGCGACTGGTCGATCGAGGTTATGTCGGGGACGAGCGGCCGTAGCATCGCCGCGGTGATCTGGGTGGGATGGACCCGCCGCGCCCGAAGCGCCTCGCGAGCGGCGGGCGAAGCGCAATGAAGGGGGAGCGCCCACTCCGACGTCGTCCGCCCGCTCGGTGCTGCGAAGTCGGGGTCGATGTGAACGCCGCCCCAGGCCGCGCCCGGCCGGCTGACAGGCCAGCCTACGCCGCCGGTGGTCAGGCCGGCCGCCTCCAGCCGCGCCCAGAGCGGTGCGACCCGCCACGACGCGCGGGTCGTGGGGCGAACGCCGCCTGGCCATTCCTCCATTGATCGCCACACGCCGTGGTATTCGGGTTCGTACCCCGTGACGATCGACCCCCACGGCGCCGGTCCGGCATTGTCCGCCGCGCCCGACAGCCAGCCGGCGACGCCTCGCCGGCGGAGGGCCGCAAGATGCGGCAGGGTCCCCGCGCGCGTCGCCTGGTCAAATCCCGGCCAGTCCATGCCCGAAGCGCCGATCAACAGCAGTCTGGTCACGGTCTCTGGCTGATTGCTAATGATTGAACATGCAAGAGATCAGCGTGACGCGCGCTACCGACGCCGAGTCTCGGGCTTGCCTGGCCTTGTTGCCGGAACTGGCAGGGGGTCAACCTGAACTCCTCATCGCGCGGCGAGGTGGCGAGCTCGCTGGCGCTGCAGGCCTGATCTGGCGCGTCCGCCCTGATCCGAAGGGATTTCCGCTCAGCATCCACGTCGTCCCGGCGCATCGCAGACAGGGGGTGGCGCGGCGCCTGTTCGACGCAGCGGTGAGCCTGGTCGTGAACGAGACCAATGGTCTTTGGTCGCCGATGATCCTCGACGGAGACGATGCGGCCGTCGGTTTCGCAAGGGCATGCGGTTTCACGCCCCATCGCGAGCGGCGGGATTTCGAGGCGCCTCTGGAGGCTCTGCTGTCGCACCTGCGTCCGATGCTGGACCGGCTGCACGCGCGAGGCCTCGGCGACGAGCCGGTGATCGTGCCGCTCGAGGCGGCGGCGCGGGAAGAAGTGACGTGGCTCGTCACGGCCGAGTTGGGCGGAGATCCCGTCCGGGTGCTGAACTCGCTTGGCCATCAGGGCGTGGACGGGATGGTGGCGCTCGTCGACGGTCGAGCCGCGGGAACGATCCTCTGGACCACCGACGGGGACCTGGCGAAGGTCGAGGCGCGCGTCGTCGCCACCCCCTATCGTGGCGGCCCCCTGAACCTCCGGCTGCTCGAAGCGGGCCTGCTGGCCGGCGCGGCGCAAGGGCTTACGCGCCTTGCCTTCTATTGCGACGACACCGTGCGCGATACGCTCAAGCTCGCACAACGGTGCGCCGCAACCCAAACTTCGGTTGGATCCCTTTACTATTACGCGATCGCTGCCTGACGGCGCCGCGCCGTCCGCAATGCGCCCCCGGTGAGGGCCGCGCCGGCGATGAGCAGAGCCCACGCCTCTGGCTCCGGGACGGCTGCATAGCTGATCGTTTCTAGCTCTGCCGCCGCGTCGATGTACGCCACGCCTGTATAGGTGGTCGAGTCCGAGGTAAAAGTCAGGTGGATGTAGGACGGCCCAGATGTAACGCCCTTGAATTCGGTAGTATCGATGCTGTAGGGATACGTCTCACCCGGCGCCGGCCAACCGGGATTCGTCGTGTCTATCCCTAGAGCCGAGTTGGGTGTGCCGCCATGGAAGAAGGCGTCGGTCGAGAAGACAGATGACTTGTATGAATTGGCGCCGTAGTCGAATTGCGGCGTGGAGCCGACGAGGGTGATTTGCGTCAACACCTGATTGGCCGGAATATCCAGCTTAACCGTCGTCGCCTGCGCCTGAACGGCCGTTCCAACGCCGCCGCCCACGGCCAGCATGGCCATGGCAAACTTCATTTTGCTCATTTTTAGCCCCAGCTTATGCCCCAGCGACCGTAACGGCCGCCGGAAGCGACCTTAGCTATGGGGTCGTGCAAAACAACGTCGAATTCGGACAAAAAATGTAAATAATTCAATCAAACAACGTACGAAATCGTGCGTAAGTCCACGCTTTGGACGGGCTGAGCTAGATCCCGGCGCCGTTGTCGATTGTGGCGAGGGCACGCTCGTGGGTCTCGGCTTCGCCACGAATCCACCCCACAAACGCCTTCACTTGTGGCAGCCGACCCTTCGCCTTGGGGTGAACGAGGAAATAGGCGAAGTCGATCAGGGTCGAGATCGGCATAGGCGCAACCAGGCGTCCGGCGTCGAGATCGTCCTGGGCCAAAGTTCGCTTGGCGAGGGCGACGCCGCGGCTGCTGACGGCCGCTTCGATCACCAGGCTCGACTGGTTGAAGCGCGGTCCGCGCGTGGCGTCGATCCCGCGCACGCCCCGGGCCGCCAGCCACATCTGCCAGTCGGGGCAGCTTTCATCGGCGTTTGACGAGCCGTCGTGGAGAAGGACGTGGCGCGCGAGGTCCGCAGGGGCGCGGATCGGGTTCGACGATGCGAGCTCCGGGCTCATGACCGGGATCACCGTCTCATTGAGCAGGCGGATCGTTTCCAGGCCCGGATAGGGACCGGGACCATAGCGGATCGCAAGGTCGACATCGCTGGCGGCGAAATCCACCAGGTCCATGTCGGCGGAAAGCCAGACGTCCACCTGCGGATGCGCCGCCTCGAAACGGCCCAGGCGCGGGACGAGCCATTTGGCAGCGAATGACGGCGGCGCGGTGAGGGTGAGGCGGCGGCCGTCGACGGCGGCGGTCAGCAGGGAGGACGCGTCGGCCAGGCGATCGAAAGCTTCGCGAAGAGCAGGCAGGGCGGTCTGCGCCGAGTCGGTGAGCAGCAAGCCGCGCGGCGTCCGCTTGAAGAGCGCCGCGCCGACATAGTCCTCAAGATTCTGGATCTGTTGAGACACTGCGCCGGGCGTCACCGACAGCTCCTCGGCGGCGCGGCTGAAATTGAGGTGGCGGGCGGCCGACTCAAACGCTCTAAGGGCGTTCAGAGGCGGAAGGCGCCGACGCGTCTCCATGAGATTTACTATTACCCCCGGTAGAAGTCCTAGCGTTGCGAAATGGGTGTTCTGGACCCATCTGGCAACCCCAGGCGAGGGTCGCCCGGGAACTGTTCCCTGTTAGACTCTCTAAACGAGGCGGAAGTGGGCAGTCCAGGCGCAAGACCCCATCGGTTGGTCGCCCTGAGCGGCGGCTCCGCCGGCGCCGCGCCGACCGGCGAAGTCTGGCTGGTGGGCGCCGGACCCGGCGACCCCGACCTCCTGACAGTCAAGGCGCTCAAGGTCCTCGCGACCGCGGACGTGGTGGTCCACGACGGGCTGGTGAGCGACGAGATACTTGCGCTGGCTCCGCCGCAGGCGCGCCGGGTCAGCGTCGCCAAGCGTCGCTCCCGCCACAGCTACGCCCAGGAAGAGATCTGCCGGATGCTGGTCGCCTTCGCGCGCGAAGGCCTGAACGTCGTCCGTCTCAAGGGCGGCGACCCGTTCGTGTTCGGCCGGGGCGGGGAGGAATTGGAAGCCTGCCGTGAGGCGGGCGTGACGTGCCATGCGGTTCCGGGCGTCACCGCGGCTCTGGCCGCCGGCGCGGCCGCGGGCGCCCCGCTCACGCATCGCAGCGCCGCCCAGGCGGTCACCTTCGTCACCGGGCACGCCAAGTCCGGAGAGGCGCCGGACCTCGACTGGCCGGCCCTGGCCCGCGGGAACCAGACGGTGGTGATCTATATGGGCCTCGCAACCGCAGGGATGATCGCCAGCCGCCTCATCGAAGCCGGTCGCGTGCTCTCCACGCCGGCCCTCATCGTTGAGAACGCCAGCCTGCCGACCGAACGGCGCATCGCCACGACCCTGGGCGGCTTGGCGCAGGCCGCAGAAGGCCTTGATGGACCAGCCCTACTGATGGTCGGCGAAGCTATGGCCCTGGCG
>DASXGR010000091.1:0-15805 GCA_036488935.1 Caulobacteraceae bacterium | reverse complement strand
GCCCGTGGCGGGCGACAAGGACGCTGGTGATCTGTTTGTACGTCCCGGCGTGAACGGCGGTCGTTACAGCGTCGAAGCCAGGCGCGCTCTGAGCGAATACGGCGCCGCCCCACAGGGCGACGATGGCGAGGGCGACGGCCCACCGGCCGCGTGAACGCGAAGGAGAGCGCTCGCGGGGCGACCTCACCCCGGCGGTCCTTGCCCGTCCTCGAACGCCGCTTCCGCCTGCAGGCTCTCCAGGTCCCGGCCGAGCGTAACCACGGCCAGGAGGCGTCCGTCTTTTTCGTAGCGGACGGCGGCGTCGTAGCCGGAAATTGAACCGTCCGTGTTCGGAGGATCGAAGCTGTCGGCGTGGCCGGCGTAGTTGAGGGTCTGGTCGTAGTGCGCCGACCAGAAGAACGGCGGGTCCGTGAAGGGACGGTCCTCGCCCAGGATCACGCGCGCGGCATGCTGGCCCTGGCGCTGGGCGTGGACCCAGTGCTCGACGCGGATAAGCTGGCCGGAGACAGGGTCGGGATAGCGGGCGATGTCGCCGACGGCGAAGATCCCCGGCGCGGCGCGCAAACGATCGTCCACCACCACCCCGTTGTCGACGGCGAGGCCCGCGCCCTCCGCCAGGGTGACACGCGGCGTCACGCCCACGCCGACCGCAACGATGTCGGCGGCGATGGTCGTCCCGTCGTCCAGGCTGACGAGGCCCCCGGCGAACCGGCGCGCCTGGGTCCCGAGGTGGAACACCACGCCCTTGGCCTGATGCACGCCCTGCACCCAGCGGCCGACCTCGGCGCCCAGTATAGTCTCGAACGGGACGGGTTCGGGGGCGACCACGTGCACCTCCAGCCCGCGCTTGCGGAGGGCCGCGGCGACTTCCAGGCCGATGAAGCTGGCGCCGATCACGACGGCGACCTTGGCCTTCTGCGCGGCCTCAGAAAGCGCCTGGGCGTCCGCGAGGCTGCGCAGGAGGAAGATGTTTTCGCTGGGCTGGAAGGCGGGCGGGCGCCGGGGCTCCGCGCCGGTCGCCAGGATCAGCGCGTCCCAGGCAAGGGTCTCGCCGCCCTGCAGGGTCACGGTCTTCGCCTCCCGATCTACGCTTTCCACGCGGGTCCCGAGGCGAAGGTCGATCTTCTGCGCCTGGTAGAAGCCGTCCTCGCGCAGGGGCATCCACTCGGGCGGCGCGTCTCCGGACAGGAAGTCCTTGGAACAGTTGGGCCGGTCGTACGGGGCGTGAGCGTCGGCGGTGAGCATCACCAGCTCGCCCGCGAAGCCCTTTCGCCGCAGCATCTCGGCAGCGGCGAAGCCGGCCGCGCCGGCGCCGACGATGACCACGCGCCTGGGCGCGTCGGGGGGACTGGAGGGCCTGGGCGGGGGCTCGAGCTTGGTCCTTACGAACACCTTCCCGCCGGTCTCTTCGACCGCGTAGCAGGCCACCGGGTCGATGGCCGGCGCGCCCAACGCCTCGCCGGTCTTCAGGCAGAAGCGGGCGTGGTGCCAGGGGCAGCGCACCGTCCCGTCCTTGATGAGTCCCTCCGCCAGTGGGCCATGGTAGTGGGTGCACTCCGCGCCGATCGCGTGCAGCGCGCCCTCCACGCGAACGATCAGCACCGCCTCCTCGCCAACGCGGCCGGCCAGCATCTGGCCCTCGCCGATGTCCGAGGCCGGCACGCCCGCGGTGAAGTCCGGCCCCTGGGGCCCTTCGTCGTCTGCCATGCGCGTCCTCCTGTTTGAGGGAAGCGTGCGCCGGTCCGGGGCGGAGGGGAAGCGGGGTTCGCCGGTGGGGGCGCGGGCCGGGGCCCAGCCTCAAGGCCCCATTTCAGACACTTTTTGGCGCACTTCGCGGCCGCTCCGGCACAGCCTGCGGCTTTTCGTCCCCATAGAACAAACCCCGTTCAGACAGGACCGTCTGAACGGGGATGGTTTGCTCTAGATACGAATGTGTTCAGCGATTGCGTGTGTCCCACGCAACCGCATCAGGCCCTAGTCGGCGCAGAGCGCCAGGGGCTCGCCAAGCAGGCGGCGGTATTCGCGTTCGGGGACGCCGTACCAGGGACCGGCGACGTTTTCGAGCAGGCTACGCTCAGCCACTGTGACCACGCCGCGGTTCATGCGAACCGCGCCCATGCGCTCGAGTCCGTTGAGCGCCACGGTCACGCCGGCCCGGCGCACGCCCAGCATGCTGGCGAGCAACTCGTGGGTCAGCGGCAGCTCCGGGCGAGACAGGCGGTCCTGCGCCATCAGCAGCCAGCGCGCGAGGCGCTGGTCCAACCGCGCGCGGCCGTCGGCCAGAGCGGTGTGGGCGGTCTGGATCATGAAAGAGTGGATGAAGCGCAACAGGATGCGCTCCAACTCAGGCGTGGTCTTGACCATCTGACGCAGCCGGTCAGCGGAGATCCAGGTGGCCTGGCCCGCGCATTGCACGACCGCCTCGTTGGGCGAGCGGTCGTCCGCCAGCACCACGGCCATGCCGCACGCGCCTTCTGGCCCGATCAGGCCCGCCTCGATCCGCCCCCCGCTGCGGCTCTTCGCCAGGATCGAGATCAGGCCCGACTCCGGGAAGCAGACCCTCTCGATGGGCCGCTCCGCCTCGAACACCGCCGAGCGAGCCGTCAATGGCGTCCGCTCCAGATATGGAGCGAGCGTCGCGAAGGCATCTGCCGGCAGCCGGCGAAGCAGATGGTTACGAAGGGAAGACTGCGTTTCGGTCACACCCTGTACCTTTTGGAACTCGTCTAGAATTTGAAGTGTCCAGGACGCCCGATCATCGAGATTGGGAACGTCACCGCACACGCGTCCTCATGCCCAGCTGTGAGCTCGGGCGCAAGCACCATTGCTGATATTCTTAAGCATTTCGATTTCTTCCTCGCGACTACGGCCCCAGCGCGGCCAATCTTCGGCCGCGACAACGGCAGGTTGACGGCAGGATTGGTCCGGACCTGACATAATGTGCTTTTTCGCACGGCTCTAGAAAGCTCGACTTTATCGGACGCTTTGCCGCGGGTTTGGGATCGGAATGACCCGAACGTCATTTCTAGCGTTGATCTGGGTCGGCCGTGACGGACAGGGCCGCAAGGAGCCTCGGGCGTCGCCCGAAGAAGTAGCGCATGGATCAATCGCGGACCTATCGAAACCACATCCTCAAAATCCTTCCCCGGGCCGATCTGGCGGCCCTGGCGGCGTACCTGCACCCGATCCGCCTACCGGCGGGCAAGGTGCTCGAGCAGCCCAACGAACCGATCCGCCAGATCGTTTTCCCCGAATCCGGATTCATATCCGTAGTCGCCAGCGGAAAGCAGGAACGTCGGATTGAGACCGGCTTCGTAGGCTTCGACGGGATGACGGGGGTCCCCGTCGTCATGGGCGATGACCGATCCCCGCACGAGACCTTCGTCCAGGTCGCCGGAGCAGGTCAGTGTGTCGAGACCGAAGACCTGAAGGCCGTGATGAAGACCCATCCGGGCCTGAAGGAAGTCTTCCTGCGCTTCGGCCTCGCCTACATGGTGCAGACCGCGCACACGGCGCTGGCGAACGGCCGGGCCCGGATCGAGGAGCGGCTGGCCCGATGGCTGCTGATGGCCCACGACCGGATGGAGCGACCGGAGCTGCCGCTCACCCATGAGCTGCTGTCGGTGATGTTGGGCGTGCGACGGCCGGGCGTGACCGACGCCCTGCACCGGCTCGAGGGCTATCGCACGATCCGCGCCCGTCGCGGGGTGATCACCATTCTCGACCGCGACCGGTTGCTGGAGATCGCGGACGCCTCCTATGGCCTGCCCGAGGCCGAGTACCGGCGCCTGCTTGGCGATCCCACCCGCGGCCACGCCGCGCAGGGACCCAATGGCCGTCCCGCCGGAATCCGACTAACGGGCGGCGCCCCCGCCGAGGCCCGCGGCCTGGCGGGGGCGAGGGAAAGCTGAGGGGGATCCCGCGCCCCTCCCTCCCCGTGTGGGCAAGCGGAATCGCTCATCTCAGTTGAACCAGTGTCGGCGGGCGCCGTCGAAGCCACGGACGCACGGAGGACGCGGAGGAGCACGAAGAGGATAAACGGCGGGAAGTCGGGCGCTCCGACTGTCTTAGCGCCGGGCGAAGGCCGGCGATTCAGCTCCGCCGCCTCCCGAATCTTCCAGAGGCGCCCCTGACCTCCGTGCTCCTCCGCGCCTCCGTGGTTAAGGGGAGGGGCGCATCAGCCCCTCGCCAGCAGCCTCAGGCCGTCGACCATTCGGAACCAGCGCACGCGGTGGAGGATGGCGATCGCCTTGAAGCGGTCGCCCAGCCGCTCGAGCCTGGGGCTCACCATCACCTTGACGCTGTGGACCACCGCCGAAGCTGGCATCGCCAGAGACTTGACCAGCCACTTGGCTTCGCCGCCGCGCTCGCGTCGCTGGAGTAGGAAGGCTTCGGAATTCAGGCGCCGCCACCTGGTCTCCATCTCGTTCCAGCTGCGGCGGGCGGGATGGCCGACGACGGCGCGGGGGGCGAAGCCGATCGAGTAGCCGGCGGCGCGGGCGCGCATGCACCACTCCACATCCTCCGACACCCCGCTGGCAAAGCCGCCCACAGCGTCGAACACCGTGCGCGGACAAAAAAGGTTCCCGGACCCCGTGAATTTCTTCTTCAGGATGTAGGTGCGGAAATCGAAGGCGAACACGCGCTCGAAGCACTCCACCGGCGTCATCGCCTGCGGATCGTCCACCAGCACCTCCACCGTGCCGCCCACGAAGTCGGCCGACTCCAGCCCCTTGAGGCCCTCTTCCAGCCACTGGGGCTCGGGAACGCAGTCGCTGTCGGTAAAGGCGAGGATCGTCCCCCGGGCCAACGCCACCCCGCCATTGCGCGCCGGCCCCGCCCCCTTCTCGCGCACGATGGTCAGCCGCGCACGCCCCCCGATCGCCTGGGCCACCGCCGCCTCGCCGCAGGGCGAGTTGTTGTCCGCCACGATGATCTCGAACTGACCGCGCGGGATCGTCTGGCGCCCCAGGGCCTGCAGGCACAGGTCCAGGCGCGAGAGATCCTGATAGTGCGGAATGATCACGCTTACCTGGGGCGCTACAGACCGACCGCTCTCGTTCGGCGCTGCGGTATCCAGGGACGGGATCTCAACCAAGGGGCGTCCTCTCGGCCAGGAGAGCCGGTCTTTGGCCCAATTCGCCGCACTCTTCAACGCACCAAGCGGCGCCGCGCTGCACAGTCCCTGTCGTTCATTGGAAGGGTGTTGCGCCGAAGGCGCGACAGATGAGGAAATCTGGGGCCAAACCGCCGGGGATGATCCTGCTCGACCACCCTGCCGGAGACGGGGAGCGACTTACACTCTTCCCACGCTGGCGTACGAGAACCCCCGCTGGCGCATCTCCTCAGGGCGATAGATGTTGCGAAGATCGATGACCTGCGGCGTGCGCATCAGCTTGCGGACCCGTTCGAGGTCGAGGGCGCGGAACTGGTCCCACTCGGTGAGGATGACCAGAGCGTCGGCGCCGTCGGCGGCGTCATAGGGACCGTCCTTGAACGTGACGCCGTCGAGCAGGGCGCGCGCCTCATGCCCTTCCGGGTCGAACGCCTGCACTTTGGCGCCCATGGCGATCAGGGCCGGTACGATGTCGAGCGAGGGCGCGTCGCGCATATCGTCCGTATTCGGCTTGAACGTCAGCCCAAGGATTCCAATCGTCTTTCCCGCCGGTCCGCCGGCGATGGCCGCGGCGACCTTCTCGGCCATGTTTTTCTTGCGGGCTGCGTTGACCCGCACAGTGGTCTCGACGAGCTGGACCGGAGCGCCGGCGTCATTGGCCGTTCGCACCAGGGCCAGGGTGTCCTTGGGAAAGCATGAACCACCATAGCCCGGGCCGGCGTTGAGGAACTTGGATCCAATGCGGTTGTCCAGGCCGATGCCGCGGGCGACCTGCTGCACGTCGGCGCCGACCTTCTCGCACAAGTCGGCGATCTCGTTGATGTAGGTGATCTTGAGCGCCAGGAAGGCGTTGGCGGCATACTTTGTAAGTTCCGAGGTGCGCCGGCCTGTGAAGAGGATCGGCGTCTCGTTCAGGAACAGGGGGCGGTAGAGCTCGCTCATGACTGCGCGCGCGCGGTCGTCTTCGACGCCCACCACCACGCGGTCGGGACGCTTGAAGTCGCCGATGGCCGAACCCTCGCGCAGGAATTCGGGGTTCGAGACCACCGCAATGTCGGCCTCGGGCCGCACGCGGCGCAGGATCGCCTCGATCTCGTCCCCGGTTCCCACCGGAACGGTCGACTTGGTCACCACCACGGTGAAGCCCTGCACCTGGCCGGCGATCTCCTCGGCTGCGGCGTGCACATAGCTAAGATCGGCATGACCGTCCCCCCGACGGGACGGGGTGCCCACGGCGATGAAGACCGCGTCGGCCTCGGCGACGGCCTTGGCGCCATCGGTGGTGAAGAACAGGCGATCCTCGGCCACGTTGCGCGCAACCAACCCCGCCAGGCCCGGCTCGTAGATCGGCATGGCGCCCGCCTCGAGCTGACTGATCTTGCGTTGATCCTTGTCGACGCAGGTGACGATGTGGCCGAAGTCGGCGAAGCATGCCCCGGAGACGAGGCCGACATAGCCCGTCCCGATCATCACGACGCGCATGGGCGCTCCCGAACCGTTGAGCTCATGCCGACGGCTTGCGTGCGGCGCAGCGCTCTATGCCTCAGGGGCGCCCTGCGGTCCAGGTAAAGGCCGCGTCCGATCCAGGACCCGGGGGTCAGACGAGCGGCCAGCCGGGACGATACATCAGAAAATGATCTTCAGGGCTTATCCTGAAGTAATCCGCGCGGCCACCGGCTCGCATGACCGGCCGCGCAGCCAGGATGTCATAGACTCCCTCGACGATCACCGAGCGGTCGATGTGCACGGCCACGACTTCTCCCATTACCAGCCAGGTCTCCACCTCCTCGCCCGTTGCTGTGCGCAGTCGCACGATCTGGGTCATCTTGCACTCAAAGTTCACTGGGCTCTCGCGTACGCGCGGGACGGAAATGAGCTGCGAAGGTTCGTGAGTCAGCTCGGCCACGTCGAACTCGTCGATCTCGGCTGGGGCGGGCGCGCAGGTCAGGTTCATCCGCTCGGCCAACGCCTCCACGGCGAGGTTCCAGCAGAACTCGCCGGTCTCGGCCACATTGGCCACACTGTCCTTCCACCCAATCGAGGCAAATCCGACGATTGGCGGAACATAGTTGAATGCGTTGAAAAAACTGTACGGAGCCAGATTAACCTTACCGGCCGCCGAGCGGCTGGAGATCCATCCGATCGGCCGCGGCGCGACGATGGCGTTGAATGGATCGTGGCGCAAACCATGACCGTTCCTGGGTTCATAGAAGTGCGCCGTGTCATCGGCCATCGGTCAACTCCACTATTTCTTGACTCGTCCGCAACCGCGCCACCGTCGCGCCGTCCCTTCACGACCGACACGTTGCAACGCCTCGCTGGCTAAGATTTAATGATGAGGGGCCAGAATGACGACACGATCGACCGCCAAATTCCGCTCAGCGATTCCCGGCGTTGCCACGATCTGCGCAGTTGTTCGAGACGTTTCTGCCTTGCACGCTTGTTGGTCGATCGAATATGAGTTATCAAGTTACCCCCAACCTGAGGAAAACCATGGACGAGTCGAGTTCCCAGACGATCGTTGAAAAAACCAGCGAAATCGTCGCCGCATTTGTGTCGAACAACGAAACCACGACGAGTGAACTTCCGGCGCTGATTCAAGCCGTTCACCGGGCTCTCTCCGGCATTTCCGTGGCTCAGCCTGAACCTGAACCGCGCAAGGAGCCTGCAGTTTCGGTTCGTCGCTCGGTTACGCCTGACTATCTGATCTGCCTTGAAGACGGGCGTAAGTTCAAGTCGTTGAAGCGTCATCTTCGCACCAAGTACGACATGAGCCCAGAGGACTACCGCGCGAAGTGGGGCCTGCCGAAGGACTATCCTATGGTGGCGCCTAACTACGCTGCAGCACGTTCGGCCCTCGCCAAGAACATGGGCCTGGGCAAGGGTGGCCGTCAGCCGCCGAAAGCCGCCTCCGCCCGCGGCAAGCGCTCGACCAAGGCTGCGAGCTGACCAAAGTATAAAGTAACGTCTCTCCTTCCCTCGCCGGGAAGGAGAGCGCTGAAGACCTTTCCCTCCCCTTCTGGGGAGGGTGGTCGGGCTAAGCGAGACCGGGTGGGGAAGCTTGGTTCTTCCCTAACCCATTGATCCTTCCCCTACATCCTATCCGATGCTTCCCCACTATCCCGCCCCCTCTGGGGAGGGTGGCCGAGCGGAATGAGGTCAGGTGGGGAAGCTGGATCATCACCAACTTCCCGGTCCTTCCCCAGTATTCTCCAACTGTCGCGCCTGTGGCGTGACACACTCCCCAAAAAGGGAGGGACGGTCTACTGACCGCGGCTATGCGCCCCCAGATCCTGCGGCGAGAAACTGTCTACGCCGGCTACGCCACCCTCGAACGGGTCCTTGTCCGCATGCCCGACGGCGAGGAGGTCTGGCGCGAGGTGCAGAGCCACGGGCACGCGGTAGCCGTTCTTCCCTACGACCCAGCGCGGCGCGTGGCCTACACCGTGCGACTGTACCGCATCCCGGTAATGATCTGCGGCGGGGCCGAACCGCTCGAAGAGGCCTGCGCGGGCATGATCGACAAGGCCGACGGAGACTCGGCCCAGGCGGCGCGGCGCGAGGCTCTGGAGGAGCTGGGAATGCGCCTGGGCGAGCTGGAGGACGTCGGGCTGGTCTGGACAAGCCCCGGCATTGTCGCCGAAACCTGCCACCTCTTCCTCGCCCCCGTCACAGCAGCCGCCCGAATCGCGCCCGGCGGCGGCGCGCCGGGCGAGTACGAGGGAATCGAGGTGCTCGAGCGGTCGCTTGCCGACCTCACCAAGGCGGCGGACGCCGGGTTGATACGCGACGCCAAGCTGCTTCTGCTCGTCCAGACGCTGCGGCTCCGGCGTCCGGATCTGTTTTGAACACGGACGCCGGCGCTCCGTGTTACTGCCCCAGATTATCCGTCTTGCGGATAAAGGCCGCCGCATCGTCGTGCAGGGTCTTCAGCGAAGCTTCGTGCGCATAGACCATGTGGCCGGACGGATAGTAGTGGAACTCGATGTTGGACATCAGCTTGCCTGGGATCTGCAAGTGATGCATCTCATACCAGCCCTCGTAGAACGGGGTGGCGAGATCGTAATAACCTCCGGCAACCATCACTTTGAGTGAGGGGTTCTGCTTCAGCGCATTGGCGATGTCGGGCATGACGTTGACGATGCCTTCCGCCGGGTGATCGGCGCTCGGCGGCTGGTGATTGTAGTCCCAATACTTGAAGACGTTGATCTCGGGCTTGAAGATACGGCCATCGCCGAAGCCGAGAGTCTTGCGCACATAGTCGTTGAACAGCGAGACATAGGCCGAACTGATCGCCGCCGACTGCGGGTCGTATTCCGCCTCCTTGCTCAACGGGTCGAGCGAGGGGCCGGAGAAGCGCGTATCCAGGCGCCCGGTGGTGAGGTCCGCCCTGTCCTGCAGAGTCTTTTCGAACTCCCCGCCGTCAATCCTAAGGTTCGCCTTGAGGATGTAGTCCGCTGGCAGGCCCGTATAGTGGGACAGGCGCTCGGCGATCGCCTGCCGCTGGGCGGGATCGAGCTGGCTCCCGGCCAGGAGGGCGTGGGCGTAGTCGCCCGTGGCGAAGTCCTCGACTTCCTTCAGGAAGGCCTCGAGGTCCGCCGGCCGCCCCCCGGGGATGAGGTTGTGGTACCAGGCCGTCGCCGCATAGGTCGGCAAGGCGACGATATAGGGCTCCTCGGTCCCAGGGTTGAGCTCCGGACCGTCCGCCGAGAGATCGAAGTTGAGGATCTCCGAGAGCAGGATCACCCCGTTGAAGTCGACGTCGTCGCTCGTCTCCAGTTCGTTGACCAGCACCGCCGAGCGGGGCGTGCCGTAGCTTTCACCGAACAGATATTTGGGCGAGTTCCAACGGCCATACTTGGAGAGAAAGCCGAGGATGAACTGATCGAAGGCGTGGGCGTCGGCGTCGACGCCGAAGAAGGCCTTCTCCTTGTCCTTGCCGGCAATGCGCGAGAAGCCCGTGCCCGGCGCATCAATGAACACCAGGTCGCTGACGTCCAGCAGACTGTAGGCGTTGTCGACCAGATGATAAGGCGCGGCGGGCGTGTGGCTATCGTCGGCGGTCACGACCCGGCGTGGGCCGAAGGCGCCCATGTGCAGCCAGACCGACGAAGAACCCGGGCCGCCGTTGTAGATGAACGTGATCGGCCGGTCTGCGGAGGGGACGCCCTTCTTGAAGTAGGCCACGTAGAACATCGAGGCCTCGGCCTTGGGATTGTTCTCGTCCCCAAGTTCCTTCTCTTCCTTGCCGGCGGGCTCTTCCTTCGGCGCAGCCTGCTCGATCGTGGCTGAGTCGTCCCAGTCCTTGGGGTGGACGACGATCGTGCCTGCGATGGCGCGGTAGTCGATCCGCTGGCCCTCGACCGTCACCGAGCCGTCGCTGCTGACAGCCTCGGGCGCGAAAAGCACGCCGCGGTCCGGAGAGGACGTGGTCAGCGCCGGCGGCTTCTGCGCCTCCGCGGGTGTCTGGGTCTTGCTAGCGGGGCTGGCCTCAACGGCGGAGGCGAGGGCGAACAGGGAGGCGCAGGCGGCAAGCGCCAGGATAGTTTTCATCTGGAGGGAGCAACTCTAGGGAGCAGGAAAAGAAATGATGGGCGGGCCTTTACGACCAGCAGCCGCCCCGCGCCAGTCCCTGGATGCTCAAGTCTGCGCCCGCTTGCGCCCCGCGGCCATCGCCGCCACCCTTTAGGGAAAGCTTTCAACGGGAGACTGCCGATGAGGACTCACGGACTGAAGGCGCTTGCGGCCGCTGGTTTGGCCCTGGCGCTGGCTGCCACCGACGCAGCGCAGGCCCAGGAACAGATGGTGCTGAACTGCCAGGTCCAGTCCAACCGCCCCGATCACGGCCGGACGCGCTGGACGCGGCGGATCACCATCAGTCCATCCTCGCGCACCGTGCGGATCCTGGACGACTTCGGCGCCGGCTTCACGCCGCGCAATACATTTGCATTCGTCTCGATGACCCCGCAGCGCATCACGCTCGAGCAGAGCGCCGGCAAGGTCTCCTTCATCGACCGCAAGACCGGCGAGTACGTCCTGCGCAATCCGCGCGCCCGATTCACTGTGCGCGGCCGCTGTACGGGCGCAAGCTGATCAGACGGCGACCTGGACGCCCATCTCAACCACCCGGCCGGGCGGGATGCCGAACACCTCGCTGGGATCGGCGGAGTTGCGGTTGAGAGCGACGAACAGCAGGTCCTGCAGCCGGCGCAGGCCGCGGTCGTGCGTGGGCACGATCGTCCGCCGGCCAAGGAAGTAGGACGTCGCCGCCGCGTCGAACGACAGGCCGGGTTCGTCGAGCTTTGCAATGGCTGCGGGAACGTCCGGGTTCTCCATGAACCCGAAGGCCAGGGTGATGAGCACAAAGGTGTCGTTCAGCCGCTCGACCTTCGCCCGGGTCTCCGGCGGCACCCGCGGTTCGTCGGTGGTGGTCACATTGACGATTGCGTTGAGGTGATGGAGCACGCCGTTGTGCTTGAGATTGTGGAGCAGGGCGCCAGGCGTCAGCTCCGGATCCGAGGTCAGATAGACCGCCACGCCCGGCACCTGGTGCCGCGGCCGGCGCGCGAGGGACGCAAGGAAGTCCGTGAGGGGGAGGCGCTCGCGCCGGGCCTTCTCGCCGATGATGGCGCTCCCGCGGATCCAGGTGGTCATCACCAGCGCCATGGCCGTGGCGATCGAAAGCGGCACATAGCCGCCCGACAATAGCTTGAGCGAATTGGCGCTGAAGAGGGCGAGGTCCACCGCCAGCAGCGGCGCCACCACAAGGGCGGTGAGCGGCAGGCTCCACTTCCACAAGCGGCGTACGACCACGGCGGCCAGCGCCGTGGTCACCGACATGGTGCCGGTCACGGCGAAACCGTAGGCATCCGCCAGGGCGTCGGAATTCTTGAAGATTCCGACGAGCAGGATGACCCCGATCATAAGCAGGAAGTTGACCGTCGGCAGATAGATCTGGCCGGCATGTTCACCCGAAGTGCGCCGGACCTCCTGTCGCGGCAGCAGGCCCATCTGCATCGCCGCACTCGACAAGGAGTAGGCGCCGCTGATCACCGCCTGGCTGGCGATGATCGTCGCGGCCGTAGCCAGCACCACGAGCGGCACGCGCGTCACCGCGGGCGCCATCAGGAAGAACCAGTCCTGGTCCGTCGAGCCGGCGCCGGTGGCGAGATAGTGCAGGGCGAAGGCGCCCTGGCCCAGATAGTTGAGCGCCAGGGCGGGGAAAACGACCGCCGTCCAGGCCATCTGGATCGGCTTCCGGCCAAAGTGGCCCATGTCCGCATAGAGCGCCTCGGCCCCCGTGATGGTTAGCGAGACCGAGCCCATGACGAACAGGCCGATGATCCCGTGCCCGGCAAGAAATTTCAGACCGATCACCGGGCTGATCGACATCAGGATATGCGGAGCGCTCGGGATCTGGCTGAGGCCGATCCCGCCGATGACGACGAACCACACCAGACAGATGGGGCCGAACCAGGCCGCCACCTTGGCCGTGCCGCGCGACTGCACCATGAATAGCGCGACGAGCACGACCAGGGTGATGGCGATCTCCACCGAGGGCGTGATCATGCTGGCTAGCCCAGGTGCGGTCTTGAGCCCCTCAACGGCAGAGAGCACTGAGATCGCCGGCGTGATGATGGCGTCGCCGTAGAAGAGGGCCGCCCCGCACATGCCCAGGACCAGGATCGTGCGCGTACGCCGGCCCACGGCGCTCTGGGCCAGGGCCATGAGTGAGAGGATGCCGCCCTCGCCCTTGTTGTCGGCCCTCATCATGAAGGCCACATATTTGACCGTGACGACGATGATCAGCGCCCAAAGGGTCAGGGAGATGACCCCCAGGATTTCCGGTTCCCCCACCCGTCCGCGCGCGGCCTGGGTGACGGCCGTCTTGAAGCCATAGATCGGGCTGGTTCCGATATCCCCGAAGACGACGCCCATCGAGCCCAGGGCGAGACCCAGGGTGCGACGGTTCAGGCCGGCGGGAACGGCGGCAGACGTGGCGGATGGCTGCATCAGGGGCGCTTTAAGGCGCCTAGTCGAGCAAGGGAACGCGGGGCGGATCGCCGCGATGGCGGACGAAGAACCTTCGCGCCGGTTTTCCCTTTGTCTCGACGCGGCCTTGGCCATATCTTGCGCCACACTGTCGTCCCGTTCTTGCGCGGTGACGGTGGCGTAGATGTCAGCTACCGGCTGGGAGCCGAAGCATTAGCGGGCGGGGCGCCCGGGACCGCCGCGGCGCCAGAGGCGTTTCATGGCGGTCACCGGCGACAGTGCGCGCTTCGCCGCTCCTCGAGGCTCAGGGCGCGGCGGCGGAGAAGGTTGTGACGCAGGCTCACTTGATCTCGGGTTTCGACGGCCTCACCGACCAACGCACGCCCTCCCCGCGCCGGGACGCCGAGCGCCTGATGAGCCTCGCCCGGAAAAAGACCGGCCTGCACGACTTCGGCCCCGATCCCATCGAGGAGGCGCTGGATCATCTCCTGCGCGCTTATCGCGAAGAGGCGGATCTCAATCTGTTCGGCCGAGTCTCCACCCGCTGGGACACCCTTCGCCTTCTCAAGAACCTGCTGATCCTTCGTGATCGCGAGCGGCAGGACCCTTCGATCCTGACCCGTCCGGTCGAGGCGCCGGTCTTCGTCATGGGCCTGCCGCGCAGCGGCACGTCCTTCCTGCACGCCCTGCTGGCGGAGGACGAGGACAGCGAAGTGCTTCGCTGCTGGCAGGCGATCCACCCCTATCCCGACCATCCCGCAGCTGGTCACGGCGCCGGACCGGACAGCGTGCAGCGCCAGTTTCAGCTGTTTAACTGGATCGCGCCGGAACTGCGCAGCCTGCACCCCTTCGAGGCGCGAACGCCCCAGGAGTGCACCGAGCTCACGGCGCACAGTTTCCAGAGCCTCCGGTTCGATACGACCTACGAGATTCCGTCCTACCGCCGCTGGCTGAAGCGCTCCGGACACATGGCCGGCTACCGGGTGCACAAGCGCTTCCTGCAGCACCTGCAGGGCGAGACCCCCGCGCGCTGGGTGCTGAAGGCTCCCGACCACGTCTTTGCCATGGAGTCCCTTCGCGCGGTGTATCCGGACGCGCGAATCGTCTTCTCCCACCGCGATCCCTTGAAGGTGCTGCCCTCGGTCGCGCGCCTGACGCAGGTCCTCCGCCGGCCCTTCTCGCGCAAGGTCGATCCGATCGCGGTCGGCGCGCAGATCACCCACGATTGGGCGAGCGGCGCGCAGCGGATCATCGAGGCGCACGTCGAGCGCCTTTGGCCCGCCTCGCAGGTGTTCCACGTGCACTACAAGGCCGTGACGAGCGACCCGGTCGGGACCGTCACGCGCCTCTACGACCATTTCGGTATGGAGCTGACCCCGAGGTTCCGCGACCGGCTGCTCGGCTACGTCGAGGCCAAGCCCGACGGCGGCTACGGCCAGAACGTCTACCGGTTCGAGGACTTCGGCCTGGATCCGAGCGAGGAACGCGACCGATATCAGGACTACATGCGCTGCTTCGACGTCGAGGAAGAGTTCGCGGCGGCGTGAAACTGCGCACTGCTCTGACGGCCCTGATCGGTGCGGGGCTGCTCGCCTGGCTCCTGTGGTCCGCGGGCCTTCCAGCCGTTGGCCAGGCAATCATCCGGCTGGGCCTGGGGGGATTTGCGGCGATCGTCGCCTTCCAGATCGGCCTCGCGGTCCTGCTGGGCGTCGCCTGGGCGCTGCTCGGGCGAGGGCGGCGCGACTCGCGCATAGGCCGCTATGTGTGGGGCAGGCTGGTGCGCGACGCCTCCGGCCAGGCCCTGCCATTCAGTCAGGTGGGCGCCGTGCTGCTTGGGGGCCGGGCCCTTTCGCTTGAGGGGGTCTCCGGCGACTTCGCCACGGCGTCCACGGTCACGGACCTGGCGATAGAATTCACCGGCCAGGTGGCCTTCGTCATGCTGGGTGCGGCCCTGCTGACCATCCTTCGCCCGCACAACATGCTGGGCCGCCCCACCCTGCTGGTGATCGGGGCGCTCATCCTGATGTCCGCGGCGCTTGTGCTGGCCCAAAGTCACGGCGCCCCACTCATCGAGCGGCTCCTGCGGCGGGTCCTCAAGCGGGACGACGGGCCCGGAGGTCCCCCGGTCGCTCAGGCGTTCGGCGAGATCCGCGGCCGGCCGGCGTCGGTGGCGACAGCCTGGTCCCTGCATTTCGCGGGATGGCTGCTCGGCGGCGTCCAGACCTGGATCACCCTGCTGTTCCTGGACGTGCACGCCACTCTGGGCGGCGCGCTGGTGATCGACAGCCTGACCGCCGGGGCGAAGGCGGTAGGCTTCCTCATCCCCGGCTCGCTGGGCGTGCAGGAGGGCGCGCTGGTGCTGCTGGGCCACATCTTCGGCGTCGCGTCGCCCACGGCGCTCGCCCTGTCCCTGGTGCGGCGAGGACGTGACCTGGCCATCGCCCTGCCAGTCCTGGGGATCTGGCATGCGCGGCACGGCGACCGGATCTGGCGGCTGGCGCCAAAGCAAGCGGATTGACCTGCCCCACTCATTGGGACTGTTGCCAAACTCACAAATTAATCCGTCATGTATGGACGGCCCCTTCCCGGCAAGTGGGGCTTTGGTCTGATCGGCGAGCAGTCTGGAGCGGTCATGTATCCGGCCTTTGAGTGCGGCCGTGTTTGACCGCTGGCCCGCAAGGGTTTCGCGGATCGGGT
>DASXGR010000080.1:0-38191 GCA_036488935.1 Caulobacteraceae bacterium | reverse complement strand
CGGCTTCACGCTTGCTTCCGGCGGAGCGACGCCGGCGGTCACCATGACCTCACTCGTCGCCTACGTCGGTTTCTTCGCAATCGGCCTTGGGCCGGTGTTCTGGCTGATGATCTCCGAGATCTATCCGCTGGCGATCCGCGGCGCGGCGATGAGCGTGGCGACCTTCGCCAACTGGTTCTCCAACCTGCTGGTAGCCTTGCTGTTTCCCCCGCTGATCGCCGGCGCCGGGCCTACGGCGGCCTTCGCAGGCTTCGCCGTGATCGGCGTCCTCGGCTTCGTGTTCAGCCTTCGCCTCGTGCCGGAAACCCGCGGGCGCACGCTCGAAGAGATCGAGCGTCAGTGGGATCCGCAGACGCGAGGCGTGCTCACGCGCTGAGCTCGGAGTCTGCGGCCCACGCCACCCCTTCCTGGCGCAGGCGCTCGCGCAATGCGGCCTCGCCGGTGAAGACTTCCGCCTGGAAGCCGGCGGCGCGGGCGCCTTCCACATTGTCCTTTCGGTCGTCGAAAAAGATGGACCGTCGGGGCTCGAGTCCAGCGGCGCGGGCGACGTGGAGGAAGGCCTCCACCGACGGCTTCAACCGGCCGATCTCGTGGCTCAGATACGCCTCGAACTGCGCCAGGCGTCCCTCGGACGCCTGCACGAGGAAGTCCCAGTGCTCGGCGTTGGTGTTCGAGAAGATCAGCACCCGGTTGCGGCGCGCCAGCGCCTCCACGAACCCAAGCATGGACGGGTCCAGCGCCAGGTGACAGCACCAGTCGGCCTGGAAGGTCGTCCAGTCGGCCGAGTATCCGACCTCTTCGACGAGACGGCGGTGAAGCGAAGCGATCGGCGCGCCCGTCCCGAACTCGTCGGCTTCACCGATCGCGCGCAGTGTATCGAGCGTCGTCCCCGCCACGCATCGCGACTGAATGCGCTGTCCAAGGACGACGTTGTCGTGGCTCGCGATCACGCCGCCGAGGTCGAAGACGAGCGCCTCGAACGGAGCTTGGGCGCTCAGGCGAACACCTCCGCCATCAGGTCGCTCATCTGCTTCCACGAGCGACGGTCGGCGCCGGCGTCGTACCGCGCAAACTCGGGGCGGCCCATGCGGTCGGCCTGCTCGTTGGTGAAGCTGTGGACCACGCCCCCGTACAGGGTCATCTGCCAGTCCACGCCGGCCTCGCGCAGCATCGTCTCGAATCCCGCGCGCTGGTCCGCCGGGATGCCGGGATCGTCAGCGCCTAGCAGGGCCATCACCTTGCCCTTGATCTGCTTCGCATCGCCGGGGGAGGTGACCTGGAGGCCGCTGTGGAAACCGATGGCCGCGCGGATGTCAGCGCCGCTGAGGGCGAGTTCGAAGGACATTGTCCCGCCAAAGCAGAAGCCGATCGCGGCCACGCGGCGCGCATCCACCTCCGGACGTGCGACAAGGGCTTCCAGCGCCTTGACGGTCCGGGCGCGGACCTTGCCGGCGTCCGAGCGAAGCGGCCCAAGCAATGGCATGACCTGGGCGAGGTCGGTGATCACGGCCTGCTCGCCGTGCAGGTCGCAGGCCAACGCCGCATAGCCGAACTCGGAGGCGAGGCGTTCGGCCCGCTGCTTGGCGTGGTCGCCGAGGCCGAACGCTTCGGGGAAGACCAGAACGGCTGGACGCGGGCCCGGGGCGCGTTCGTCCCAGGCGAAATGGCCGACCATATGCAGGCCGTCCGCCTCATAGCGGATGCTCTCGGTCTTCATGCGCGGAACTCCCTCCTTGCCAGGTCCGCCGTCTATGGAGCGGGCGAGGCCGGTCGGGCAAGGCCTGTGACGGGGGATCGTCAGGGGGCTTGAGGAAAGGCGCCGGCCTGAGTCCGCAGCGCCTCCTCCAGGGCCTCTGCAGGGCAGGGCGGGCTGAAATAGTAACCCTGGCCCACCTTCGCGCCGTGCGCCCGCAGGAAGTCGAGCTGCGCCAGGCTCTCGATGCCCTCGAAGACTGCGTCGACATCCATGCTGCGGACGAGCTCGATCACCCCGCGGATCACCGCCTCTCCATGATCTCGCGCGCCGATCGCACTCACGAGCGAGCGGTCGATCTTCACTCGCTGGGCAGGGAAGCGCGTCAGGTACTGCAAGGAAGAATAGCCCGAGCCGAAATCGTCTATGGCGATGCTTACGCCCAGGCGGCGCAGCTCCTGGAGGTTCTCGTCGACGATCTTCGAACTTTCGATCAGGAAGGTCTCGGTCAGCTCGATCTCGAGCAGCCGCGGGTCGAAGCCGACCGAAGCCAGCAAGGCGCCCACGCCCGCCGAGAAGGTCGGCTGTCGGAGTTGAAGGCTCGAGACGTTCACCGAGACGCGCATGCCCTGGCGATACCTGGACCATCGCTGGGCCTGGCGGACCGCGCTCATCAGGACCCACTCGCCGAGTTGCACGATGGCGCCCGTTTCTTCGGCGATGGGAATGAACACATCCGGCAGCTGAAGACCGGCCTCTGGGTGACGCCAGCGGATCAGCGCCTCGGCGCCCATGATCTCCAAACTCTGCAAGTCCACCAGCGGCTGGTACTCGAGGACGAACTGATCGAGATCCAGCGGCGCGCTCAAAGCCTGTTTCAGAAGGATCCGCCGGGCCGCCTGCGCCTCCAGGCCCGCCTCGTAAATCACCGCTCGGTCCGTCCGTGCGCGCCTCGCCTCGTAGAGCGCCATCTGGGCGTTCCTCAGCACCCTGCCCGCCATGGCAGGGCCGGAGGCCGGGCGCCCTCCCTCGGGCGGTGGGTACTGAGCGAGGCCGAGATGCGGCCGGACCACCACCGACGTATCACCGAGGTCGAGCGGCGCCTCGAATTCCCGTTGCACCGTCGCCGGCAGGGTGTCGCCGACCTGGCGTCGCGCGAGCACGGCGAACTGCGCCTCTCCCAGACGGCTCACCTGCTCTGGCCCGTAGGCGCATCGGTTGAGACGCTCGGCGATTCCGTGGAGGAGCCGCTCGGCCGGACCTGTCCCGAGCACCGCGCGAACCTCGTCGATCTCGTCGAATTCCACGACCACGAGGGTGAGTTGCTCACCGGCGGCCGTGAGTAGCTGCTCTTCCAGCCGTACTCGGTTTGGCAGGCCCGTGACGGGGTCATGGTTGCCCAGGTAGGCGAGGCTTTCCTGCGCTTCACGCTCGCGCGTGATATCGATGCCGCAGGCGTCCCAGATGATGTCGCCATTGGCGAGGCGCTGGGGACGGCTCGACGCGCGGATCCACATCTCGCGCCCCGTCGTGGCGCGCAGCCGATAGTCGACCAGAAACTCACTCAGGTGGTCGGCCGCGACGCAGATAGCCTGTTCGAGGGTCTCGACATCGTCGGGATGCAAGTAGCGAAGAAACTCCTCGAGCGTGGCGGGGCCCTGATCTACTTGCAGGAGCCGGTTGAGCGAGCGGCTGAAGAAAACAAACTCCGACTTGCCGGAGGGCGACTGCCTCCGGCGTGAAAGGAAGCCTGGAATGTTCTCGGCCAGGTCCTCGAGCAGCTGTTGCGTCTCGGACGCCCGCGCCTGCACCGCGACCACGTCGGTGACGTTGTTCTGGAATCCGATGAAGCCCCGAACCTTGCCTGTAGCCGTGAGCAACGGACTGAGCGCCAGGTCGTGCCAGAGGGGTGAGCCGTCCTTGCGATAGTTCAGGATCCTCTGGTTGATCGGGCGTTTCTCGGCGATCGCCTGCTGAATGGCCGCCACGTGCGCGGGATCGGTGTCCGGGCCCTGGAGGAAGCTGGCGTCCCGGCCGAGAACCTCTTCGGCCGAATAGCCGGTCGCCGCGCAGAATGCTGGATTTGCGTACGTGATTGGACTGTCTGGTCGCGGCCCGGATGTGATCAAAACTCCGAAGGGAGCGGCGTCGAACAGATTCCGTTCACTCTGGCGACCAACGAGTCTTGTGGAATCTAGGCGTCGGTCGTTGCCGTTCTCGTCGCGCTTTCCCCAAATTTCTTTCGAATTGTCTAGTATTGTTCTTGTCTTAGGCATCGGCCGTCCCGAATCTCGTCGGAAACTGCTAAATACCGTTTAATGGATAGTTGCGCCGTCTTTTGTGCGCGACAATTTCGCGCGCCGACCGCCAAGACGCCGTTTGGGTTGGAAGACGGTTGTTGTCAAAAAGAACTGCAAGGCTTGACCGAGGCCTTGGCTTTCCGAGTCTGTTGGCTGAGCGCCCGTTCAATACTCGCCGTATCTTCCTGCGACGGATCGGATCAGGGCCTGCGGGTCGTAGCCGACCCCGTCCTTGAAGACGATTTCGACATTGGCGAGGTCATCGATCGCCTTGGTCGGGTCGCCCCGCACGATCAACAGATCGGCGTCCTTGCCCGGCGCAACTGAGCCAATGCGATCCTGCAGTCCCAGATAGGTCGCGCCGTTCAGCGTGGCGACGCGGACGGCCTGCTCGAGCGTGAAGCCGCCCTCCACGAGCAACTCGATCTCGCGCAGGTCACCAAAGCCAGGGACGATGCCTCCCGTCGAGGTCGGGTCAGGGCCGGCCAGCAGCAGACCGCCGGCGTCAAGGAAGCGTTTCTCCATCGCCACGCCATGCCGGTACATGGTCTCGCGCTGAGTTCGCCGATCCTCTGAAGCGGCCAGTGCGGCCCCACGGACGTAAAGATACGACTCGCGCGCCTCAGGGCTCATCGCCGCCAGCGACTCCGCATAGAGCCGCGAGTGCTGCGAGAATACCGGCTCGAAGGCGGGGAGGGTGGACGTCAAGGCCACGTGGCGGTCGATCATCTTGTGGATCAGCCCCGTGGCCTCGGCCCCGTCCGGATCCATCGCCGTCAGGGTCGCGGCGCCGTCGCCTGCGGTGCAGACGTCAGGCGTCTTGCCCGGGTCATTCATCGTATTGACGAAGAATCCGTGCTCTAGGTCGTCGATCCCCAGGTCGATCGCCTCGGGATAGGTCACCGAGCAGAGATGCCCGGTCAGCTTGAGGCCCCGCCGGTGCGCCTCGTCGATCGCCGCCTTCAGCTCGGCGCGGGTGATGTTCATGTAGGCCTTGAACGAGGTGGCGCCCTGGTCCGCCCAGAAGGCGACCGTGCGCTTCGCGTCCTCGGCGTCCTTCAGGTGGTGCATCTGGATGAAGATGCTGGTCGGCCCTTCGAGATAAGGGCCAGTGACGTCCATGTGCGGGCCAGGCTCTTCGCCGGCGTCGATGGCCTGCTTGATATTGAGATCCGTATACGGCTCGACGCTGCCCGTGGTGCGGATCGTAGTTACGCCGTTGGCGAGGTAGAGCCGGGGCGCCGAGAAGGTCATCTGCGGCACGATCACCGGCGGGTCGCTGTGGCCGCTTGGGTCGATGTTCGGCCGGGCGATGTGAAACAGGTGGTCGTGCATCCCCACCAGGCCCGGGAGAAGCGTCGATCCGGTGAGGTCGATGACCGAGGTCGCGGGAGGAAGCGGCGCCTGGCCCGGCTGGATCGCTGCGATCTTGCCGCCGTCCAGGATCACCGTCCGGTCCGCCTGGGCCGGGGCTCCGGTGCCGTCGATGACCTGCACATGTGTGAGCGCGATACGACCGGGGGAGGCCAGGACGAAGGGCTTCACCGTTGAGCCCGGCGCGGACGGCGTGGGCAGAACGGTCTGCTCGAAGCCGTTGGCGGTCGCGGCGCTCGCGACGAGCGCGAGAACACCTCCCAGGGCGATCTCGAGGATTTTCATAGGCATGATGAATCGTCCCCCCTTCAGGCAGGGAGATATCTCACGGGCCAGGCGGCGGCGAGTCATCGTGCGCTCCGCGCGGCAACGGTTCCACCACTGCGGCGTTATCCCGAAAAGTGCGTTTCCGTTCGATTGAACATCAGGATTAAGCGCAGGGGATCAAAGATATGATCGGTAACGCTCTAAGGCTCACGGCGATCGCGCTGGGAGCATCGGCCATATGTCTGACGTCCATCGCGGCTCAGGCTCAGACGACCAGAGCAAGGCTAGACGTGCGTTCGCCCGCCTGGTGGAAGCCGCAGGTTCGCGACAAGCTCGTTTCCTACTCGGATCTCGATCTGAACACCCCCGAAGGCCAGAAGACGATGTTTACCCGTCTGAAAGCGGCGAGCCGCCAGGTCTGCGGTCCGAAGTCGAATGCGAGCGTCCACACCGCCGTTTACAAGAAGTGCTACGACGAGGCGATGACCTCAGCACTCTCGAGCCTGGGCAACAGTCAGGTCACCGCCCTCTATAAGCAGTGATCTTCTGACCATCGGGGCGAGGCGAGGCGCGGCCCTCCCCGGTCGCCTTGGCCTGATCGCTTTTGCGGCGACGCACGACCGTCCCGACATTGCAACATGAAGAGTTCGGCGGCGAAGGGATCGCCAGAGCGCCAGAGGGAGGGGGCGCGCGGCCGGCGCAAGCGGTCACGCCTGTTGTTAATTTGTACGTTTACGCATTATATATCGGTGCAACAAAGGGACCACGTACATGTCCGGTAAGCGACTCCCGTTCGCCGCCACTATTCTCTGCATCCTGACCATGAACGCGGCCCCAGCCGCCGTCATGGCGCAGGGGACGGTGCAGGAAATCGTTGTCCATCCTCCCGCCAATCCCCTGTACCAGACGCGCGAGAAAAAGGTGTCCTACGGCGACCTGAACCTTCACACCTCGTCAGGTCAGAAAGCCATCCTCGCGCGGATCAGGCTCGCCGGCCGGCAGGTCTGCTCGCCCGTGCCGAATACTCGAGAGCTCAGCACCAAGGACTACGACACCTGTTATGACGGTGCGGTCTCGCGCGCCCTGGCGGACCTCGGCAACAGCGACGTCTCGGCGTTGGCCGAGCAGACAAAAGGAGCGGGGCGCAGGTGAAGGACCAGCGGCGCGAGCGCGCCGCCCCTTAAAGCCGTCGCGACAGTCTTGAATCACCATTGAGACGGTGGCTCCCCGCATAGAACGGGGCGCGCGCGAACCTGCGGCCGTCAGCGGTCTAGGCCATGATCCTCCGGACGGCTAAAGCCACGGCTGGAACGGTCGGGAAGAGACTTGATGAAGATCATGCTGATGAGCGCGGCGGCCGCCGCGCTGGCCCTGGCGGTCGCGCCGGTGTTCGCCCAGCCTGCGCAGGCCCCTGCGCCGACGGACGCCTCTCAGGCCCAGGCGCCGGGCGGCGGCGATATCCCCGCCCATCTCGAGCTTCCGAAGACCCAGGACGATTACATCAAGCGCGTGGAGATGATCCCGATGCGCGACGGGGTGAAGCTCTACACCGTCATCGTCATTCCCAAGGGCGCGCACAACGCCCCGATCGTCCTCACCCGCACGCCCTACAACGCCAGGAAACGCGCCGAGCGGATGGACAGCCCGCACATGATCGACCTGTTGCCGACGGGCGACGCTGACTTCGTGCGCGCCGGCTATATCCGTGTGTTTCAGGACATCCGTGGCAAGTACGGCTCCGAGGGCGACTACACCATGACGCGGCCGCCGATCGGGCCGCTCAACCACACCAACACCGACGACACCACCGACGCCTACGACACCATCGACTGGCTGGTGAAGAACGTGCCGGAATCCAACGGCCGGGTGGGCATGATCGGATCGTCCTACGAGGGCTGGACGGTGGTGATGGCCCTGCTGGGCCCGCACCCGGCGCTGAAGGTCGCCGCGCCGGAGAGCCCGATGGTGGACGGCTGGATGGGCGACGACTGGTTCCACTACGGCGCCTTCCGCAATCCGGGGCTCGACTACATCGCCGAGCAGACCAGCGCGCGGGGCGAGGGCGAACCGGTGCAGCGGCCCGCATACGACGACTACGAGACCTTCATGGCGGCGGGATCCACCGGCGCCTACGCCGCCGCCAACGGCCTGGAGCAGTATCCGTTCTGGCGCGACCTGCACGACCACCCCGCCTACGACGGCTTCTGGCAGGGCCAGGCGCTCGACAAGCTGCTCGCCGCCAAGGGGAACAAGGTTCCCACCCTGTGGGAGCAAGGCCTTTGGGATCAGGAGGACGAGTGGGGCGCCATCCATGCTTTCGAAGCGCTGAAGGCGGCCGGCGATGGTGTCGCCAACTACCTCGTCATGGGGCCCTGGCGGCACAGCGGCGCCAACTATAACGGCTCGACCCTGGGCCCACTCTCCTTTGACGGCGACACCGGGGAGCAGTGGCGGCGCGATGTCCTGCTGCCCTTCTTCAACCAGTACCTGAAGCCCGGCTCGCCCGAAGCCCACACGCCGCGCGCCTTCGTCTACGACGTGGGCGAGAACCATTGGGATCGCTTCGACCAGTGGCCGGCGGCGTGCGACAAGGGCTGCGCCAAGCCGATGACGGCGCTCTTCCTCGAAAGCAGCCACGCCCTGGGCTGGGGCGCGCCGGCGGGCGGCGAGGACTCCTACGTCTCCGACCCGGCCCATCCGGTGACCTACCTCACGCGGCCGATCGCCTTCTCGGATGGCAAGCGCTGGCAGACCTGGCTTCTGACGGACCAGCGGACGCTGGCTGACGGTCGTCCCGACGCGTTGGTCTATGAAACTCCGGTTCTGGATCACCCTGTGCAGATCGCCGGCTCACCCGTCGCCGATCTCTTTGCGACGACCACCGGCACGGATGGCGATTTCATCGTCAAGGTGATCGACGTCTATCCCGAGCAGGACGCCGATGATCCGGCCATGGGCGGCTATGAGCTGAACGTGTCGATGGACATCTTCCGCGGCCGCTATCGCGACAGCTTTGAGCATCCCACGGCCATCCCGGCCGGCAAGGTCCAGCGCTACCGATTCGCCCTGCCGCCCACCAATCACGTCTTCCTCCCCGGCCACCGCATCATGGTGCAGGTTCAGTCCAGCTGGTTCCCGCTCTACGACCGCAATCCCCAGACGTTCGTGCCGAACATCTTCGACGCGAAACCGGAGGACTATCGCACCGCGACCGTGACGATCCTGCACAAGCCGGGGGCGGAGAGTAAGGTGTGGCTTCCCGTGGCGGGGGAATAGCGGATGATGCTTTATATTGTAACTTCATACTGAATCGTCACACGCGGAGCCTCGACTTCAAGCGTGGGGAGGAGGTTTAAGTTCGGATTCGGCATGCCATCTTTCAGGGTCGACAATGTAGCAATGCCTTTGTGAGGGGGGGCGCTCAATGAATTATTTTGGATCGAATCTCGGAAGATCTTGGAGAAGGGTTTATCTTTGGTTTCCTTTTGCACCTGTCGTATTGGCATCATTTATTCGCGGTGTATTACATCGGTCTCTATCTGGGCTCCTGTCCATTCCCGCGTATGATGCCGCGCTCGTAGCTGTAATAGCGATATCTGTGTTTCTTATTGACGAACTGCAACGTCTTCGGATACCCAATACATCGGAGGATTTAGAATTAGAATTAAATGGTGCGAAGACTATCTTGGTAATCTATTTATTATTTGCAGCGGCTCTATTTTCATTTGTAATATCACTTGATATATTATGCGTTGATTGGTCATATTCGAGTCTTGAATCCCCACTTAACGCAATCAGGGTGGTGATATTTTTGTACATTGTGATGTTTTTTAGAGAGGCTATCCAAATTCAATCGAAATATAAGCTGAGAGCTGGATCATGAGGGCTATAATTTCCGATGTTTTAAACGATATACGCTCCGATACCGGAATTATTGTTTTTATTTCAGTTATATTTATAACATTTCAGGTAATATTGAGTACAGTGAGATCCAGATTTGGGGCATCCGAGTTTTCGTCTTACAGGGTGGCTCTTGTGGGTCCTCCGGGCTCCGGCAAGACAACGGGTGCCTTGTTAATACTTAACGAAATTGTAACGTCCCCCCTCGCCGGTAATATCCGGCTGCGAGGTCAGTCAACAATATCGTTTTTGGAGGCGGGATCCGATTGTCTAAACAAACAAACATTTCTACCAAGAACACAAGTAGATGAGACGAATGTATATAGATTTGATTATGTTCCGATTAGGTCTGTATCATCTGCAATCTTGTCGGTATTGTTGCCTTCTCCGCGCGCTTATCGGGTGGAAATCGGTGATTTTGCTGGTGAATTGGCGGAACGTTTCTATGATTCAAACACGTTTGCACCTTCAACGCGATTTTCCTTCAGCGATGACACTCCTTCCAATTTCTTGAAATGGATATCTGAGTCAGACAAATGTTTACTATTTGTCGATCTCAGCGAATACGTTCGAGATCCGGTCGCATATAGTGCTTACATCACTACGAAGTACATAGCATTTTGGCAGCGATACCTTGATTTGCACGCGGATAAACTGTCACCAAAAGTTGGTACGCCTGTAATACTTGTTTTTTCCAAAGCCGATGTTCTCGCCTCAGTCGACGAGGACGGAGTCGGGTTCCGGGAAAATATGCAAGAACATTTTCGCAATTTATATCAATATCTCTCACTGAACGCTCGCAGCATGGATCTCGCGATAATGTCTGCGATTGATCGGCGGGAGGATGGTCAACCCAAAGGTGTAGATGACTTGGTTAAACTACTGCTTCCGAGGGGGTTAAATTTGCGCGACGTTCTCCGAGATCGGAGGGGGAGAAGCAAAGCAACTTCTTCTGACCTAAAGGGTGAGGCGGATTCGGATGCCTTTCGAACATTCACCGGGGGGAATTAGTTCTAGCTTCTGCGTCACGTGTGAGTGGTCCGAGGTGGGTTGGCAAGCCGACACGAGCGGTTACAGGTCGTTAGCGGAGAGCAGGGTGTGGCTGCCGGCGGGAGTGACCGTGCGGGCTTGCAGCCTGGTTGGGTTGCCCCTTCGCCGCGAACGACCAGTACGCGGCTAGGCGACGCACGATTGGTCGCGATTGGGAGGCTTGGTTTCAAGCGCTTCGATTCGCTAAGCTGTCCGGGTCGGGGCGAGCAAACGGGGCGTGATTGACCGAGCCATCTCCATACTGGTTGAACGAGCTTGAGCTCGACGCCCTCACGGAGCTCGTGAACATCGGCGTAAGCCGGGCCGCGTCGAGCCTTGCCACGATGTGCGGCGAGGAGGTCACCCTGACGGTGCCCGCGGTCTCGGCCGTCACGCCCGAGGCGGCCGCAGAAATGATCGGCGGCGGCGAACATGGCAGGCTCGTGGGTGTCGAGCAGGACTACGCTGGCGACATCTCCGGCCGCGCCCTGCTGGTCTTTCCCGAGGCCAACAGCCTGGAGCTCGTGCGCGCGGTCGCCGGCGCGGCCGTGCCACCCACGGAAATACCGGCCATGGCCCCCGAGGCCCTGCTGGAGACGGGAAATGTGGTGCTGCAGGCCTGCCTGGGTTCCCTCGGGAACATGCTCCAGCGCCATCTGAACGTCAGTACGCCCTCGCTCGTGGAGGGATCGGCGCGTCAGCTGCTGCAGCGCGTTTCCAGCGAGGGCGTGGTCTTTATCTACGTCAATTTCGTGCTGAGGGGGCGGCGCGTACGGGGCTACATCGCCCTGCTGATGGACCTGGTGGCGTTCACCGCGCTCAAGCGGCTGGTTGGCGAGTTCATACGGCGCGAGACCGAGTAATCAGTCCTCGACCATTCGGCGGATTTTGTAGGCCAGGGCGTCGGGTTCGAACGGCTTGGAGATCATTTCCATGCGCGGGCCCAGGAAGCCGGTCGGCTGGGCCGCTGCGGCGGCGTACCCGGTCATGAACAACACCGGCAGCTTTGGGCGTGCTTCACGGGCGATCTCAGCCAACTGACGACCGCTGAGACCGGGCAGGCCTATGTCGCTCACCATCACGTCGAGCCGCTGGGACGATTCCAGGATGGCGACCGCCTCGCCAGCGTTGCCCACCGCCTCGACATGGTAGCCAAGTTCGTCAAGCACATCGACGACCAGCATCCTCACCTGCTCGTCGTCCTCGACGACAAGGATGCATTCGCCGCTGCCCTGCGGCGCGCCGGCGGCCTGTGGGGGCGGCCTCTCGACCGCTTCGACGTGCGCCTTGGGAAGGTAGAGCTCCACCACGGCGCCGGCGTCAGGCTCGCTGGTTATCCGCACGTCCCCGCCCGTCTGCCGCACGAAGCCATAAACCATTGAGAGCCCAAGACCGGTCCCCTGGCCCAGGGGCTTGGTGGTGTAGAAAGGATCGAACACCCGGGCGAGCACCTCGGGCGGCATGCCGACGCCGGTGTCGCGCACGCGCACCGTGACGAACTCGCCCCGCGGAGATTCGTCGTCGCCGGGGACGCCGCAGAGTTCAGAGTTCGCCGTTTCGATCGTCAGCGTCCCGCCGTCAGGCATGGCGTCGCGCGCGTTGATCGCGAGGTTGAGGATGGCGTTCTCGAGTTGGTTCGGATCGCTGAGCGCGGGGCTTAGCCGCTGATCGAGCGAGACCTGCAGTTCGACCTGTTCGCCGAGGGTGCGGGTAAGCAGATCCTGCATGGAGGTCACCAGGACGTTCACGTCCACGGCGCGTTGGGCAAGCGGCTGGCGCCGCGAGAAGGCCAACAGCCGGTGAGTCAGGGCCGCCGCCCGCTTGGCGGCTGCCGAAGCGGCGTCGATATAGCGTCCGGCTTCATCCAGTCGTCCCGCGTCGATCCGTCTGCTGACCATGTCGAGGCCGCCGAGGATGCCGGTCAGCATGTTGTTGAAGTCGTGCGCCAGGCCTCCGGTCAGCTGGCCGACCGCCTCCATCTTCTGGCTCTGCCGCAACTGCTCTTCGAGCAGCTTGCGCTCGGTCACGTCGCGGCCGACGGCGTAGTAGGCCTGGTCGAGCGGGATCACCGTCCAGTTTATCCAGCGGGACCCGCCATCCTTGGCGGTGAGACGCACGTCGAAGTCTCTCGGCTCCTTGGCCCCGTCGAAGGCCGGCCAGGGAATGTCGGCGAGCGGCATGTCGAGCGGGTGGACGAGATCGTGGAAGCGACGACCAATCAGCTCCTCGTCGGAGAGGCCGAGCACCCGTTTCCAGGCAGGATTGGCGCTGCTGATCGTGCAGTCCGGGTCGAGCACGGCGAACAGGTCCCGCGAGGCGTTCCACAGCCGGTCGCGCTCCTGGGTGCGGGCCTCCACGCGCGCTTCGAGCGTGCGCGTGAGTTCCCGCAGCTTGGCCTCCGTCTTCTTGGTTTCGGTTACGTCGTAGATCACGCCGATGAAGCGGAAGCCGGCATGTTCCGTGTCCCGCTGGCGTTCGCCGCGCACCGCGAGCCACCGCTCCTCTCCGGTATCGGCCCGACGGATCCTGAGCTCGAGTTGGGTCGCCAGCTCCGTCGGCGCAGGGCCGATGAGCGGGGGATCGTCGGGGTGGACGAGGCCATTGATCGTTCGCACCGGCAGGGCCGGGGCTACGTGCAGGCCGAGCAACCGACAGAACTGCGCCGCGACGGTGACTGTGCCGAAGCCTTCCACATGCTCGAAGGTGCCGACTCCCCCCGCGGTCTGCGCAATCCTGAGCTGCTCTTCGACCCGCTTCTGTTCGGAAATGTCTATCAGGATTCCCGAGAAGCGCCGCGCGCCGCGCTCGAGGTCGTGATGGGCGCGACCGCGGGCGCTGAGCCATCTGACGCCCTGGCGGCCAATCAACCGATAGTCGCGGTTGAAGACCTCGGCGCCGTGCGCCACGCTGGCGACCGCGATCCTGAGGCGCAAGGCGTCATCGGGGTGGACGTTCCTGAAGAACACTTCCCCCGGCAGGCCGGTGAGAGCCTCGACTGGATCGACCTCGTACAGGCTCGCGAAACGGGCGTCCCCGCTGAGACGGCCTGCCTCCAGGTCCCATGCCCATACGCCCGGCCCTCCGGGCAGCGCGTAGGCGAGGTCGCCCGGGGCGGCGTCATCGAAGCGCGTATCGTCGCCGCGCACCCGGATCACGCCCGTATCGATTTTGGCTGCTCCAGCACCCGCACGATGAAGTCGGACACCACCGAGCGCAGCGCGGCGAGCGAAGGCAGGTCCATCAACAGCGCGATATAGCCGCGGATGTCGTGATCGCTGACGGCGAAGTTGATGTAGAGAAACAGAACCGCGCCGCCCGTCGAGCCGAGGTCGTCTCCGAACAGGCCGCTGGCCTCCTCGCGCGCAACCGCAGGAATGGACATCTCCAGCGGGTAGCGCAGCATGTTGGCCATGGTGGCAAGGCAGTTGGAGAGGACGACGTTACCCGTCTCCCTCAACGCCTCGTCCTCGAAGTCCTGCAACTCTTCCGGCGCGAGGTCGTCCCCGGTCACCGCTCGCGCAAGGGCCAGGCTGTTGGCCTCGGGGAAGATCAGCATGGCGCGGCCGCTGAAGCCTCCGGTGAAGGTCTGGCTGACCGTGACCAGTGGGCCAAGCTCCCGTTCGGTCATTAGCGCGGCCGCAGTGCGCCGGCTGGTCACTTCTATCGACGGCACCGAAAGCACGACCTGGCGGCCGACCATCTGGCGCAGGCTGGCTGCGGCCCGGCTGACGCCGATGTTGACGAGCTCCGTCAGCGCGTCGACCTGCAGATCGGTTAGTAGAGGAGTTTCATAAGTCACTGCGAATCCTTCGCAGGTGAAGAGCGGCGCCCGATAGAAAGTCGCGCAGACCATCTTCGGTAATCGGCTTTGGCACGAAGGCCGCCCCTGCCGCGCGCGCTCGTCCAATCACCTCGTCCTGCAGATTGGCCGTCGCCAGTGCGATGGGCATATCAGGAAAGCGAGCGCGCAACTCCTCCGCCAGTTCCAGACCATTGCGGCCAGGCATGTTGAAGTCGAGCAATACGACGTCCACTGGCTGTTGGCCGAGGACCGTGAGCGCTTCGTCGGCGCCGCCAGCCTCGAGCCGCCGCCATTCAGGCTCAAGGGCGGCCACGGCCTTGCCGATGACGATGCGCGCCAGTTTGCTGTCATCCACAATCAGAACAGTTGTCACTCGGTTCTCCTTCGGAACCGCCGGTCCCGACACATTGATCCCATAACTCACGAAGCCGTCATCTGTCGCGTTTCGCCGATTTTCTGCAGTCGGCAGCCACAGACTTGACGCTCAATGGTCACGCTCCGCCCACATTCGACCCGCGCGGTCATCCAATCAACTCCGGGATATCGAGCACCATCAGTACGCGACCGTCGCCCAGCAGGGTGGCGCCTGCGAGGCCCGGCGCTCCCGCCAGCAGGCCGCTCATCGGCCTCAAGGGCGACTCGATCCGCTCGCCGAAGCTATCCACCGCAACCGCGGTCAGCTCACCGCCAGCGCGGACGATCAGGACGTTGAAGGCCTCCGCCGGCGCGGGCGGCGGCAGACTCAGGAGGTCGGCGATGTTGATCAGCGGTACGGCCTGGTCGCGCCAGACGAACGCGCGGCCGGCGCGCACCGGAGTCACCGCTTCGCGGGGAACACGCACGGTCTCCACCACGCTCTCCAGCGGCACGCCGAAGGTTTCGTCGCCGGCGCGGATAGTCATCAGGCTTGCGAGCCGCACATGGAGCGGCGCAGTGAGCGTCAGCCGCGTTCGCGAGGCCGCCTCGCTCTCCACGTCCACGCGCCCCCCAATTCGGGCCATCGCCGAGCGCACGGCGTCGAGGCCGACGCCTCGACCCGACAGGTCACCAGTCTCTCGGGCCGTCGAAAATCCAGGAACGAAGATCAAGTCCAGCGCGGCCTGGTCGCTGAGGTCAGCCGCGGCGGCTTCGTCGAGGACGCCTCGCGTCACGGCCGCCGCCCTGATCTGCGCGGGTTCGATGCCCCGTCCATCATCCTCCACTTCGATCATCACCAGCCCGCCTTCGGCGCGCGCCGAGATCGCCAGCCGCGCGCGTTCGGGTTTGCCCCGCGCGCGGCGCTCGTGCGGAGGTTCGATCCCGTGGTCGAGGGCATTGCGGACGAGGTGCAGAAGGGGCTCGAACAGCGCGTCGACCACCGACTTGTCCGCCTCGGTCTCACCGCCGCTCAGCCGCAGGTCCACGTTCTTTCCGAGCGCTGCTGACGTTTCGCGCACCAGGCGAGGGAAACGACGGAACACGGCAGTGAGCGGCGTGACGCGCAGCCGCGTGACCGCGCCATAGAGGCGTTGCACCTGACGGTCGAGTTCGGCCTGGACGGAGGCCAGCTCGTGCGCCAGTTCGGGCGGCGCCTGGCGCGCGGCCTCCGCCATGAGGTGGACAATCCGGTTCTTGATCACCGCCAGGTCGTCGGTAGCGGCGGCGAGGTCATCGAGGCGCGCGCCCTCGATCCGCAGCGTTCGTGGGCCGACTCCCGGCGTCGGCGCGGAAGAGTCCGCAGCCTCGACAGGCGCAGGTTCCGCCAGGTCGGTCGTAGCGTCGGCAAAACGTGGAGTTGCTTCGAGGGACGTCGGGATCTGCGGTGTCGGCGGCCGATCGCCGCCCAATTGTGCGACAAGGAGCCGGGTCGAACCTTCATCCAGGTCGGGTAGTCGGCCCCGCGCCTCGCACTGATCCAGCCACGCTTCCGTGGCGTCGATGACCGCGAGCAGGTTCTCTCCAATCTGGTCGTCGATCCCGCCGGCCTCCTCCCGCGCTTCGGCGAGGCGGTCTTCGGCAAGATGATAGACTTCGGCCATCGGGGCGAAGCTCATCAGCCCCGCCGACCCCTTGAGCGTGTGGAACGCGCGGAACAGCCGTTCGAAGGCCAAGGTGTCCATCGCGTTCTGCTGCAACGCTTCCAGGGCTTTGCTCGCCTGATCCAGCAGTTCACGCCCTTCGACAACGAAGATCTCGATAAGATCCTCGTTCATGGCGCGTCCACAGGCTTGCGGTATGCAATGCCCTCCCTGAGGCGCGTCACGATCAGACGATCGGTGACCTTGGCAAGCGACTCGGTGTGGCCAAGGAAGAGGAAGCCGCCCGGCGACAGCATCCGATAAAGGTTGTCGATGGCCGCCGTCCTCGACTGGTTGTCGAAATAGATCAGGAGGTTGCGGCAGAAGACGACGTCGAATCGACCCATGCCCGAGAGGCTCGGACTGTCGATCAGGTTGGCGCAGGTGAACCGCACCGACTCCTTCAGGTCTTGGATGATTTCCCAGCGGCCCTCGTCAAGCCGATCGAAGTAACGGCCTTTCAGATCCGCAGCCATGTGCGAAAGGGCGCGCGCGCCGTACACGCCAAGGCGCGCGCCCTCCAGCGCCTCGGTGTCGACATCCGAGCCAGTGATATCGACGTTGTAGGCGTCGACCAGCGGCCAGTTCTCGAGGAGCCAGATGGCGATCGAATAGGGCTCCTCGCCGGTGGAGCAGGGCATGGACCAGATGCGGATCGCCTCGCCCGGGGCCTTTCCCGTGGTCAGGATCGGCAGGACCGAGCCGCTGAGCGACTGGAGCTGATGTTTTTCCCTATAGAAGTAGGTCTCGTTGATCGTGAAGGCGTTGACCAGCGCCTCGGCCTCGGCAGGGTCGGTTACCAGCCGGTCAAAATAGGTTCGGAACTCGGTGGTCCCGACCGCGCCCATGCGCGCCGTCAGGCGCCTCTCGGCGTAGTAGTGCTTGGCCTCGCCATAGACGAGACCGGTTCGGCCGTAGATGAAGTCGCATGCCCTCGTCAGGTCATCGGCCGTAAGCCGTCGGGCGCTCATGTCCTCGCCGTCCGCTGGATCAGCCGCGCGGCCAGCGCATGCAGCGGCGCCACCGCCGCGGCGCCGCCGGTCCTCACCAGTTCGCCGGGCATCCCCCACACGACGGCCGTCTCCTCCGCCTCGGCGAGGGTCCAGCCGCCGGCGCGGCGCAGTTGGGTCATGGCGGCGGCGCCGTCATAGCCCATCCCCGTCATCAGTATGCCGACGATGCGCGATGCCGACTGGACCGCCATCGCCGTTTCCACCAGCCGGTCGACGCTCGGGTGCCACGCGTGGTTGCGGCTCGACGGCGCAGGCAGGACGGCAGGTCCCTCCGGCGTTTCCGAGATTACGACGTCTGCATCGCCCCGGCCGATGTAGACACGGCCCGGCGCCAGCGGCGTGGGCTGCGTTACCTCCATCACCGGCAGTCGGCAGAGGCTGTCCAGCCGGCGCGCTAGCGGGCCGGTGAAGGCGGCCGGCATGTGCTGGGCCACTACGATCGGCCAGGGAAAATCGTCCGGCAGGCGGCCGAGCAGAGCGTCCAGAGCAGGCGGACCGCCTGTGGAGCAACCCACGAGAACCAAGCCTTCGAGAACACCTTCCGGAACCGGCTCCGGCGGCGCGGTCGCGGCCGTTCGATGGCCGGGATGGTGGGACTCCCGCGACGCCACAGCGGCGGCTGTCAATCTGCGGACACGTTCGGTGAGGCGATGCGTGCGACGGATTCGCGCCCCTCGCGCCGAGCGAATCTTCTCCAGCAGGGAAGGGCCGAAGGTTTCCATGGCCAGGGAGATCGAGCCGTCCGGCTTCTGGACGACGTCGACCGCTCCCAGAGCCAAGGCCTCCACCGACTGCGAAGCGCCCTCTGTGGTCAGCGACGAAACCATCACCACCGGCGTCGGCCTCTCGAGCATGATGCGGTCCAGGCAGGCAAGACCATCCATGTCGGGCATGTTGATGTCGAGCGTGACCACGTCGGGCTCGAAACTGGAAAGCGCCTCCAGGGCCTCGACGCCGTTGCGAGCGAAGGCGGTCTCGAACTCAGCTTCGTCAGCCAGCAGCTTCGCCATCAAGCGACGCACCAGGGCGGAGTCGTCGACGACGAGAACCCGCGTCACGGGGGAGGCGCATTGTTCGTGATGGACGCCAGAAGATCGGCTTCGGCGCGATCCAGCAGCTCTCGCGGATTGACCAGAAGTATGACGCCGTCGCCGTCCTCGGTGTCCGTCACGTGGTCGAACAGGCGACTTGCCTCCTGTGCAAGCTCCGGGGTGGGGCGTAGCTGCGCCATCGGGACGGCGCGGATCTGCGTCACCGAATCTACAACGAAGCCTGCGGCCAGGCCCCCCACATGCATCACGATCACGCGCGCGCCGCGATCCGGCGCGGCGTCGCCGAGGTCGAAGCGGCGGCGCTGATCGATGACCGGCAAGGCTTGGCCGCGCCAACTCATCACGCCCAGCACGTAAGGCGGAGCTTTGGGCAGGCGCGGCAGGGTGGGGGGCAGGGCGACCACTTCTTCCACCGCGGCGATGTCGACACCATACGTCTCATTCATCAGGGTGAAGATCAGAAATCGGCGGAAGGTTGCCGGCGCCGCCGCGTCCGAAGGCTCGGCGGCGGCGGAGGCGTCCTCCAGAACCTGGGCCATGCTTTCCTCCGCAAAGAGGCGCTCAGGATCGAGCACCGCCACGAGACCGCCCTGCCGGGATCGGAGCATTGCGGCGACTCTCGCTTCGCCCGCTGCGCGATTGAGCAGCGCCGGGACCGCGCCGATGCGGTCGACCGGCGCGCGCAGGATCTCGCTCACGCGGTCCACCGCAACACCCACGGATGTCCCGCCGACCACCGTTATCACCACCCGTGAGTCGGGCCCCAGAGGCGCATAGGGCAGGCCGAGCAGGACCCGGGCCGACACGACCGGCGTCAGACGGCCCCGAACGTTCGCCACGCCGAGCATGGCGGCGTCGGTGCGCGGCAGCTTGGTGAGATCCGATGGCGTGGCGATCACCTCCCGCACCGTCTCCAGGGGCAGGGCGTAGGGTTGATCGGCCAGCGCGAACGCCAGCAGCGCGATCTCTGCCGTCCGCTCGGGCGACTGAGCACGCATCGGTTGGGGCGCAGCGCGGCTCGCCGCGCCGCCGCGGCGGAACGCCGAAAACGATGCATCGAGGAGGGCGTCCAGGCGCGCCGCGCTTACGAAGCCACCGTCGTCGGTGAGGAAGCGATCGCCTGCTCCGGTCTCGAGCCCAGTGACTTCGTCTACTGCAAGGCCGACCGGCTGGGCGCCGTCGAGAATGATCAGACGCTCCAGCGACGCCGTGGTCTCCGCGAGACCCAGCAGCCGGCCGAGAGCAACCACCGGAACGACCCGCCCACGCACGCTGGCGACGCCGCTCAGTCCGGGCGGCGCATGCGGCACCCGCGTCACCACCGGTCGGCGCACCACTTCGGCGACGCGCGCCGGGTCCACCGCCAGGCGGCGGTCGGCGACTCGGAATGTGAGGAGGGTCCGCTCGCCGTCGGCCACGACGCTATTCCGCCGAGGCCTGTAGGGCTTCGGCGAGTTCGGCGATCTCTTCGATCGCGGCCGCCAGATCTTCCGCCCCGCGGGCCTGCTGGCGCGCCGCGACCGCCGCCTGGCCCGCCGCGCCCGCGGATTCTTCGGCCGCGGCGGCGATCTGGCCCGTTGCCGACTGGACCTCCCGGGTCGTGGCGAAGGTCTGCTCAGCGTTGGCCAATATGTCCTCGGCGGCCTGGCGTACGCTGGCCATTCCGGCTTCCACCTCGCTCAGGCGCTGATGCATGGCGAGGCTCTTCTCGACCTCCGCCTCGTTTCCGGCGACGATGATCTCGAGTTCGCGTCGTACCGCGGCGATGCGGCGTTGCACGGCGTAGACGACGTCCTTCACCTTGTCGGCGTTGTCCGCCGACTCGCGAGCCAGGGCGCGGATGTCGCCCGAGACGTTGGCGAAACCCTGCCCTGCCGCGCCGGCGCGCGCCGCCTCCACGGAGCCTGAGATCGCGAGCATGGTGGTCTGGACGGCGATGAGCGCGATGGCGTCGACCAGTTTGTCGATACGCCGGCCCGCATCCTCCAGGTCCGCGCTTCGTTCTAGGCTCGTCCGGGTATCCCGCAGGGCGACGGAGACACCATCCGAGAGTTTGCTGACCGCGGCCCGGCCATTGGCGAGGCGCACCTGAAGGGTCGTCGCTCGGTCAGCTCCCGCCTTGGCGGCGTCGCGGGTGAGCGCTGCCGAGCGTTCGATCTGGGTGATGGCTGCGGTCGATTCCTGAGTTGCGGAGGCCTGAATTTCCGCGCCGCGGCTGATCTGATCGACCGCAACCAGGATCTGGGCCGCCGCACCGGAAAGCTCCTGGACAGCCGCCGAAAGCTCTTCGGCGGCGGCGCCGATCTCCGCGCCCTGACTGTCGTCGCCGTCTCGCAGGTCGTCCGCGGACTCCGCCAGGGCGTGGGCCGTCCGATCGCTCTGGTCCAGGGCGGTGGCCTGCTGCTGCACGGCGCGCTGCGCTTCCTCCGCCGCGGCCGCCTGCTCCTCGGCGGCGCTCGAGATGTTTTCCGCGCCGCGCTGAGCTTCGCGTCCTCCCGTCTCCACCTCCACCGCAGCCAGTAATATGGCCTGGGCGCCCTCGGCCAGGGCGTCGATCTCTTGTCGGACGCCGGCAAAGTCGTCGCTTATCCGTTTCGCCGCCTCGACCTCCGCTCCCGCAGCCTCGGCCGCTGCGCCCACGCTCGCGGCCAGCGCACGGATCTCGTTCGCGATCGTCGTGGCGAGCGCCTCGACTTCGGCGGCGCGCTTTTCGGCCGTTTCAGCCAGCGCCCGAACCTCGTCAGCGACCACCGCAAAGCCGCGTCCTTCGTCGCCGGCGCGCGCGGCCTCGATGGCCGCGTTGAGCGCGAGCAGGTTTGTCTGATCGGCCATGGCGGCGACCGAGCGGGTGATCTCGCCGATCGTGGCGGCCTGGGCTACCAGGGCGCCGATCACCTCGACTGACGCGAGTTGGCGGGCGGCATTGGCGCCCACGGCGGCGGCGGAAGCGGCGACCTGGGCGCTGGACTCCACGACCATCGACTGAATCGTCTCGGTTCGCCGACGTGACGTCTCGGCGAGGTCGCGTGCTTGGGAGAAGGCGCTTCCAAGGAAGCTTATGGCGACCATCGACTGATGGCTGGCTCCCGCGGCCTCGGCTGCGGCGCTGGCGATCTGCTCCAAGGCCTGCCGCAGCTGGGCCGCGGCCGCGGCGGCCTCGGTGACGCCGCTGGCGACCTCCTGGGTCGCCGCGCCTATCCGTTCCGCGGCGGTCGAGCGGCTGGGTGTGACGCCGCGTCTGCGGCGCGGACGCGGCGCGACTACCTGTTCAAGTGTTGGCTCCGCGGGGGCCGGGATATCCTTCGAGGCGCCGCCTCGCCTCGCCAACGTCGCCCGCTTCACCAGCGCCATGAGGACTCCGCCCGATCGTTCACCGCGCCTGGCCCGGCGCTTGAGGCGATCGTAAGGGGCAATCCGAGGACGAGAGCAAGGCTCTGTTGGTTCTAAACGGGCGACGGCGTCGAGGTTCGGTCCTGCGAGGTGTGTCTAGGTGAAAGGTCACCCATCTGCCTGACAGGATAGTCGGCCGGGAAAGCTCATGTTTGAACGATCGAGCCGGACGGGGAAGTCAATGAAGGCGACGAACCGGATGAGCCGAGCCTACTTGCCCGGGCGCAGGTTGAGCGAATTGGAGAACTGCGACGGAGCAGGCTGTGTCTTCGTCGGTGTCTTCTTGGGCTTGCGCGGCTCCCGGCCGGATCGCTTCTGACCTTTGGCCATGGCGGCGTCTCCTCATCCTTTGTGAGCGGGGGTGAACTGGAAGCTCAGCAGGATATGTTCGTCTTGGACTGCGGTCGGCCTTCTGGCGCCGAACGTCGCGATCGACGCGGGCCGTCCTAAGGAAGGGGAGACCCCGGGGCCCTCATCGCGGGCCACGGGCAGACAGGGACCGAGAAGAGCGTCGGGGGCGCCGCCCGCGGACATCGCAACCAGCGTAGGCATCGGCTGTCCCGCATGAGCGTCGTGTCGGAAGGGATAGACCGCTTGGGTGGCGGCACACGTCCGATGGCGCCTCAAGGAGATAACAGACGACGCGGGGATTAGCTATGGGTGCGGCTTGACCCGGCGCGGTCCGCCGGGACCAATGTCCACCCTCCGCAAACCGTCAGTCTCGAGGCCCGCGCTGACGTGATCACCAGCGCGGCGCAGTGCGCTCGGGCCTCTTCGCCGTCCATTCGCGAAAAGGCGGGATCAGCGCTTCGGGGAGGGCCGATTCGAACGCTTCGTCCAAGGGGTATTGCGGCATGGCCGCATCTATCGCGTTCAGCAGCGCGAGGCCCTGTTTCAGATCTTTCGGCCGTTTCAGCGGATTGCGCTTGGACTGGCGCGCCATCCATAGCTTCTGCAGCGCGAACCAGCGGGGGTCCGGAGCGACAATTCTCGCCGGCGCGCCGCCACGACTGATGACGACGTGATCGACAGGACGCCCATTGAGTAGCCACTCCTGTTCGGGAAGGGGGACCGGGCGGGGGTGGTCGAGGCGCGGAAGCGTAGCGGCGCGGGACGGCGCCACCAGCACCTCGACCTCGTAGGCTTTGGCGTTCCGCGCCTGGGAGGTTCGTTCCATATTGACGGTGAAGGTGGGATCGACCGCCTTCAGCATCGGCCACAGCGTCGGAGGGCCATTGTCCGACGAGGTCGCCGCCCAAGCGAGGTCGAAATCCTGCGTCTCATCGGGCGCCTCGCGAATGAAGCCGCCAGCTTCAATTGCATAGGCGGGCATGGCGTTCGTTCCCACTACGAGTACCTGCCCGTCCAGCAACCCCCGGCGGTCCGCCTCCCGAAGGATCGCGCCGGCCTCCTCCGAGAGCATAGGCAATCGCAGTGCGCGGCCTAGCCGCCCGCTCTCGTCCAGACGTTGCCGGCTCGTCTGGATGCGTTCCTTGAGGCGTGCTTTTTCCGCGCGGTAAACGGTGAACCGGGCTTCGAGGGCCGGCGACCACGGCCCGAGACTCCTGCCGTTGCCGCTCCGGTCGGCGATCTCGTAGAGGTAAACACGGCCGTCCACCTCCTTGCGGCGTAGGTCGTAAGGGAGCGCAGTGAGCGCCCGCTCCGCCTGCATCCAGACCTGGTAGTGTTGTTCCAGGTTGACCAGCGCGCGGGCTTGTTCGTCCGAAAAGGACTCGATTACCACTTCGGCCTTATCCCACAATTCGTGGAGATTCAGAAATGTGGGATAAAAGCAGATAATTCAAGGCGCGCCGATCGGTCCCGCGGGCTTTTGATCCCATCAAAGCGGTATGTCCCCCGTTCGTGAGGACGGTCGCAACCGGTCCCGAAGGGGCGTAACGATGATCGGCGCAGCTGTCGCGGACACGTTGCCTGGGGAGGAAGCCAATGAAGACTGCGCGCTTCGCAGCTCTGGTCGTGTTCGCCACGTTGTTGTCGCCCGCCGAGGTCCCCGCCCAGGACACCGCGCCCCCGCGTGCAAGTCCACCCACTGAGCGGAACGGGCTGGGCGAGCAACTCCACAGGCTGGACGTCGGGATCGACCGTCGCCTGGCGCACGGCCACATCTCGAGGCACGACGCCGCCGCAGCCCACAGGGAACTCTACGACATCCAGTCGGACCTCGCGGACGTGCGGTTACGCAATGGCGGCCAGGTCCCATCCGACGAACACTTCAGGCTTCAGGACCGGGTGAACAAGCTCAGCGAAAAGATCGACAGCGAACGCACAGGTCCCCCGTCGCACTGAGGTTGTGGCCGCCAGCCTTCGCCGCCGATATCGTCGGGTCCGGCTGAGCCCGCACAACCGATGGCGGGCGCTTTAGCGCTTGGACCGATAGGAAGCGAACTTTGCGTCGCGCCGGGCCTTGGCGTCGGCGTTGGAGAGCGCCTTGCGCTGCTTGCGCTCTCCGCGTTTCGCCGCGAGCGCTGCCGCCTCGGCCTGGGCCTTGGCTTGTGCGTCGGCTTCGGCCACCGCGCTCGCGGCTTCCTTCCTGGCCGTCTTCGCTTCCAATCGGGCGTGGCGCACGCTCTCCAGTTCCGCGGCGCGGATCGAGGCGCGATCGATCGGGGTTTCGGCGATCCGGGTGGGCTTGGGGCGCAGCTGGGCCAGCAGGGCCGCCTTGGCCGCCGCGGCGCTCTTCAGGCGCTCGCTGTAGCCCGTCTTCTGGTCTTCTTTCATCGCAATCTCGGCCTTTCGGGGGGACAGGCGCCATTCGCGCCATGGCAGGGCCGGCTGCGTCGCCGGATGCGGCGTGCTCGTGGGGGAGCAGATGGATCTCAGGGGATCATGGATAGGGTGTGCGGACAATGGCTGACGTTGGTCTCGCGTTCCTGGCCGCCCCTTACCAATCTTCGCCGCGGACCTTAGATGCGGGGCCAGACGCGACCGCGAACCCCGGAGCCGACATGAGCGAGACGCCCGCCTACGAGCCCCCCAAGGTCTGGACCTGGAACAAGGAAAACGGCGGCCAGTTCGCCAATATCAACCGCCCGGTCGCCGGGCCGACGCACGAGAAGGAGCTGCCGGTCGGGCGTCACCCGCTGCAGCTCTATTCTCTCGCCACGCCCAACGGCGTGAAGGTGACGGTGATGCTGGAGGAGCTGCTGGCGCTGGGGAAGACGGGCGCCGAGTACGACGCCTGGCTGATCCGCATCAATCAGGGCGATCAGTTCGGCAGTGGCTTCGTCGCCGCGAACCCAAATTCGAAGATCCCGGCCCTGGTGGACCGCAGCGGTCCCGAGCCCATCCGCGTGTTCGAGTCCGGGGCGATCCTGGTCTACCTGGCCGAGAAGTTCGGCGCCTTCCTGCCGACCGACCCGGCCAAGCGCGCCGAGGCCCTGTCGTGGCTGTTCTGGCAGATGGGCAGCGCCCCCTATCTCGGCGGCGGTTTCGGCCACTTCTACGCCTACGCCCCCACCAAGATCGAATATGCGATCGACAGGTTCGCCATGGAGGTGAAGCGCCAGCTCGACGTGCTCGACCGCCGGCTGGGCGAGGCGCGGTACCTGGGCGGCGATGACTACACGATCGCCGACATGGCTGTGTGGCCCTGGTACGGCGCCCTGGCCAAGGGTCATGTCTATGGGGCCGGCGAGTTCCTCTCGGTCCACGAATACACGAACGTGATCCGCTGGACCGATGAGATCGCCGAGCGACCGGCAGTGAAGCGCGGGCGCATGGTCAACCGGGTCTTCGGCGACCCGGCCGGCCAATTGCACGAACGCCACGACGCCAGTGACTTCGAGACCCGCACCGCCGACAAGCTGGAGGCCGCGGCGGCACAGTAGGTCGGCGCGGTCAGCCGGCGAGCTGACGCGGATCGTAGAAGAAGGTCTCTTCTGCGATCCGCTCGCCTTCCCAGCGCTGCCAGGCGATCTCCTCGAGCGAGCGCGACACGCCGCGAAGCTGGGGTATAGCCGGCGGATGACCTCGACGCCGACAACCGCTTGCCCGGCCTGGGCCATCGGGCCGTTCTCGCAGCCCCACCGTATCCTCGACGACCGGCCCGCCGTGGCGCTCGACTGCCCGATCTCCAAGGCGCGCGTGGAATGGGCGGCGAAGGACCTGTTCAACCCCGGCGCGGTCGTCCGGGACGGCAAGGTCGCGCTGCTGGTACGGGGCGAGGACGAGGTCGGCCGCTACGCGGGGGTGTCGCGGATAGGATTAGCGACCAGCGACGGCGGCGCTGGGTTCGAGCTCGAAGGCGAGCCCGTGATCGCTCCGGGCGACGATGCCTGGCAGGCGTGGGAGTGGCCGGGCGGCTGCGAGGACCCGCGGGTGGTTGAGACGCCGGACGGGGGGTTCGTCTGCACGTACACAGCCTTCGACGGCAAGGTGGGCTGCCTGTTCATAGCCACATCCCCGGATCTGAAAGCCTGGACCAAACACGGTCCCGCCTTCGCCGGCACGCCTTATGTGAGGCGGCCGAGCAAGTCCGGCGCGATCCTCACCGAACTGAAGGACGGGCGGCTCGTGGCGGCGCGTGTCGACGGTCGCTTCTGGATGTACTGGGGGGAGGGGACGCTCTACGCCGCTACGTCTGAAGACCTGCTGCGCTGGACGCCGGTGGAGACCGAAGCCGCGCCCGATCGCTACCTCGCCTTCGAGCCTGGGGCGCCGGGCGCGTCGGGGCGCTGGCGGGTGGAGCGCGTGGCCGGGCCGCGCGGATTGCTGCCGATCGCGAGTCCGCGGCGTGGCCGGTTCGACTCCCTTCTGGTCGAGCCCGGGCCGCCGCCGGTGCTGACGAAGGACGGCATCGTGCTGATCTACAATGGCGCCAACCACCCCGCGCGCGGCGATCCGGCGGCTCCGGCTTTCGCCTATCAGCCTGGCCAGATGCTGCTGGACGCCGCCGATCCCACCGCCGTCATCGCCCGTCCCATCGAACCCTTCCTGCGCATCGATTCCGCGGAGGCGCAGGGCCAGGTCGGCAATGTCTGCTTCGCCGAGGGTCTGGTCTCCTTCCGTGGCGAATGGCGGCTGTACCTGGGCCTGGCCGATTCCCGCATAGGCGTTGCGACTGCCTCAATGGGGTGAACCCTCTTCGGTCCGCCGGCGTCTCGCCGGCTCTTTTCTTCTTCTCTTTAGACCATCCGCCCACTGAGCGTATCCGCCGGCGTAAGGAACAAATAGGAAGAAGGGCCGGCGAGACGCCGGCGGACCGAAGAAGAACCCGCGCTTCCTTCAGCGGAAAGCCGGCGTGAAGCGGATGTTGTCGCGGGCGAGGCCGGTGGCGATGATCTGCAGGCCTCCGGTTTTGACCATCCATTCGAGGCGATGGTCGCGGTACTCGCGCTTGAACAGGCCCTGCTCCAGCAGTTCGGCCACGCCGCTCATGTCGCGCCCGCCGCCGGAGAGCATGTCCGTGATGTCCTTGACCGTAGCGGCAACGCTCGGTCGGGCGTTGGCGCGGGCGAACCAGTCGGCCAGACGAGTTCCCGCTTGCGGCTGATGGCCGTGGCCGCGGGAGCCGTTGAGGAAGGGGATAACGGCCAGGTCGCCCCAGCCGAACGCCTCGCCGTTGAACCATTCGCGGTCGCCGAGCTGACGCTCGAGCCAGACAAAGAATCCATTCGTCTGTTCGGCCGCACGCGTCTCGATCGCCGCCGCCTCGTCGCCGACGGCGCGACGGAAGGCGCGGACCTCCGACAGGCCCCAATTGATCGGCTCGTAGTGGGTGTCCATCACCTCCTCGAGCATGCGCACGCGGGCGCGCTCGGCCGCGGTGGAGGGCAAGAGGGGCGGCTCAGGCCATTTGTCCTCGATGTATTCGAGGATGATCGTGGAATCGAAGATCCGGACGTCGCCGTCGATCAGCGTCGGCACCTCCGCGCGTGGATTGGCCTCCACGAACTCGCCGGCTGCTCCGCCGGCGCCCAGACCGTCAGGCATGGGGGCCTCGAACTCGAGCCCCTTTTCCCGCAAGGCGATCTTCACCTTCTGGCCATAGGGCGAGAACGGGTGGTCGTAGACGCGCAGCATGGACCGGCCTCCAATGTGAGACGGCGAGCCTGCGCCCGTTGACGCGGCGGGGCGCAAGCGCCTCTGCGCGCAGATCACCCCACGATGGCGTCGGCGATGAGGTCCTGGGTTCCGGCCTGGAGCAGGGGCATACCCTCCTGCATCATCCGCTGGATCAGGCCCACGAACAGCAGGTCGTGTTCGGGGTCGACCCAGAACCACGTGCCGGCCGCCCCGTCCCACTGATAGGTCCCGCGGCCGACACGGGAGCCGGCCAAGGGCGCGTCGTAGAACACCGCGCCGTTGAAGGCGTAGCCGCGGCCAGGACCGACATGCTGCATGCCCACGCCGAAGTCGCCGGCGATGATCGCATCCGACAGGTGGTTCGACGTCATCAGCTCCACCGCGCCGGGGGAGAGAACCCGCGTGCCGCCCAGCTCGCCCTTGTTCAGCAGCATCTGGGCGAAGCGGGCGTAGTCGTCGATCGTGGAATAGAGACCGCCGCCGCCCATGGGGATGGCGGGGACGACCAGCGGGTCGCGGACGAAAGCTGGATTTTCGAGCACGGTCAGGTCGGGGACGTTGTAGCGGTGATAGACCGTCGCCAGGCGCGGGAGCTTGGATGCGGGCAGGAAGAAGCCGGTGTCGACCATGCCGAGCGGCTCGAAGAGCCGCGTGCGCATGAAGCCGGGCAAGCTCTGGCCGGTGAGGCGCTCGATGATCGCGCCCTGCAGGTCCATGGAGAGCGAATAGCGCCACGCCGAACCCGGCTGGTAGGCGAGGGGCAGGGCGGCGATACGGCGAGAGAAGTCGGCCAGGTCCTTGGCGCCCCAAACCTTGGCGGCGATGTAGGCCGCGTCCGGCGGATCATGGGGTCCGGGGCCGATGCCGTAGGCGAAGCCCGCGGTGTGGGTCATCAGCTCGCGCATGGTCGGCGCGTGGTCCGGCGCGCGGCCGTCGGGACCCTTCACTTCCGCGAACTCGGGCAGGTGGCGCGCGATCGGATCGTCCGGCGTCCAGCGGCCCTCGTCGTGCAGGACCATCATCGCTGCGGCGGTGACTGGTTTGGTCATCGAGAAGATGCGGAAGATGGTCTCGGCGCTCATGGACTCACACGTGGCGAGGTCCTTCACGCCGAGGGCCGCGCGATGGACTATGCGTCCGTGGCGGGCGACCAGGGTCACGACCCCCGAGATCTCACGGGCATCGATCACCTCCTGCAGCCACCGGTCGACCCGGATCAGCCCGTCGTCCGACAGGCCTGCTTCTTTCGGCGCGCCGGTCCCCAGTCCGTGACCCATTCGACTTCCCCCCTGCATCGGTGACGCCAACTCATAACCGGGGTCCGCGACAGGTGCGCGGACTTTCAGCGGGCGCTGGCGGAGGCGGATGGGAATCGAACCCACCGCCCGTTATTGGCGGGCCACCGGTTTTGAAGACCGGGGGGGCCACCAGACCCCAATCGCCTCCGCGCGGCCAGATCGGCGGCCCAGCTTTACATGGGCTGCTCGCCACAGAGGCGTGTCAAGGATGGCGCCTCGGGCCATTCCAGCACTGGCGCGCTGAACTTGCGCAAAACGTCCAAGGCCCCGACGGCCTCATCCGTGGGCGCCGCGCACCGCCGTCGCCAGGTCGACCACCTCCTCGTCCGCAACCGTGAAGAGGTCGAGCAGCAGGCGTCCGCCCGACAGCCGGCCGGCGACCGGCGTCACGCCAGAGCGGAGCCGCGCGGCCAGGGCTTCGGCCTCGGCGTCCGTCTCGCCCAGGGCGAGGCTCCAGCTCGCCAGCGCCTCCCCCGGGAGGGAGCCGCCGCCTACCTGGGCCTCAGAAGGGCGGATGTCGGCGGGAACGACGGCCTCGAGAAGACCGGCCAGACGCGCGGCGCGCGCCGCCACGTCCTCACTGGTCTGGGCGAGCATGCGCAGAACCGGGATCTCCCGCGCGGCCCGGACTGGATCGCGGTAAAGGCGCAGGGTGGCTTCGAGGGCGGCCAGGGTCGCCTTGTCCAGGCGCAGGGCGCGCATGAGGGGATGGCGGCGCAGGGGCGCCAGGACGGAGGCGCGGCCGACGAGAATCCCGGCCTGGGGCCCGCCCATCAGCTTGTCGCCGCTGAACGCGACGAGGTCGGCGCCGGCGCAAAGGGAGTCCTGGGCCCGCGGTTCGCTCGCGCGCCCGAGCTTGGCGAGGTCCGCCAGGGCGCCGCTGCCCAGGTCGTGCATCAGAAGCAGGCCGCGCTCGTGGGCGAGGGCGGATAGTTCCGACAGCGAGGCTTCGCCCGTGAAGCCGATGATGCGGTAGTTGCTCTGGTGGACCTTGAGCAGAACGCGCGTCTGCTCGCCAATTGCGCGGCGGTAGTCATCGACCCGCGTCTTGTTGGTGGTCCCGACCTCCACCAGTCGCGCGCCGCCCTGGGCCACCACCTCGGGAATGCGGAATCCGCCGCCGATCTCCACCAGCTCTCCGCGGGAGACGATCACCTCACTGCCTGCGGCGAGACCGGAGAGGGCGAGAAGCACCGCAGCCGCAGCGTTGTTCACGACCAGGGCGGCCTCGGCCCCGGTCAGCTCGCAGAGCAGCGGCTCGACGCCGGCCGCACGACCGCCGCGCGCGCCCTCTTCGAGGTCGAACTCGAGGTTCGAATAGCCCAGTCCAGCCCGCGCCATCGCTTCCAGCGCCGCGGCCGGCAGGGGCGCACGCCCAAGGTTGGTGTGCAGGATGACGCCGGTAGCGTTGATCACGCGCTGAAGGTGCGGGCGGGCTCCCAACGCGAGGACTTCGGCAGCGCGCGAGGTGAGGGTGTCGATGTCGGGCGGCTGCCCTCCGGCGCGCAAGGCGGTCCGCGCCTTGTCCACCGCTGCGCGCAGGGCGTCGACGACGATCTCGCGGCCGTAGTCTTGCAGCAGCGCCTGGGCTTGCGGCGTCTCCAGGAGTTTCTGGACCTGGGGCAGGGCCCGCAAGGCCTCGCTGGGCCCGGCGACCGGCTCGGGTCCCTGGCCATCCGCGTTCATCGAGCTGACAACGCAGAGAACGGCAATTCAGACGCCGTCCTCGCCAATCGGGTCCGGCGCGCGTTCGAGTGTTGCATGGTAACCTGCGGCCAGGGCGCAGGATCGGACGCGTGAACCATCCCCTAGATATAGCAGAAGCGGCGGACTGCGACGTCGCCGCCTTGCCCGGATGGGAAACAGCCTTGGCGAGACTGCTCGCTGCAGCGCCCGTCCTCGCGCCCGAGGCGCTTGATCTTGCAGAGGCGGACGGACGCGTGCTCGCCGCGCCCGTGACCGCCTGCCGCAGCCGCCCTTCGCGCGACCTTTCGGCGATGGACGGCTATGCGATCGCGGGACCTCCACCTGTGCTTGGGGCCGAGCTCACGGTCATCGGGCAGGCATGGGCGGGCAAACCCTTCACCGGGCGCGTCGCATCTGGCGAAGCGGTGCGGATCACCACCGGCGCGCCCGTGCCGGCGGGAGCCGAGCGCGTCATCATCGACGAAGCGGTGGCGGTCGAGGGATCCGTCGTGCGCGTGACGCAGCCGGGGGGGACCAAGCGGCACATCCGTTTGTTGGGGTCGGATTTTCAGGTCGCGGACGTGCTGGTCCCGGCCGGCGCGCGCCTCACCCCGCCAGCCCTGATGGCTGCGGCGGCAGCCGAGGCGACCCGTATTCTCGTGCGGCCGCGGCCCCGCCTCGCAATCCTTGCCGTAGGGGACGAGTTGGCCGGAGACGAGCCCTGCGGTGACGATACGATCCCCGACAGCGCCTCGCCGGGCGTCAGCGCCCTGGCGCAGGCGTGGGGCGCCAGGGTGGTCGCCCGCCGATACTGTCGCGACGATCCCGAACGCCTCGCCGCCGCCCTCGCCGAGCTCCTCGCACTATGTGACGTGCTGGCGGTGATCGGCGGCGCGTCGGGGAGCGAACGGGACCTGACGCGGCGCGCCGCCGCCAAGGCGGGGGCGGAGCTGTTGTTCGCGGGCGTGTCCATCAAGCCGGGCAAGCCCGCCTGGGCCGCCGCGAAGAGCGGGCGTCTGGTTGTCGGACTGCCGGGCAATCCGGTGGCGGCCCTGATCGCGGCGCGACTGCTGCTGGTCCCCGCCATCGTTGGGATCTCCGGCGGCGACCCGGCTGCGGCGCTCGCGTGGCGCTGCGGCCCGACCATGGCCAGTCTGGCCAGATCCGGGGATCGCGAGACTCTGGTCCTGGCCGACGCCTCAAGCGAGGGCGCCACACCACTGGACCGGCAGGACAGCGCGTCCCATGGCCAGTTGGCCCGGCTGACCGCCATCATCCGTCGCCCGCCCGCCAGCCCACCTGCGGGCGTGGGCGATCTCGTGGACTATCTCGACCTATGAGCTTCCAGGCGCGCCGCAGCGGCGGCGAACTCCGCTGGCGTGTTGAGGTTGGCGAAGGCGTCTTCCTCGGCAAAGTCCGCCCAACCGCCGCCGATCTCGTCCACCAGGCGCTGCAGGGGCGGGTGGTCGGGTTGGCGCGCAAGCTCAGCCAGCTCCGCCGCGAGGTCCGTGCGCCAAAGGGCGCAGAGGGGATGGCGGCGCAGAGCGCGCGCGGCGACGACGGGCCCCTCGCCGATGATCGCCGCCAGCCGGGCGCACAGGTCGCCTGGCAGGAACGGCGTGTCGCAGGGCGCGGTGAGACAGTGGCTGCACCCTTCCGTCGCCGCCCAGGCGAGGGCGCCGGCGATCCCCCCCAGGGGGCCGGGCTGGGCGGCCTCGATGTCGGCGACGGCCGGCAGGTCGAGCGCCGCGGCAAGATCGGGCGGACCGTTCACCGCGAGCCTGGCGCAGCCTGGGCGAAGCGCATCGAGGCTCCAGGCGATCAGCGGTCTGCCTCCGAGCGGCTCGCGCGCCTTGTCGCGCCCGAACCGGCGCGAACGGCCCCCCGCGAGAACGACGCCGGCGATGATCATGGCGCGGAGATCTTGTGATGACGGGCGAGGATCCTCGGGTTTCCTTCGCCGCGGCGATGCTGCGCGTGCGGCATGGGGAAGCGGCCGCGGACACGCGGGAGGTTCCGGAGGAGGCGCCGGTGGCCATAGTCCATGACGCCTCCACCTACGCCGTGATGATGGCCACGCCCAGCAACCTCGAGGATCTCGCCATCGGCCTGTCGCTGACCGAAGGGGTGATCGCCCACGCCAGCGAGGTGCGGGAGGTGGAGATCGTCCAACAGGACCTCGGCGTCGAGGCGCGGCTCTGGCTGGCGCCAGAGAGGGCCGCGGCCATGGCGGTGCGTCGTCGCACGATGGCTGGGCCGACCGGCTGCGGCCTCTGCGGTATCGAGAGCCTCGAGCAGGTGCGGACAGCCCCGCCACGTCCGCCCGCTGAGATTGGGACCCTGACGATCACCCAGGTGCAGGCGGCAATGGCCTCCCTCGAGCCCGCCCAGGTCCTCGGGCGCATTACCCGCGCGGTGCACGCAGCCGGCTTCTGGACTCCCATCGCTGGCCTTGTGGTCGCCCGCGAGGACGTTGGGCGGCATAACGCACTGGACAAGGTGGTCGGCGCCCTGGCCCAAAAGGAGATCGCGTCCGCAGGCGTTCTCGTGCTGACCAGCCGCGTCTCGGTCGAGCTGGTGCAAAAGGCTGCGGCGATCGGCGCCCCGGTGATCGCGGCGGTCTCCGCCCCGACCGCCCTTGCGATCCGCACCGCCGAGGCGGCGGGAATCACCCTGATCGCGGTGGCTCGGTCCGACGGATTCGAGGTGTTCAGCCACCCCTCGCGGATCGCTCGATAAGCGACATTATGCCTGCGCATCCCGCGGGTTATTGTCAGAAACTTTAAGAAAACAAGAATATTAGAATACGCGCACAGTCTTGCCGTCAAGCTGTCGAATGAATAAAGCTCCGATCTTCCAATCCAGAAATCTTTAATCCGGCCGAATGCTGGGATGGAGCGACCGTGCGTATTGGTGACATCCTAGTGGCCCAAGGGCTGCTTTCCGCGGAAGACGTTGCCGAGGCGATGGAGCTGCAGCGGAGCCAGGGCGGCGCCCTGTCCGAGTGCATCGCCCAACTGGGAAAGGTCGACGCCGAGGCGGTCGAAAGGGCGATGCGCATCCCGCCCAAGGCGCCGCGCTCGATCGCCGAAACGGGACTTTCGATCAACACCCTGCTCAATCTGTTGATCAAGGCCATCAGCGTGACCGGCGAGGGCACGGTCCCGTCGATGGTCGGAGCCCTCAAGCTCACTCCGGTGGTCATTCAGGAGGTGTTCGAAGAGGCCAAGAAGCGCAAGCTGCTGGAATCGCTGGGAATGGCGGCCGTGGACGGCACCGCGGGACCGGATGTCCGCTACGCCCTCACCGCCGCCGGCCTCCAGTGGGCGCGCCAGGCGATGGAGCAGAACGAGTATGTCGGCCCCGCGCCGGTGACCCTGACCGCGTTCCGCGACCAGGTGCGGTTGCAGGCGATCGCGGGCGAACGCATCGGCCGGCCGGCGCTGGAGAAGGCGTTCTCGGACCTGAAGATCTCCGAGGCGTTGATGCGCGAGCTGGGGCCCGCCGTGAACTCGGGCAAGTCGATCCTGCTCTACGGCCCGCCCGGCAACGGCAAGACATCCATCGGCGAGCGGATCGGGCGGCTCTACAAGGGCGTCATCTTCATTCCCTGGTGCATAGAGGTCGAGGGCCAGATCATCCGGTTTTTCGACCCGACGGTGCACCAGCCGGTGGAGACGGCTGCCACAGCCGGCAACCTGCGCCGCGACGAGTTCGACATCCGCTGGGTCGCCTGCTGGCGCCCGTTCGTGGTGGCCGGGGGCGAGTTGACCCTGGAGATGCTCGACCTGAAGTACAACGAGCAGGCGAAGTTCTACGAGGCGCCGCTGCACATCAAAGGGCTGGGCGGCATCTTCCTCATCGACGATTTCGGCCGCCAGCTTGTCTCGCCCGAGCAACTGCTCAACCGCTGGATCGTGCCTATGGAGAGCCGCGTCGAGTACCTGAAGCTGCACACCGGCAAGACCTTCCAGCTTCCGTTCGACGAACTGGTGATCTTCTCGACCAACCTTTCCCCCAGCGGCCTCATGGACGGCGCTTTCCTGCGCCGTATTCCATTCAAGATCGAAATCGGAGGCCCTCCGGCGGAGGTCTACAAGGGCATTTTCAGCGGCATGTGCGTAAAGAACGGCATCGAGCCGAACCCGCATATGATCGACGAGATCATCGCCGACCTGACCGTGCGCAACGGCTTCCCCCTGGCCAGCTTCCAGCCGAAGTTCATCATCGAACAGGTGCTCGCGGCCGCCAGGTTCGATGGCGTGACGCCGAGCCTGGATCCCAATTACCTGACCCTGGCCCTGGGCAATCTGCACACCTGCGATTCACCGGGCTTCAAGGCGCCGCCTGAGATTCGCGCGCCGATGGACGAGCGGACCGCGGAAGCCGCCTGATCGGGAATATCAGCGCCCGGCCGTGCGCACCGCTGTGTGCAACCACGGACCCAGGACGCTCTCTCCCCCCGTAATGACGATCTGGACCCCGATGCAGAGCAGCAGGAAGGACGCCAGGCGGTTGAGCGCACGGGCGCCGGATGGACCAAGGAAGGCGAGCACCCGGTCCGAGGATGCATAAAGCACCCAGATCAAGGCCGCGTTGATCAGTGCGGCGAGGGTCATGCCGATGAAGAAGGGGATCGGGCCAATCCCCTCAGTTGGTCGCTCGGAGGCCAGGGCGATCGCGACCGAGATCGAGCCAGGACCTGTGGTGAGGGGCATCGTGAGGGGGAAGAAAGCGATGTCGTCGCGCAGGGCGGCCGGAGCCGCATCGCCGACCTTCCGCGTCTCCTGCGCCTCAGGAGCCAGCAGCAGGTTCCAGGCCTGGACACTGACGACCAGGCCGCCGCCGATGCGCAGCGCGCCCAGGCTCACTCCGAAGAAGTTCAGGATATAGCCGCCCAGCCAGAGGGATCCGAGCAGGATGGCGAACGAATACAGGGCGACCCGCTGCGCGAGGATCTGCCGATCAGAGTGGGTGCGGTCGCTGGTGACGTTGTGGAACACCAGCGAGGAGCCCACGGGATTGATAATCGAGAACAGGGTCGGGAAGCCCAGCAGGAAGGCGCCGACGACCGTACTGAGAGGCCAGGGGCCTACATTCATGGGCGGCAGGCTCCCGGCTCGACGCTTGGTTCGAACCCGAAGCTAAATGGTCCGTCCGTCTTGACCAACCTCCAAGCGCCGCCGGCGTCGCCGCGTCCCGGTCCGGACCCGCTGATCAAGAGTCAGCAGTCGGATGAAGCGCAAGCCAGGAATCCTATGTGCGTATCGACACCTCGGTGGCGAAACTTTAGTTTCTACGGCGACGCTTGCCGCATCGGGGCGTCGGGGTCTTGAGGGCCGCTCGCGCGATCAGCCGGGCGGGTTTCAAGGGCATGCGGCGGGGGAATAATATGGTCGATACGCCCATGCCTTCGTGGGGGCGCCTTTCTGCGAAGCGTAGCCTCATCGGCTTTGCGGGCGAACTGATCACCGTCCTGGGCGCCATCGGCTTTGCCGGGTCCATCATCGTCAACACCTTGGTGTTCCGTCATTGGCGCCTCAACTTCATACAGATCGCTTCGTCATCGGATGTGTTGACGGCCGGCTTCGACGGCAGCCTGAGGTTTGCGCTCATCGCGTTTGCACTGATGGGACCGCCGCTCGCGGTTTATCTGGCCGGGCTAGACAGGTATGTGTCGCCAAATCGGCGATCCTACGCAGTGATGGCGTGCGTCGCCTTTTCTCTCGTCTTGATGATAGGGCTCGTTGAATTCATAGGGCGCGATCTCTCCGCCGAGTCCACTGGCCTCTACTGGCACGTATTGATTGTGTCTGCGATAGACGGCGGCATATCGATGGTCGCAGTACTGCAATTTTTGTTGATTGAGGCAGAATCCAGGGAAAGCGCCAAGGAACGTAGACTAATATTTGGGGTCGGCTCGCGATGGCTGATTTCTCCGTATCCTCTGGTGATACTGGTGACCCTCGTCATTTCTGGGAGCCAGGAGCTGACAGCAATCCTCGCCAGATACGAGACAGCCGGGTATCTCGGCTCAGCGCACTATCTGTCCTCGCCCCCAACCGGATGTGACGGGAAGGTGCTCTGGATCGGGGAGCGGGCCGTCGTCATCACCTGCGGCAGGGATCGGCTGCAGCACTATGCAGTGGTCAGCACGCTGAACACGCCGAACATGGTGATCTGCGAGTTCCCCTTCGCTGGTGGTCCGGCGGGCTGCCCGGCGCGGCCGAGTTCTCCAGGATCGGCGCCACCGGCTCCGGCGAAGGTTGCTCCGGCGGCTCCGCCGACGCCGCCCGCGGCGGAAGGCGCCGCTCCCCGTCAGGCCTCGGTCGAGGCGGCCTCGACGATCCGGCAACCACGGCGCCGGCCGAGGCCGGCGCCCGAGGCCCTTGAGTCGTCAGCGGCTCCCGCCGGGGCGAACGGGGCAAACCCCAGCGCGCCCTGATTGAACCAGCCGACAATCGAAGCGGCGCTGCGGTGGCGGCCGTGACTGTTCCCTTTATGACAACGATTGCCCCGGACCGCTCGCCTCGGAGTCTTGCCAAGCTGCTGGGCGTAGCTCTCGAATGGCGGGGTGATTAGCCTCGGAAAGCCGAGCTGCTGTTGCCGGAGGAAGAACGGTTCGATGCGGGATCTGAACGACCTCAATCTCTTCGTCGCCGTCGTCGCCAATGGCGGCATTTCGGCGGCGGCCCGCTCACTCGGCGCGCCCAAGTCGAAGATCAGCCGTCGGGTCGCGGCTCTCGAAGCCCAGCTCGGCCTGCGGCTGGTGGAACGAACGACGCGACACTTCAAGGTCACGGACGTCGGGCAGGACGTCTATCGGCACGCGCGCGCCGCCTTGTCAGAGGCTGAGGCGATCGATGAGATGGCGACTCGCCAGAAGTCGGAGCCGCAGGGCGTGGTCCGCGTCAGCTGCCCCATCGGCGTGGATCGTCTGATCGGACGCGCCTTGCCCAGTCTGCTTCAGCACTATCCGAAGCTTCGCCTGCAGTTGGTCATCACCAATCGTCGGGTCGAGCTGATCGACGAGGGTGTCGATATCGCCGTTCGCGTCCGCCCAAAGCTCGACAGCGACGCGGATCTCCAGGTGAAGATCATCCGCCAGACCCTGCGCGTGCTCGTCGCCAGCCCCGGGTTCCTCGCCGCAAACGGTGCTCCGGCGTCGCCCGGCGATCTCCCGGACTTTGCGACGCTCAGCCAGACCGACCGCCCCGGCCCTGACCGCTGGCAGCTCAGCAACGATGCGGGCGAGGAAGTGGAGATCGTCCACGAGCCGCGGCTG
>DASXGR010000176.1:0-9789 GCA_036488935.1 Caulobacteraceae bacterium | reverse complement strand
TGATCGCTTCGACGCGCCGTGGCGCGAGTGACGGGACTTGAACCCGCGGCCTCCGGCGTGACAGGCCGGCGCTCTAACCAACTGAGCTACACCCGCGTTTCTTACGGCGGAGCGACCCGATGTCGGGTCGCGCCGAAGAGGGCGTCCAATACGGCTGGCGACCCGCCGCGTCAACGCCGCGTCGCATGAGCCGAACGACGTTTCTTGTGCGTTTGAACCGCGGGGCGGTTGGGTCTAAAGACCCCGCCCGACCGTCCATCAAAGCCTCACAGGAGTCCGCGTCCGCCGTGAACGCGTACCTTCTCCAATACCTCCCCATCCTGATCTTCCTGGCCATCGCCGCGGCCCTGGGGATCGGCTTCATATTGGCCGCCGCGGTGGTCGCGCCCAAGGCGCCCGATCCGGAGAAACTCTCCTCGTACGAGTGCGGCTTCAACGCCTTCGACGACGCGCGGATGAAATTCGACGTCCGATTCTATCTGGTGTCGATCCTGTTCATCATCTTCGACCTCGAGGTCGCCTTCCTCTTCCCGTGGGCGGTGGCCCTGATGCGCCTGCCGCACCCGGAGGCGCAGTTCGCGTTCTGGAGCATGATGGGTTTCCTTGCCGTCCTGACGGTCGGCTTCATCTACGAATGGAAGAAGGGAGCGCTCGAGTGGGAGTGATCGACCCCAGGGCGCCGGCTCTCGGCGCGGGACGCGCACAGGTCGAGGCCTACGACCCCAAGCTGCACGATCCCTACTTCGACGGCGTCCAGCAGCAGCTGGCCGACAAGGGCTTCATCACCGCGGCCGCCGACGATCTCATCACCTGGGCCCGAACGGGCTCGCTGATGTGGATGACCTTCGGCCTGGCCTGCTGCGCGGTCGAGATGATGCAGGTGTCGATGCCGCGCTACGACCTGGAGCGATTCGGCGCTGCGCCGCGGGGCAGTCCGCGGCAGTCGGACGTGATGATCGTCGCAGGCACCCTGACCAACAAGATGGCTCCGGCTCTGCGCAAGGTCTACGACCAGATGCCCGAGCCTCGCTATGTGATCTCGATGGGCAGCTGCGCCAACGGCGGCGGCTATTATTACTTCAGCTATTCAGTGGTGCGCGGCTGCGATCGCATCGTGCCGGTGGACATCTACGTCCCCGGCTGCCCGCCCACCGCCGAAGGACTTCTCTACGGCATTCTTCAGCTGCAGAGGAAGATCCGCCGCACTGGTACGATCGAGCGCTAAGACCATGACCAACTGGCGTGTTTCCGACGAGGCCCTTGGCGAGATGGGTCAACTCATCATCGCCAATTCGGCAGGGACCATTTCCGGCTTTGAGGTGGCTTTCGGCGATCTCGTGCTGCATGCGCCCGCCCACCGGATCGTCGAGGCCCTGACCTTCCTGCGCGATTCGCCGGATCTGCAGTTCCAGCAGCTGATGGATCTTGCCGGCGCCGACTATCCGCAGCGGCCGCTGCGCTTCGATGTGGTCTACAACCTGCTTTCGCTGACCAAGAACCGCCGGGTGCGGGTCAAGGTGCAGACCGACGAAGACACGCCCGTTCCCACGATCACCAGCGTCTATCCGAACGCCGACTGGTTCGAGCGCGAGGCGTTCGACATGTACGGCATCTTCTTCTCCGGCCACCCCGACCTTCGCCGCCTGCTCACGGACTACGGCTTCCACGGCCACCCGATGCGCAAGGACTTCCCGATGATCGGCTATGTCGAGACCCGCTATGACAACGACCTCAAACGGGTGGTCTACGAGCCGGTGAAGTCGGTTCAGTTCCGCAGCTGGGATTTCCTCTCCCCGTGGGAGGGCGCGGACTACGAAAAACCCGGCCGTGGCTATCCCTACGTCTTGCCGGGAGACGAAAAGGCGGAGCGCCGCTCATGACCGAGATCAACGTCCCATCGGCCCCGCTTTCCGTGGAGCCGGCGTCGCCGGCCGCCGAGACGCCGGTCCGCAAGTTCAACATCAACTTCGGCCCCCAACACCCCGCCGCCCACGGTGTGCTGCGCCTGATCCTCGAGCTCGACGGCGAGTTGGTCGAGCGGGTGGATCCGCATATCGGTCTGCTGCATCGCGGCACCGAGAAGCTGATGGAGGCGCGGCCCTACATCCAGACCACGGCCTACTTCGACCGGCTCGACTACGTCTGCCCGATGAACCAGGAGCACGCCTATGTGCTCGCCATCGAGAAGATGACCGGCCTGGAGGTTCCGATCCGTGGGCAGCTGATCCGCGTGCTCTATTGCGAGATCGGCCGCGTCCTCAATCACCTGATGAACGTCACCACCCAGGCGATGGACGTCGGGGCGCTCACGCCGCCGCTTTGGGGATTCGAGGAGCGCGAGAAGCTGATGGTGTTCTATGAGCGCGCTTCTGGCGCGCGCATGCACGCCAACTATTTCCGTCCCGGCGGCGTGCGCCAGGATCTGCCGCCGGCCCTGATCGAGGACATCGCCACCTGGTGCGACACCTTCCCCAAGGTGCTCAACGACATCGACGCCCTGATCACCCCCAACCGCATCTTCAAGCAGCGCAACGTCGACATCGGCGTGGTGAGCAAGGAGGAGGCGATCCGCTGGGGCTTCTCCGGCCCGATGCTGCGCGGTTCGGGCGTGGCCTGGGACCTGCGGCGCAACCAGCCCTACGAATGCTATGACGACCTGGAGTTCGAGATTCCGCTCGGCGTCCACGGCGACTGCTTCGACCGCTATCTCTGCCGGATGGAAGAGATGCGTCAGTCGGTGAAGATCATGCGCCAGTGCTGTGAGCGCCTGCGCAAGACGCCGGGTCTCGTCCTGACCGACGACCACAAGATGGCCCCGCCGCGCCGGGGTGAGATGAAGCGCTCGATGGAGGCGCTGATCCACCACTTCAAACTTTATACCGAGGGCTATCACGTGCCGGAGGGCGAGATCTACGCCGCGGTCGAGGCGCCCAAGGGCGAGTTCGCGGTGTATCTGGTGGCCGACGGCGGCAACAAGCCCTACCGCTGCCACATCCGCGCGCCGAGCTTCGTGCACCTGTCGGCCATGGACTGGATGAACCGCGGGCACATGCTCGCCGACGTCAGCGCCATCCTGGGATCGCTGGACATCGTCTTCGGGGAGATCGACCGGTGAGCGTGCGCCGCCTCGCCAAGGAGCAGCCCGCCTCCTTCGCCTTCAATGAGAAGTACGCCGAGGAGGCGAAGGGCTGGATCGCCAAGTTCCCGCCCGGCCGGCAGCGCTCGGCGGTGATCCCGTTGCTTTGGCTGGTCCAGCAGCAGGAAGGCTGGGTGCCCGAGCCCTCGCTGCGCGTCGTCGGCGAGATGCTCGATATGCCGGTGATCCGCGTGCTCGAGATCGCGACCTTCTACACCATGTTCCAGCTCGAGCCGGTTGGCAGGGTGGCCCATGTGCAGCTGTGCGGGACGACCCCCTGCATGCTGCGCGGCGCGAACGACCTGAAGGCGTACCTGGAGCAGCGCATCGGGCCGAAGGACCATCGCTCGGTCGACGGACGCTTCTCATGGGAAGAAGTCGAGTGCATGGGCGCCTGCGCCAATGCGCCGATGGTCGCCATTCACGACCGCTATTACGAGGACCTGACGGTCGAGACGCTCGGCCAGCTGCTCGACCGCATCGACGCCGGCGAGCATCCGGAGCCCGGTTCGTTGATCGGCCGCCACGGTTCGGCGCCGGAGGGCGAACAGGCCACGCTCACAGACCCGGCCCTCTATGACGGCTCGCGCGCTAAGCCGATCGAGCGGCTGCCGAATCTGCCGGCGCCGGCAAGCGCCTGATGAGCGATGAGGCGCGGCGCGCTTATGTGGCGAGCGTCCGCGCCCACGCCCGGGGCCTGCAGTCGGCCGGTTTCGTCGGTTGTCTCGTCGGCGTCGTGGTCATGCTGTCTGGTCACTACGTACGCGGCGTTCCCCACTGGATGGTCTATGTTGGCCTCGTCATCATCCTCATCGGCTGGGCCCTGTTCGCCTTTGCGATCATGCGGCGTTCGGCCTACGTGAGATCCCACCCCTTCGACCCTGACCGTTAGAAACGACCCATGCCCGGACTGCTCGAAGACAAGGACCGTATCTTCACCAACCTGCACGGCTTCCATGACTGGAGGCTGGAGGGCGCGAAGCAGCGTGGTATCTGGAACGCGACCACCGAGATGCTGCGTCAGACCCCCGAGTGGATCTGCGACCAGATCAAGGCGTCGGGCCTCCGTGGGCGGGGCGGGGCAGGGTTCGCCACCGGCGTGAAGTGGACCTTCATGCCCAAGCAGGAGAGCGAGCGGCCGCACTACCTGGTGGTCAACGCCGATGAGTCGGAGCCGGGCACCTGTAAGGACCGGGAGATCATGCGCAATGATCCCCATCGCCTGATCGAGGGGTGCCTGCTCGCCTGCTACGCCATGCGCGCGCACGACTGCATCATCTACATCCGCGGCGAGTACGTGCTGGAGCGCGAGCGCCTCGAGGCGGCCCTGGCCGAAGCGACGGCGGCCAAGCTGATCGGCAAGGGCAACGTCCACGGCTGGGACTGCCACATCCGGGTGACCCACGGGGCCGGCGCTTACATCTGCGGCGACGAAATGGCGCTGCTGGAAAGCCTCGAAGGCAAGAAGGGCCAACCGCGCCTCAAGCCGCCGTTCCCGGCCGGCTCGGGCGTCTACGGCTGCCCCACCACGGTGAACAACGTCGAATCGATCGCCGTGACCCCGGAGATCCTGCGCCGCGGCGCCGAGTGGTTCGCCAGCTTTGGCCGGCCGAAGAATTCGGGGACCAAGCTGATGAGCGCCTCGGGCCACGTGAACAAGCCGTGCGTGGTGGAGGAGGCGATGAGCATCCCCATGCGCCAGCTGATCGAGACGCACTTCGGCGGCATCCGCGGCGGCTGGGGCAACCTCAAGGCGATCATTCCGGGCGGCTCATCCGTCCGCATGATTCCCGCCGAGCAGTGCGAGGAGGCGTTGATGGATTTCGACGATCTCGTCGGGCGCAAGTCGGGTCTCGGCACCGCCGGCATGATCGTGATGGACAAGTCCACCGACATCGTCGCGGCGATCACGCGCCTGTCCTACTTCTACAAGCACGAGAGCTGCGGCCAGTGCACGCCGTGCCGCGAAGGCACCGGCTGGATGTGGCGGATCATGCAGCGCATGACCACCGGCGAGGCCGACCCGAAGGAGATCGACATGCTCCTCGATGTCGCGAGCCAGGTGGAAGGCCACACCATCTGCGGCCTGGGCGATGCGGCGGCCTGGCCGATCCAGGGCCTGTTCCTGCACTTCCGCGGCGAGATCGAAGAGCGCATCGCCAACTACCGCAGCCGCCGCGCCAACGTGCCGGGGAAGACGCTCCTCGCGGCGGAGTAGGGTCCGGGCGCCCAACCTTCCAGTCCGCCGGCGTCTCGCCGGCTCTTTCTTTCTTGCCTGCCGCCGCGGCCGCTCGCGCAACAAGAGGAAGAGCCGGCGGGACGCCGGCGGACCAGGGCGGGGGACGCGATATGATCGACATCAACGGCATCGCCCACGTCCAGCTCAGCGTGAGCGACCTTCGCGCCAGCCGGGACTTTTACCACTGGCTGCTGCACGAGACGTTCGGGATGACGATCCAGTACGACTCTGAGCGCGCCTTCTATTGCATCGGCGGGCGCACCGGCGTGCTGATCACCCCGGCCGATCCTCAACTCTCGGCGGACGGATTCGACCAGGGCCGGGTGGGGCTGCATCATCTCTGCTTCCGTCTTCGCGCGGCCGCGGACGTTGACGCCCTCCATGCCGCCCTGGCGGCCCGAGGCGGGGTCAACATCCTGCGCGCGCCGAGACAGGACGGCTGGGCGCCGGGCTATTACTCCATCCTGTTCGAGGACCCGGACGGCATCCGCCTCGAGGCGAACTTCGTCCCCGGGCGCGGCAATCTCGATGTGATCGGCGAGGACCGCCGCTCGATGGTTCGGACTTCGGGCGGTAGGCCCCGAAGTCGCACCAGGGGCGAAGCTGTAGGAGTCGTCCGTCGGCGGCTGTATCGTCCGTCCTGTGCGTTTCGACGACCGCTTCATCGAAGAGCTGAAATCTCGCCTGCGCCTGTCCGATGTGATCGGGCGCAGCGTGAAGCTTCGTCGGCAGGGCCGTGAATTCGTCGGGCTCTCACCCTTCAACAAGGAGCGGAGCCCAAGCTTTTTCGTCAATGACGACAAGGGGTTCTTCCACGACTTCTCGTCGGGCAAGCACGGCGATCTGATCAGCTTCCTGCAGGAGACCGAGCGGCTGAGCTTCGCGGAAGCCATCGAGCGGCTGGCGGCGGAAGCCGGATTGCCCTTGCCTGAGCCCACGCCTGAGGCCGAGGCGAAGGGGCGTCGCCGCCAAGGACTCACCGACTGGCTCGAATCGGCGGCAGCCTGGTTTGAGGCGGAACTGCGGAGGCCGGGCGGGCGCACCGCGCGTGAGTATCTCGAGCGCCGGGGGTTGCCGGAATCGGAGTGGTCAAGGTTTCGGCTGGGATTTGCTCCCTCCGGCCGCACCTCGCTCAAGGACTATCTGGTCTCGAAGGGCGCATTGCCGGCGGACCTCGTGGCCTCGGGGCTGCTGATCGCGCCGGAGGAGGGCGGGAGCCCGTACGACAGGTTCCGCGATCGTGTGATCTTCCCCATTACGGACGGCCGGGGCCGCATCGTCTCCTTTGGCGGCAGGGCGCTCGATCCGGGCGCGCGGGCCAAGTACCTCAATGGGCCGGACACCGAACTCTTCGACAAGGGGACGGTGCTCTACGGCCTGCCCGAGGCGCGAAAGCTGCTTCACGCGGGCGGGGAGGACGCCGCCCTCGTTGTCGTCGAGGGCTACATGGACGTCATCGCCTGCCAGCGCGCGTCCATCCCGGCAGTGGCGGCCATGGGGACCTCACTGACCGAGGCTCAGATGGAGGGCCTCTGGCGGCTTCATCCCGAACCGACGCTGTGTTTCGACGCCGATCGCGCCGGCCAGCAGGCTTCGGCGCGCGCCATTGACCGGGCGTTGCCGCGTCTTGCGCCGGGGCGCAGCTTCCGCTTCGCGGTCGTGGCGGGGGGAAAGGATCCCGACGACATGCTTCGCGAGCAGGGGCCGGCCGCCCTGCGTGAGCAGCTGTCGAAGACCGTCCCCTTCGTCGAGGCCCTGTTCCTGCGCGAGCGTGACGCCGGCAGTCTCGAAACGCCGGAAGGCCGCGCCGGGCTCAAACAGCGCCTGCGTCTCGTGGCCAAGGCGATCGCCGATCCCGATCTGGCCGTCGCCTATCGCGATGATTTGCTGCGGCGTTTCGACGCTGTCACCCGTCCGCCTACGTCATCCACGGTCGCGCCTTCTGGCGCCCGATCTTGGACGCGGAGCGGCCCCGCGCCGCCCGGTTCGGCGAAACCCGAAACTCGTGCCGCGGCGGATCGCCTCGCCAACGGCCTTCATCTCATTGCCGCGGCGCTGGCCTGGCAGGTCATTCAGGACCCTGGCGTAGTGGACGAACATCTTGAAGCCATTGAGGCAGGTGGCTTCGGCGATGCTTCACTGGATGATTTGGCCAAGGAAATCATCCGCCTGCGCCTTGATTCGGAGCACCTTGACACACACGCCCTGCGCCTCCATCTCGCTGAGCGGGGATTTAGCGCTCTGTTGTCCGACGTCGAACGGGCCGCCGCTTTAGCCGGCGCGCCATTCTTTCAGACGGATGTCGCCCTCAGCGCCGCGAGATCTCAGTGGTCGTATGCGTTCGAAGTCATGAACAGGGTGACCGCGCTCGATGAAGCGATCGCCGACGCCAAGCAGAGTCTTGGCCGCGGTGTCGATTCTGCGACGTTCATGAACTTAAGACGTGAGCACGATCGGCTGAGGCGCGCGATCTCCAGTCGCCAGATTTGGGGTCCTCAACAGCCCAGCTAGCTGGGCGCCGCCCTCGAAAATCTCGGGGGGAACACCATATTCTTCGGTCGCCCGCGCAGGGTGACCGTTCCGAACGCGGAGATATTTGCAGATGAGCGTTTCAGCTGCCGCCGAGGCTCCCGAAACCGAAGCCCCCCCGGCGCCAGACGGTCCGCTGCTCGACCTTACCGACGCTGCGGTCAAGAAGTTCATAAAGCAGGCCAAAGCTCGTGGCTACGTCACGATGGACGAGCTGAATAAGGTTCTGCCGTCCGAAGAGATGACGCCTGACGCCATCGAAGACACGATGACCATGCTCAACGAGATGGGCATCAATGTCATCGAGGCCGAGGAAGAGTCTGCCGAGGGCTCCGAAGTCGCTGTCCGCGAAGAGACGGCGGTGGCGGAGACCGCGGAAAAGCCCAGCGCCTACGACCGCACCGACGATCCCGTGCGTATGTACCTGCGCGAGATGGGCTCGGTCGAGCTGCTCTCGCGGGAAGGCGAAATTGCGATCGCCAAGCGCATCGAAGCGGGCCGCGACACCATGATCCGCGGCCTCTGTGAAAGCGCGCTCACGTTCGAGGCGATCATGGTCTGGCGCGAGGAGTTGGCCCAGGGCCGGATCCTGCTGCGCGAGGTGATCGATCTCGAGCAAACCTATGGCGGTCAGGCCACGCAGGCCCTGTCCGAGGCCGCGGTCGCCGGCGAGGCGGAGGATGCGCGGTCCGCCTCCGAAAGTGAGGACGAGGATGGCGCCGCCCCGGGAGCGTCGGACGAGGACGACTTCGACGACGGCGCCGGCCCCACCATCAGCGCCATGGAAGCCGAGCTGCGGGAGGGCGTCATGGCGACGCTCGACGCCATCGCCCTCGAATTCGAATCCTTCCGCCGGTTGCAGGAGAAGCTGGTTGAGCACCGCCTGCGCGGCGAGGATCTCGAGGAGGCGGACCGTCGCGCCTACGAGGTCGCCACCAGCGCCATCGTCCAGCACCTCAAGACCCTGCGGCTGAACAACAACCGCATCGAGGCCCTGGTCGAGCAGCTCTACGCCATCAACAAGCGCCTGATCGCCCTGGAAGGGCGACTGATGCGCGCCGCCGAGACGCACGGCATCTCGCGGACGGAGTTCCTCAAAGCCCACTTCGGCGCCGAAATGGATCCGAACTGGTCGGAGAAGGTCGCGACGCTTGGCATGCGCTGGCAGCGTTTCGTGGACAAGGACGCCGGCCAGGTCGCGGACCTCCGCCGGGAGATCGCCACCCTGGCGATGGAATCCGGCGTGCCGATCGACGACTATCGCCGCATCGTCCAGACGGTGCAGAAAGGCGAGCGCGAGGCCCGTCAGGCGAAGAAGGAGATGGTCGAGGCCAACCTTCGCCTCGTGATCTCGATCGCCAAGAAGTACACCAACCGCGGACTGCAGTTCCTGGACCTGATCCAGGAAGGCAACATCGGCCTGATGAAGGCGGTGGATAAGTTCGAGTACCGGCGCGGCTACAAATTCTCGACCTACGCCACCTGGTGGATCCGGCAGGCCATCACCCGCTCGATCGCGGACCAGGCGCGCACCATCCGTATCCCGGTGCACATGATCGAGACGATCAACAAGATCGTTCGGACGTCGCGTCAGATGCTGCACGAGATCGGCCGCGAGCCGACGCCCGAGGAGCTGGCCGAGAAGCTGGCCATGCCCCTCGAGAAGGTTCGCAAGGTGCTGAAGATCGCCAAGGAGCCGATCAGCCTCGAGACGCCGATCGGCGACGAGGAAGACAGCCACCTGGGCGACTTCATCGAGGACAAGAACGCGGTCCTGCCGATCGATGCGGCGATCCAGTCCAACCTGCGGGAAACCACCACGCGGGTCCTGGCCTCGCTCACGCCCCGCGAAGAGCGGGTGCTGCGGATGCGCTTCGGCATCGGC
>DASXGR010000076.1:0-46159 GCA_036488935.1 Caulobacteraceae bacterium | reverse complement strand
GATCGTCGTCGCGCCGGTATAGGTGTTGACGCCCCCGAGGCCCGCGATCCCGCCGGCGATCGTCAGGCTGCCGCCGGCCCCGCCGCCGATCCCGCCGTCGGCGATCACGCCTGTGAAAAGCTCCATTGCATTGGTCAGCGTCAGGGTCTGGCTGCCCAGGGCTACCGCGCCAGAGCCCCCCAGGTCGGCGATCGAGGCGCCCGACGCAGTCTGGGAGATGTCGAACGTCCCGTCGGCGATCACAAACGAGGACATCGCGATCGAGCCAGAACCCGCGAGCGCCAGGGTCGCGCCGCTGTTGATCCTCGTCGAGCCGCTGTAGGTATTTTGGCCCGTCAGGGTCTCGGTACCGCCGGTGACGATCAGATAGCCGCTCGTCCCGCCTCCAATCCCGCCACCGGCGATCACGCCGGAGAACGTCCCGTTGGCGCCAGTCAGGGTCAGAATCTGGTCGCCCAACGCCACCGCGCCCGAGCCGGACAGGCTGGTGATCGAGACGCGCGCGAACGCCTGGGAGATGTCGAACGTGCCGTTGTCCGTCACGCCGGAGGAGGTCGAGATCGAGCCGGCGCCGGAGAGCGCCAGCGTCGCGCCGGTGTCTATGGTCGTCGAGCCCAGATAGCCGTTAAAATACCCGGCCAGGGTCTCGGTCCCGCCGGCCAGGACCAGGCTCCCCTCCGTCCCGCCGCCTCCGATGCCGGGCTCGTAGATGGCGCCGTAGAACGTTCCGCTCGCGCCGGTGATCGTGAGGGTCTGGTCGCCAAGGGCCACAAAGCCATAGCCGGACAGGCTCTTGATCGAGGCGCCCCCCGTGGTCTGGGTGATGTCGAACGTCCCGTCCGTATTCACATTCACATTCGAGGACGTCGCAATGGAGCCCGTTCCGGAGAGCGCGAGCGTGGCGAGGGTGTCGATGGTCGTGGAGCCCGTATAGGTGCTGACGCCCGTCAGGGTCTCGGTCCCGCCGGCGATGGCGAGGTTTCCGCCCATCCCGAGGCCGATGCCGCCGTCCGTCATCGACCCCGAGAACGTCCCGCCGGCGCCCGTCAGCGTCAGGGTCTTGCTTCCCAGGGCCACCGAGCCGGAGCCGGACAGACTGATGATCGAGGCGCCCGCGGCGATCTGGGATATGTCGAAGGTCCCGTTGGCTTCCACGCCGGACGAAGCTGCGATCGAGCCGGGTCCGGAGAGCGCCAGGGTCGCGCCCGTGTTGATGGTCGTGGAGCCCGCGTAGGTGTTGGCGCCCGTCAGTGTCTCGGTCCCCCCGGCGACGACCAGGCTGCCGCCCAGCCCGCCGTCAGAGATGGCGCCGGAGAAGGTCCCGTTCGCGCCCGTCAAAGTCAGGGCTTGGCCGCCCAGGAACACCGCGCCCGAGCCGGACAAGCTCGTGATCGACGCGCCCTGGGTGGTCTGGGAGATGTCGAGCGTCCCGTTCGCCGCCACCCCTGAGGACGTCGAGATCGAGCCGAATCCCAAGAGCGCCAGCGTCGCGCCGGTGTCGATGGTCGTCGAGCCCAGATAGCCGTTGAGCCCGGCCAGGGTCTCGGTCCCGCCAGCCAGGACCAGGCTCCCCTCCGTCCCGCCGCCTCCGATGCCGGGCTCGTAGATGGCGCCGTAGAACGTTCCGCTCGCGCCGGTGATCGTGAGGGTCTGGTCGCCAAGGGCCACAAATCCATAGCCGGACAGGCTCACGATCGAGGCGCCCCCGGTGGTCTGGGTGATGTCGAACGTCCCATTGAGGTTCACATTCACATTCGAGGACGTCGCGATCGAGCCAGATCCGGAGAGCGCCAGCGTTGCGCCGGTGTCGATGGTCGTGGAGCCGGTATAGGTGTTGACACCCGTGAGGGTCAGGGTCTCGCTCCCGACGACCAGGGAACCCGATACGACACTATTGTATATCGAGCCGCCATAGATCCCGCCGCCGTTGACGGTCAGGGTCGCGTTGTTGATGTTGACGTTTCCGCCGTTTGCGCCGCCGCCGGACAGGCCGCCGATGGTGTTGTCGTGGCCGTTGAGGTCCAGCAGGGCTCCGGCGGAATTGGCCATCACCACCGCGGAGTTCGGCGAGAAGGCATTGGTGGCGTAGGCTACCAGCCTACCGCTATTGACCGTGGTCACGCCGCTGTAGGTGTTTCCGCCTGAGTTCGACAGTATGACCCGGCCGATGCCGTCGATGGTCAGCGGACCGGCGCCGGTGAACGTCCCGCTGAAGTTCGTTGGCGCCATGGGGTCGATCGTGTTGCCGGCGTAGTTCCCGAGGGTGAAGTTGTCGGTCACGTTGGAGACGTCCCCGAGCAGGGTCCCGCCCGCGAAGTACGGCGCCACGGTCGAACCGACCTGGCTGGCGACATAGTAGGGCTGGGCCGTGTCGATGGCCTCCAGGATGGACACCTGCCCGTTGCCGGTCTGAACTCCGGACTGCAGCGTCGTGTTGGTGAAGGCTGTCGCCAGGTAGGACCCGCCGCCGCCTCCGCCGGTGACGGCAGACCCCCCGCCGGCTCCCCCGCCGCCGCCCGAATAGCCGCCGCCGCCACCACCACCCCAGAAGCCGGCCCCGCCTCCGCCACCGTAACCACCATAGGGCGTCTGCGGCGCGTCACGAGCGTCTCCCGCCCCGCCGGCGAAGCTCGGGAAGGAAGATCCGCCGACGCCGTTCAAGGGACCGAGCCCATCTGCGCCGGCGCTCTGCCAGCCCGCGCCACCGGCGCCCGAGTTGCTGTCTTGTCCGCCTCCGCCCCCGGAGCCCGCGGTCCCGCCGGCCCCCCCGACCGCCCCGGCGACCGAGGAGTCTGAACCCCCGGCGGCGCCCGCCGTGGTTGTGAGCCCCGGCCCCCCGTTCACGTGATTGTTTGAGGCGCCCCCGCCGCCGCCTGCGACAGCCAGGAGGCTCGTGTCGTAGACGAAGGAGCCGCCGCCGCCGCCGCCGGGGTGTAGAGAGCCGAAGTTTCCGGTCCCGCCTTGCTGACCGACGACTATGTTGAGAACGTCGCTGGCGGTCAGCTGGATCACGCCCGAGACCTCGGCGCCCTCACCGCCTGTGCTGTAGGCGCTTGAGCCGCCCTGGGCGCCGGAGACCGTGATGACGTACATACCGGTATTCGCCACCGTGTAGGTCTGGAGGGCGCCAGTATAGTCGAAGATGTCCGCCTTCGCCGAAGGCGCCTGGATTGCCAACGCGGCCAGGACAGTTACTGAAGCGAACGCGAGATTAGCCGCGCGCGTTTGAACGCAACGAGGCGCGTATTGACGAATGTCCACCTAGCTCCCCCCCAAGACACACCATGAGCCCGGCTCACAGCACAATCAGCAACTCTGAGATTATTACTTAGACGTACTCGGTACGCGGTCGCCTGTTCCCGCGACCTCGATTCGGCGACTGCCGTAGAATCGGCGGAGTCGGCGACGAGGAGGCCAGGATATGCCTTCGTCACTATAGGCCTGACCTGACAAAGTCCCGCGACAGCCTTTTGTCTTTAGTCCGACACATATTCTAACGGATCGACGGACCAACCAAATGTTAGATCGTCGCCTACGCGTCCATAAACGAACAAATATTCTGAGTGTGCGGCCGGTAGGGCGCCTGCTGCGAGAGGCAGGCGCCCTGCGGATGTGATCTCTGGCCGCGACCTCAGAACCTGAACAGACCGCCCAGGCTGGCCGAGGCGTCGGTCTGGTTGGCGCTGAAGCGGTCGCGCAGGTCCGCGGTGAGCTCGAAGCGGCGGCTCACCTTCACCTTCAGCGAGGCGTCGGCGACGCCGGCCGTCGGCGGCAGATGCACCGAGCTGACGGTGAAGCCGGTGTCGGCGATCCCCTCCAGAGTTCCGCTGACGTCGCGGTTCTGGTCGGCCAGGTCGTTCTGCACGCCCATCTCCAGCGCCGGCCGCAGCTCGATCCCGCCCGGAACCGCCCAGCTGTGCGACCACTGCAGGCCCGCCTCGGCCAGCGCCGTGCGCGACGAGGCCAGCGGCAGGGCGTAGCCCGCGCCGGTCAGCCCGGTCTCGGTCACGGCGTCGCGGTCGAAGTTGGCGTAGGTGAAGCGCGCGTAGGGCCTAAAGTCCGCCCCGATCGGCACGCTGGCCTGGACCAGGAAGCCCTTGGTGCCGCCGTTGGGGTTTGAAGCAACAGAGCCTGAGCCCGCGACGGTGCGGTTCACCGCCCAGTTGCTGCGCATGTAGAAGCCCTGGCCGTCGATCCAGGCCGGGCCGACGATCCAGTGGGCGTAGACCGAGCCGAAGTAGGACGAGCCGGAGGCCGTCGCCGAAGCGCCGCCCATCCGAAGATCGTTCTGCTCGAAGCCGAAGGCGACACCCACCGTGGCGTTGTCGCCCACCCGCCGGTCGAGACCGCCCATGGCCCCGGCGCCGGTGTTGTTGAAGCCGAAGCCCGAGGCGGCCGTCCCGACATTGTCGGTGCTGGCGATCGCCTGGGCCCAGGCGCCCATCGTGCAGTCGCGCGTCTTGGCGTCGGCCGAACCGTCCGCACACCCCGCATCGCCGGAGCGGTCCGCCACCAGGCTGGCGAAGCCGCGCGCCTCGTCGAGGGTCGCGGTGGCCACCCCGCCGTAGATCTGTGCCCCGCCGGTGGACTCGACCATCAGGTCCACCTGCTTGGCCCCGTAGCTCAGCGAATAGACGAGGCCGCCGCCAGGGACCGAGCCGCCCTCGGTGACACTGGAGAAGGTTCCCGTCAGCGAGGCGGCGGAGATGATCTGGTAGACCGCGTGGGCGCCGTAGACCCCTGGATCGAAGGTCAGGGCGAGCTTGCCGTTCAGGCTAGCCGCACCCAGGACATTGAGTTCCGAAGCCGCAGTCGGGGAGACCTCGATGGCCAGGGTGCTGGTGGCGCCCTGGGTGTAGGAGCCGACCGTCAGCGTGCCGATGGTGCCGCCGGGCGCCACCGTGCCGCCCGCGGTGTTGGTCACCGAGCCGGCGATGGTTCCGTGGCCGCGCAGCGTGCCGGCCGCCCCGACCACGACATTGCCGGCGAGGCTGGCGTTTGAATGCGAGGCGTCGCCGACCTCGAGCACGCCGGCCTGGACCGTGGTCACGCCGGTGATGGTGTTCACGCCGTCGAGGATAGTGGTCCCCGGCCCGCCCTGGGTGACGTTTCCGGTCCCGAACACGACGCCCGAATAGACCACCGTTCCGGCACGGTCGAACACCAGGGTTCCGGCGTCGGCCACATTGCCAGCGAGCGAACCGGCGGGCCCGCCATTGCCGACCTGCAGGGTGGCCCCGGCCGCGATCGCCGAGTTGCCGGTGTAGGTGTTGTTCCCGGTCAGGACCTGCGTCCCGCTGGCGACCGTGACGGTTCCCACAGAGTTGCCGCCAACGCCGCTGTCGGAGATGACGCCGGTGAACGTGCCGCTCGCGCTGGCGAGCGTCAGCGTGTGGCCGCCGAGATCGACCGCGCCCGAGCCCGACAGGCTGGCGATTGAGGCGCCCGCGGTCTGGGTGATGTCGAACGTCCCGTTCGCCGTTACGGCTGACGAGGCGATCGAGCCGGATCCGACAAGGGCCAGCGTTGCGCCCGAGTTGATCGTCGTCGCGCCCGCATAGGAATTGACGCCCGTGAGCATCTCGGTCCCGCCGGCGATGGTCAGGCCGCCGAGTGTTCCACCGGAGATGACGCCGGAGAAAGTTCCATTCGCCTTAGAGATCGTCAGGGTCTGTCCGCCCAGGGCGACTGCCCCCGAGCCGGATAGACCCGCGACCGAAGCGCCCGAGGTCGTCGCGGAGATGTCGAGCGTTCCGTTCGCCGTCACGCCGGATGAGGCGGCGATCGAGCCCGATCCGCCGAGCGCCAGAGTCGCGCCGGAGTTGATGGCCGTGGAACCCGTATAGGTATTCGAGCCCGTGAGGGTCTCGGTCCCGCTGGCGATGACGAGGCCGCCGCCGGTTCCTCCGCCGATCCCACCATCGGAGATCGCGCCCGAGAAGGTCCCGCTCCCGCCGGTCAGAGTGAGCGTCTTGCCGCCCAGGTCTACCGCGCCGGAGCCGGACAGGCTCGTGATCGAGGCTCCCGAGGTTGTCTGGGAAATGTCGAACACGCCGTCGTCCGCCACGCCGGAGGACGTGGCGATCGAGCCGGATCCGCCCAGCGCCAGAGTCGCGCCGGAATTGATGGTCGTAGAGCCGGTATAGGTGTTGACGCCCGCCAGGGTCTGGATCCCGTAGCCCCCGGCGAGGACCACGCTGCCGCCGGTCCCGCCCCCGATCCCGCCATCGGCGATCACACCGCTGAAGGATGAGATGCCGCTGATCAGCGTCAGGGTCTGGCTCCCGAGGTACACTGTACCCGGACTGGTGTTCTGAAGATTACGGATCAAGGCGCCCGAGGTCGTCTGTGAGATGTCGAGCGCCCCGTTCACCTCGACGGTAAGGGAGTCAGCGATGGAGCCGGTCCCAGCGAGGGCGAGCGTCGCGCCCGATCCGACGTACGTCTGGAAGGTGTAGGTGTTGGCGCCCGCGAGAGTCTCAGTTCCACCGGCGATGGTCAGAGATCCGCCGAAACCGGTCCCGCTCCCGATCCCAGCATCCGAGATCACTCCAGAGAAGGTCCCGCTCGCGCTGGTAAGCGTCAGGGTCTTGTTTCCCAGATCCACGGCGCCGGAGCCCGAGAGGCTGGCGACCGAGACGAACCCGGTCGACTGGGAGATGTCGAAAGTCCCGTTCGCCGTAACACCGGAAGACGTGGCGATCGAGCCCGACCCGGCCAGGGCCAGAGTGGCGCCGGAATTGATGGTCGTGGAGCCCGTATAGGTGTTGACGCCCGTGAGGGTCTCCGCCCCACCCGCGAGGACCAGGCTGCCGCCGGTCCCACCGAAGTAGCCGCCGTCAGCGATCACGCCCGAGAAGGTCCCGCTCGCCTTGGTGAGCGTCAGAGTCTGGCCGCCCAGGGCTGCCACGCCAGAGCCGGACAGGCTCGTGATCGAGGCGCCGGACGTCGTCGGAGAGATGTCGAACGTCCCGTTCGCCGCCACCCCCGACGATTGTGCGATCGAGCCAGCGAGGCCGAGGACGAGGGTCGCGCCGGAGTCGATCGTCGTCGCGCCGGTATAGGTGTTGACGCCCACGAGACCCGTGATCCCGCCGGCGATCGTCAGGCCCCCGCCGGTCCCCCCGCCGATCCCACCATCTGCGAGCACGCCGAAAAAGGCGGTGGAGGGGTCGGTCAGCGTCAGGGTCTGGCTGCCCAGATCCACCGTGCCATAGCCGCCCAAGTTGGTGATCAATGCGCCGGAGGTCGTCTGGGAGATGTCGAACGTCCCGCCGGCGTTCACGTTCACGCCCGACGACGTGGCGATCGAGCCCGAACCGGCGAGCGCCAGGGTCGGGCCGGAGTTGATCGTCGTGGAGCCCGTATAGGTGTTGACGCCCGTCAGGGTCTCGGTCCCGCCGGCGAGGATCAGGCTGCCGCCTGTCCCGCCAGAGTAACCGCCGTCAGCGATCGCGCCCGAGAAGGTCCCGCTCGCGTTGGTGAGCGTCAGGGTCTGGCCGCCCAGGGCCACCGCGCCAGAGCCGGACAGGCTCGCGATCGAGGCGCCGGATGTCGCTGAAGAGATGTCGAATGTCCCGTTCGCCGCCACCCCCGACGATTGCGCAATCGAGCCAGTCGAGCCCCAGAGGAGGAGAATCGCGCCGGAGTTGATCGTCGTCGCGCCGGTGTAGGTGTTGACGCCCGCAAGGCCCTCGATCCCGCTGGCGACCGTGAGGCCGCCGCCGACCCCGCCGCCGATCCCACCGTCTGCGAGCACGCCAAAAAAGACCGTGTCGGGCCCAGTCAGCGTCAGCGTCTGACTCCCCAGGTCCACAACGCCAGACCCCCCCAAATTAGTAATGGAGGCGCCGGAGGTCGCCTGGGAGATGTCGAACGTCCCGCCGGGGTCCACGTTCAGGACCGACGACGCCGCGATCGAGCCAGACCCGGAGAGCGCCAAGGTCGCGCCGGCGCCGATGCTCGTGAAGCCGGTGTAGGTGTTGACGCCCGTCAGGGTCTCGGTTCCGCCGGAGAGGACCAGGCTCCCGCCAGTCCCGCCGCCGATTCCGCCGTCGGCGATGACGCCGGAGAAGGTCCCGCTGGCGCCGGTCAGGGTGAGGGTCTGCCCGCCCAGCGCCACCGCGCCGGACCCGGAGAGGCTCGTGATCGAGGCGCCCCCGATGACCTGGGAGATGTCGAACGTTCCGTTGGCGGCCACGCCGGAGGAGGTCGCGATCGAGCCCGATCCGGCGAGCGCCAGGGTGGCGCCGGAGTCGATGGTCGTGGAGCCGGTGTAGATGTTGACGCCGGCCAGCGTCTCGGTTCCGCCGGCGAGGACCAGGTTTCCGCCCACCCCACCACCGATGCCGCCGTCAGCGATGACGCCGGAGAAGGTCCCGCTGGCGCCCGTTAGGGTGAGGGTCTGCGCGCCCAAGTCGACCAAGCCCGAGCCGGACAGGCTCGTGATCGAGGCGCCCCCGATGACCTGGGAGATGTCGAACGTTCCGTTGGCGGCCACGCCGGAGGAGGTCGCGATCGAGCCCGAACCGGCGAGCGCCAGCGTCGCGCCAGAGTTGATGGTGGTGGATCCCGTGTAGGCGTTGACGCCCGTGAACGTCACCGAACCGCCAAAGAGGGAGTTGGCGATGATGATCGAGCCCGGCGTGCCGGGCGTCGCGTCCGACAAGACACCGGTAAAGGTCGAGGCGTTCCCCACCTGATCGATGGTGTTGGTCCCCGAACCGTCAAGGGTGAAGTTCTGCGCGTACAAGCCGTCAAGCTGGTCGGTCTGCAGCGTTCCGCCCTGAAAAACAGGATATACGGTCGAGCCGAGATTGCTCGCCAGATAGGTGTTGCCTGCCGTGATGTTGGACGGCGGGATTGAGAAGTCAGCCTGAAAATAAAAGCTCAAGGAAGAGACGAAAGCCCAGGGCAAACTCGTCAATAAATCAGGATCTGATCCATTGTTCAACCAAGCAAGTCCGTCTACACCCGCAGAAGCTCCCGCCCCCATGAACCATGAGTATGTATAATACGTGCCTTCAGTTAATCCGGGGTTTAACGTTGCAGATGTTGTAAATAACAATACGTATTGGGTGTTAGCCGATAAAATTAGATTTTCCGTGTCAACAGTGACCGGAACAAACGAAGTTGTGCTTACGGGCGTTTGCAGGATGCTCGAGGTAAATAGTGCAGACCCCGTCGCCTCATCGAGGGTGCTGTTCCAGGCGTAAACATCCGCCTGATAATTTAACGACTGTCCGCCTTCCATATAGAAGGTGAAATCGTTCAGTTCGGTCGCAACTGAAGGCGAGGTCACAACCTCCCCATAGGTTGCCGTATTGGGGACGCCCCACCCGGGTTCCTGGCCGGTCGGATAGCCCGTTCCGACCACGACTTGCGCCGCAGAAGGGAACGCCGCCAAAGCGCTCAGTGTCGTGAGCGTGGAACACAGAAGGAGTTTCCTTCGGACCGTACGTGCGAACATCAGATTTGCCGCGCGAGATGGCGCGCGACGTGCCATATTTTGACAGATATTCACGCAAGTCCCCCGCCGCCGCGAGCTACTGCTCAGGACGTTATTTGAATCCAAAGTTAGTAAGCCGAGCGGATGACTGAGCTATACTCGACGCGCGCGCCAACTCGTCTCGGACTCTGCCCCGATCGCGAAGACCTTTGCCGGCGCAGATGGCGATGAGGTCACGCAACGTCAGCGCCGTTTCTCGTCCAAGTAGCGACGTCTTGCAGCAAATTCCAGCGCTTAATCACGGATTATAACGAGACCGCGACATTCCGTCGCTAAGATGTTTCGGAAATTAAATACATAAAACTTTTAATATTTGAGTTCTGTACGAGAACGTATATCCGAAGAACACCTAAACCCAAATCTTAACAAAATCCTAATTGTGCTGAAGAGTTGATCGATGACTCGCGAGGATCTCTCTCTATTGAGGCCGACGCGGCCACTACGTCGACTCATTCGTCGTAATCGCGGGAACGCCGCAGCCATCGCAACACCCGCTCGACGCCTGCCCGCACCTTCTCCGGATCGTCGGGCAGCTCGGCCAGCTCTGACAATCCGTGCACCCCGGTCAACAGATCGATCCGGCCGCGATCCAACGTTCGGCCCGTCAGCCCCTCATACGCTGCGACGATGCGATCAGTGAGGTCGAAGGATGTAAGGCTCGAGTAGATGAACTCCTGGCAAAGCCCGCCAAGTCCGCTGTCGCCGAAGTCGTAGACGCCATTCAGCCGCTCGCGCTCCGCGTCGAATGCCAGGTTCCAGCCATGGCCGTCGAAGTAGCCGAAGGTCTCGCCGCAGGGATCGGGTGGCAGTCGTCCGTATGCATCCAAGGCCGTGACTGCCCGTGGACGGATCTCCTCCGGCAGCCGCGGCAAGGCCCTGCGGATGATCTCGGGAGTCGGCAGCCAGGGGCTGATCCGCCCAACGCCGAGGGCGGTGAGCTCCGCTTGGTCCAGAGCGTGGAGCTCGGCGTAGAAGAGGGCAAGCTGACTTGCAACACGTTCCCGCCCCCCCTCCGACAGCGCCTCATACGCAACGGGCGTCAGGTGTTCTCCTGCGAGTTTGGCGTGGCGCGAAAAGAGCGGCGGGCCCTCAGTGAGGGTCATGTCCGGCACGGGCGTCGAAAGGCGGGGCCTGATCGCCGTCAGGAGACGCGCCTCCTTGCGCAACCGCTCCGCGGCGGCGGCGTGGCGCGGGAACTTGAAGATCAGCCGGTTCCCGACGTCGACCGCGATGCTGTCCCAGCCGCGCGGCGCCAGCACGAACGACTCGTGCGCAAGGTTGGGGAACGCCCCGGCGATCACCTCCCGCAAGGCAGGAAGGACATCAAGGGAATCTGCGGCCATGGCCATGGCCATGATCATACATGGTCCTTGACCTGCCCCTTGGGGGCGGCCCGCTAAATCCAGCCGTCAACCGCATGGAGGTGATTCGTGGCGGCGTCCGCTCAATTCCTGAACCCTTCCGAGGCCGCGCGCCGGCTGGGCGTGTCGCCCAAGGCGCTGCGTCTCTATGAGGATCACGGCCTCGTCTCTCCACGACGAACGGCGGCGGGATGGCGCGTCTACGGGCCGGACCAGATGAGCCGGGCCGCGGAGGTTGTCGGCCTGCGCGCCTTGGGGTTCAGCCTGGAACAGGTGAAGCAGGCGCTAAAGGGCCACACGCGCAGTCTGGAGCCGGCCCTGGCCGGTCATCAGGCAAAGCTGGAGGGCCAGATCGGCCAGGTGGCGGCGCTGGTCGGAAAGGTGCGCGCCCTGCGCGAGGGTCTGGCGCAGGGTATGGCGCCAGAACTTCGCGAACTCGCCCGCCTCACCGCGCCGCCAGCCGAGCCGATCGCGGCCTTCGACCTGCCGTGGCCCTGGGGCGGAGAGACGTTCGAGCTGACGCAGATGCGGGCGCTCAACTACATCATCGGACCGCTCGGCAGCGGCAAGACGAGGTTCGCCAAACGGCTGGCCGAGGCGTTGCCGGACGCAGCGTTCCTGGAGATGGAGCGGTTCGCCGACGGCGCGGCGGCGGCGAAGGCGGAGTTGGCGGCCGACGTCGAACTCAGGGCGCGGTCCGAAGCTGTACTGGCGTGGTTAGTTGAAGAAGGTGGGAGCGCCTGCGACGCCCTCCTCGCCCTGATCGCCGGCCTGGAAGCCGAGGGACCATCCGTTCTGGTGGTCGACATGATCGAACACGGCCTGGATGAAGCCACGCAGCAGGCCGTGAGCGCGCACCTTAGGCGGCGCGGTCCGAACGCGCGCCCGCTGTTCGTGCTCACCCGCTCGTCGGCGATCCTGGATCTTGCGGCCGTGGGCGCGGACGAGACGATCATCCTTTGTCCGGCCAACCACAGCCCGCCCAGCCTCGTGGCGCCCTTCCCTGGCGCACCGGGCTACGAGGCGGTCGCCACGTGCCTGGCCGAGCCCGCGGGTGAGGGCGAGGACGGAAGGAACGAGGGCCTGGCGTCCCGGGATGTCTGCGTAACTTCTCAAGTGTGCGTCCCCGTATTTTCCGACAATAGGCGGCGCCTGCGGACCTTTCTAAAGTGAGACTGCGTTTGGCAACGCACCGAGCTTCCGGCGCAAGGGGCTTGGGCTGCATCGCGCGCCAAGAACGGAAGGAGCTCGGATGACTTGCGAGCGCCCGGTCATCTCGCTGGACGACGCTTCGCTCCAGCGCCACGAACGCCGCATCGACGCCGAGCCGCGGCGTGCTCAGCCTGGGTCGACTCCCGCCACGCGGTGGTTCGACCGGTCCCAGATGCTATCCAAGCTCGCCGAGTTGACGGTCCAGTCGCAGGGCTTGTCAGAGACGTCGAACGCCGTGGCGGAGGAGCGAACCCGCATCGCACGCGAGATCCACGACACCCTCGCCCAGGGCCTGGCAGCGATAAGGCTTCAGCTGGAACTCGCACATGGCGACGACCCGCTCCCGCCGCAGGCCCTGGAAGCCATCGACCTCGCCCTCCAGATCGCCAACGAGAACTTCGTGGAGGCGCGCCGCCTCATCTCGTCGCTGAGATCGCCGCGACTCTGCCTGGCGACAGGGCTGTCCGCCACGATCGAACGCGAGCGCCGGCTTGGCCATGCGAAGATGGTTGCGACTTTGGAAGCGGTGTCGGATCCCCCGAGCGAGGTCGCCCATGAGCTGCTGCGGATCGCCCAGGAGGCAATCCACAACGCCGCGTTTCACGCCAGGCCTGAGACGATCGAAGTCACCCTGAAGTCTCTCCCAGGCCGGGGCCTGGAGATCACCGTGACGGACGACGGTTCGGGTTTCGATCCCAAGCCGCGGACCGGCGGATTTGGCCTTGCGGGCATGCGCGAGCGGGCGGCGGCGATCCTGGCCGAACTCGCGATCGCCTCCACGCCCGGCGCCGGAACCCGTGTGACGGTGAGCTGGAGTCCCCTCGAGTAAAAGCAAATTTCACCACGGACCTCACGGACCACGGACAGAATAAGAGTAGTAAAGGCGCCTGTGGCGCGATTCATTTCAAAACGCGCCAGACTTTGATTTCTCCAGACGTCCGTGTGATCCGTGAAGTCCGTGGTTTAATACAGACTTCGAATCGTAAATTCTGCGATCAATGCTTCACGCTGCCGCCGCGGCCGTCGCTTCGAAGGCGCGCCAGGTGTTGCGGCCGCCGCGCTTGGCTTCGTAGAGGGCGAGGTCAGCGGCCTTGTAGATGGCGTCGTGGTTTTCGCCGTGGTCCGGGAAGATCGCGACGCCGACGCTGGGGGTCGTGTGGACGCTTTCGCCGTTCACTTCCAGGGGCGCTTCGAAAGCCTGGATGATCCGGCGGCAGAAGCGGCCCGCAGCTTCGCAGTCCTCGATGTTTGGCAGCAGGATGGCGAACTCGTCGCCGCCCAGCCGGGCGAGCCTGTCCGAGTCCCGAATGACGCTGCGAAGGCGCTCGGCGACCTTCACCAGCATGGCGTCGCCGGCGTCGTGTCCCAGGGTGTCGTTCACGAGCTTGAACCGGTCCAGATCAATCAGGATCGAGGCGAAGCGCGTCCCGTGACGCCGGGAGAAGGCGGCCAGTCGCCTGAAGTCCTCGGTGAACATCCGCCGGTTCGACAACTGAGTGAGGGAATCCAGATAGGCGATCTCCTCGAGTTCGTTCTGGGCGTCGCGAAGGGCCTTGGCGGCGGCCATGCTGGTTCGCGCGCCCGTGGCCAGATAGGCCAGGGCCAGGCTGATGCCGAACGTGGTCGAGATGAGCTGGACGCGCGAGAGGTGCGCGAAAGCAATCGGCATGGCGATGAGCGCAGCGGCGGGGAAGATCCCGATCACCGCCATCACAGCCTTGGAGCGGAAGGCGTAGATCTGAGCGTGGATCAACTGGGCGATAGAGAAAACGATCGCCAGGATCCTGAGTCCCGGAAGATCCGAGATCCAGTAGTACGCCGTCGTGCAGGTCCAGATGGCGCTCAGCAGCCCCGAGGCGAACAGGTAGTTCAGGCGCCGGGCCTTGGTCCCGACGGCGTTCTCAAGCTGCGCACGCCGCGCAAAGGCGGCATACAATTCGCCGGACAGGTTCAACGCGAGCCAGGCAGCCCCGGTGTGAAGGCCGAAGTTCATCACCAGGATCAGGGCCGACGCCGCGCCCAGGACGATCCGCGGCGCTGTCGACTTGGAGCCATCCCTGGCGGCCAGATCGACATCGTCGCTCAACCATCCCGATGAAATTTTCATCTTCAAGAGATTAAAACTCCACGTCGCTCGAAGACCCAACTCGATCAAATTCTAAACTGATATCCTTCTAGAGCGAATTACTCTGTGCGGATTCAGGTAGATGAAACCGTACTTTACTTTCTATGAACAATTGTCAACTGACATATCGTCTGAGATCGAACAAACCGCCGAGGGTTTGAAGCAAATCTGGATCAGCCGACCTCAACACCGGCCGGACGCTCGACCGCCTTATGCGAGAGACATCGGACGCCAGGCGCCTCGAAAACCTTTCTTATCAAGGGTTTGAATTCCCTCCGCTGCTGATGCACGCTTCCTGCAGGGAGCAGGGTTCGAGGAATCGTGGGCCATGTCGCTGGATCGCAGGCGCCTGCTACAAATTGGCGCGGTGAGTGCCATTGGTGCGGCTGGAGCGCCCCTGGACGCCTGCGCCCCGCGCCCCAAGGTCGCGCGCCCCCGCGCCGACCACACCATCCTGATCTCGGAGACAAACCTGGAGCTGGCGCCCGGGATCGAGGTTCGAACCACCGCCTACAACGGTGAGTTTCCCGGTCCGCTGCTGCGGTTGCAGGAAGGGCGGCCAGTGGTCGTTGAGATTCAGAACGACACCGCTCGGCCCGAGCAGCTTCACTGGCACGGACAGAAGGTCCCGACGACCATCGACGGAGCCGCGGAAGAAGGCACGCCCTACATCCCCGCGCACGGCTCGCGGCGGATCGGCTTCACGCCAGGGCCGTCAGGCTTTCGCTTCTACCACACCCACCTGGTCGCCGCCTCGGATCTCAACGCGGGTCAGTACAGCGGCCAGGTCGGACCCGTGTACATCGAGCCGCGTCGCGAGCCGGGTCGCTATGACCGCGAGGTCTTCCTGACGCTCAAGGAATTCGGGCCGAGCCTCAGCCAGGGTGGGGACATGGCGATGGACTTCCTGCGGCCATCCGCGGTCGACCCAAAGCTCAAGTCCACGGGCGAAGCGGCGATGAGCGCCTCGCTCGCCAGGGGCAGGCCCAAGGGCTACGAGGTCGGCTACAAGCACTTCACGATCAATGGTCGAAAGCTCGGTTACGGCGAACCGATCCGGGTCAAACAGGGCGAGCGCGTCCTGGTCCACGTCCTCAACGGCAGCGCCACCGAGATCCGCAGCCTCGCCCTGCCTGGGCACAGCTTCGAGGTCGTGGCCATGGATGGAAATCCGCTGCCTCAGCCTGTCGCCGCGCCCGTTCTGTGGATCGGCACAGCCGAGCGCATCTCGGCCATCGTCGAGATGAATCAACCCGGCGTCTGGATCCTGGGCGACCTGGCCGACGACGACCGCGGCGCCGGCATGGGCGTCGTCGTCGAATATGCGGGTCACAACGGCGTTCCGCAGTGGAGCAAGCCTGCGGTCGCCGAATGGAACTACCTCGCGTTCGGCCGCCAGGAGCCGCCGGCCCAGCCGCCGGACGAAGTGTTCGACATGACCTTCGCCAAGGACAACGCCGCGCTCAAAGGCTTCAACCGCTGGACCATCAACGGCGTCGGGTTCGACCAGGCGCACATGGCGCCGATGTTCAAGCTGAACAGGGGGCGGCGCTACCGGCTGCGCATGAGCAACGCCAGCGACGACATCCATCCGATCCACCTGCATCGGCACAGCTTCGAGATCACCAGCATCATGGGTCAGCCGGGAAGCGGCGTAACCAAGGACGTGGTGATGCTCGGTGGGTATCAGCGCATGGAGATAGACTTCGTCGCCGACAATCCAGGCCGCACCCTTTTCCATTGCCACCAGCAGCTGCACATGGACTTTGGTTTCATGTGCCTGTTCGACTATGTGTAGGGAACTTCCTGCAAATACAGAGCGATCTTTGAAAGGGAATTTACCACGGACCTCACAGACCACACGGACGAAGAGTTCTTAATGCGCCTCCGGCGCGGTAAACTTGTCCATTTGGCGTCGGATTTTCTTAGACGTCCGTGTAGTCCGTAAGGTCCGTGGTCGAATTTCTTTGCGGGACCGGAGCGCCGTTACGGAATCCGGGAAGACGGGATCAGAGCGCTTGACCACCGACGCCGGACACGAGGCGAGATACGACGCGGGGGCGGCGCGGCGGATCAGCGTGGGGTTGTTCCTGGGCGGGTTTGCGACCTTCAGCCTGCTCTACTGCACCCAGCCTCTGCTGCCGGACTTCGCACGGGAATTCCGCGTGGACCCGGCGACCAGCTCCCTCGCCGTATCGCTCAGCACCGGCGCCTTGGCGGTCTCGATCATGTTCGCCGGGGCGGTGTCGGAAGCGGTGGGCCGGCGCGGCCTGATGTTCGCCTGTCTGGTCGTCGCCGCTCTGCTCAACCTCTTCTGCGCCCTAGCGCCGAGCTGGACCGGGCTACTGCTCGCGCGCACGGCCGAAGGCGTGGTCCTGGGCGGGGTGCCCGCGGTGGGCATGGCCTATCTGGCCGAGGAAGTGGCGCCCTCACGCCTCGGCGCAGCGATGGGCCTCTACATCGGCGGCAACGCATTCGGCGGCATGGCGGGCCGCGTGGCCATCGGCATACTCACGCACGCCTTCTCCTGGCGCGTGGCGCTGGGCGTGATCTCCGTGGCCGACCTCGCGACCGCCGTCGTCTTCATCCGTCTGCTGCCGCCGTCGCGCCGCTTCGAACGCCGGCCTGGCTTCGACGCCGCCCAGAACCTGGCCGGATGGGGCCGCCACCTTCGCCAGCCGCGGATGCTGCTGCTGTTCCTCACCGGCTTCCTGGCGATGAGCGCCTTCGTGACGATCTACAACTATGCGGGGTTCAGGCTTTCCGGGCCGCCCTACCGCCTGAATGCGAGCCAGATCGGCCTGATCTTCCTGGCCTACATCCTGGGCATCTTCGCCGCGTCGGCGGCCGGCGCCATGGCCGACCGGATCGGCCGCGCCCCCGTGATGGCCGCGGGGGCCGTCGTGGCCCTGGCGGGCGTCGGACTGACCATGCTGAATCCCCTCCCAGCGGTCGTGGCGGGAATAGCGATCGTGACGGTCGGATTCTTCATCGTCCATTCCGTCGCCAGCGCCTGGGTCGGCCGGCTCGCCGAGCGGGACAAGGGACACGCAGCTTCGCTCTATCTCCTCGCCTACTACGCCGGCTCCAGCGTCATGGGCTCGATCGGCGGGACCGTGTGGCGCGACGGTGGTTGGAACGCGGTGAGCGGTTACGCCGGCGCCATGCTGGCTCCGATCGTGACGATCGCGTTGCTGATGGGCCGCGCCGAAGGCAAAGATGGCGCAAAGCGAAGGGGCCAATGAAGAAAAGCTATTTTCCTGTCCTACTGGGCGCCCTCGCTCTTTTTGCTGCACGCACGGCGACGGCGGCGGTGGAGCGTATCGAGGTTCTGGAGCGGACGCCGTTCGCCGGCGGGATGAGCTTCGGGGACGTCGGACCCTACGAGAAGATCCGCGGAGTCGCCCATTTCCGCCTCAACCCCAACGATCCGGCCAATGCGCGGATCGTCGACCTCAACCATGCCCCGCGCGACTCCGCCGGCATGGTCGAGTTCGACAGCGAATTCGTCATGCTCCGGCCGGTGAAGGCCAGGAATTCGACGCTCATCTACGACGTCAACAACCGCGGCGGCATCGCCATCCTCGGCCAGGTGGACGGGGCCAGTCCGGCCCATAACGACCCGACCACCGTCGCGGACGCCGGCGACGGCTTCCTGATGCGCCACGGCTTCACCCTGCTATTCTCCGCCTGGACCTGGGACGTCGCGCCCCAGCCGCCGGGGAACAAGCCGCTGGTCTTTCACCCGCCTGTGGCGCGAAATTCCGACCGCTCGGCCATCGTGGGAATGGTGGAGAACGAGTTCACGGTCAGCGCGCCCACGCTCGCGGCGACCTACGCCGGCATGCGCGGGCTGACCTATGAACCAGCGACGCCCAACGATCCGGCCGCCGTGCTGACCGAGCGCCCCAGGCCGGACGACCCGCGCCGGCCCCTTCCCCGCGATCATTGGCATTTCCTGGTTCCCGAAGAGCGCGGCGGGCCGGGACGCGTCGTCCTCAACGAAGGTTTCAAGCCTGGCGTGATCTACGAGCTGACCTATGTGGCCGCCGACCCCTATGTGGCCGCCGCCGGTATGGCGGGGATCCGCGACCTGCTCGCCTGGCTCCGCGACCACCCCTTCGAAGGCGCACAGCCGCCCAGCCACACCCTGATCTTTGGCATCAGCCAGTCGGGACGCCTGATCGGGCGCATGCTGCACGACGGGCTGGACGTCGACGAAAGCGGGCGCCTGGCGTTCGACGGCGCCTATCTCGAAGTTCCGGGCGCCGGCGGAGGGGCGGGCTTCAACGCCCGCTTCGTGCAGCCCACCCGACATCCGTCCATGCTCGAGGAGCACGACTACCCCTCCGACGCCTTTCCTTTCACGACGGCCACGAGCCACGACCCGGTCACGCACGCCAGCGGATCGTATATCGACCGGGCAGCGGACGCTCAGGGACGCCTGCCGAAGCTGATCTTCGCCAACACGTCCACCGAGTTCTGGAACCGCGACGCTTCGCTGATCGGCACGACACCGGACGGGCGCCGCGATGTGGCGCCTGCCAGCAACGCGCGGATCTACGCCTTCATGGGAGCCCAGCACTATGTGGGCCGCTCGCGCACGCGGGCGCCCTATGTGAACTGCGTCTCGACGACCGACCACTATCTGCCCATGCGCGCACTGATCCTGGCGCTCGACCGCTGGGTGGGGGACGGGACGGCTCCGCCGCCGAGCGCCTATCCCCAGATCGCCGACGGGACCCTGACGACAGTGAGGGCCTATCACAGGGCGTTTCCCAAGGGGCTTGCGATCAGCCCGCCCGCGCAGAACCTCACCGGCTCCCGGCTGGACTTTGGCCCCCTCTACGCCAGCGAGGGCGTCGCGACGACGATCCCGCCGCGCCACGGCAAGCCCTACGGCACGCTCGTGCCGACGCCGGACGCGGACGGCAACGACAAGGGCGGCGTGCGGATGATCGAGCTGATGGTCCCGCTGGGCACACACACCGGCTGGAACCAGCGCGCGCCGCAGACGGGCTTCGGCTGGGCGACCGCGCGCTTCGACGGCAGCTTCCTGCCCTTCGCCCGCACTGAAGCCGAGCGCCGCGCCGTCCATGATCCGCGGCCGAGCCTGGAAACTCGCTATCGTGATCGTGACGCCTATGTCGCCAAGGTCCGGACGGCCGCCCGCGCCCAGGTCGCCGCGGGTTTCCTGCTTGAGGAAGACGTGGATCGCGCCGTCGCCGAGAACGTCGGCCTCTACGACCGCATCATGGCGCATGACCCCGCCAACCAGGGGTGCGAGTACCTGTTCGCGAAATAGGGCGTCGGCGCTCAGGGTCGCCTGGCCGCCAGCCAGGCGCGCTCGCCGGGTCCGGCGGCGAGTTCGATCGCGCGCCGGTAGGCGTCGCGGCTCTCCTCGATACGGCCCACGCGCCTGAGGAGATCGGCGCGGACCGCGTGCCAGGACTGGAAAGCCTCCAGCTGGGGCGCCGCCAGGGCTTCGACTTCGGCGAGGGCCGCTTGCGCGCTCCTCACCTCCGCAAGGGCCACGGCCCGGTTCAGTCGCACGATCACGTCGTCGCGCTGCGCCAGCATGGCGTCATAGAGCTTGAGAACTATGGGCCAGGGCGCCGGGTCCTGCAGACTTCGTCGGGCGCACCAGACGCCGTGGATCGCCGCAAGCAGGGCGCGCGGACCGGGCTGGCCGAGGTTCCGCGCCCGGTGGAGAAAACGGTCGCCAGCCTCGATCATAGGGCGGCGCCACAAGGCGGGGTCCTGCTCCGAAAGCGGAACCATGGCGCCCGCGCCATCCAGGCGCGAGGGCCGGCGCGCTTCGGCGTATCGAACCAGCGCCGCAAGGGCCAGCACCTCGCCTTCGTTGGGCAGCATCGCGGCCAGACTGTCCGTCAGCTGGAGCACCTCGTCGGCGAAGCCGGCATGGGGTCCTACGGCGGCCGCGTCTTCATGAGCCTTCGAGTAGGCGATCTCCAGCGTGGACAGGACCGCATCCAGTCGTCCGGACCATTCCGCAGGGCCTGGAACGGCGAACGGCACGCCCGCCGCGGCGATCTTGCGCTTGGCCCGCGTGAGGCGCTGCAGGAGGGTGGCCTCGGGGATCAGGAAGGCTGCGGCGATCTCCCGGGCGGCAAGGCCGCAGACGAGCCGAAGCGTGAGGGCGGCGCGGGATTCCGGCGCAATGGCCGGGTGGCAGCAGACGAAGATCAGACGCAATCGCTCGTCCGGGATCAGCCGCGCCTCGTCAATCAGTCCGTCCTCGACCGTCGGTTCCGGCGGCGGTGGGTCCGGCGTGAGCCGGTCGCGGACGTTCCTGCGTCGCAGGTCGTCCAGCGCGCGGCGATAGGCGGTGCGGTAGAGCCAGGCGGTCGGATCGGACGGTTCGCCCTCGTCAGGCCAGGCGCGAGCAGCCGCCAGGCACGCTTCGGAGAAGGCGTCCTCCGCAAGATCGAGGTCCCGAAAGCGGGCGGCGAGCGCCGAGATGACGCGCGCCGCCGTCTGCCGGACCGCGCGATCGAGTGCGCAGTCCACTCAGCCCGCCTTTCTCTGCCCCTCGCCGAGCAAAGGCCGGATCTCCACCGCGCCCTCGCGGTAGACCGGGACCTTCCTGGCGATGGCGATCGCCTCATCCAGGTCCTCGGCGTCGACCATGTAGAAGCCGCCGAGTTGCTCCTTGGTCTCCGCGAACGGACCGTCGTGGATCGTCTGGACGCCGCCTCGGCCGGTGCGGACAGTGGTGGCCGTTGGCGTGTTCTGCAGGCCGGCGCCCGCCAGGCGCTTGGCGCCCAGGGACTGGCTTAGCGACATGTGCCCGGCCACGACCTGGTTCATCGCGTCTCCCGCCTTGTCGGAACCATAGACACTCTCGTCCTCATAGATCAGCAGCAGGTACTTCATCGGATCTCTCCCCGTGGCGACCAGGCATGATGCCCGATCTGGCCCTGAGACGCGCGAGGGCGCCCGGATTCGACAGCTGGGGCGAAGCGCCTTGCGCTCTAATCCCTCGCCGTCACGCCCACGGCCGCCTCGGTGCGACGCGAGAGGGTCCAGAACAGCAGGGCCCAGGCCGAGCCGAAGGCCCAGCCCGCCAAGACGTCCGACGGCCAGTGTACGCCCAGATAGAGGCGGCTGAGGCCGATCAGGATCGAGAGCGTCACCCCAAGGCTGAGAAGGTAGATCCGAACCGCGCGCGAGCGCTGGGTGTGGGCAAGCAGGGCGCTCACGGTCAGGTAGGTCGCGGTCGAGATCATGGCGTGGCCGCTGGGAAAGGAGGCGTTAGAGACCTCCGCCAGGTGCGGCACGACCAGGGGACGGTCGCGGTGGATGCTGAACTTGAACAGGGCGTTGAGCACCGACGCCCCGACGATGGCGGCGAGGAAGACCCCAAGCCCCGCCCAGCGCTTCACGAGCGCCAGGTAGCCGGAGGTGGCGAGGGTGAAGAGCCAGATGAACGTGAACCCGCCCAGCGCGGAAAGGTCGATGGCCGACTGCAGCAGCCAGGAGGGACCGATCGGCTTCGCAGGATCGCCGGGTGTCCGCAGGGCGATCAAAAGCATGCTGTCGAGGTGAAGAGTCCGGCCGTTGGCGATCCTCAGCGCAATCATGGCGAACAGGAGCAGGCCCGAGACGCACAGCAGTCCGACGAGCGGGTGCAAGCCGAGCCGGTGGGCGTGCTTCAGCCGGGTCGCAATGGTTTCCGCCGGCGAGGCGGCGGGGGACCTGGGAGTTGGGCCTGTGGACGACGGGGATAAGGGCATAGCCGTGATCTAAGCGCGGGCGACGCGCTCATCCAACGATCAGGCGTCGAGTGCGCCCGCTCCGGTAGGTGGGGTGGAAGCCCCGCCGCTGTCCGGCTAGTCTGACGCTGTCCCCCACAACGTCCCAGGATACCCGCGCATGCTCGGTTCCGCGCGTCTGCAAACGCTTGTCTGGACGGCCGACATCGCTCGCAGCCGGCCGTTCTATTCGGAGACCCTCGGTCTGAAGCTCAAGGGCCAGTCCCACGGGGCGGACGTCTATGAGGTCGGCGGAGGGGAGCTGCGCCTGTCGCCGGTTCCCTCCACCCGGCCCTCCGAGCACACTGTCGTGGGTTTCGCGGTCGAGGATCTGGACGCGGTCGCCGAGGCGCTCGAGCGCAAGGGCGTCACGACCGAACGCTTCGCGAGCTTCCAGCACGACGCGCGCGGCGTGTGGCGCGCGCCCGACGGCGCGAGGGTGCTGTGGTTTAGGGACCCCGATGGGAATCTGTTGTCGGTGGTCCAGTACGCGCGCTGACGCTGGAAAAGGCTCAGCGCTGGCGTCCGCGCAGGCCGGGACCGCGCCGAAGGCGCACTCATTTCTCTCTGCGTCCTCCTCTTCCTCTGCGTCCTCTGTGTTCAACGACGAACTCTGCGCCGCAGGAAAACCGCGATCATCCTTGGCGAGCGCTGCTACCAGGTCTCGCCGAATGGGCGGAGCTCGGTGAGGAAGGACCAGGCGGAGCGAGGCTGGTGAGCCAGGTGGAAAGCCTCGGCGGCGATGTCCGCCGGCTTGATGAAGAAGTCGTCCGGGCGATCGCGATAGCGGGCGCGCGTCCATTCCAGGTCAATTACCGCATCGATCATCAGGAAGGCCACGTGAACGCCCTTCGGCCCCATCTCCCGGGCGATGGACTCGGCGAGGATCCGCTGGGCCGCCTTGGTCGGCGCGAAGCCGGCGAAGCGGGCGCGGCCACGGACGGCCGAGGTGTTGCCCGTGACGATCAGGGCGCCCTCGCCGGCCGCCTCCATCCTGGGCGCGGCCCAGCGCGCGAGGCGCAGCAGGGCCATGACGTTGATCTGGAAGTTCCGCTCCAAAATCTCCGGCTCGATCTCGAGGAAGTTTCCAAAGGCGCCGCCCACCGCATTGTGAACGACCACCCTCGGCGGCTGGCCGAAGTGGCCCTCGATCGCCTGCAACACGGTGGCGAGTCCGGCGGGGTCGGCGACATCGCAGGGGAAGGGGATGGCGTCCGGGAGCTCGCGCTGGAGTTCGGCGAGGCGGTCGGCCGTGCGCGCCAGCATCGCCAGCTGGTATCCCCCATCATGGAAGCGGCGCACGAGGGCCGACCCCGTTCCCGGACCGACGCCGGTGACGATCGCGAGCGGTTTCATGCGGCGCGCTCGAGCCTGATGCGCTCAAGGTCGAGCTCTGCCATTCCAATCTCCTTCAGGGCGCCGGCCGGACCGCCATTAAGTTCTTTTTTAGCACCCTATCGTGGCGCAGTCACTGGAGCGTCATCACGCCGCAAGGCTGAACCCGAGGGCAGGTCTGCGCGTATTGACCCTTCACATCCCGGAAACTTACAGCCGTAACTTCGAGAGATTGGGCTCGCCCTGCAGGGAATTGAATTGACATCATTTTCTGTCGGCCAGGGCGCAGACGCTGCGCCGGAGCCATCCGGAGAGCCGGTCAATCGCGAGCCGCCGATGACCCTGACCTTCCGCTGCCCCAGGGAGATGGAAGGACTGGCGCCCCGACCGATCCCCGCCGCATCGGGCCTCCCCGACTGGCTGAAGGCCATGCCGCAGCAGGCCTACAGCGTCATGGCCGGGGGCGAGGACGACACTGTGAAGCGGTGCCCGCCATTCGTCGACGCCATGACCGCCGGATTCCTGATTCCGCTGGTTTGCGACGTCCGCGTGGAGAACGGGGAATTCACCTGGGAAAGTGATCTGCCCATAATCGCCGGCGTGCCCCGCTCGCCGATCGGCCTGCACGATCCATCACAGGTGGCCGGCTCCCCGCTGTTCGATCAGGATCGCTTCCTGATCAAGTTCCACAACGTCTGGACCATCGAGGCGCCAGAGGGCTGGTCGCTTTTGTTCACTCATCCGGCAAATCGCTTCGACCTGCCGTTCACTACCCTGACGGGCCTGGTCGACTGCGACCGCTATCGCGACGCCTGGATCCATTTCCCGGCGCACTGGCATAACGCCGGTTTCAAAGGCGTACTCCGGAAGGGAACGCCTGTGGCCCAGTGCTTCCCGATCCGGCGGGAGACCTGGACCGACCGCGCCACCACCCTCAGCGAGGCGGAAATGCAGAGGGCGCGTGAGCTGCAGGGAACAATGGTGCGGGAGAAGGGCGTCTATCGACGCCGGTTCCGGGCCTGATTCCCCGATCCATCCTCCAGAAAGCGCGCCGCTGCGCTGGGCCTTAGGAACGCGCGGCCATGGGCGCTGGCGGTAAGGGCGCGGAGCGCCGGACCCCACTGCGCCTGCCCGCGCGCCCCGATCTGAAGCATCTCCTCGCCGGCCTCGCGCTCGCCCAGGTCGAGCAGGCATTTGCCGAGCTCGATGCGGACCACAGAGTCTCGCGGTTGAGTGGCCAGGGCGAACCGGAACAGGTCGGCGGCGGCCTCGGCCTCTCCGTCCAGCGCCATCACCCGGGCCAGAGCGAGCGCCGCATCGCGCCGCTCCGGGGCCGCTGCGCGCGCCTGAGAGAACAGCTCTCGCGCCCCGTCGCGATCGTCGCGGCGAAGGCGGAGATAGCCGAGGCCGATCTGCAGCACCACGGCCTCCGGCGCCAAGGTAAGACCTGTCCCGAACACCTCGGCGGCCTCGTCATATCGACCGGCCTCGGCGAGCTGGTCGCCGAGTTCGAGAAAGGCCTGGACGAACGGCGGCCGCCGCGCGGCGCACTCGCGCAGCTGAGCCAGGGCCTCGTCCTGCCGCCCGACGCTCGCAAGAGCGCGCGCAAGATAGATCCCTGTCGACGGATCCTCGCTGCGCCGCGCCGCCATCTGCAGGGGATCGATGGCCTCCGCAAAACGGCCCTGCATCAGGAGAGCTGCGCCCAGCACCTGGGCCGCAAGCAGGTTTTCCGGCTCCGCCGAGAGAACCGGACCCGCGAAGCGTTCCGCCTCGGTAGGTCGCCCAGCTCGCAAGGCGCGGGCGGCCTGATCGAGCGCCCGGGTCAGCGCGTCGGATTTTTGAGGTGTTTGACCTTGGTTCTTCATCCGTCCCGGCTGTGCGCTTGCGAGCGCCCCGTGCTGCGGACCGGACCGCAGGGCGTTCGCTAACCTCTTGTGTCATGGCCCGCAACGCGGGAGCCTGCCGACCGATCTGGGCAGAACGGAGCCGAAGGGATGTCGACGCTGCAGAACAGGCCGAACACCGCACTGCTGGTCGTCGACGTACAGACCCGCGTTGTGGCCAACGCCCACGCCCGCGAAGTGGTGGTGGCGAACGTCGCCAGCCTGGTGGAGACGGCGCGGCGGCGAGGCGCGCCGGTGATCTGGGTCCAGCACGTCAGCGACGAACTTCCGCGGGGCAGTGAAGCCTGGAAGATCGCTCCGGAGTTGAGCCCGGCCGAGGACGAGGCGCTGATCGAGAAGGCTTATGGCGACGCCTTCGAGGAAACACCGCTCGAGGACCTGCTTGCAGACCTGGGGGTCGGAGGCCTGGTGGTCGCCGGCGCCCAGACCGACGCCTGTATCCGCTCGACCCTGCACGGGGCGCTGGTCCGGGGTTACGACGTGACCCTGGTCAGCGACGCGCACACCACCGAGGACCTGTCGAAGTGGGGCGCGCCTCCGCCAGACCAAGTGATCGCCCACACCAACCTGTACTGGAAATTTCAGACGGCGCCGGGACGCACGGCCGGGACGGTGAAGACCTCAGACGTCAAGTTCGGCGGCGCAAGCTGAGCATGGCGCCGGCCCCTTACCCGTCGTCCCCCACTTCCAGCGAGAGCAAAGGGACGAACTGCTGGCCACCGTGCATGTCGCGTTCCAGGACCCCTCCCTGCGGCGCGGGCCGGGGAATTGAGATCTTGACCGTGTAAAGGCGATCGATGGCGAAACGGCGGACTTGCGCCTCGTCGACTTCGTAGAGGCGGGCGATGTTGGCCGCGCCGATCGCGGGATCGTCCCGATGGCGCAGATAGGCCTGCGGATCATCGAAGAAGAGGTCGATGGTGATCCAGAAGGGTCCGGCGTTCTTCGAGCGCACGTAACGGCAGACCTCAGCGAGCCTAGGCATTCGCAGCCTCCGGCACGGTGTCTGGAGTGAGCATCTCGCCGCGCATGAGTTCGAAGGGCGAGGCGACGTGGGCCACGTGGTGCAGCCGAAACTCGAACACCTGGCCGCGCTCGATCTCCGCTGGCGAGAAGGGAAAGGCGTAGCTGGGCATCTCCTTTCCCTCGCGCACTGGGAAATGGAAGAAGAAGGGATTGCAGACTTTCGCGACCTGCGTCGCCAGGTCCTGGTTCGCAGCGGTTGCCACAAAGAGGAGGCCGATCTCGCGCGGGGCCGGGGCCCCGGGCCGGACCGGCCGACCGGACACGGCGTTCCAGCCGTAGGGGCGCAGGGAAATGTCGAACGCTTCGCGCTCGAGCCCCAGCGCGCGGCAGGTTCGCTTGACCAGCACCGCGTGCATCCGCGCCACGAAGGCGTCGACGTCAGCCATCACCTCGGGATCTTCGATCCCCACCAGCATGATGGTCTGGAAGGGCCCGCCGCCCGCGCCCTCCAGCTTCATGGTGTAGGGACGCGGCTCGAACCGGGATCCGGTCACCTCCACCCGCCGCGCATCCAACGCCCGATAGTCGGCGTCGGTGACGTCGAGGACGCCGCCAGGTTCGACCAGGCGGAAGGGATCGCTGTTCTCGTACAGCATATGCGCCGAGACGGTGTAGGGCGTGCACGCCGACCGTGGATCGAGCGGCTCGACGGTGAAGCTTTCGCGTTCCACCGCGATAAGGACCCCGGGGCTCGTGGGGTGTGTGGTGCAGAGGCCGCCGCACTCGGCGATCTTGGCCGCGTGCCAGGCCGGCCCGGCGCCTGCGCCCAGCATGAGCGGGACGGCGGCGAGCACGGCGGTGTCGGTGGTGCGGCCGCCAAGGACGATGTCCGCGCCGGCCGCGACCGCGGCCATGTAGGGCTCAGGCCCGAGCAGTCCGACGATGTGATTGCAAGCGTCGACCTCTGCCTCGGTGAGAGGCCCGCTCGGGGCGAGGGGCGAGATCATCCCACTGGCGAGCCTCGCCTTGATGGCCTCCCTATCCTGCTCTGAGCGCAGCACCGCGATACGCGGCCGAGCGTCCTGGGCGCCGGCGATCTCCAGGGCGATGTCCACGGTCCAGTCGAGGGCCGGATCGCAGCCGGACGTGCCGCAGGACCCCACCAGCAGGGGAACGCCCGCACGACGCCGGGCCTCCATCAGCAGGGCCAGGTCGCGGCGCACCGCCTCACGGCTGTATTTCGAGACGCCCGAGGCGAGATAGGCGGGACCGCTGTCGGTCGAGCCGGCGTCCAGAGCGATGGCGTCGAAACCGGCCTCGAGCGCCAACTCGACCTCGTTGGCGCGGACGCCAGATCCCAAGGCGCCGGAGGGCACGAACACGCGAACGGGCATGAAGGGCTCGCGGGAGCGGACGAGGTCGGCGGCGGAACGCGGCCAGGCAAGCGGCCGGCGAGCGGCGTCAAACGGGGCGTCCCTGGTCACGTCGCCTGATCCTCCACGCGGCCGCCGCCCACGCTTGGAACCGCGGGCGCCCAACGTCAAGGCGAGGACCAGGCCGCGTGGCGGGCAGACCGCCTGTCAGACCTTGACGAAGCCGACGATGCGCCTGGTCTCCTCGAGGATGGGCGCCGCGATGGCGCGGGCGCGGGCGGCGCCGTCGGCGAGGATCCGGTCGATCTCGGCGGGGTCGGCGATCAGGCGGCGCATGCGGTCCGAGACCGGGGCGAGCTTGTCCACCATCAGGTCCGCCAGAACCGGCTTGAACTCACCGAAGCCCTTGCCGCCGAACTCGTCGAGAACCTGCTGATCGCTGATCCCCGCCATGGCGGCGTAAATGCCCACGAGGTTCGCCGCTTCCGGTCGGCCGGAAAGGCCCGCAATTTCCGAGGGAAGAGGCGCCGGATCGGTTCGGGCGCGCCGGATCTTCTGTGAGATCGCGTCGGCGTCATCGAGAAGGTTGATCCGCGACTGGTCTGAAGGATCGGACTTGGACATCTTGGCCTGCCCGTCGCGCAGGGACATCACGCGGGCGCCGGGCCCTTCGATCAGCGGCTCGGTCAGCGGAAAAAAGCCGGGCGCATTGAAATCGTTGTTGAACTTTCCAGCGATGTCACGGGTCAGCTCGACGTGCTGCTTCTGGTCCTCTCCCACGGGCACGTGGGTGGCCTTGTAGAGCAGGATGTCGGCGGCCTGCAGCACCGGATAGGTGTACAGGCCGACGCTCGCGCCCTGCTTGTTCTTGCCGGTCTTCTCCTTGAATTGGGTCATGCGATCGAGCCAGCCGATCCGCGCGACGCAGTTGAAGATCCAGGCGAGCTCTGTGTGGCCGGGCACCGCCGATTGCGGGAAGATGATGGCGCGCGCCGGATCGACCCCAGCGGCGATGTAGGCTGCAGCGATCTCGCGCGTCTGGGCCGCCAGGGCCGCGGGCTCCTGCCAGGCGGTGATCGCATGCAGGTCGACCACGCAGTACAGGCACTCCATCTGGTCCTGCAGGGCGACGAACTTCACCAGGGCGCCCAGGTAGTTGCCCAGGTGAAGGGCCCCTGAGGGCTGGACGCCCGAGAGCACGCGCTGCGGGCCCGCATAGGCCTCGAGAAGGGTTTCGCTCATGGATTCGGCTTCGGGTCCGGAACGGTTGAAAAGGGCGCGGCCGCGATCGGCCGCCGGCTAGCGGTCTTGGTCTTCAGAGACCACGCCATCGCACAAAAGAAAGTCCCGGACGGAGCATGGCCGTCCTGTATCGGGCGCCGGCCACAGCTGCAAGTCAGCGTGCGGGACTGGCCTGGGCGCGCGTCAGGCGGGCGCGTCGGGCCGGAGCGTCGACCGCGTCCAGCACCTCGACCAGGCGCTGGCGGACATCGGCAATATAGGTGGGGTTGGCGAGCTTTCCGCCGTCGCCGGTGACGACATAGAAGCTGTCCACCGCGCGCTCGCCATAGTTGTCGATGTGAGCGGATTGGATCGAGAGGCCGGCGTCGGCCAGCGCTCGCGCGAGGGCATGGACAAGGCCCGGCCGGTCGCGGCCGGTGGCTTCGACGACAGTCGCCGCCGGCGAGGCGTCATTGTCGATGACCACGCCGGGCGAGATGGCGAAGGCCGAGGCCCGGCCCAGATCGGGCGCCAGGCGATCGCCGGACTCAGGCGGGACTTCGCCGCGAGCAGCCCCCTCGATCGCATGGACGAGCCGGTCGAGATCGCGCGGCCTGTCCTCGCCGAAGGGCTGTCCCGCGACGTCCTGGACGTAGAAGACGTCGAGCGCGTCCCCCGCCTGTGATGTGAAAATGCGCGCCCCGCACAGATTGCCGCCCAGGCGCGCTATGGCGAGGGCGAGGTCTGCGAACAGCCCGCGCCGGTCGCGCGCGGCGACGACCACCTCGGTGGCGTTGCGGTGCGCTCGGACCTGGGCCCTGGCCGCCGCCCCGCCCATCACCGCCGCGCGGCGCGAGAGCTCCAGGTGGCCAGCCTGCTCAGCGCGGGTGAAGGCGGCGAAATAGGCGTCCTCCATGGCCGTCGCCCACGGACGGGCGGTGGCGTCAGCGCTCACCAGGGCGGTGCGGGCGTCGAACGCCACGGCCTCCTGGCGCCGCCGGCCCAGTCCCGCCGCGTCGGAGGCCCGGCCGCCTCGGAACACAGTCTCAGCTGCCGTGAAGAGCTCGCGAAGGAGCTGGCCCTTCCAACCGTTCCACACGCCTGGCGCCACAGCGCGGATGTCCGCAGTGGTGAGGACCAGCAGCAGACGCATCCGCTCGGGCGTCTCGACGAGTGAGACGAAGCTGGCGACCGTCGCTGGGTCAGAGATATCGCGCTTCTGCGCGACGTCGCTCATGACCAGGTGATGTTCCACCAGCCACGCGACGAGATCTATGCGCGGGGCTTCCAGACCGAGGCGCTCGCACGCCTGTCGCGCCGCCCGGGCGCCGGCCTTTTCCTGGCCGCCAACGCCGCCCTTGCCGGTGTCGTGCAACAGCATCGCAAGGAACAGCGCCTCGCGATCTTCGATCAGGGGAAAGATCGCCACGGAGGTGGGATGGTCTTCGTGCAGCCTGCCCGCCGCGATGTCGGCGATCACGCCCACGGCCCGCAGGGTATGCTCGTCCACCGTGTAGGCGTGGTACATGTTGAACTGCATCTTGGCCACGACATGCCCCCACTCGGGGATGAAGCGGCCCAGGACGCCCGCCTCGTTCATAAGCTCGAGCGCGCGGCGGGGGTCGGACAGATGCGCGAGGATGTCGAGGAAGACGCGCGCGGCGGTTGGATCGCGTCGCACGCGGGCGGTGATCAGGCCCGTGCGCCGCGTCGCTTCGGTCATGGCGTCGGGGTGAAGATCGAGGCCCCGCTCGCCGGCGATCCGGAAGAGCCGCAGCAGGTTGACCGGGTCGTCCTCGAACACGCCGGGGCGCAGGGTCGAGAGCCGTCCCCCATCGATGACGAAGGCCCCCTCGATCACCTCGCCAGGCGCGCCCAGGCGCGGCGTCGGCGCCGAACGGCCGGGGGTCAGCTTGAGGTGCTCGGCTTCCAACTTGGCGGCGAAGATGCGGGTGAGCACGCCCACGTCCTTGGCGATCAGGAAGTAGCGGCGCATGAACCGTTCGACGGCGGGCGTCGGCTCGCCGCTGGAACTGACGCGGTCCTGATAGCCCATGCGGCGGGCGATCTCGGGCTGCAGGTCGAAGGTCAGGCGTTCCTCCGGCCGGCCGGTGGCGAAGTGGAGGTGCGCGCGCACCGACTCCAGGAAGTCGAAGGCGCGCAGGAAGGCGCGGACCTCGCGCCCCTCGAAGACCTCGAGGCGGATGACCTCGTCCACGCTCATCGCCGGGTGCAGGTACTGGGCGATCCAGAACAGGGTGTGCAGGTCGCGCAGACCGCCCTTGCCCTCCTTGACGTTGGGCTCGACCATGAACCGGCTTGCGCCCGAGCGTGCGTGGCGGGCGTCGCGCTCCGCCAGCTTGGCGGCGACGAACTGGGCCCCGGTCCCCTCCAGGATCTCGCCGCGGAACCGGCGCTTGAGAGTTTCGGCCAGTTCGATGTCGCCGGTGAGCCGCCGCGCCTCGAGGAGGGCGGTGCGGATTGTCATGTCCTCGCGAGACTGCGCCAGGCAGTCCTCGACCGTTCGAGATGCGTGACCGACTTTGAAGCCCAGATCCCACAGGGCGTAGAGCATGAACTCGATCAGCCGCTCGGTTTCGCCGCCGCCGTCCTCGCCTCGCAGGAAGAGAAGATCGATGTCCGAGAAAGGCGCCAGGGCGCCGCGGCCGTAGCCGCCCACGGCCATCAGCGCGATGACCTCGCCCTGGGCGCTCGGCACGGCGCGCGTGCAGGCGAAATCCCAGAGGGCGCGGATCACCTCGTCGGTCAGACCGCACAACAGCCGGGCGGTCTCCATGCCGCCCGCCCCGTTCTCCAGCCGCTCCTTGACCATCATGCGGCCGCGCGAGAGCGCCCCCTTGAGGATCTCAATCGCCCGGCGGCGTTGCTCCACAGGATCGCCGTAGGCGTCCCGGGCGTGGATCGCGAGCTGGGACTTCAGGCGCGCGCCGTCCACGACATATTCCAGGCGAACGGGGCGCAAGCGCGGGGGCATAGGCGCGGATATAAGGCGCCCGGTCGGCCTTGTCGGCGTCCTGGTCACGCGCGGCCGAGCAAAAAATCGCCCCCGGGCGGATGAACCCGGGGGCTTTGAGGATCCGGCGCGGAGGAAGCGGGACAGACGCCGGAAAAAGAAACGGATCGGTCCGTCAGAGCGAGCCTGCGAGAAGCGACGCGAAGCCGCCTGCGCCCTCAAGCGTGGCGGCATGGGCGCTGGTCAGGAAGGCCGCGGCGAGGACGGCGAACAGGATGCACATGCTCACCGTCAGCGACCTGGAGAGGATGTTGGCAAGCAGGGTCCGTGAGAACATGGGGATGTCCTTCGTCTTCGTAAGACCGGTGTCCTTGAAACCAGGCGGGCTTATGCGCGGAAGGCCGTCAGGAGGGCGTCAGAGCAGCATCAAAGTCGGATCAAAAGAGGCGCGACACCCCCGTTTGGGGGGATCGGCCCCGCCTCCATCGCGAAGCATCTTCAACTTTGTTGAATTCATCGCGCGGGCGAATTCACTACCGCGAGAGGCAGGACGGGTCTCTCCTCGGGCGAGAGGAGACGCGCGATGTCCGACACCCGCCCAGACGATGATGACGCCCGCCACGATCTCTTCGACCGGCTGCGATCGGACCAGCCGGTGTTCCGCGACGAGGCGAGCCGCACCTTCCTGCTGACGCGCATGGCGGAAGCGCGGGGCTGGCTGAATGACGCCGAGCAGTGGAAGGACGCCGACCGGGCCGAGCCCGGCGCACTCGTCCACACCTTCAAGCCGGCGGACATGAACAGGCCGGGCGACCGGAACAGCGGCATGGGATGGATGGACGAACCGGACCACAGCCGGGTCAGGGGTCCGATCCAGCAGGCTCTGGCGCGGCGCGTCGCGGCGCTGGAGCCAACGGTGCGCGAGATCGTCGAGGCGCAGATCGCGAGCCTGCCTCCGGGCGGCTTCGACGCATTGGCCGACTACGCCCTCCCGATCCCGATCGCCGTGATGGGCCGGGTGCTGGGTGTGGACATGGCCGATGTGGAGAGATTCCGCGCCCTGTCGGAGGCGGCGCTGGCGACCTTCGATGCGGGCGCGGACGCGGCGACGCGGCAGGCGACCAAGTCGGCCAGCGAGTCGATCAGCGATCTGCTCGACGAGACCATGGCCCGCCGCCGCGCCTTGTCCGGGGACGATCTGATCTCGGACCTGCTGGCTGCCCAGGCGACGGGCGTCGCGCTCTCGAACGGCGAGATCCGGGTGAACTGCATGAACCTGCTGCTGGGCGGCAATGTCACCACGGCCGACCTGATCGCCACTGGCGTCGACCTCCTGCTGCGCCACCCTGCGCAACTCGCTCGTCTGCGCGCCGCGCCCAAGCTGATCGGACCGGCCGTCGAGGAGATCCTGCGGTTCGAGCCGCCGACCAACGGGACCCAGAGGGTGGCCTCGCGCGAATTGGACATCGGCGGCTGTCGGCTTCGACCCGGCCAGGTGGCGGCCGTCATGATCGCCGCCGCAAACCGCGACCCTGCCGCCTTTCCCGATCCGCACAGCTTCGACATCGGCCGGCGCGGCACGCCCCACATCGCCTTTGGCGGCGGTCCCCACCTCTGCATCGGCGCCGCCCTGTCCCGGCTCGAGGCCCGGATCGCCATCGGCCGCGTCATCGAACGCTTCCCCGATCTAAGCCTCGAAGACCCCGACGCACCGCCGCGATGGCGATCCCACCCCGCCTTCCACGGCCTCGCCTCGGTCCACGTACGAACCTGACTGATTGGCCACACCGAGCGGCTTCGACGTCCACGAACGATGCGGACGTACAAGAAACGCAACAGACCGATTGAGAACCTTGTCGGATTGGGTGATCGTGAACCAACGATCGCGTAAACGCCGACGGGGGATCACGCGTGAAGATTGGCGGTGTCACCGTCGATTGGCGACTGGTTCGAGAGGTCGCCTGGCGAAGCCTCTTCTTCGTTGTGGCCGCCGGAATCCTGTTCTTCGTGATCACCCGGTGGAACAGCTGGGAGGGCGCCCCCGGCTGGAAGGGCACCGATGACGCCTATCTGACGTCGGACCCCACGCCGATCGCGGCCAAGGTTCCGGGCTATGTCGCCGCGGTTCCAGTGCAGGACTTCGAGCGCGTGCGAGCGGGCCAGCTGGTGGCATTGGTCGTGGACGACGACTATCGGGCCGCGGTCGCCCAGGTGCGCGCCAACGTCGCCGCGTCTGCGGCCCAGATCGAGACGCTGAAGGCGCAGGTCACGCTGCAGAAGGCCAATGTCGAAGCGGCCAGGGCCGTGGTGGCCTCGACAACCGCCAACCTCGACCAGAACGGGCGTGACCTGGCGCGCCAGCAGCGGTTGCTGCAGGGCGGCTCCTCAACCACCGAGGCGTCGGAGAAGCTGGGCACCACCCACGATCAGCTCGTCGCCCAGCTCGCCCAGAATCGCGCCCAGACCGACGCGGCGACGCGGCAGATCGCGGTCCTGATCGCCCAGCAGGGTCAGGCGGAGGCGACTTTGGCGGCGCAGAAGGCCGCCCTGACGACGGCCGAAATCAATCTCGCCTATACCCGGATCATTGCGCCGGTCGACGGGGTGCTGGGCCAGCGGCAGGTCAGACCCGGCCAGTACGTCGCGCCCGGGACCCAGATCACCACCCTCATCCCCCTGCCCCGGGTGTGGGTGGTCGCCAACTACCGCGAGACCCAGCTCACCCACGTCGTCGTGGGCGATCGGGCCGAAGTCCGCGTCGACACCTTTCCGGGGCACGTGCTGAAAGGCCACGTGCAGTCCCTCTCCCCCGGCTCAGGCGCGACGTTCGCCCTGCTGCCCCCGGATAACGCGACCGGCAACTTCACCAAGGTGGTGCAGCGGATCGCGGTGAAGATCCTGATCGATGACCCCGATGGCCTGGCCGATCGGCTGCGCCCGGGCATGTCGGTGATCGCCAGGGTCGACGCACGCGACGGGCGGTCCCGGTGACCGACGCGGCCGCCCCGCCGGCAGCAGCCGCGCCCCCCGCGCCGCCAGCGGCTACGCCGGTCCCATGGCTCGGCGTGACCGCGGTGCTGCTGGGCACTTTCATTTCGACCCTGACGGGCAGGCTCTCGACCTTCGGCCTGGCCGACATCCGCGGCAGCGTGCACGCCGGCTTCGACGACGGCGCCTGGATCACCACCGCCCAGACGGCCGCGCAGATGCTGATGGCGCCCATAGCGGTCTGGATGGGCGGGGCCTACGGCCCGCGACGCGTGCTGATGTACTCCGCTGCAACGTTCGCGGTCACATCGACGATTGCGCCGTTCTCCAACGGGCTGCCGATGCTGCTTGGCCTGCAGTTCCTGAGCGGGCTCTCCAGCGGCACCTTCATACCGCTGACCCTCAGCTTCATCCTGCGGACGCTCCAGCCGAAGTACTGGGCCTACGGCATCGCCCTCTATGCGCTGAACCTCGAGCTTTCGCTCAACATCTCCGCCTCGCTCGAGGGCTGGTATGTCGACCACGCCTCCTGGGCGTGGATCTACTGGCAGAACGTGCCACTGGCGATCGGCATGGCCTTGTGCCTGCACTTCGGCGTCACCCGGACGCCGCCCAACCCTGACCCTCCCCCGGCGGATCTCTTCGGCATGGCCTCGCTGGGGCTGGGACTGGCGCTGATGTATGCCGGCCTGGACCAGGGCAACCGGCTCGACTGGCTGAACTCGGGCCTCATCTGGGCTCTCCTTCTGTCGGGCGCGGTGCTGGTCGTCGCCTTCGTCATCCATGAGACCCGCATCCCGAACCCGTTCCTCGATTTCAAGGTCGCCTTGGCGATGCCCTTGCCGCGGCAACTGGTGCTGATCAGCTTCCTGCGGCTCACCATCCTGTCCACCAGCTACCTCATCCCGCAGTACCTCCAGGTGGTGCGGGGATTCCGCGCGATCGAAGTCGGCCAGTCGCTCCTGTGGATCGCTGCGCCGCAGCTTGTCTTCTGCCCCCTGGCCGCCCTCATGCTCCGGCGGACCGATTCACGCATGGTGTCTTCGATCGGCTTCGTCTTCATCTCCATCGCCTGCCTGATGGTGGCGCGCGGCCTCACCGAGCTTTGGGGTAGCGATCAGTTCCTGCCCTCTGCGCTGCTCCAGTCGCTGGGCCAGAGCTTCGCCCTCTCCGGCATCGTGTTCTACGGCGTGCTGCACCTTCGGCCTCAGGACGCGATCACCTTCGGCGCCATGCTGCAGATCGCCCGCCTGTTTGGGGCCGAGATCGGCTCAGCCTTCATCGTCACCTTGACGCGCGTGCGCAGTCAGACCGCATCGAACCTGATCGGGCTGCACGTGCAGATCGGCGACGGCGGCGTGATCCAGAGGCTGCACGCCTATGCGGCGATCGCCGGCCGTTCGAACCCAGGCGTGGGCTCCGAGCGAGCCGACGCGCTCCTGGCCGGAGCTGTCCACACCGCCGCGCAGACGCAGGGCGTCATCGACGCCTTCGTCGCGGTCGGCGCACTCACCGCCTTCGCCCTGCTCATCGCCATAACCAACGCGCCAGCGCCGGTCGGACCGGCATCGCACTCGCCGCTATTCGCGTCGCGGCCGCAGGAATCGAAATGATCGCCCGCGGCAGCATCGGTACAGGGATCGCTCTGGCCGCCCTGGTCGGCGGATGCGCGGTGGGGCCGAACTATCATCCGCCCACTCCCCCTGCCGGCGCCGAGTCGCCGTTGGTCTCGGTCAATCCTTCCGCGGAGTCCGTATCCCAGCCCCCCGACGACTGGTGGCGGCTGTATGATGACGCCGAGCTCGATGGCCTGGTCCAACGCGCCTTCACCAACAATGAGGATCTGGCGGTCGCGGAGGCCAACCTCTCGGCCGCGCGCGCGTCCCTCGAAAACGCCCGCAACGGTCTCTACCCGCAAACCAACATCGGGCTGGGCGCCATCCGGGGCCGCGATCCCACCGTCAACGAGATCCTCGAATTCTCGGGCCAAAAGCCCCGAACGTTCTGGCTCTATGACGATATTCTCGACGTTTCCTACGAGCTGGACCTGTTCGGGCGCGTGCGCCGGACCTTGCAGGCGGCCCGGGCCGACGCCCAAGCCGCAATCGCCGCGCGCGACAGCGTGAAGATCACTGTCGCCGCCGAGACGACCCGCGCCTACGCCGAGGTGTGCGACCTGGGTGAAGAGCTCGCCGTCGCGCGGCGCTCGGTGGATGTGGTCACTCGGGAAGCCGATATCTTCGCCCGTAGGCTGCAGGCGGGCGGCGGATCGGAGTTCGATCTTGTCCGAGCCCAGCAGTTGGTGGCCCAGGCTCGCGCCTCCATTCCACCCCTGGAAGGACAAAGGCGCGCGGCGCTGTTCCAGCTCACCGCCCTGGTGGGACAGACGCCTTCTCACGCCCCCTTCGAGGCCGAGGCCTGCGTCACGCCTCCCCGGCTGTCCACCCTCGTTCCTGTGGGCGACGGAGCGAGCCTGCTCCGTCGACGGCCTGACGTGCGCCTCGCCGAGCGACGCCTTGCCGCCGCCACGGCGCGAGTTGGCGTGGCCACAGCCGATCTCTATCCGCAGATCAGCCTGACGGCGTTCTACGGCGGCGGAGCGCCGCAGTTGTTTCAGCTTCCCAGAACTTACGGCCTCATATGGGGCGTCGGCCCTAAGATAAGCTGGACCTTTCCCAACCAGGCGGGCGTGCGTGCGCGCATCCATTTCGCCTCGGCCCAATCCGACGCGGCGTTGGCGGGCTTCGACTCGACAGTGCTTCAGGCCCTGAAAGAGACCGAGCAATCTCTGACGACCTATGGCGCGGAGCTGAATCACAGACAGGCGCTGGCCGATGCGCAGGCCAAGGCGCAGCGGGCGCTCGACATGGCGGACGGCCAGCTTCGGGACGGCGCGGCAAGTCCGCTGGACGTGCTGACAAGCGAACAGACCCTGGTCGCGGCCGACGCCGCCGTCGCCGCCTCCAACTCGGCGCTGGCCGAAGACCAGATCGCGGTCTTCAAGGCGCTGGGCGGCGGGTGGGCTTCGCCTTCGCCGCCGCGAGCTGCGGGAAAATGAGCCGCGACCGCCAACGGCCGCCGCCAATGTGGCTGGCCTCGAGCCGTCTGCCGCTTTAGGCTCCCGGCGCTGCGGGGCCGGGCCTAACCTCTTGTCGAGGCGTCGCATTTGTCAGGCTTGCTGATCAGGACCGTCGCGATCATGGCGGGAGCCATAATGGGCCTGGGGCCCAGTGCGCTTGCTTCACCCGCCCACGCTCAGGGATCCTCCATCGTCATCCAGGTCAATGGGGTCCCGTCGAACAAGGGCGTGGTGAGGGCCGATGTCTGCACCCTCGGGACTTTCCTCAAAGGCGACTGTCCCTATTCCGGCGTGGCGCCGGCCGTGCAAGGCGTAACGACCGTGACCATCGATGGCGTGCCCCCCGGCGTATACGCGGTCCAACTGTTCCACGATCGCAATGACGTTGGTCACCTGGAACGCGGGATGCTCGGCATCCCCAAGGAGTCTCTCGGCTTCTCCAACAACGCGCCGCTGGGCCTGCACGGACCGAAGTTCGGCCGCGCCGCCTTCATCCATGGGCAGGAGCCCCAGAACATCACGGTCAACCTTAGACATTTCGGGCCAGGCGCCAGCGCGACACCGCCGACCGAGGCAAGCGCCGAATAGGTCCCGCCCAGCGTCTCGGCGTCACGGCTCCAGAGCTTCGCGCAGGCGGTCGAGAAGCCAGTCGAGTCCGGGATCGGCGACGTCGGCCCGGCGGACCGCTTGAACGGTGAACTTGAAGGGCGGGAACGGCGAGTCGAGGATCTGCAGGCCCAGGCGCGGGGCGAAACGGGTCGCCAGGCGGCGAGGACATTCGCCCAGGACGTCGCTGCCGGAGACGATCAGCATCACTGTTTCCCACTCCGGGACGTAGGCCTGCGTACTGACGCGGTCGGGGCCGGGAATGGAGCCGTAGGTCGCTTCCAATGTATCGCGGTCCACCGGCGTCTCGTCGGCCAGATAGCCGTCGGGATTGCCGACAAAGACGTGGCCGATACGCGCGTAAGTCCGTCCGTCGACCTTGCCCTGCACGCTCGGGTGGTCCTTGCGGGCGATCAGGCAGTACTCGTCATCGTACAGGCGCTGGGCGACCAGGCCGCGCGGAATGCGGTCGAAGACGCCGAGAGCGACGTCGGCCTCGCCGCGGCGCACCGCGCGCAGGGCGCGCTCCAGATAGGCCGGCCGGATCGACATGCTGATGTGCGGCGCCTGTAGTCTGAAGGCGTCGACGATCCGATCGCCGACCAGGGTGGCGAACTGGGTCGGACAGCCGATGCGGAAGCGACGGGTGCTTCGAGCGGGATCGAAGGCCGGATCGCCCGCGACAGCGCGCCCGAGGGCCGCGATCACGGCGTCGACCTGGGGACCCAGATCGAGGGCTCGCTGGGTGGGCTCCAGCCCGTGCGAGCGGCGGATGAACAGCGGATCGCCGAACACGTCCCGCAGGCGCGTAAGGGCGTGGCTGATCGCCGACGGACTGAGACCCAGGTGATTGGCCGCGTCCGTGGCCCGCCGCCGTAGCAGCAGTTCGCGAAATACGAGCAGCAGGCCGCCGTCCAGCCGCCTGATCTGAAGCTGATCGAATTCATCCATCGACCAATTTCAGTACCGTGAGACGAACTCCGCGCCTAGCCTGCGTGTGCGAAGGGGAACGGAACGATGACTCTACTGCGCGCCGAAGTTCTGGGCGAAAGGTCGCCAAGCTGGAGGCTCGCCAAGCTTTCCGCCCCTCTCGCCGGATTCCTCCTCGCGCCGGGCGTGGTGAACCTGGTGGTGCTCGGGATGGTCGGCCATCTGGGCGCGACGGCGCTCGCGGCCATAGGCGCGGCGAGCACCGTCTACATGGTCGCCCAAGCCCTGCTGTTCGGGCTTGACACCGCGGTCCAAGCCCGGGTCTCCCGGTCGGTAGGCGCGGGGCGGCGAGACCGGCTCGGCCTGATCCTGAGCGAGGCCCTGGCGGTCGGGACGCCGCTCGGGCTCGCGCTCGCGCTGGCCGTGTGGGCCGGGGCTCCGCCGCTGCTGCGGCTGATGCTCGGCGCCTCGGAGGCTGCGAACCTGGGCGCGGCCTATGTGCGCGCCGCAGCCCCATCGCTCGTATTCCTTGCGACGACGATCCCCATCAACGCCTTGTGGGTCGGCTCGGCGCGCCCGATCCTTCCGCTCGTCGTCGCGCTTGCCACAGCGCCCGTGCAGCTCCTGGCGAGCTGGGTCTTGATCGGCGGCGCCGGGCCCCTGCCGGCCCTGGGTCTCGCCGGAGCCGGGGCCGGGCAGTCGATCTCGACCCTCGTTGGCGTGGGGTTGCAGATGGCGCTGGTCCTCAGACGTGGCGGCGCGCCGGATGTCCTTCATAACCGCCCGACCGCCGCCGGCGTGGCGCAGACCCTCGCCCTGGGCTGGCCGATCAGCCTGCAGCAGGCCCTGCTCCAGTGCGGGTACGTCGCGACCTTTGCGATCGTGGTCCGCCTTGGCGTGGCCGCGACGGCGATCGCCAATGTCCTGATCTCGATCACCAATCTTCCCGTTCAGCTCAGCGTCGCCGTGGGCGTGGGCGCCGCCACCCTCGTGGGGCAGGCCCTGGGCGCCGGAGATCCAGCGGCTGCACGCCGGTGGGGCTGGCGCGCGAGCGTGATGGGAACCCTGGTGATCGCGCCGCTTGGCCTGCTCGGCGTCGTCGCGCCGCAAACCCTGCTCGCGCCGTTCCTTCGCAATCACGCCGTCCTCGCCGCGGCCCTCCTGCCAATGCGCCTGGCCGGAGTGACCATGCTGGCCACTCCCGTGGGGCTGATACTTGGCTTCGCTTTTCGCGGCGCGGGGGCAACGCGCATCGCGGCAATGATTCCCTTCGTGAACCAGTGGGCGGTCACCCTGCCCGCAAGCTTCGTCTGCGCGCTCGTGCTCGGCTGGGGGCTGGTCGGCCTGGTGGGCGTTCAGCTGGCTGTGTCGCTCGGCGACGCGGCCGTCTCGATCGTCTTCTGGAACGGCCGCGCCTGGACAACGCCGCGGGCCCTTCGACCGCGTGGCGCGCGAGCGGCGCCGGATTCGCTTCTCGCACGCGCTGGACGCATGCTAGCGCCCAGGAATGGCCAAGCAGCCGACATTGGCGTTCCTGCGCACAGAAACGGGGGCGGGAGTTCTGCTGGCGCTGTCCGCCCTCGCGGGGCTCGTGATCGCCAACTCCCACGAGGTCGCAGCCTATGAGGCGTTCGTCACTGCGCCCGTGCCGGTGCGCTTTGGCCCCTTCGCGGTAACCCTCACGGTAGAAGGCTGGGTCCGCGACGGGCTGATGACCCTGTTCTTCCTCGTGGTGGGCCTGGAGGTGAAATACGAGGTCCTGCGGGGGGAGTTCTCGAGCCCTCGCCGCCTGGCCGCCCCCGTCATTGCCGCCTTCGGCGGCATGGCCGGCCCCGCCATCGTCTATCTGACGCTCAATAACGGTCTGAGGGGCGCGCCTCAGGCCTGGGCGATCCCCACGCCCACCGACGTCGCTTTCGCCCTGGCTGCGCTCGGGATCTTCGGGCGCGGACTTCCACAATCCCTTCGTCTGTTCGTGCTGACCCTGGCCGTAGCCGACGACATCGTCGCCGTGCTCCTTATCGCCGTGCTGTACCACGCGCCCCTGCACGCCGAACCGCTGGCCGCCGCTGGCGCGACACTGGCGGTGCTGGCCGTCCTTTCCCGGTGGCGCCGGGCGCCGCGCCTGTTCTACGCCGCCGGCTTCGTCGTCTGCTGGGCCTTCACTCTGAAGTCGGGCCTCAGCCCGTCGATCGCGGGCTTCGCCTGCGCTCTCACCACGCCGGTAGATCCTCGCCGGGCGGACCAGGCGAGCGTGCTCAAGACCTTCATGGACGGCCTGCACCCCTACGTCGCCTATGTCGTGCTGCCGCTGTTCGCCTTCACCTCCGCCGGGATCCCATTCACGCACCTGGGATGGCGTGACCTGCTGGCCCCGGCCCCTCTCGGCGTCGCCCTGGGGCTGGCCCTCGGGAAGCCCGCGGGAATCTTCCTGGCGGTCGCGGGCTCGCTCGCCTCGCGCCTTGGCCGCCGTCCCCTTGGCGCCACCTGGATCGAGGTCTTCGGGGTCGCCTGCCTCTGCGGCGCGGGCTTCACGGTCAGCTTCTTTCTCGCCGATTTGGCGCTGGAGGGCGTCCAGCGCGAGGCCGCCCGCGTGGCGGTAATAGCGGGCTCCCTCGCAGCGGTGGCGGCGGGCGCGCTCGTCCTGCGCCATGCCAGGCGCCAGCGCCTGGAAGCGGGCGAGGGGCTCCTCGAGGACGGCTGACGCGCCCCTCAGAGCAAACCCTGTTCAGAGTAGAGCCTGATTCAGCGTTTGCAGCTGTTCGATGCAAACGGATCAGGCTCAGAGCGCCGCGCGTAGGGCCTCGGCCGTTTCCCGGGCGGCCTCGATCACCGCCGGCGAGACATCGCCCATGATGTAGAAGTCGTGCACCAGCGGCTGATAGTTCACATGCCGGGCCGACACGCCGGCGGCGGCCAGGGCGGCGGCGTAGTCGCGTCCCTCGTCCTCCAGGGGATCGAAGCCGGCGGTGACCACCAGGGCCGGCGGCAAGCCGGAGAGATCCTTCGCCCGCGCGGGCATGGCGCGCTGGCCCTGCGGGTGGGCGCCCGCGGCGAGGGCCGCCTCGAAGTACTCCATGGCCGCGCTGCTGAGCACCGGCCCGTCGCGATCGCGGCGCGAGGCGGTCATCTGCTCGGGGCCCGTCGCCGGATAGAGCAGGAGCTGGAACTTCAGGCGCAGCTTGGCATCCCCGCGCAGATCCTGGGCGACGCAGGCCGCCAGGTTGCCGCCGGCGGAATCACCGCCCACGCCGATCCGCGCCGGATCGACGCCAAGCTCCGCGGCATGGTCGAAGGCCCAGCGGGTCGCCGCAAGGGCGTCGTCGTGGCTGGCCGGGAAGGGATTTTCCGGCGCCAGGCGGTAGTCCACCGCCAGGACACGCGCACCGGAGAAGGCCGCGAGACGGCGGCAGTGGGCGTCATGGGTCTCGAGGTCGCCGATCACCCAACCGCCGCCGTGGAAATAGACCAGCAGGGGGCCCGGCGTCGCCGCGCCAGCGGGGGTGTAGAGGCGAGCCGGGACCGGCCCCGCGCCGCCGCCGACCTGCAGGTCGCGGGCCTCCACGTCGGTCGGCGAGGTCTTCAGGTTCTGCGACTTGCGCTGCTCGCGGTACATGCCGCGCAGGAACTCCCGCGGAATCATCTGCAGGGGCGGAGTCTCCGCCGGCGCGCTGGCAGCCTGCTCTTCCAGCATGGCCTTGAAATGCGGATCCATCTTCGGCGTCCTCCCGCTCGTGTCCGGCGGAGCTAGAGCCTGGATCCAGCGTCGGGATCAAGCGCCGGATGGGGAGATCCGCTAAGCCCCTTCGCCGTCGAGGTTGGCGAGAGCCTCTTCAAGCTCGGCGAGGGTCTGGCGCAGCCGGTTGAACGCGGGCCCGCGAGCCATGTACCGCATCGCCCGCTGATCGACCTCGATCTGACCCCGCACGCCTTTGCGATGGCCTCCGTCAGTTCCGCCCGAAGCGGCGCGCGGGATTCCATGGCTGAGAACAGGCTGCGTTGCTGATCCGCGCCAAGCTTGTCGACTGGCCGGCTTTCAACCGACCGCCGGCCTTACAAAAGACAACCGTTGGCGTAGCCTCGCTCATCCAGAGGAGTGACCAATGGCGTGGTGGTCTGCGCTCTTTCGGCGGACGACGCCTTCGAAGAGCCCTGAGTACAGGGTGGCGTTCCAGCTCTACAGCCTAGATGGAAAGCGATGCACGGAGATCCGGGAGCATCGTGACGGGACGGCCTTTTTCGTGGACCGGGAATTGATTGAAGGAACGACGCTCTGCGACCGAGGACGGGGCGAAGAGATCGGCCCTTTTCCTTCGCTGAAGGCCGCCAGGAAGGCGGCTCAGTTGCGACCCTGGTTTTATCGCTGCGACGACTGAGACACGGGCCATAGGTCCTCGCGCTTGACCTTGCGGTGGACGAAAGCGCATAAGCCCGCCCTTCCGGTGTGAGAAACGATGCTCGCGCCTCCGCCGCCACGACCCCCTCCAGCTAGCGAGGGACGAGGGCGGAGGGGACCTCCGTCCGCGTGATCGCGCACGGGGGCTTTCGTCGTTTGGCAGGTGTGGTGATGTTCGAAGGACTGAGCGAGAGACTTTCCGGCGTCTTCGACCGCCTGTCCGGGCGGGGCGTGCTCTCCGAGAAAGACGTCGACGAGGCGATGCGCGAGGTGCGCGTGGCCCTGCTCGAGGCCGACGTCGCCCTGCCGGTCGTCCGCCAGTTCGTCGACAAGGCCCGCGTGGCCGCCACCGGCGAGGCGGTGATCCGCTCGGTCAAGCCCGCCGACCAGGTGGTCAAGATCGTCTATGACGGGCTGGTGGAGATGCTGGGCGGCGAAGCCGCCGAGCCGCTGAAGCTGGCGCTCAACCCGCCGACCGTGATCCTGATGGCCGGCCTGCAGGGCTCGGGCAAGACGACCATGTCGGCCAAGCTCGCCCTTCGCCTCTCCAGGACCGAACGGCAAAAGGTGTTGATGGCCTCGCTGGACGTGCGCCGTCCCGCCGCCATGGAGCAGCTCGCGGTGCTGGGCAAGGAGGCGGGGGTAGAAACCCTGCCGATCGTGCCTGGCCAGGCGCCGGCCGACATCACCCGCCGCGCCCTCTCGAGCGCCAAGCTGGGCGGCTTCGACGTGCTGATCCTCGACACCGCCGGCCGCACCACGCTGGACGAGGCAATGATGAGCGAGGCGGCCGAAATCGCCCGCCTCTCGACGCCCGTCGAGACCCTGCTGGTGGCCGACAGCCTCACCGGCCAGGACGCCGTGCGCACGGCCAAGGCGTTCCACGAGCGCCTGCCGCTCACCGGTCTCGTGCTCACCCGCGCCGATGGCGACTCCCGCGGCGGCGCGGCGCTCTCCATGCGGGCTGTCACCGGCCTGCCGATCAAGTTCCTCGGCACGGGTGAGCGGATCGACGCCCTCGACGTGTTCGACGCGCGCCGCGTGGCCGGACGCATCCTCGGCCAGGGCGACGTCGTGGCCCTCGTCGAAAAGGCGGCGGCCGAGTACGATCAGGCCAAGGCCGAGGTCATGGCCCGCAAGCTGGCCAAGGGGCAGTTCGATCTCGACGATCTCTCCCAGCAGCTCGCCCAGATGGAGAAGATGGGCGGCATGGAAGGCCTGATGGGCCTGATGCCGGGCGTGCAGAAGGTGAAGAAGCAGATGGCCGACACGGGGGTGTCGGACAAGATCATCCGCCGCCAGCGCGCGATCATCGGCTCCATGACGCCCAAGGAGCGGCGCAAGCCCGACATCCTGCAGGCCTCGCGCAAGCGCCGTATCGCGGCCGGCGCGGGCGTGGAAGTGGCCGAGATCAACCGCCTGCTCAAGCAGCACCGCCAGATGCAGGACGCCTTCAAGTCGCTGTCGAAGGACGGCGGCCGCGGCTTCGCTCGCCTTGCCGGCCTCTTCGGCGTTCCCGGCGCTGCTGGCGGCGGCGGAGGCATGGACGCCCTCGCGGCCCTGGGCGGCGCCAAGCCGGGCGATGCGAACGCCGCCGCCGGCGCAAGCCCTCCACCGGCGATGGGCGGTCTGCCCGGCCTGGGCAGTCCCCGCCCCGCTCCCAAGCTCCCTGGCCTCGGCGGCGGACTGCCGCCGGGCGTGAACCCTTTCAAGCGCTGATGCGCGCAACCCTCAAACCGATCTCCAAGGACAACTAAAGACCCATGCTGAAGATCCGTCTCGCCCGTGGCGGCGCCAAGAAGCGCCCCTACTATTCGATCGTCGTCGCTGACAGCCACTCGCCCCGCGACGGCCGTTTCATCGAGAAGGTGGGAACCTACAACCCCCTGCTCGCGCGCGACGACGCGCGCCGGGTGACGCTCAATGGCGAGCGCATTGGCCAGTGGCTCGCCAAGGGCGCCCAGCCCACGGACCGCGTGGCCCGCTTCCTGGCCGCCAATGGCCTGGCCAAGTGGGAGCACGGCAACAATCCCAAGAAGGCCGAACCGCACGCCAAGGCCAAGGAACGCGCGACCCAGCGCGCCGAGCGCGAAGCGGCCCTGGCCGCCGCGGCGGCGGAAGCCGCAGCTGCTCCTGCCCCCGAGCCCGAAGCCGAAGTCGAAGAGCCGGTGGCAGCAGAAGCCGAGGCTCCTGAAGTCGCCGAGGGTGGCGAGCAAGCCGAGGCCTGAGGCTAAAGTCGCCGCGGCCGAGCAGGAGCGCCTGGCGTGGCCGAGCGACTGATCCTGGTCGGCCGTGTGGCGGGAGCCTTTGGCGTGCGCGGCGAAATCCGCATCACGCCCTACACGGCTGAACCCGCCGCCCTGCTGGACTACCGCGAACTGCAGCGCGAGGACGGTTCCCCCG
>DASXGR010000042.1:0-36869 GCA_036488935.1 Caulobacteraceae bacterium | reverse complement strand
GTCGCAAGCAGCCGCGCAGAGCGAGCTGAAACCAGCCCATGGCAACGTCGTGCTATCTTCCCCGGATGCCGACCGTTCACATGATCCATGGCTACCTCGGCGCGGGAAAGACAACGTTTGCTCGCCAGCTCGAATCTCAGGCGTCGGTCCTGCGCCTCACCCATGACGAGTGGATGCTCCGGCTCTACGGCGAAGACCCGCCGATCGCCCAGTTCTCAGAGTTAGCCGAAAGGGTGTCCGAGCGGCTCGAGTATATCTGGACTCGATCTGTGACTTGCGGCCTCGACGTCATACTCGATCTCAATTTCTGGTCTCGCGCTCAGAGAGACCACGTCCGCGCACTTGCCACTGAGCGCAGCGCAGCGGTCCGGTTGTATCGCCTGAAGTGCAGCGACGATGAAGCGTGGAAACGCATCAGCCGGCGCAACAAGAGTCTCGCCGACTCGCTCTTTATCAGCCGTAACACCTTCGAGATTCTGCGCGAGCGCTTCGAGCCGTTAGACGATGACGAGCCGCGTATTGAAATCTCGGGCTGATCAGGGTCCCTGACAGGGGGGAGACGTGGGAGACGTTGTTGAGAAAGCTCGGCTCGAACCGATCATCGGTGAGTTGCCTGCGGGTTTCGACGACCTGCGCGCCGAGGCTAGGGCGGAGGGGCATCGCTTCGTGGACCGTCTTGCGGTCGATTGGGGCGAGCGGACGATGCGTTTCGACGGGCGGGGAGAACTGCTGCTCGCAGGCTTCGCCGATGGGGAGCTGGCAGGTATCGGCGGTCTTACAATCGAGTCGGCGATTCCGAACGCCCTGCGTATGCGCCGCTTCTATGTTCGGCCGTCACATCGGCGAACGGGCGTCGGCCGGAAGCTTGCGTTGGCTTTGCTGGATCACGGCAAGGATGTCGCCAAGATCATCACGGTCAACGCCCAGGAGGCGAGCTTTCCTTTCTGGGAGTCGCTTGGCTTCGTTCGCGACGCGAGGGACGGTCTTACGCACGTGCAGGATTTGAGTCGGGGACACGCGCGGCCGCTGGGATCATGACAGACGCCCTGGCGCGGAGAGGCCGTTTGCCGGCGGGGACGCCGGCGCTCCGGGTAAGCCTTGCGACGTAACTGACGTCCCGGGTGACAGCCGGAATAGTACGGAGCGCCGGCGTCCTCGCCGGCACGGTTCAGCTGTCGCTGTGTTCGGGGTACGGCCGCCGCGGCCTTACCGTCCAGCGCGCCGCTCCATGATCTCGTGAACATTGCCTCCGGGCGCGCGGAAGGCGGCGTAGCGGAAGCCGCCGTCGATGTTCTGCGCGGGCGTCTGATGGATGAACGTCACGCCAAGAGTCCTCATCCGGCTCATTTCGGCTTCGATGGAGGCGACCTCGAAGACGCAGATCGTCGCCGCACTGGCGGCGTGCTTGCGCGCGTCGGCGGCCTGCGCACATTGGAACACCCGGAACTCCCGCCCGTCCAACTCGAAGACCAGGTAGTCGGCACCCTTGCCGATAAGGACGAGACCGAGGATGTCGCGATAGAAGGTTTCCGCCTCGGCAAGGTCGGGCGCGAGCACCATGATCATTCCTAGCTTCAAGGCGAATGGATCGCTTGGCTGCGGCGCGGACAGGCCCCTCGCCGGCGAGCCGGGAAAGTTCTGCAGCGCCTGGCCGTCCGCGCCCTCTGCGGCGGTGGGAAGGTCCAGGGCCGAGCGGAGCAGGCCCTCACCACGGCGGTACAGCGTGGCGTCGGCGGCGGTGGCCAAAAGATCAGCGTGGGGTTCGAAGTCCGGGATCCGCTTGTTGAACGGGATTTCGCCGCAACCGGGCGTGTCGCAGTCGCGGTGGCCTTTCGGGCATGCATTGAATCGGCAGAGCCGCCCGACATAGCGGTCGGTAGCCGGCTCGAACAGGAAGACGTCCAACTGATTGTCGGCGACGCTGGGGCCAACGCCGGTTTCGAAGGCGCGGCGAAGGGCCTGAGCGGCGGCCTTTCGCAGGTCGCGAAGCCGGCTCTGCGAATCCAGCCAAAGGGCCAGGTCGAGGTCGTGGCACTCGTGCCAGACTTCGATGCCCGCCCGGCGAAATTCCGTGAACCGGGGGACCTCCTTCCACAGAGCCTTGGCGACCGAGCCGATCACGGCGATCGCCTGGACCTCTTCGAATGGAATCCAGGCCTTCGCCACGACGTCCGCGGCGATGCGGAAGTCGCGCTGCTGCTTCAGGAGGTAACGGTTCTGTTCGTCGATCTTCGAACGTCGCAAGGCGGTGCTCCCTCGCCCAAACGCGGGCAGCATACAGGATTGGCGGGGTGGCCGTTCGCGGGGGAGGCGGCCCCGCCGGCGCTGGGTAAGTCCAGCGCCGGCGTCGCCTCAGATGGGCGGAAGCGTGATGATCTCGTCTGGATAGGTTCCCGAGAGAAGCGGCTCCAACAATCCGGCAAGACCGAATGGATAGATGACTTCATCGGTCGTCTGGAGGTCCTCGAGAGACCACCATCGGGTTTCCACGACCTCCCGGCGCTCATGGTCGGTCCAGCCGCCGGTGTCGACCTCCTCGCCGGTCGCGAAGGCGACGATGAAGTGTTCGCGATACAACAGTTTCCACTCACCGCTGCGATGACCGTCCTCGCCGTACCAGACGACGGGTCCAAGCCTCACGTCCCGAATGCCGGTTTCCTCGGCGATTTCCCGGAGGGCCGTTTCCTGGATGCTCTCGCCGGGGTCGCAGCCGCCGCCTGTCGTTGTCCAGCAGGGTTGCGGCCGGCCGGAGGGGCTCAGGTTGCGGTACTTGAACAGCAACAGGCGATTGGCGGGCGACAGGAGAAGCACGCGGACGCGCGCGGACTCCGGCGCTGGTTTGTCAGCCCACTCGGACATCAATTCGATCCCATGAAGGGCCGTCGACTAGGCGCGGACCCCGGGGTTCGCAATGGGCCGCGCGCTCTCCCCAAATTCCGTCATGGCCGGCCTTGTGCCGGCCACCCATCGATCGACTTGTCGAGCGCTCCGCCATGGCCGCGCCGGGCGGCGCGGCCACGCCCGGTCTAGCGCCACTGATAGGGCGAGAACCGCCAGTCGTTCCACCCGTCACGGCCGCGCTCGCGCGCAGCCACGGCGAACGCTCGCACAGACAATCGATGGGTCGCCGGCACGGAGGCCGGCGATGACGAAGTTGGGGGAGAGGCGAGGTTAATTCACGGCCTCAGACGCGCCGGCGGCCCGAACCTGCTAGTGGGCGCTTATGTCGTACGACCCCGATCTCTTCAGAGGCGCGGCGGCCTTCTACGATCGATTTCGCGCGCCCTACGCCGAGGCGGCGATCGAGTTCGCCGCAAAGCGTCTGGGGCTCGGCCACAACTCGCGGATCATCGACCTTGGCTGCGGCCCCGGGACGCTTGCGCGTCGGTTCGCGCCACGCGTCGCCGAGGTGATCGCGATGGACCCGGACGCCGACATGCTGGCCGAAGGACGGCGGCTCGCGACGTCTGAGGGGACCAGCAACATCACCTGGATGCAGGCGGGATCGGCCGAGCTTGGCGGGTTGAGCGGGGCCTTCCGCGGGGCCGTCATGGGGCAATCCTTCCATTGGATGGACCGCGACCAGGTGTTGAGCGACTTCCATCGCCTGATCGAGGACGGCGGCGGGATAGCGCTCATCAACCCCGGTCGGCGTCGACCCCAGGAGTCCTGGGAGCCCGTCGCCGAAGAGGTGGTGGAGCGCTACCTGGGGCGGCGAGCCCCGCATCCGCAGAAGAACGCCGAGCCCCACCACGAACCCGCGCTTCGCCGCTCGTCCTTCGAGATCACCGATGACGTCGAGTTCGCCTCGACGATCACCCGCGACATCCCTTCGATCATCGGTGCGGTGTACTCGGTCTCCAGTTCAACTCAGCGGCTGTTCGGCGATCGGCTGGGCGACTTCGAGCGGGATCTGGAGGCGGCGCTTCGGCGCGCCTGTCCCGGAGGCGTCTTCCAGAAAACAATTGAGACCGGGGTGATCGTGGCGATCAGGCGCGAATAGCGGCGACGCGGATCATTTAGCGGGCGGCCCCATAATGGCGTTCCAGGCCGCCAGGGAGTCCATGTAGTCTCTCCAGTGCGCGATCTTCCGATGTTCGATCGTGATGATCGACGCAAAGCGGTTGTCATACTTCGCGCCGGTCGCGCGGATCGTCCCGTGGACTTCGTACTCGATGACGATCACCCGGCCGTCGTCTGTCCTGTGGACGATCAGCTTGTCGGCTGACTGAAGCTCGATGTTCTCGCAGTAGGCCGCGAAACGGGTCATCAGATCGGCCCGGCCTTGGACAATCCGAGGCCAGCCCGGGAAGTCATAGAGAACCTCATAGACGAGGTTGTCGGCGACAACGTCGAAGAAATGCTCGCCGTCGACCAGGTCGCCGAGCGCGCCGCGCACGAGCTCGAAATAGGGCCTGGCCGGGTCATAGGCTGCGTATTGCACAGTCGGCATCCTGGACTCTCCGTGCAGGCGCACCTGGCGACCCGCTGTTGCGTTGCCCGGCGGGGCGCCGGATGGTTGAAGGCATGAACGTCTATTTCGCCGGGCTCGCCACCGAGACCAACTCGTTCTCCTCGATTCCCACAGCCGAAGCGGCCTTCGCCCTGAGACAGCGGCGCGGCGAGGCGGTGTTCGGCGATCGCGGCATGTACGGCGAGATGGCGCGGTCGCTGCGCGACCTCGTCGCCGCAGAGGGCGGCGTCGTCTCGCCGGGCCTCTTCGCCTTCGCCCAGCCCGCCGGACCGACGGTCCAGTCGGTCTACGAGCGCCTGCGCGATGTGCTGCTGGACGACCTGCGCGCGGCCATGCCCGTGGATGTGGTGATGCTTTTTCTGCACGGGGCGATGATCTCGCAGGCCTGCTGGGACTGCGAAGGCGAAATCCTGACCATGGTGCGCGAGATCGTCGGGCCCAAGGTCCCGGTGGGGGTGGTGCTCGATCCTCACGCCCACCTCACCCAGACGATGATCGACCAGGCGACGGTGCTGTGCTTCCAGAAGGAGTATCCACACATCGACGGTGTGGCGCGGCTGGGCGACGCCTGGCGCATCTGCCTTGGTATCCTGCGCGGCGAGGTCGATCCGGTCCCCGCCGTCCACGACTGCAGGATGGTCTCGCTGTGGCCGACGCAGAGCGAGCCCATGCGCGGATTCGTCGATCGTATGCTGGAGCGTGAGGGCTGCGATGGCATCCTCTCGATTTCGTTCGTGCACGGATTCCCGTGGGGCGACACGCCGGTCACCGGCGCGAGGATGTTGGTCTACGCCGACAGCGACCAGGCAAAGGCCGCCACGCTCGCCAGATCGCTCGGCCAGGAGATCTGGGATCTTCGCGAGGCGACCCAGATCCGGCAGTTGTCGATCGATGCGGCGCTGGAGCGTATGGGCGCGGCGAACGTCGGTCCGCTGGTGATCGCCGACGTCGCCGACAACGCCGGCGGCGGCGCGCCGGCGGACTCGACCTTCTTTGCCCGGGCGATCCTGGAGCGCGGCCTCACCGACGTTGGTCTCGCCATCTTCTACGATCCGCAGGCGGTGGCCTTCTGCCACGAGGTCGGGGTGGGCGCGGAGATCGACCTGCGGGTCGGCGGCAAGTTGGGGCCGGCGTCCGGGGATCCGCTCGATGTGCGCGCGACGGTGCGCGGCCTGGCGAGGAAGGCGACGCAGGTCGGGCTTTCAGGCCTGGTCGCCCTCGGAGACGCGGCCTGGATCGAGGTTGCGGGCGTGCACTTCATCCTGGCCTCGGAACGCACCCAGTGCTTCCACCCGACCGCCTTCACGGCCTTGGGCCTGGATCCGGCGACCCTGCGCTCGGTCGTGGTGAAGTCGACCAACCATTTCCGGATGGGCTTCGACCCGATCGCCACGGACGTCATCTATGTCGACGCGCCGGGCGCCGTCCGCCCCGATGTCGCGGCGATCCCCTACCAGCGCTTCAATGCGCCCTACTGGCCGAAGGTGGCGAACCCGTAGGTTCTGCAGCATACGGCCGCGCGTAGCGGACCAGCGAAAGCAGGAACTTGCCGGGCTCCTCCGACTCCGGCTCGTGGGCGGAGTTCTCGAACCAGACGAAGCGCTTGCCCGGCGCAGAGAGCTTCTGGAACCAGGCGTAGGCGAGGTCCGCGTTGGTCGTCGTGTCGTGACGGCCTTCGAGCAGGATCACGGGGCAGTCGATCCGGGTCACCCTGGTGAAGTTCATCGTCATGGTCGCGGGTAGCAGGTATTTCTCGGAGAAGTCGTTGCCGTCGAAAATGTGCGGGGCCTGCGCGTCCGTATAGTCCGGCGACAGGCGACCGGCGTGACTTTCCTCTTCCTGATCATGACGGTAAGCCATGACGCCGCCGTACCAGTCCGACCATCTGTGGACGATCATGATGTCGTGCAGAACCGGCTGGGAGCCGGGCTTCGGATAGGGCGCGACGGCTACCAGCTCGGTGACAGCTCGTGCGTTGTGGTCGGCGCGCGCGGAGCTCAGGGCGAAATCGAAGGCGCGTCGCTCACTCTCCGGCGCATTCACGATCTGGCCGGTGGCGATGTAGGCGTAAAGCCAGTCAGGGTGGCGCTGCGCCAGCTCCAGCCCGAGATAGCTGCCCCAGGAGTGCGCCCAGACGAAGATCTTGCGCTTGTGGAAGGTCTGGCGAAGCCACGCGGCCATCTCTTCGGTGTCGGCGACCAGGCGCTCGGGGGTCATGGTGGGCGCGACAGTCTTGGGGTCGTTGATCAGATAGGTCTTGCCGGCGCCGCGCTGATCCCACTCGACAACGGTGAAATACTCTTCCCAGCCGCGCCCATACCACCAGCTGAGCGGTGTCTCGACATAGCCCGGCCCGCCGTGGATCACGAGCAGGATCGGGTTGTCGAGATCGTCGCCGCGAATGGTGATCGCCTGAGGGATGCCGCCGATCATCACGGTCGTGTCGCGCTCGACGCCGCGAGGGGTCACGATCCGGCGCAGAGCACGCACCACATCCACGGCCTCTGCGCGATCATGGGGCTTGGGCCCCTGATCCTGGCCGAAGGCGGGGCCGGATATCACCAGCGTCAAGATCGCGGAGAAGGTGATTGCTGCCAGTATTTGTATTCGAAGAGAAAAGATCAAACCGCCCTTCTCCCCTTGCGGGAGAAGGTGGCCTCGCGGAGCGAGGTCGGATGAGGGGTCGACGCGTCTTTCGGGTTTGTCGCGGCGCCGCTCTACGGAAAGTTGGTCGCGACCCCTCATCCGTCCGCCTGCGGCGGACACCTTCTCCCGCAAGGGGAGAAGGAAGATATTGTGTGTCGACGATTTGATCAGATCGTCTTTCATCTTGAGTCCCACGCGCGAGCGCTAGCCGCAGAAGGAAGCAAGGGTCGCGCCGAGGGTCTAGCCGAGCCGCTCGCCGCGTGCGCAAACTCTAGATTGGGCAATCACGCAACCGGAGACCGCCATGCCGGACGCGGGCGCGACTATCGAAAACTCGACCCAGAGCCTCGCCGAACAGTTCGACGCGCTCTTCGCGCCGTGGAACCGCACCGATGAGCCGGGTCTGGTGGCGGGCGTGGTCAAGGACGGGCGGCTGATCTACCGGCGGGCGTTCGGCATGGCGAGCCTCGAGCATGGCGTCGCCAATACGCCGACAACGCGGATGCGGATCGGCTCGATCAGCAAGCATTTCACCGGTCTCCTCGCGCTGCTGCTCGCCGAGGAGGGAAGGTTCGACCTCGACGTCCCGATCCGGACCCATGTTCCGGAACTGGCGGGGCCGGGCGGCGATCCGACGGCGCGGCAGCTGTTGCAGCATCGCGGCGGCTCGCGCTGCTATCTTGACCTCGCTTTCGTTGGCCACGGACTCAGCCTGCCGCCCCTGGGCTGGCCGCTGAAGGCGCAGGTCCGTCAGAGCGGGCGCAACTTCGCGCCCGGCGAGGCGATGATCTACAACAACGGCGGCTATCACCTGGTCTCGATCGCCCTCGAGCGCGCGGGGCGCGCGCCGTTCGAAGAGCAGTTGAAGGCGCGGCTGTTCGATCCGGTCGGCATGCCGGACACCGCCTCGGTTCCCACCGATCACGACATCTGTCCGGGGGTCGCGACCTTCCACATACCGCGCCGGGGCGGGCGCTGGCGCCGGGGCCTGGTGTGGACCGACGAGCTGCGCGGCGAAGGGGCGATCATCTCGACGGTCGACGACATGCTGCGCTGGATGGCGCACCTTCGGACGCGCGACCGGTTCGGCTCGCTTTCCACCTGGGCGCAACTGACCGAGCTTCCGCGGTATGCGGACGGCCGCGTGGGCGTCTATGCCCTGGGGCTGATGGTCGGAAAGTATCGCGACCTCGAGACCGTGCAGCATTCGGGCGGCGTCGCCGGCGGCACGGCGCAGATGCTGCTATTCCCCAACGACGGGCTCGACGTCTTCCTCATGGCTAACGGCGCGCGGGACGCCGATCTGGTCCGCCTGTCCGGGCGGATCGCAGACATCGTGTTGGCCGATCGTGTCGGGCCGGAGACGCCGAAGGTCCCCGCTGAGGACTACAAGGCCTGGCTCGGCAACTGGTGGTCGCCGGAGACGCGAATGGTCTACAGCCTGCTCGACCAGCAGGGCTCGCTCGCGCTAGGCACAGCCATGGCCGCACTTGGGGGGCCGCTCGAGCGCACGGCCGGCGCTCACCTGGTTGAGCCGGCTAGTGGCATTGGCGAGGTAGAGGTGACGCCGGGCCCGGGCGAGGCGCTCACCATCCGCTTTGGTCCGCGCGCAGCAGCCTACGAGCGGCTGAGCGCCTCGCCCGCGGACCTGACGGCGTTCGCCGCGGCGGCCGTGGGGACCTATTTCAGCCATGACGCCGACGCCACCGCCACGATCACGGCCGAGGGAGGCACGCTCACCATTCGCACTTCGGACGGCCTGGGGGAAATGACCGCCCCGCTCATCCCGCTCTCGGCGAGCGTCGCCTATTCCAAGCCTGCATCGCTGCTCGCCCAGTTCCGCAACACGATCACCCTGGAACCGGAGAACGGCCGGGCGTCGGCCTTCCACCTGCACACCTCCCGCACGCGCGACCTGGAGTTTCGCCGCCTCTGAGGGCGGGGCGCCTTCCCCTAGGTCGGGCTAGGTGTGGCGGGCCGGAGCCGCTAGGGTCCGCGCCGGGCGTGGCCTTTTTGAAAATGACAGGTCGAGAGGAAACAGATGATCAGGACGAAACTCACCGAAATGTTCGGGGTCGAGACCCCGATCGTGATGGGCGGAATGACCGGCGTCGGCTACGGCGAGCTGGTGGCGGCCGTGGCGAACGCGGGGGCCCTGGGCTTCATCGTCGCGCACCTGTTTCCCACCGCCGAGGCGCTGCACGCCGAGATCGAGAAGACGCGCGCGCTGACCGACAAGCCATTCGGCGTGAACCTGACCCTGCTGCCCTCGCTGAACCCGATCCCCTATGACGAATACCGCCGCGCGATCATCGAGAGCGGCATCAAGATCGTCGAGACCGCGGGGCGCAGCCCGGTCGACCATCTGCCCGCCTTCAAGGAAGCCGGCATCAAGGTCATCCACAAGTGCACCTCCGTCCGCCACAGCGTCACGGCCGAGCGGCTGGGCGTGGACGTGATCTCCATCGACGGCTTCGAGTGCGCCGGACACCCGGGCGAGGATGACATCGGCCTGGTGGTGCTGCTGCCGGCCACGGTCGATGCGGTGAAGATCCCGGTGATCGCCTCGGGCGGCATGGCGGACGGCCGCTCGCTCGCCGCGGCGCTCGCCCTGGGAGCGGAAGGCGCCAACATGGGCACGCGCTTCATGGCCACCAAGGAGGCGGCCATCCACCAGAATGTGAAGGAAGCGATCGTCAAGAACACCGAGCGCGACACCATCCTCACCAACAGGACGCTGCGGAACACCGCGCGGGTCGCGCGCAATGCGGTCTCCGAAGAGGTCGTGCGGATCCAGCAGGACCCGAGCAAGACCATCGACGACGTGCGCGAGCTGGTCTCCGGCGCCCGCGGTCGGGCCAATGTCATGATCGGCGGCGATATCGACGGCGGCATCTGGTCCGCCGGCCAGAGCCAGGCCTTGATTCACGACATCCCCACCTGCGCCGAGCTGGTGAAGCGGATCAACGGGGAGGCCGAGAGCATCATCCACTCCCGCCTCGACCGCATGCTCGCGCCGCAAAGGGAGACGCAGGCGGCCTGAGCTGCCGGGCGCCGGCGGATCCACCGTCGGCGACCGAGGCTAAAGGCTCAACGCAGAGGCGCGGAGACGCAGAGACGCAGAGGGGGCTTGGACTGTCCCGCGAGGTCTCGCGGATCTCTGAGCGGGGCGTGAAATGTATTGCGCCTTCGGCGCGTCGCGGCGGCTCGGAGCGTGGACAAGGATCCACGACGGCCCGGTCGATACGCGTCGAAGGCGCAATGATTCATTGTGGATCGCATGATGCGAGCGTGGCCGCAGACATGCAGCGCTCTCTGTGTCTCTGCGCCTCTGCGTCTCTGCGTTGATCTTTCTTGGCGGCGCCGATACCCGCTACGGGCTCGTCATTAGCGACGCCACTCGGTCCGCGTCTTCCCGGGTCGCAGGGTTGTAGACGAGGAGCATGAGGTCGGTTCGGCCATCCACCGCGAAGGCTGAAAGTTCGAAGGCGAGCGGGCCGAGCACCGGGTGGCGGATGTGCTTGACGGCCTCGCGATGGGCCGCGGGGAGGTCGTTGTCGCGCCACATCGCCTTGAACTCCGGACTCGCGGCGCAGAGCTCGTCGACAAGGGGCTCCACGTCCTGCGCAGCGCCTGCACGCGCCGCGTCCAGCCGAAACGCGCCCACGACCAGCCGGGCCACGCTCTCCCAGTCGTAGTGCGCATCGCGGGCGCGCGCGTCGAGGAAGATGAAGCGCAGCATGTTCCGCTGCTCAGGTTCCAGGGAACCATAGTCCATCAGCATCACGGTGGCCGCGCGGTTCCAGGCGATGACGTCCCACGTCGCGGTCCTGATCAGGGCCGGACTGGGGTCGAGCGCATCGAGCACGCGCTGCAACCTTGGCGTGACGCCTTCGCTCTTGCGGTAACGCACGTCCGGCGGCCGCCCGAGGCCCAGCAAAAACAGATGCTCGCGTTCCACATCCGTGAGCAGCAGGGCCCGGGCGATCCGATCGAGCACGTCGGCCGACGGCGCGCCGCCGCGCCCCTGTTCGAGCCACGAATACCAGGTCGGACTGATGTTGGCCCTCTGCGCCACTTCCTCGCGACGCAGCCCCGGCGTGCGGCGACGCTCGGCGGGGAAGCCGAAAGCTGAAGGATCGAGCCGCCCCCGGCGGTCTCTCAGATAGGTCCCGAGCGGGTTCTCGGACGTTGCAAGCTCGCTCATCCTGTTATCAATCTTAATATGATAATCTCACGACTTTACCAGGATAGGCCATGAATGGGACTTTGTCTCCGGCAAGATTTGGAGGCATTTCCAATGCGTGTGTTCCTGACGGGCGCGACGGGATTCATCGGCTCGGTGATCATCGAGGAACTGCAGGAGGCTGGGCATCGGGTAACGGGCCTGGCGCGTAGCGATGAGGCCGCCCGGACGCTCGAGACCCGGGGCGTCGAGGTCAGAAGAGGCGACGTCGCCGATCCGGAGGGGCTCGCAGAAGGCGCCCGCGCGAGCGAAGGCGTCATTCACTGCGCCTTCGGACATGATTTCTCGAAATATGTGGAGATGGGCGACGCCGATCTGCGAGCCGTCTCGGCGATGGCTGAAGCCCTGACGGGTTCCGGCAAGCCGTTCGTCGTCACCTCGGGCATGACGGCCAGCGCGCCAGGCCGTCTGGCCACGGAGGCCGACCCTGCCCAGACCGAGGGCATGGCCGCCGTTCGCGGTCGTCCGGAGGAGAGGGCGATTTGCGCCAGCCAGGCGGGCGTGAGGTCGGCGGTCGTCCGGCTGCCGCCGTCCGTGCATGACGTGGGGGCGCAGGGGCTGGTCTCGCTATTGATCGACCTGGCGCGACAGTCCGGCGTGTCAGCCTATGTGGGCGAAGGCGCCAACCGCTGGCCGGCGGTCCACCGTCGCGATGCGGCGCGCCTGTTCCGCCTCGCCCTCGAACGCGGCCAGGCCGGCGAGCGGTTTCATGCGGTCGCCGAGGAAGGGGTCACCCTGCGGTCCATCGCCGAAGCCATCGGCACGAAGCTTGGAGTCCCGACCCGCAGCCTGAACGGCGCCGAAGCGGCCGCGCACTTCGGCTGGCTTGGGCTCATCGCATCGAACGACGTTCCCGCCTCGAGCGCGGTCACCCGCCAAAGGGTCGGGTGGTCGCCGACGCAGGCGGGACTGCTGGAAGGGTTGCTGGGGGATTATCTGGGGTGAGGGCGCGAGCGCACCTTCAACCCTTCCCATCGAGAACAGGGGCTGGAAGCAGCCGAGGATGAGGCGTTTGGGGTCGAACGGAGGTTCGCCGGAGGCGTCGAGGCGGGCGTCTTCATGCATCCTGGCCTCGGCGGCGTAGAAGCTCTCCTTGTCGGGCCAGACCTGCCAGGTGAAGACGATCTTCTCGCCCGGCTTGGCGGCGACGGCGCGGCGGAAGTCGGTCTGCTTACCGTCGGGAACGAAGTCCTCCCAGGACTCGACGATCTCCAGGCAACCGTACTCCTTGAAGACCTTCGCCCCGTTCTCCGCCCATTGGCGGTAGGCTTCCATCCTGTCCTCGGGGACAGGGATCACAAGGCCGGAGACGTACATTATGCAGACTCCTTCAAATGAGGGGCCTGTACGCTAGCGTCCGCGCGGGCGGACGCCAACGGAACGCGACGCCGACATCGGGGCGCATCGCGATCGACGCGGGGCCAGCGCATCTCCGCTCAACGCCTGCGTCGAGAACGTTTCGTCATGCCAGGCGCCGTTTTCAGTGAGAATTGAAGCGCTTCGTATCGCTAGCGCCGCCGCCGCAGAAGCGGGACAAGGCCCCGAACGTACAGCCATTGCCGATCTTGTGGCTGAAATGAGGCTGTGTCATAAAGCTAAAGTTTACGACAATGGGCTGAACTATAAGGGGTTTGTGCACTCGAGAACAAATGGCGCGATGGACGCCGCCTTAATTTGCGACTTGTAATGCCGTGATAGGCGAACGGCTCGCAGGCCTTGCGCTGGCGCAAGGCGGGGTTGGTCCATCCACCGTATTTGGCGTTCCACCTGCCACCAGAGGGGGTCCATGGGATGGGGGAAGCGGATCGGCAATACTACGACGCTATCGAACAGCACTTCCGCGCGCTGGCGGGTTTGCGGCCGCCGGCGGGGCTGATGGCCTACCGGATCGCCCTGCTGGCGCTGAGGGAACCTCTTCAGCCAAGCTGGATCGCGAACCCAGCGGAGCGGCGCTAGACCGCACTCCCAATTGCATTGGAGTTGCTCGCTAGCCCTTCAGTTTGACGCGCTTTCTTCTGGCGAACCAGCTTCCACCCCTCGCCGGAAAACGCTCTAAGCAGGGCCCTACCCGCCCTCACGAGAGCTCTAAATGTCCGACGCCGTCGCTCCCACGCTCCAGACCACCCTGGGTCAGGTCCGGATCGTCAGCTCGCAGCCGGGTCGAACGGCGATCGAATATGAAGTAGGCCCGCAGATGTGCCACTCGGGCGGGGTCGCGCAGGGCGGCTTCGTGTGCGGATGGATCGACGCGGCCATGGCGCACGCCTCCATCTCGCTGATGCCCGAGATGACGCCGATGTCGCTGGAGGTGAAGGTCAGCTATTTCGCGCCCGCGCGGCCGGGGCGGGTGATCGCCGAAGGCTGGATCGAGCGCCGGGGCCGGGCGACCTGCTTTGCCGAGGGCCGGCTGACCGACCTGGAAGGCAAGGTGCTGGCCAAGGGCAGCTCCACGATCCGACTGATCCCGCGCGAGGCGGTCGAAGCGAGCGCGCGGCGCGAGATCGGTTAGTTCGTTGTCGCGCCCCACGTCGTGTGATGTTTGGAGCTAAAGTGCGTGTGCGGTTCGGGGGCGGGCTGCGTGAGCGCTTGAGCTCGTGCGGGACATGTTCAGGAGCGCGAGATGCCAAAAATCATTCATTTGCCGATCATCGCGGCCTTAGCCGCAGGACTGTGCGCGCCGGTCGCCGCCGCGGCGCAGCCGGCCGACGCGATCCACGTGGCCGCGGACGAGGTCGCCACAGTCAACGGGGTGAAGACCGCGTGCACGGGCGTAGGCAAGGCCAAGCGCGAGGATCCCCGCTGGAAGGACTTCGCGGTGAGGATCGAGGCCGCCTCGCCCGAGGGAGACTATCTGGGCGGGATGACGCTGAACGTCGCAGACAACAAGGGAACGCAGGTCCTTTCCGTGACATGTGGCTCGCCCTGGTTGCTGATGGACCTGCCCCCCGGCGCCTATAAGGTGACCGCCTGGAGCGGAGCCCGCGGGCCAAGGACGATCGATGTGCGCGCGTCCTCTGGCCGGCAGTCGAGGTACGTGGTCGCCTTCCCAAAGCCGGCGCCGGCGAGCTGACCGGCGGCGTTCGAACTCCGGACCTCACGCCAGAGTGGAGACGTCCACGGGGGCGCCGGACTTGAGGCGCTCCATCGAGAACGTGGAGCTGACGTCGATCAGGCCGGGGACGTCGGCAGTCAGGCGACGGTAGACGCGGTCGTAGTGGGCCATGTCGGCCACCAGGATCTTCAGCAGGTAGTCGATCTCGCCGCTCATGCGGTGGGCCTCGACGATCTCTGGGATGCGCCCCACCGCCGCGGCGAAGGCTTCCAGCCAGGCGGCCTCGTGGCGGTTGGTGCGGATGGCTACGAAGGCGGTGAGCGAGAGGCCTAGCGCCTCGGGGTCGAGGACGGCCACGCGGGCGCGGATCACGCCCTCCGCCTCCAGCCGCTTGAGCCGTCGCCAACAGGGATTGGCCGAGAGGCCCACGCGCTCGGCCAGCTGCTGGACCGAAAGGGTGCAGTCCCGCTGGATGATTCCAAGGATCTTGCGATCGATGGGATCAAGGTCGGGAAATTGGGCCATGCGTCGTACGTACATCCCAAGATACCCCCTAGTCGAGGTGAAGTTTGGGACAACATTCCGCTTGAGCGGCGCTAGGCTCCCACATCGTCGGCGGATGGAGGCGGGCGTGAACGGATTGGCGCGGGCGTTCAGCGAGCATCCCCAGTCAGTCGGGGAGACCTATCTGCAGCATCTGGGGACGGCGATGCGCTTCTCGGGCGCCCTGGCGGTCGCCGCGCTGGCGTGCCTCGTGCACGGCCTGCTGCCGTTCCTGTTCGTGAGTACGGGCAGCCGCCAGGTGCGGCGCCTGCACGATGCGATGATCACTCGCCGGCGGCGCGTGTAGCTCAGGATCCTTGGCGCGCCGCGTGAGCTGGGTGGGGGATGACAACGGTCCCGCCCGCTCGGCCCTGCGGGTCGTCGAGGGTGGCTTCGATGGGGGGCAAGGGGCCACCGACGATCGTGTGCTCGAAGGCGCGCAGGCGCTTGTAGATCGAGGCCAGCTCCACGATCGTGGTCCAGGAGTTCACCAGGTACTGCATCGACCCGCGCACCTGATCGAAGGCGTTCGTGATCTGAGTCAGTATGCCGAGTGTGATCGCGCCGGAGATGATGGTGGGCGCCAGGATGATGAACGGGAAGATGGTGTCGGCCTGGATGTAGAGGATGCGTCCGAGGTTGAAATATGTATAATTGAAGTAAATACGGAAGTAATTCTTGCGCACATTGGCGAAGAGTTGCTTCAGTGTCGGTGGCCTGGCGCGATCGGCGTTGTCTTCGCCATAGACCAGTTCCTTGCGATAGGCAGCCTCAACCCGCTGATTGCGGAACTGCAGTCCGGGCAGGCGTATGCCAATGAGGGCTAGGAAGCTGGTGCCGAAGATCGACCAGAGGATGGCTGCGAGGACCAGGGCGTGCGGGACGTGGCCGACAAGCGGCAGGGTGGTCACGTGGCGCGAAAGGACCAGCAGCACTGGCACGAACGCGATCAGGGTCATCACCGAATTGACGAAGCTGACGCCAAGGTCCTCCACGGTGCTGGAGAAGCGCATGGTGTCTTCCTGGATCCGCTGGGACGCGCCCTCGACCCTCCGCAGCCGGTCCCAGTTGGCGACGTAGTAGTCGTTCATCGCCGTGCGCCAGCGGAAGACGTAGTGGCTGGCGAAGAAGAGGGTGAGCATCCCCGCCGTCACCGCCACCAGGGCGATGCGGGTGAAGACCACGAGCTCGTGGTAGAAGGCGGGCAGGGTCGCGTGACCGGTGTGGGTCAGGGCCGACTGCACCAGATTGTAGAAAGGATCGTACCAGTCGTTGATGGCGACCGTGACCTGCACCTGCAGCCACGTCATGAAGATGATGAGGGCGGATCCCCAGACTGACCATCGCGCCCACGGATGGGGGGCCACGAACCGCAAGGCGCCGGCGAACAGGCCGACCGCGGCCCAGTAGTAGAGATAGAACCAGAGGAAGGGCTTCGACCAGAACAGCGAGACGCCGATGACCCGCGCCTGGCCGTGGGGAAGCTGCGGCAGGCCAATGGGGGCGCCCCAATCCTTGCCGCCTAGGTTCCAGATGGCCACGCACAGCACGATCCAGGCGAGGGCCGAGGGGAAGAAGACGCGCGGACGGGGGAAGAAGGACACGAACACGGGTTGACCGTGTGCCGCGGCGCTATGTCACTGGCATGTCTAGCGTGAGACGCGTTCAGACGTTCGCGTGGCGGAAATCAGGTTTTTACCACCAAGGTCACCAAGAACACCAAGATGTGATTCCCAAGCGCAAATGGAGGCACGCCTGAAGTTTTGTTATTTTCTCGCGTGAAGCGCGCCTTATTGATCGTTGGTGTGCTTGGTGAGCTTGATGGTTCAAAGAAGATTCGCTGCGCCTAGCTCCGCAGGGTCGCGCCCGTCGCTTTCGTTGCGGAAGCGACGATCTTGGCGGAGAGGGCCTCGATCTCCTTGTCGGTGAGGGTCTTGTCCACCGGCTGGATGGTCGCCTCGACGGCCACGGACTTCTTGCCCTCCTCGACGCCTGGACCCTCGTAGACGTCAAACACGCGGGCCTGGGCGATCAGGGTGCGGTCGGCGGCGACGACGGCGCGGACGAGGTCGCCGGCGGGCCGGCCGCGGTCCACCACGAAGGCAAAGTCGCGGGTGAGCGGCATGAAGGGCGAGAGCTTCAGCGCCGGCTTGGTCTTCACCGCCTTCTTTTTCGGCTCGGGGATCGCCTCGAGGTAGATCTCAAAAGCGAGGAGCCCGGGTTCGACATCGAGGGCGGAGAGGACGCGGGGGTGCAACTCGCCGAAATCGGCGAGCACGGTCTTGGCGCCCAGCTTGATGCGGGCGTGCCGGCCGGGTCGCCACCAGGGCGTCTCGTTCTCCTCGACCACTTGCAGCGATGCGACCGGCGCTCCGAGTTCAGCCAGCAGGTCCATCAGGTCGGCCTTGAGCGCGTAGAGCGCTTCGCCCTCCGTCTTGTCCCAGCGGCGCGGGCCGCGCGGGTCGACGGCGGCGGCGATGGCCGTGCTCTGATCGCCCGGCTCGTCGCCGGCGAAGATCGGGCCGATCTCGAACAGGGCCCCGCCGGGAAAGCCGCGCCGGGCGTTGCGGCCGAGCGCTTCCGCCAGGTTGGGCAGGATGGACGGCCGCATGGTGTCGAGGTCGGCGGCGATCGGGTTGGCCAGCACCAGGCGCGCGTCGCCGCCGCCGAACAGGGCGGCGTTTCGGCGAGCGGTGAACGACCAGCTCAGGGCCTCCTGATAGCCGGCGGCGGCGAGCGCGCGGCGGGCGGCGCGGATTCGCGACTGGCGCACCGTGAGCACGCCACCGATGGCGCGGGGCATGGAGGGCAGGGGCTCGGGGGGAAGGGCGTCGAAACCCTCGATCCGCGCCACCTCTTCGACGAGGTCGGCCTTGCCGTCCACGTCGCGCCGCCACGATGGCGGCTGCACCATCGCGCCCTCTACCTTGAAGCCGAGCTTGCCGAGGATCTCGTTCACGCGCGCGGCGCTGACGTCGAGACCCGAGAGGCGGCGCACATAGGCCGGCTCGAATTCGATCGGCGCTGGGTCAGCGGGCGCCTCGCCGGCGAAGCGCACCTCGGACGCCTCGCCCCCGCACAGCTCGAGGATCAGGCGCGTCGCCAGCTCCAGCCCCGGGACGAGGGACCTGGGATCGACGCCGCGGGCAAAGCGGTACTGGGCGTCCGAGACGATGCCGGTGTCGCGGCCGGTCTGGGCCGTGCGCAGGGGATCGAACCAGGCGCTCTCGACGAAGACGTCGGTCGTCTCGTCCGAGCAGGCCGTGCTCTGGCCGCCCATCACCCCGCCAAGGCCGATGGCGCCCGAGGCGTCGGCAATGACGCACATCGCGGGCGTGACGGTGTAGGTCTCGCCGTCGAGGGCTTCCAGGCTCTCCCCTTCGCGGCCAAGGCGCGCCTCGATCCATCCGCCGGCCAGCTTTCCGACGTCATAGACGTGCAGGGGCCGGCAACGGTCCAGGGAGAGCAGGTTGGTGATGTCCACCAGGGCGCTGATCGAGCGCTGTCCGACCGCCTTGAGCTTCGCCTGCAGCCAGGGCGGGGAGGGCCCGTTGCGCACGCCGCGGATCAGACGCCCGGCGAAGGCCGGGCAAGCCTCGGGCGCGGGCAGGCGGATGTCGATCGGGCATGGGAAGGCGCCGCGGATCGGCGGGGCCGGCTTGTCGATGAAGGTCCCGAGGTCCGCGGCGGCGAGGTCGCGGGCGATGCCCTGTACGCCCAGCCAGTCGGAGCGGTTGGGCGTGACCTCGAAGTCGATCACCGCTTCCAGCCCGAGCGCCTGAGCGGCGGGCGCGCCGACGGCGAGGTCGTCCGCCAACTCGAGGATGCCGTCGGACTCCTCCGCCGTCTCCAGCTCGGCGGCCGAGCACAGCATGCCGTTGGAAACGACGCCGCGCACCGGACGCGGCTCCAGCGTGACGCCCGAACCAGGGATGTAGGTCCCGATCGGCGCGTAGATGGTCGTCAGGCCCGCGCGCGCGTTGGGCGCTCCGCAGACGATCTCCAGGCGCCCGTCCTTGGTGTCCACCTGGCAGACGCGCAGGCGGTCGGCGTTGGGGTGCTGCACGGCCTCGACGACCTTGGCGACCGAGAAGGCGGCGAGCTTGCTCGCCGGGTCCTCGACGTGCTCGACCTCCAGGCCGGCCATGGTCATGGCCTCGACGACGCGCGGCAGGCTCGCGTCCGTGTCGATATGCTCCTTGAGCCAGGAGAGGGTGAACTTCATGGCGCGCCCTCTTTCAGCTCAGGCCCGAGGCCGGGTTGGGATCGGCGAAGGCCGAGAAGCCGTAGTGGGCGAGCCAGCGCACGTCCGAGGCGAACATGTCGCGCAGGTCCGGCATGCCGTACTTCAGGCGCGCCAGACGATCGACGCCGAAGCCAAAGGCGAAGCCCTGCCACGCGTCGGGATCAAGGCCGCAGTTGGCCAGGACCTTCGGGTGGACCATGCCGCAGCCGACGATTTCGGACCACTGTTCGCCCTGGCCGATCTTCACCTCGCCGCCGGAGACCTCGCACTGCACGTCCATCTCCGCCGACGGCTCGGTGAAGGGGAAGTGGTGGGGACGGAAACGGGTGACGACGCTGGGCAGCTCGAAGAAGCGGGTGATGAACTCGTCCAGCGTCCACTTGAGGTGGCCCATGTGGATGGCGCGGTCGATCACCAGCCCCTCGATCTGATGGAACATCGGGGTGTGGGTGGCGTCGCTGTCGCAGCGATAGGTGCGCCCCGGCGATATGATGCGGATCGGCGGCTCGCGTCCGGCGGAGATCCAGGGCGCCGGGGGCGGGGCGTTGGTCTTCTGCATGGTCCGCACCTGCACGGGGCTGGTGTGGGTGCGCAGCAGCTTTCGCTCCCCGTCGGGACCGGGACTGAAGAAGAAGGTGTCGTGCATTTCCCGCGCCGGGTGGCGGGGCGGGAAGTTCAGCGCCGTGAAGTTGTGGAAGTCGTCCTCGATGTCCGGGCCTTCCGCCAGCGAGAAGCCCATCTCGGCGAAGATGGCGACCATCTCGTCCATCACCTGCATCGTGGGATGGACGGCGCCGCGGCGGCGGGGCGGCGCGGGGAGGGTGAGGTCGAGGCGGCCGGCAGCCAGGCGAGCGTCGAGTTCGGCGGCCTCAAGCCCTTCGCGGCGCTCGGCGATGGCGGCGGCGATGCGGTCGCGCAGGCCGTTGATTAGCGGACCCTGGGCGCGGCGCTCGTCCGGGCTCATGGAGCCGAGCGACTTGAGCAGGGCCGAGATGGTCCCCGACTTGCCCAGCGCCTCCACCCGCACCGCCTCGAGGGCGGCGGTGTCGGGCGCGGCGGCGACGCGCGCGGTCAGGTCAGACTCTAGGTTGGCGATATCGTTCATCTGCTGCTCCGCCCTCCCCTTGCGGGGAGGGATGTCGCCGCGCGAGCGGCGACGGAAGGGGGATCAAGGGAAAACCCCCAGCGCTGCGGAGCTTCGGACTTCCCCACCTGTCCGCTTGGCGGACACCCTCCCCGGGAGGGGAGGGATCACGGTCGCTCCCGTAGGGGAGCGACAGGTTCAGGCGAGCCCCGTCACGCCAGGGCGGCGATGACCTTGTCGGCGATGGCCTTGAAGCCGGCCGGGTCGTTGCCCGCGATGTCGGCAAGGACCTTCCGGTCGATGTCGATACCCGCCAGCTCCAGGCCGTGGCTAAATCGCGAATAGGTCAGGCCATGCTCACGGGCTGCGGCGTTGATCCGCTGGATCCAGAGCGAACGGAACTGGCGCTTGCGGACCTTGCGGTCGCGGTAGGCGTACTGCCCGGCGCGGTCCACGGCGGCCTTGGCCGCGCGGATGGTGTTCTTGCGGCGCCCGTAGAAGCCCTTGGCCTGCTCCAGGACCTTCTTGTGCTTGGCGTGGGCGACCACGCCCCTCTTCACGCGAGCCATGTGTCGTCAGCTCCCGATCAGAGACCGTAGGGCAGGTAGGTCATGATGGTCGGCGTGTCCGACTTGGCCATGACCTTGGTGCCGCGGTTGGAGCGGATGTACTTGGCGTTGTGGCTGATCAGGCGGTGGCGCTTGCCGGCCACGCCGGCCTTGATCTTTCCAGTGGCCGTGATCTTGAAGCGCTTCTTCGCGCCCGACTTGGTCTTCAGCTTTGGCATTTTGCATCGGCTCCCGGGTGGGGACGCCGTCCTCTTGGATAGGGGTGCATCAAGGACCGCCATGGCATGCCATTAGGCCAGGCCGCCCATACGAAGGCGCGGCTTCTATGCCAAACCCGCGCTGAAGGCAAGGACAGGCGAGAGGGGTGGTTTTCAACACAAAGCGCACAAAGGACACGAAGGGCACAAAGATCATGAGCGCGCCTTCGGCGCAGGTTGACCGAGACGTTGGAGGTCAGAGCGCGAAGCGCCTTATTCCGTCTCGGAACAGAGGGACGTTGAAGTTGAGAAGAAATCCGAGATTCAGCCCGGTGAGGCGGAGATAGGTTAGGATCTGAGCTTCATGAAGACGCGACAGCGCCTCGACTGCTTTTACCTCAATCACGACCAGATCGTCGACCAAAAGGTCTATGCGGTAGCCGGCCTCAAGTCGAATGTCTTTGTAGGTAACCGGCAAGCCGATTTGGCGCTTTGTCGGAATGCCCCGCGTGGCCAGTTCGTGGGCGAGGCACTGTTCATAGACCGACTCGAGCAAGCCCGGCCCTAGTGCGCGATGGACTGCCAGGCCTGCATCCAGGACGATCGCCGCTAGTCGCTCTCGCCGGCGCCTAGTCCCTTCGTGTGCTTCGTGTCCTTCGTGTTCTTTGTGTCCAAATTCGGCACTCTCAGCCATCGATGCGCCTGCCCCATGCCCCCGTTTGACGTCGAATGAGCACGGTCAAGCTTGGCTGTGCAAGTCAGGGCGCGACTTTCCAGGGGTCGGTGGGGGAGATCCATATGAAGGCTTCGGAGTCGGCCTGGGGGGCGCCGTCGAGGGTGGAGTGGGCGACGAAGGCCGACCCGCTTTGAGTGTAGGTCGTGCAGACCTCGTGGCCGATGAGGGGCTTGACCGCCTCGGCCATGTGGGCTCGCAGGTCCGCGGTCTGACGCACATCGGCGGGCTTGCCGGCGACAGTGAATGTGGCCTGGGCGATGTCCGCGTCACGGAGGGCCGAGCAGACCCGACCCTCGTGCAAGATCACCGGTCCCTTGGTGGTCATGGTGATCGGCGGATCGGCGGAGACGATGACGGTGGAGGTGTTCTGGATCCCGCCCGAGGCGTCGTGGGTGTAGGAGTCCAACGTCTGGCAGGTGCGCCGGGTCATGTCGGGCACGAAGCACTGCAGCTTGCCTTCGCCGGCGGGGGCGAGAGGTCCATTCAGCGTCGCCGCCCGCGCCACGATAGGTGCGGCCACAATGAGGGCCGCCAGCCAGATACGCATGTCCGCTCTCCGAGGTGCGCCGGAGCCCTAGAGCCTGATCCGTTTGCGCGGAACAGATGCAAACGGTGAATCAGGCTCTACACTTTTGAGTCTAGAGCAAATCATCCCCGTTCAGGCGGCTCCGCCTGAACGGGGTTTGCTCTAGCATGGGCCCCCGCGAGGGCAAGCGGTCATGGTCGCGCGGGCGGCGTCAGCTCACGGCGCTGACGTCGTTGTGGAGATTCATGAAGAAGTTGGAGAGGTCGGCGCCGACCAGCCCGACAGCCGTGATGATGACGAGTGCGATGAGCCCAGCAATGAGTGCGTATTCGACTGCGGTCACGCCCGTGCGGTCGCGCCCGACCCAGCGGAGCGCTGCCATGACGTCTTCTCCGGGCGTCTGGTCCATACTCAAGCCCCCAAGGCATTCCCGCGCCTGAGGGCGCTGTAACGGTGCGTCGCAATCTTGCTACGGCTTCGCACCGAGATCAACTGAATTGGCAGACTAATTGATTGTATTTAATAAGACTTCTTATTTTGTCGTCTGCGGAGGATCTGCGCGCTCAGCAGTAACAAGCGTTTCAAGCTGGTCGCCGCGCGGGTTGAGGAAGTCGAGCCGGGTGCGCCCGTCATCGGTTTCGCTGATCGTGGCAGGGGCGAGCGAGCCCGTAAGCCGCCATCCTGCGGGAAGGACCACGGTGTTCGCGGGGCGGCCGAAGGTGCGGTCGAAGATGAGCGTCGAGCCTTCCAGCCGATAGCTTCTGGCGTCTGCGTAAGTCTCGCTGATGCGAAGCCGCAGCGTGTGGCCCTGAGCCAACGGTGGGAAGTCGAACACCACGACCTCGCTCTGGGGTGTGATGGCGCCGAGTTCCGGATCCTGAACGCCGGCGCGGGTGATATCGCGCCCGCGCAGGATGCGGGCAGGAATGTCCTCGCCGGTGTCGAGATTGCGCGCGGAAGGGTCCGAGACCTGGCTGCCCGTACGGACCACATTCACATAGCGGCCCACGCCCGGACGCTCCTCTGTGTAGTCGTGGTAGAGCTGGAACGCGTGGGTTTCCGGCGGTTGCAGGAAATAGACGATGTCGCGTGTCTGGCGGGCGCGTTCGTCAAGGCGCGCGCTCATCACGCTCGAGGTCGGCAGGGCCGCCGGACGGGCGCGCAGCTTCAGCGGCGCCTCCGCCGGGGTGTCGTTCAGGAAGCTGATGCGGATGCGGCCGTCCGGTTCCTGGGCGACCTGTGAAGGGTAGTTGCAGGATATCAGGGCGTAACCGCCCGGCAGGACGACGGCGTTGCGCTTGATGCCTAGCGGTCGCTCAAAGACCAGATCCTGGCCGTCGAGATAGTAGCTTCGGGCGTCCTCATAGGTCTTCTCGATCCGGATGCGTCCGCCGCCGCCATCGGGTGTGACGGGCCGCGCCAGCTTCACCTCGATGTAATCGGAGTCAGGGTCGGCGTCGGGCATGCCGTCCGTTTTGGCCTGGGTCCCGTCGACGACGTCGAACTTGAGCGGCGCGCCGGTAGCCCGGTCGATCACGCTCTCGTCCGTCGGGATGCTGCCTTTGCGAATCGGGTTGAAGAAGGCCGTGGCGCCCGGGCGGGCGGCTGTGACGTCGTAGAGGATGCGGAACTTGCCCGAGCCGGGCGCCAACAGGTCGTAGCGGGTGTAGGCGTCGCTTTCCTGCGGGCCCGGGGCGGCCCGGGCCGCTCCGGCGGCGAGCAGGACGAGGACGGCGCCCAGGCCAGCGCGGCGAACGTGACTCATCGGCGCTCCCTCCCGCGAACGAAGCGGATGGTCCCGCTTACGCCTGCCTAGAGAGCGGAGCTACTGCGAAGTTCGCGCAAGCGCGCACTACACTCCGATTGTATCGGAGCGACGATCTAATCTTTTGATTTGACGCGCTTCCCTTGGGCCAAACCGTCCCCATTTCCGCCGAACAGCGCTCCAGACCGCGAGATCAGGCCGCCTCGAACACTGCGGCGATGCCTTGGCCACCGCCGATGCACATCGTCTCCAGGCCGTACTTCACATCGCGGCGCTTCATCTCGCGCAGGAGGTTGGCGAGGATCCGCCCGCCGGTCGCCCCGATCGGATGGCCCAGCGAGATGCCCGAGCCGTTGACGTTGAGACGGTCGCGGTCGTCCCAGCCCCACCCCTTGAGCACCGCCAGGACCTGGGGCGCGAAGGCCTCGTTGAGCTCCACCAGGCCGATGTCGTCCCACCCCATCTTGGTGCGGGCGAAGAGGCGCTCCACGGCCGGGACCGGGCCGATACCCATGCGCGAAGGATCGCAGCCCGCGGCCGCCCATCCGACCATCCAGCCCATTGGTTCGAGGTTCAACTCCGCCAGCTTCTCCTCGGCGACTACCAGGCAGGCGGAGGCCGCGTCGTTCTGCTGGCTCGCGTTGCCGGCGGTGACCACCCCGCCCTTCTCGATCGCCGCCAGCTTGCCCAGGCTCTCGGCCGTGGCGTCGGCGCGGACGCCCTCGTCCTTGGCGAAGACCACCGGATCGCCGCGCTTCTGCGGCACGGAGACGGGGACGAGCTCGTCGTCGAACTTGCCCTCGGCCCAGGCGGCGGCGGCCCGCTGGTGGCTCATGGCCGCGTACTCGTCGCAGGCCTCGCGCGAGATCTGGTAGTCGCGGGCGAGGTTGTCGGCCGTCTCGATCATCCCGGAGATGACGCCGAAGCGGGCGACCGGCTGGCTCATCACCCGTCCGCGCGCAAGGCGGTCGTGCAGCGTGACCGAGCCCGCCCGCGCTCCGCCCCGCATGTCGGTGGTGTAGTATTCGGCGTTGCTCATGCTCTCGACGCCGCCGGCGACGACCACGTCCGCCGCCCCGGTCTGGACCATCATGGCCGCGTCGATCACCGCCTGCAGGCCGCTGCCGCAGCGGCGGTCGAGCTGGTAGCCTGGAATTGTAATCGGGAAGTCGGCGGCCAGCAGGGACCAGCGAGCGACGCAGGGCGCCTCGCCGTTGGCGTAGCCCTGGGCGAAGATGACGTCGTCGATTTTCTCCGGATCGAGCTTGGTGCGCTCCACCAGGGACTTGAGCACGATGGCGCCCAGCTCTCCGGCCTGGACGCTGGAGAGGCTGCCGAGGAACTTGCCCACGGCGGTGCGGATGGGGGAGACGATGGCGGCGCGTCGCATCGGCCGGCTCCTTGAGCTCGAGTGATCTGCGAAAGGGTCGTGACGGGGGACGGCGCGCGGGTCAAGGGAGGGCCCATGAGCGGCGCACTGGCGCTACGGCCCCTGCGGGCCGAGGAGATCGAGGCCGTGGCGCAGGTCTGGTGGCGCAGCTCAGTCTCCGTGGCCAACGGGGCGGATCACCCGACCTGGGAGGCGCTCGCCGAGCGACTGGTCCGCGAAATGTGGGAGGTGACGGTGGCGGTGAGCGGCGGAGAGCCGGTAGCCATCTTGGCGATCGTCAGGGACGAACACTGGCTGCGGCAGCTGTTCGTCGAACCGCGCGCCCACGGCTCTGGCGTTGGAACCGCTCTGCTCGAAGAGGCGAAGCGGCAGATGCCGGACGGCTTTTTTCTCCACACCAACGCCGACAACACCCGCGCCCGCCGTTTCTACGAGGCGAAGGGCCTGAGGCTCATCGGAGAGGCCCCCCACCCGCAGTGGGGCCAGCTGCAGGCGCGCTACGAGTGGTCGCCGGATCGGCTTGAGTTCAGTCGGCAAGACCCATGACAAAGGCTAGCGCCCGGTCGAGACGCCTGATGTCTTCGTGGTGAAGACGTCCGATCGTCTTCCCGACCCGCTCGCGCCGGACGGTCACCGGCTTGTCGACCATGATCTGTGAACGGACACGCAGCCCAGTATGGGCTGCGGGCTCCACGATCAATTGGAAGTCCTCCGCTGCGGACAAGTGTGAGGTCATTTCGCAGACGATGACGGAGGGATGATCGGGCGGAAACGCGTCGCTTTGGATCACCACCGCTGGTCTTGGCTCGCCGTAGTCGCCGGCCGCGGCGACGGTGACTATGTCTCCGCGCTTCATGCCTCCGAGTCGTGGTCCCGCTCGTCAAATTCCGAGACCGCCTCGATCCAGGCAAGTGCGTCTTGCTCTCGCGTTCGATCGAGGTTGGCCGACTGGGCGGCTATTCGCTGCCGAACAGACGCATTGCGCGCATCGGGCAGCAGAAGCCGCAGTTCGCGAAGCCCATCGGCGCGGCGGCGCTTGCGCATCGCCCTCATGCGTTCGGCTGGAGCCGTCAAAGGAGGATCTCCCAAGTCTGATCCGAACGTAACGCGTTACGGCGATGACAGGCAGGGCATTGTCTTTTTGGCGCCGCGCCGGCGAGTGCTAGGCGTCTCTCACGATAATACGAGGGTGGCCTGACCATGGCTGGCAGTCAGGACTTCAAGGAGGATCCCCGCAACGAGCGGGTGCTCGTCTATGTCGACGGAACTCTTGTCCCGAAGGCCGAAGCGAAGGTGTCGATCTTCGACGCCGGGTTCTCGATGGGCGACGGGGTGTGGGAGGGGCTGCGGCTTCGCCGGGGACGGTTGCTGTTCCTCGAGGAGCATCTGGATCGGCTGATGGCCGGCGCGGCGCAGATCCGCATGGTTGGCCTCGAGCGCGCGGCGGTGGTCGAGGCGCTGCGGCGCACCCTTGAAGCGAATGACATGAGCGACGGCGCGCACCTTCGCCTGATGGTGACTAGGGGCCTGAAGACGGCGGTGAACCAGGACCCACGCAACGCCGTGGGCCGGCCGACAATCGTGATCACCGCCGAGTACAAGGTGGCGCCGCCAAGGCCGCCAGGGTGGGGGCTGCGCCTGGCGACGGTCTCGATCCGCTGCCCGGATCGGAGCGTGTTCGACATGCGTCTCAACTCGCACAGCCGCCTTCCGCTGATCCTGGCCCTGCTGGAAGCCACAGAGGCCGGCGCCGACGAGGCCCTGATGCTCGACCCACATGGCAAGGTCTCGAGCTGCAACGCCACCAACTTCTTCTGGACGAGGGGCGGGACGGTGTTCACCTCCACCGGCGAGTGTTGCTTCAACGGCATAACCCGCGGCCACGTCATCGGCCTTTGCCGCGCCAATGCGATCCCCATCGAAGTCGGCGACTTCGATCCCGACCACGCCCGGGCGGCGGACGAGGCGTTCGTCACCGGGACAATGGGTGGGGTGACGCCGGTCGCGGCCATCGACGGCGTGGGTCTGACGGCGACGCAGGGGCCCGTGACGCAGCGGCTGACGGAGCTCTATGAAACCCTTAAGGAAATCGATGCCATGCAGGGGATGACCGCATGAACGAGGCCGTCCGCATCGCCGCGTGGGCAGGCCCGCGCAACATCTCCACAGCGATGATGCGCGCGTTCGAGAACCGCGCGGACACAGCGGTGATCGATGAGCCCTTCTACGCCGCCTGGCTCGCCTGGAGCGGCGCGGACCATCCGATGCGAGCCGAGGTGCTGGCCTCTCAGCCGACCGATTGGCGCCGGGTTCTCCCCGCGCTGCTGGGGCCGGTCCCCGGCGGCCGGGCGGTGTTCTACCAGAAGCACATGACCCACCACGTCATGCCGGACATGGACCTGGCCTGGATGGGCGCCTGCCACAACGTGTTCCTGATCCGCGCGCCTGAGGAGGTGGTCGCATCTTACCGCGAGCGCCGTTCTGAGGTGACGCTGGAGGACATTGGCGTCGAGCAGCAGGCCGAACTGTTCGAGCGCGAAGCCGACCGCCTGGGCAAGGCGCCGCCGGTAATCGACGCGGCCGACGTCCTGGCCGATCCCCGCGGCGCGCTCACCGCCCTCTGTGAGGCCGTGGGCATCGCCTTTGACCCCGCCATGCTCAGCTGGCCGCCGGGCCGGCGGGACACCGACGGCGTCTGGGCGCCGGCCTGGTACGAGTCCGTCTGGGCGTCGAGCGGCTTCAGCCGGCCGCGCGCGCCGACTGCGGCGTCCGAGTTGGACCCAGCCCTCCGTGCCGTGGCCGAGGCGGCGCGCCCGATCTACGAGCGCCTGGCGCGGTATCGGTTGGGGGCGGGGGGACGAGGGTGATGGTTCCCGGCGTCCTTGAGGCTGTGAATTAACTTGCGGCGCACCCTAACCTCCGGTCCGCCGGCGTCTCGCCGGCCTCTTTCGTCTTGGCAGTGTCTCCGACGTTTTTTAGAGTAAACGTCGATGAAAGAGAGAAGAGCCGGCGAGACGCCGGCGGACCAAAGGAGCAGTCGCGCAGTTAATTCACGGGCTCAGAACGCCGGCGCTCCGCGGCTCCCTTCAGACGTCACTGACGTCACTCTCCACCAGCTTCAGCCTGCCGCCGCGACCGGCGCTGAGGTGTCGGCGATCACTTGGGCAGGCCACGCTCGTCGTAGAGGTAATCGCCGTCATTTGCGCAGGGCGGCGCCTTCACGTGAGCAGCGGCCCGTTTGGCGATGGCTAGCAGCTCTTCGACACTCGCCTTGCCCTTCGCTTGGTTCAGCTGTGCGAGCCGATCGCGCAGGGCGTCCCTCACCACCCGGGTCATGGAGTCCCCCGTGGCCTTGGCGATCGCCTGCGCAAGGCGGTGGGCTTCGGGATCCTTGATGTTGAGGTTCATGGCTGTAGTCTACCATGCTCGGTTGCTGAGCCGCTCGACCCCTACCGCGGCGCGGGCGGTGGTGTAACGGGCGGGGCGTTTTCCCAACCGCCGCCGAGGGTCTGGAAAACGCCGATCTGGTCGGCGGCCAGCAGGGTGTCGGATTGGGCGGTGGCCTGGTTCGCCTGGACCAGTGTGGTCTGCACGGTCAGCAGGTCGAGGAAGCTGTAGGAGCCGGCGCGGAACTGCACGCCCGACAGCCCGAACGCCTGGTTGGCCGCAGCCTGGGCGGCCACGAGGGCGCGGTTTTGGTCAATCTCGGCGGCGTAAGTGGAGAGCGCCTCCTCTGTGTCCCTGAGGGCCGTCAGCACCGCACTGTCGAACGTCGCCAGATCGGCCTGGGCCTGGGCGCCCGCTTCGCGGATGTGGTCGCGGGCGATGAGGATGTTGGGGAAGGTCCAGCTGAGCAGCGGGCCCACACTGTAGCTGGCGTTCTTGAGATTGCCGAGGCCGGAGGGGGTGGCCGCGGCTGCGTTGTAGCCACCGCCGATGGTGATGGTCGGATAGAGGTCGGCCGTGGCGACGCCGATGCGCGCCGTCGCCGAGGCGAGGTTGCGTTCGGCCTCCCGCAGGTCTGGCCGGCGGCGCAGGAGGGCGGCGCCGTCGCCCACAGGCATCGGCTGGGAGAGCTTGGGCGGCGTGACGCAGGCCGCGGCGTCCGCCGGAACCTCTTTGGGGGTCTTGCCGATCAGGGCGGCGAGAATGAACAGGTTGGCGCGGCGTTGCCCCTCCAGTGGCGGGATCACCGCGCGCGTCTGCTCGAGGATGACCAGCTCGCGCGAAAGGTCGAAGTCGGAGAGGTAGCCGGCGTCGCGTTGGACGAGCGTCAGGTCATAGACGTGCTGGATGACCGCCAGGTTCTGGCGCGCCACGTCGAGTTGCTCGCCATAGCCGCAGATGTTGGCGTAGGCGGCGGCCGTCTGCGCCGCGACGGTAACCCGGACGACGTCCTCGGCCGCCTCCGCCGCCTGCGCGTTGGCGCGAGCCGCTTCGATCGTGCGGCGGATCCGGCCGAAGATGTCGACCTGATAGGAGGCGGTGAAGCCGGCGGAATAGAAGCGGCTGGCAGGCTGGTTGAAGGCCTCCTGCAGACTCGATCGGCCATAGGCCGGCCCTTCCGCGGAGACATTCGTGCTTGGGAAGCGATTATCCCTCGCCTCGGCCAGCAGCGCCTGCGCGTAGAGCAGGTTTGCCGCCGCGGTCTTGAGATCCTCGTTCTCTCTCAGGGCCTGGAGCACCAGACGGTTGAGGATCGGGTCGTTGTAGAGCCGCCACCAGTCATCGGGCAGGGGCTGCTGGGCGACATAGGCTGAGCCTGCAGCGCCGACGAACGGCTGGCCCGCCCGGGGCGGGGTAGCGGGCGGCTTGACGTTCGGTCCAACCGCGCAGCCCGCGAGGGCGGCGGCGAGAGCGATCGCCAGGACGCGGGCGGCGCGGATCACGAGGGCTGCGCCTCGGGTTCGCCGCCCTCGGAGGGCGGGGCGTCCTTCGTTGGGTCGGGGCGCCTGGGCTTGGGCAGCTTGTCTGAGATGTTGCGGAAAACAACGTAGAACACCGGAGTGAACAGCAGGCCGAACGCCGTCACGCCGATCATGCCGAAGAATACCGCAACGCCCAGCGCCTGACGTAGCTCGGCGCCCGCCCCGGTCGCAAAGGCGAGGGGGGCGACGCCGAAGATGAAGGCGAAGGAGGTCATCAGGATCGGGCGCAGCCGGGTGCGCCCGGCTTCCGAGGCGGCCTCGTGCCGCTCCAGCCCGTGCTCCAGTTCGCCCTGGCGGGCGAACTCGACGATGAGAATGGCGTTCTTCGCCGCCAGGCCCACCAGCACGATCAGACCAACCTGGGTGAGGATGGAGTTGGACATGCCCATCAGGTTCACCCCGGCCATGGCGGCCAGGATGCACATCGGCACGATCAGTATTACCGAGAACGGAAGGCTCACGCTCTCGTAGAGCGCCGCCAGCACCAGGTAGACGAAGACGACCGCCAGGCCGAACACCAGCATGCCGGTATTGCCGGCGAGCTTCTCCTGGTACGACAGCTCAGTCCATTCGAATCCGTAGCCCGAGGGCAGGATCTCGTGCGCCAGCTTCTCCATGGCCGCGATCGCCTGACCCGTCGAATGCCCGGCCTTCACATCACCCAGGACTTCGGCTGACGGATACAGGTCGTAGCGCAGCACCCGCCAGGGGCCCGTCGTGTGGCGGATGTTCACCACCGAGCCCAGCGGCACCATTGCTCCTGAGGCGGAGCGGGTCTTGAGGTTCTGGATCGTCGACTCGTCGCGGCGGAAGCGCTCGTCCGCCTGCGCATACACCTGGAAGGTCCGGTCGAAGAGATTGAAGTTATTAACAAACTCCGAGCCGAGATAGACCTGCAACGTGTCGAACACATTGGTGTCGGTGACGCCAAGCATCTCGGCCTTCACCCGGTCGATGTCGGCGTAGATGCGCGGCGTCTTCGTGTTGAACGTGACGAAGGCGCGGGCGATCGCCGGGTCCTTGTTGGCCGCGGCCGCGAGCGTGTTCGCGACTTTCTCGAGGTCCTCCAGGCTGCCGCCCGATTGGCTCTCGAGGATCATCTTGAACCCGCCGGTGGTCCCGATGCCGCGCACGGGCGGCGGCGGGATCACGCGCACATCGGCGTCGGTGAAGACTGCGGCGCGCCGCCGGAGGTTCGCCAGCAGTTTCTGATAGGAGAGGTGGTGCTTCAGCCGCCAGTCGACCGGCTGGAAAACCAGATAGATCTGGATGCCGTTGGTGGCCGTGACGTTGGTGGTGGGGTCGACGCCGGCGTAGACGGACCCGGCCAGAACGCCTGGCTCCTGCTGGAACGACTTGATGATCTCCTGGGCCACCTGATCGGTGCGGGTCAGCGAGGCGCCGGGTGGCAGCGTCCCGGAAAGGATGACGTTTCCCTGGTCCTGATCGGGGATGAAGCTCTGGGGCGTCGCCGTCAGGATCCAGCCGGTGAGGGCCAGCAGGCCGGCGTAGAGCACCAGCATGATCACCAGCAGTCGGACCAGGCGGTGAATGACGCGCGAGTAGCCGTGGCTCACCCGGTCGAAGGTTCCGTTGAAGGCGATCCCGAAGCGGGTGATCGGCCGACGGGTCCAGCTTGGCTTCGCGCCCTCCGCATGCACCTCATGAGGCCGCATGATCACCGCCGCCATGGCCGGCGAGAGGGTCAGGGAGACGATCAGGGAGAAGACCGTCGCAGTGGCGATGGTCAGGGCGAACTGGCGGTAGAACTGGCCGGAGATGCCGGTGATGAAGGCGGCGGGAACGAACACCGCGCATAGCACCAGGGCGATGGCGATGAGGGCGCCGCCCACCTCGTCCATGGTGAGGTGCGCCGCATCGACCGGAGTTTTCCCTTCGCGCAGGTGCCGCTCGATGTTCTCCACCACCACGATGGCGTCGTCGACGACGATGCCGATCGCCAGGACGAGGCCGAACAGCGAGAGGTTGTTGAGCGAGAAGCCGAAGGCGCCCATCACCGCGAAGGTGCCCACCAGGGACACCGGGATGGCGATGATCGGCACGAGCGCCGCGCGCCAGCTCTGCAGGAAGATCATCACCACCAGGACCACCAGGCCGAGCGCGATGAACAGGGTCTTGTAGACCTCCTGGATCGAGGCGTTCACGTAGTCGGTAGGGTTGTAGATGATCTTGTAGGCGAGGCCGGGCGGGAAGTTCTTGCCCAGCGTGGCCATGGTGTCCTTGATCGTCTGGGCGGTCTGTACGGCGTTGGTGCCGGGCAGCTGCAGCACCCCCATCGCCGTCGCGGGCAACTCGTTGAGGAAGGCGTCGGTGGTGTAGTCCTCCGCGCCCAGCTCGACCCGCGCCACGTCCACCACCCGGGTCACCCGGCCAGTGGAATCGGATTTGATAACGATATTGCCGAACTCCTCGGGCGTGCTGAGCCGCCCCAGGGTGTCCACGTTCACCTGGAAGGCGGCTGAACCGCGATGCAGCGGCGGCTGGCCGACGGCGCCGGCGGCGACCTGAATGTTATGGGCGCGCAGGGCGTTGACGATGTCGTCGCCGGTCAGGCCCCGGGCCGCGGCGCGATCGGGGTCGATCCACACGCGGATGGCGAAGTCGCGCGCGGCGCGCTCGGCGATATCGCCGACCCCGTGGATCCGCAGGATTTGGTCCCGGATGTGAACGTTGATGTAGTTGGCGATGTATTGCTGGTCGCGCGAGCCGTCCGGCGAATACATGTGGATCGCCAGCAGGATGTCCGGCGTGGCCTTGCGCACGATGACGCCCGTCGCCTGCACCGCGGGCGGCAGCTGCGCCAGGGCGTTCTGCACCCGATTGGTGACCAGCACCTGGTCGACATTCGGATCGGTGCCCAGGGCGAAGGTGCAGGTGATCTGCATCTTCCCGTCGCCCGTCGACTGGGACGACATGTAGAGCATGTTCTCCGTCCCGCTGATCTGCTCCTCGAGCGGGTCGGAGACGGTGTTTGCGACGGTCTCGGCCGAGGCGCCCGGATAGGTGGCGCTGATCGTCACCGTCGGCGGGGCGATGGTCGGGTACTGACCGACCGGAAGGGTGGGATAGGTGATGGCGCCGACAAGGGTGATGACGATCGCCACCACCGCAGCGAACACGGGGCGGTCGATGAAAAAGTGCGACAGCCTCATTGGGTCGTCGGGACGTCAGTGGACGTCGTGGCCGCGGCAGGCACTGGCGCAGTGTAGCCGGGTCCGGGCGCGACGCTGACTTCGGGGCCGGGCGAGATGGGGCTGCGCCTGGGCGAGATCTTCAGGCCAGGCTTCGCGCGGTTGATCTGGTCGACCACCACCAGGTCGCCTGGCGCGAGGCCGGTGCGGACCACGCGGAGCCCGCGATAGATCGGCCCCAGGGTGATGGCCTTCTCGTGCAGCACATTGCCCGGGCCAACCAGCATCACCACACGCTGGTTCAGGTCGCTGGTGATCGCCGCATCAGGGATCAAGAGAGCCGTGTAGGGCGCCGAACCGGGCAGGCGCAGGTGACCGAACATGCCGGGCGTGAGGAAATCATTGGGATTCTCGATCACCGCCCGCTGGCGGATGGCGCCGGAATTGGGATCGATCTGGTTGTCCACGAAGTCCATCCGGCCGCGCCAGCTGTAGGCGGGCTCGTCCTGCAGTTGGATCACCACCGGTGTGGCTGGGCCAAGGGAGGAAACGCGCGCGCGGCCGGGCGCCTGGCGCTGGTGTTTCAGGTAGAGCGACTCAGGGCCGGTGAACTCAAACCAGATCGGGTCGATACTGGTGATGTTGGTGAGGACGGTCGTGTCCTGAGTGACCAGGTTCCCCGGCGCGATCCGGCGGTCGGAGACCCGGCCGGCGAGCGGGGCGGTGACCTGCGTCCATTCCACGTTCAACGCCTGGGTCGTGACATTGCCCTTGGCCGTCTCGAGGTCGGCGGCAGCCTGCCGCTGGGTCGCCTCCAGGATCTCGAACTGCTGCTGGCTGATGGCGTGGGCGCCGACGAGCGTGCGGCCGCGGTCCAGTTGCTGCTGGGCGTTGATCAGAAGCGCCTGGTCGTGGGCCTCGACGCCCTTCGCCTGCTCGAGAGCCGCCTGGTACGGGCGGGGATCGATGACGAACAGGACCTGGCCCTTGCGGACCATGTCGCCATCCTTGAAGCCGACCCGCAACAGATAGCCGGAGACCCGGGGACGGATGTCGACCGAGTCGACCGCGATGAACTGGCCGTCGTAGTCGTCCCAGTCGACGATCGTCGCCTTCAACGGCTCGGCCACCCCGATCTGGGGAGGCGGCGGGGGAGGGGGCTTCTTGGCGCAGCCGGCCGTCGCTGCGGCCAGGCCCAGCACGGCGATGAACTTCAGCAGAGTCGGGAACCGGCCGGTAGCGCGCACGGGGCGTGGTCTTGAAGGCGCTTTCCAATGAGGTCAAGCAATCACGCACACTTTCGCCCCACATGGGGCGGAAACGCCACTTGGGCCTTCCACGCCAACGGTTTAAGCGGGTCCCAAAGATCATGCGGAAGGGGGGCAGATGGCCCGAGTGAGTCTCCTCAGGGCGGCCGTCTGCGCCGCGTCCCTGGCGCTGGCCGCGCCAGCGCTGAGCGCGCCGTCACCTTCCACCTCGCCTCCGCCCGGACTGGCGGCCTTTCTTGGCTACCCGTTCGTCAGCGGACTGGCCGGCGGCTCCACCGGCCAGGTCATCGCCTGGGCCCAGATGGTCAACGGCGTCCGCAACATCTGGGTCGCCCAGGGACCGGATTTCACGCCCCGCCAGATCACACGCTCCGACGCCGACGATGGCCAGGAGCTGATGAACGTTTCCATCTCTCCGGATGGCCGCACAGTGATCTGGACCCGCGGCGGGGATCACGACGCCAACTGGCCGGCGGCGCACGACCTGCAGCCGGATCCGGCGAATTCGCCGGTCGAGCCGAAGGTGGAAATCTGGGCCGCGCCGGTCGACGGATCGCGTCCGCCGGTGAAGATCGCCGATGGAGACGAGCCGACGATCTCCGCTCGCGGCCAGCTTGCCTTCCTGAAGGACCACCAGGTGTGGACCGCCCCGCTCGATGGCCAGGGCAAGGCGGAGCGCCTGGTGTTCGACCGTGGCGAGGCCGCAGAGCTGGCCTGGTCTCCCGACGGCTCGGCTCTCGCTTTCGTCTCGAATCGCAACGACCACGCCTTCGTCGCGGTGTTCCGCAGCAAGGATCAGCCGCTGGTCTATCTGACGCCCTCCACCGGCATCGATGGCGAACCGGCCTGGTCGCCGGATGGGCGGCGCATCGCCTTCACCCGTCGCCAGGGCCGGGGCGGTCCGCCCGAGCCGATCCTGACCGAGGTTCCCCATCCGTGGGCGATCTGGGTGGCCGACGCGCAGAACGGCCAGGGCCAGTCCGTCTGGCGTTCGGGCCAGTCGATCGACGATTCCTTTCCACAGGTCGCCGGCGAGGCGAACTTACAGTGGATGGCGGGCGAGCGGCTGGTGTTCGTTTCCCAGGCGGACGGTTGGGAGCACCTATACTCGGTTCCTGTCTCCGGCGGCGAGGCGAAGCTGCTCACGCCTGGAGCCTTCATGGTCGAGCACGTGGCCTATGGCCCGGGCCGAAGCCTCATCGTCTATGACGCCAACACCGGTGGGGCGCAGGACGACATCGAGCGTCGCCACATTTTCGGCGTCCCGGTCGACGGCGGCGCGCCGAGCCCTCTGACCGATGGCGCGGGTGTGGAATACGAGCCGGTCTGGGCCGGCGAGCGCGATGTCGCCTTCGTGGCGGCCGGGCCCAAGGCGCCCACGGCGGTGGCGGTCGTCACCCACGGCCGCGCGGGTCATCGCCAGACCCTCGTCACGGGCGCGGCCGCGGACTTCCCGACCGACAAGCTCGTGGTCCCCCGCGCGGTGACGTACAAGTCGCCGGACGGCCTCACTATCCACGCCGATCTTTTCGAGTCCCCCGGCGCGGGACGCAAACCGGCGGTGATCTTTGTCCATGGAGGCCCGCCCCGGCAGATGCTCTTGGGCTGGAGCTACATGGACTACTACACGAACTCCTACGCGATAAACCAATACCTGGCCACGCACGGCTACGTGGTGCTGTCGGTCAACTATCGTCTCGGCATCGGCTACGGCCGCGCCTTCAGCCATCCGGCCCATGCGGGGTACCGAGGGGCCTCGGAATACCAGGATGTGCTGGCGGGCGCCCGGTGGCTGCAGGCCCAGAGCGACGTTGATCCCGCGCGGATCGGCATCTGGGGCGGTTCCTACGGCGGCTTCCTCACCGCCATGGCGCTCGCGCGCAATTCCGATGTCTTCAAGGCCGGCGTCGACATGCACGGGGTGCACGACTGGACGACGGAGCACTCGGGCTATTTCGGACGCTTCGGCGCCCAGGGCTATGAGAAGGGCGACGCCGAGCAGGCCAAGACCGTCGCCTGGCAGGCCTCGCCCGTGGCCTCGATCGAC
>DASXGR010000022.1:0-2227 GCA_036488935.1 Caulobacteraceae bacterium | reverse complement strand
GTCCGCCGCGCATCGATCTGCTGAGCCTCTTCGCGCAGGTCGTAGTCGACTACGTAATAGTAGAGGTCACCCCGGAAGGCGGGCGGCCATCCTGAGGCATAGACGGCGCTCGTTTCCTTCCTGAACGCCTCTGGCGAGGTGGGGCTCATCAGCCCGTTCATCAGCCGCGCCTTGTATTCGTTGCTCACCTGGGGATGCCAGAGCTCCTCGAGCGACTCCCAGGGCGTATCGATCTTCAGGGCGCCTTCGAGCGAGATCACGGCCGCGAAGACATCGGGATGGTGACGCGCCAGGTCGAGCGCGAGCATTCCCCCCACCGAGCACCCCATGAACACGGGTCGCTCGCAGCCCAGCGCCTGGGCGAGGGCGACCGGCAGCGCGCGCAGAAATTCCTTGGTGAGCCGATACTCCTCCGACCACCACTTCGGCCCCACCGGCGGCAGCGACTTGCCGTGGAACGGCAGATCGTAGGCGATCAGCCGGAAATGGTCGGTGATCTCCGGGCGCTCGAACAGGTGGCGCCATTGGGAGCCGTGGCATCCCGCCGTGTGCTGCAGCAGCAGTGGAATCCCCGACCCCGCCTCCTCGAAATAGATGCGGTAGTCCTGGCCCTGCAGGTCCAGGTGGACATATCGCCCCACGGGCGCGTCGAACCGGCCCGGCTCGCGGGGCGGCTCACGGGCCGGAGCGCTTGCGTCGCGCGGGCGCAGGAGCTCGATCGCCCTCATCACCGCCGGATAATACTGGGCGTAGACCACCGGATCGCAGTGCCGGATCACTTCGCCCATCCCGATCAGCGGGAAAATGTCGTTGTAGAACCGCTCCGGCCTGGCCGCCAAAAGGCGCGTCCACACCTCGGCCGCGGCCTTCAGCACGACGACGCCGGGTTGACCGGCTGCCGGAACATTGCGGCGAAGTTCGCCGTCAACGACGCTCAGTCCGATCGCGGCCTCAGGGCTTTCGAGGCGCAGGCCTCCTGTCCAGTGGCGGGCGGCCAGCCGGAATTCGCCGTCGGCCGCACACCGGCTGGCCAGTTCCTCAGTCGTGAAACCGTTCTCGCCAAGCATGTCGAGACCCATTCGCTCTGTTCCATCCCGCGCTGCACGTGCGCCGCTTGTAAGAAAGGAGGCCGCCGCAGCTGCGCGTGACGCTAGTGACCTGCGAGGGGCGGGTCGAGGAACGCCGCGCCTCACCAGGAAGTTAGCGCATATGTAATCCGGTCCAGTTTCCATTGGCCGTTCGCGGGGTAATGTCCGTCGACCCATGAGACGTGACGATCTGTTTCGCCCGGCCGCCGAAGCCTGGCTCTCCGCATGAGGGCGGTGCAGGCGCGGGAGGTCGCCGGGCGCCAGATCGTCCGCACCCAGATTCCCGCGCGGCTGGACCGCCTGCCGTGGAGCAGATTTCACACCCTGCTCGTCTTCGCGCTGGGCGTCACCTGGGTCCTCGATGGGCTGGAGGTGACGATCGTCGGGGCTCTCGGTCCGGCCTTGCAGGACCGGGCGACGCTCGGACTGACGACGACCCAGGTGGGGGAGGCGGCTTCCTTCTATCTGGCGGGCGCGATCGTCGGGGCGCTTGTGTTCGGCTGGCTTACCGATCGCTTCGGCCGCCAGGCGATGGTCTTCATCACGCTAGGCGTCTACCTCGCCGGCGTTCTGGCGAGCGCCCTGTCAGTCAACTTTGCCATGTTCGCCGCCTTCCGACTTGTGACGGGGCTCGGCATCGGCGGGGAGTATGCGGCGATCAATTCCGCCATCGACGAACTGATCCCAGCCCGCTGGCGCGGCCGCGTCGACCTGATCGTCAATGGCAGTTTCTGGTTGGGCGCCGCCGCGGGAGCGGCCGCCGCGCCTCTGCTGCTCGACACGCGCCTATTTCCCATCGGCCTTGGTTGGCGCCTCGCTTTCGGGATCGGGGGTGTGCTGGGCCTGGGCGTCCTGTTCCTTCGCCGCCTCGTGCCGGAGAGCCCGCGCTGGCTGATCACTCACGGGCGTATCGATCTTGCGGAGCGGATGGCTGCACAGATCGAAGCGAAGGCTGGAGGCGCGCCGCCGCTGCCGCCGGACGCGCCGACGCTTGTGATCCGGCCAACGAGCGCATTCGGCCTGCGCGCCCTGGCGCACACGCTTCTGACCCGCTACCGCCGACGCACAGTCCTGGTCCTCGCCCTGATGGCCTCCCAGGCCTTTCTCTACAACGCCCTGTTCTTCACCTACGGTGTGGT
>DASXGR010000238.1:0-4805 GCA_036488935.1 Caulobacteraceae bacterium | reverse complement strand
GATCGAGGAGCCGTCGAGCTTTCCGGCCAGTTCCGGCAGCACCAGGCCGAGCGCCTTGGCCGCGCCGGTGGACGTCGGGATCATCGACATGCCTGCGGCGCGGGCGCGGTAGAGGTCCTTGTGCAGGGTGTCGAGGGTGGGCTGGTCGCCGGTGTAGGCGTGGATGGTGGTCATGTAGCCGCGCTCGATGCCGGCGAGGTCGAGCAGGACCTTGGCCACCGGCGCGAGGCAGTTGGTCGTACACGAACCGTTCGAGACGACGACGTCGTCAGAGGTGAGTGTATGCTGGTTCACCCCCATGACGATCGTCTTGTCCGCATTGTCGCAGGGCGCGGAGACCAGCACCTTGCGTGCGCCGGCTTCGAGGTGCGCGCTCGCCTTTTCCTTCGAGGTGAAGATGCCGGTGCACTCGAGTGCGACATCAACGCCCAGCTCCTTGTGGGGCAGCTGCGACGGATCGCGTATGGCGGTCACCTTGATCTTCCCCAGGCCGACGTCCAGGCTATCGCCCTCGACGGAAACGAGCTGGGGAAACCGTCCGTGAACAGAGTCGTAGCGGAGCAGGTGAGCGTTCGCCTCGACCGAGCCAAGATCGTTGATCGCAACCACCTCTATGTCGCGACGCCCATGTTCGACTATGGAGCGCAGAACGAGACGGCCGATCCGGCCAAAGCCGTTGATCGCGACGCGGACGGGCATGAAACCTTGTTTCCTTCTATTTGGTCTGCGCGGCTTTTGCGGGCGCTGACCGGTGAGGTCAAGCCGTGCGCCGGACGCTCCGGCGCCTGAGAACTGAGTGAGTGGGGGCTATATTGGACGTTGTATCGGGTAGCGGCCTGCAGGTGGCAGGCTGGCGGCTGGAGCGCGCATTGTCCCGCCTGGAGGGACGCATCGGCCGCCGTCTGGCCAGTATCGAGGCCACTTGGGAAGATCACGAGCGGCTCGCCGCCGAGCTTCGCGCCACCCGATCCCGGGCCAAGGAGCTGGAGGTCGCAGGCGCCGCCGCCGCCGCCGCGCTCGATCGGGCGATCAGCCAGATCAACGAGGTTCTGGCCGATCAGGGCGACAAGGTCTGATGCCGGTCGTCAAGCTGACGATCGCCGGGAAGCGGTACGACATCGACTGCGAGAAGGGCGCCGAGGACGAGCTGCGCTTGCTCGGGGGGTTGGTGGATTCGAAGGTGCGCCAGGTTCCCGCCAAAGGTTCGTCCGGGGAAGCTCGCCGGATCCTGCTGGCGGCCCTGATGCTGGCCGATGAGCTGTCCCACGCCACGACGCGCGCCGCGGCAGCTGAAGATGCGGCCGCCAAGCTTGGGACCGACCTCGTCAACCTGGAGACGCAGGCCGGGGAGATCCTCGCCTCCGCGGCGCGGCGGATCGACCAGATCGGCACGGACTGGGATTGAGCCGCGGACTGTCGGAGCTGTCGGCCTTGAGGCGGCAGGGCGCCCTGCCTAAGTTGCCTCTCGGCGGGTCTTGCTGCGTCTCGCGTCGAAGGCATCACATCCCGGGGACCGTAATCATCTCGATAGGGAGCTGTCCCTGGCCCGGACCGTGGTCTTGGCCAAACGGCGCCCACCTGGTTTTGCCAGGTCCGAGGGGATTGAAAACGCCTTCACGGCTTCGTGGCGCCGCCACCCTGGTTTCTGTTTCGCGTCTCTCTGATTCACGCCGGCCCGGATGACACTCGTTAAGTCCCGACTGCGCCGGGCGGCCAGGATCCTGCGCGCCTCTCTCGCCGACTCCGCCGCCGACGCGGGCGAGCGGGCCGCCGCCAATCTGCCGGCGAGCGTCATGGCCGGCGTGAGCTGGGTCTCGATCTATCTGCCCATGCGCTTCGAACTCGATCCCGGGCCGATCGCCCAGCGTCTTCGGGCGGCGGGCGCAGGGGTGCTTCTGCCCGTGGTCGTCGAGCGGGACGGGCCGCTGGCTTTCCGCGAGGCGGGCGGGCCGCTTTCCCCCGACGCCGCGGCGTTGCCGGCCCCGGCCCCGGGGGCCGCGGAGCATGATCCGGACCTCGTGATCCTTCCGCTGCTCGCTTTCGATGCGGATGGCTATCGATTGGGTTGGGGGGGAGGTTATTACGACCGTACGCTTCGCGACCTGAGGGCGCGCCGCCCAGTGTTCGCCATCGGGTTGGCCTTCGAGGGACAGGAGGTCGACCACGTTCCGCGCGAGGCGCACGACCAGAGACTGAACGCCGTGGTCACTGAAATGGGCTGGCGGGAATTTTCATGGTAGGGACTATTGATGAATATCGCTTTTTTCGGAGACGTGGTCGGCCGCAGCGGCCGTGAGGGCCTCGCCGAACACCTTCCGGGCCTTCGCCGCCGCCTTTCCCTCGATTTTGTGATCGTCAACGCCGAGAACGCCGCCGCCGGCTTTGGCGTCACCGAGGCCACGGCGCGCGAGCTGTTCGACGCCGGCGCCGATTGCCTCACGCTGGGCAACCATTCCTGGGACCAGAAGGAAGCCCTCACCTACATCGTTCGCGAACCCCGGCTGATCCGGCCGCTGAACTATCCGGCGATGTCAAAGGCGCCGGGACGCGGCGCCCAGCTGTTCGAGGCGCCGGGCGGACAGCAGGTGCTGGTCATCAATCTTCTCGGCCGGGTGCACATGGACGCCCTGGACGATCCGTTTGCGTCGGTGGACCGCGAGCTGGCGGCCTGCCCATTGGGCGAAGTGGCCGACGCGGTTGTGGTGGACATGCACGCCGAGGCCACCTCCGAGAAGATGGCCATGGGCCACTTCTGCGACGGTCGCGCGAGCCTGGTCGTGGGCACCCACACCCATGTCCCCACCGCGGACGCGCAGATCCTCGAGCAAGGCACCGCCTATCAGACCGACGCGGGCGCCTGCGCCGATTACGACAGCGTCATCGGCAACCACAAGGAAGAGCCCCTGCGCCGCTTCACAACGAGGATCAGCGGCGGCCGCTACAAGCCCGCCGAAGGCCCGGCGACGGTCTGCGGCGTCTTCGTCGAAACCGACCCCACCACGGGCCTCGCCCTCCGCATCGAACCCATCCGCGTCGGCGGCCGCCTCAAGCAGACCATCCCCGCCCTACGAGCTGCCCAGCCGGCGTGAGTTTGGACCGCCGGCATCCTGCCGGCTCTTTCTTCTTTTCTAGGGACCCTGCGCCGCTCCGCTGAGGGCAAGAAAGGAAGGGCCGGCAGGATGCCGGCGGTCCGGAAGAGCCAGCAGGTAGGGCGTTCACCCGACTGTCACGTTTCCGTAGCGGAGCGCCGCTATGGCCCGCCGACCTTCGCCGCGGAGTCCGACGTTCATGAGCGCCACCTTCCTTACCCGCCGCGCGGCCTTTCAGGGCCTTGGCGTCGCGCTCGCCGCGCCGGCGTTCGCCGCCTTCGCCCAGACGACCGGCAAGAGCCTCAACTTCCTCGCCGTCGGCGACTGGGGGCGCGAGGGCGCCTTCCACCAGGCCGAGGTGGCGGCGCGGATGGGCGAAACCGCGGGTGCCCTGAAGGCCAGGTTCGTGATCTCCGTCGGCGACAACTTCTATGAGGACGGCGTGGCCGGCGTCGACGATCCGCAGTGGAAAACCTCGTTCGACGACGTCTATTCGGCCCCGTCCCTGCAGGTCCCCTGGCACGCGATCCTGGGCAACCACGACTATCACGGGAACGCCCAGGCCCAGCTCGACTACACCGCCCACAGCCGCCGCTGGCGGCTTCCCGCCCGCTGGCGCGCCCTCTCCGAGACCACGCCCGACGGCGCCCGGGTCGACTTCTTCCTGATCGACACCTCGCCCTTCATCTCCAGCTACTACGCGGACGGGGCCAAGAAGGTGAAGGTCGCCGGCCAGGACACTGCCGCCCAGCTTGCCTGGCTCGACAAGGCGCTCGGCGCCTCGACCGCCGACTGGAAGATCGTCGTCGGCCACCACCCCGTCTGGCCGCTGCGCGAGGAAGGCGGCGAGGAAGGCGGAGCCGCCAAGGACATGCAGGCCAAGGTCGACCCGATCCTTCGCGCCCACAAGATCCCGCTCTACCTCAACGGCCACGACCACGACCTGCAGCACGTAGAGAAGGCGGGCGCCCACTACGTCTGCACCGGTGCCGGCTCGAAGACGCGCAAGGCCTGCGAGAACGAGGGAAGCGACTTCTGCTCGGTGGAGTCCGGCTTCGTCGCCTGCTCGATCGACCGCCAGGCGATCCGCATCGTCTACCGCGACTTCCAAGGCGCGACGCTGCACGTGGTGGATATCCCGCGGCAAAGCTGATCCCTCCCCTTCTGGGGAGGGTGTCCTCCGAAGCCCGCAGGGCGAAGGAGGACGGGTGGGGAACCCTGGGGAAAGACACAGGCAGTGGGGGATACTCCAGACTTCCCCACCCGTCTCGCCGCTTCCCCCAGAAGGGGAGGGACAGGACTAATCCTCTCGCCGCACCACCAGCCGCCCGACCTCCAGCGTCCCGATCCGCATCCGCCCCACCGCGACGGCGCCGATCGCCAGGGCGCCGATGGCCAGCGCTCCCATCGCCAGGGCCCCGACCAGCGCCGCGCCCACCAGCGCGCCGCCGACCGCCGGACCCTGTACGACCCGGTGATTTGGCTGCCAGTGCACGATGGGCTCGGGCAGGGTCTCGGGTTCCAGCGTATCGGTGTCGACGGACATGAGGGCTCCTTAGCCAGACGATTCTTTGCGCCGGGCGGGCCGCGGCGCTAAACACGCCCCTCCTTTACCCAAGCCTTGCACCAAACGATGGCCGGCCACTCCAAGTTCAAGAATATCCAATTCCGCAAGGGCAAGCAGGACGCGATACGGTCCAAGCTGTTCTCGAAGCT
>DASXGR010000044.1:0-73256 GCA_036488935.1 Caulobacteraceae bacterium | reverse complement strand
TAGTCCATCAAGCGTCGCCCGACGCCCTTGCGGGCATGTGTAGAGCGCACGTGAAGAGCATTGATGAAGTCGCCTTCCCAATCCACGAACCCGACAACATCCCCGTCGATCTCCGCCAGCCAGAAGTGGCGCCCTCGCGCGCCTACGTAGGCGGCGGGCCGGTTTTCCTGAATGAACGCTTGTGCGGCGGCTTCCGTGATGTTCGGACGCCACGTCGACTCGAACGTGTCGAAAAGGATCACCTGAACGGCGGGCGCATCTTCAGGCGTCGCCCGTCGCAAGATCAAATTCATGTCGCAACTCATTATCCAACGATAACGGGCGCCCCAGGCGCAGGAAACATGCGGCCAGGGCGGCTACGGCCCCGGCGTCGCCGCACGTAATGTCCGCAGCGGGGAGAAGACTGCGAACAGCGAGGCGGCCGCGAGGCCGGCGGCAGCGATGGAAAGTGTCCATCGCGCGCCGATGTGGGCGCTGAGGACGCCACCCGCGAGCGCTCCCGCGACGCCCATCAGCCCGACGCCGAAAGCGAAGGCGCCGCCCGCGCGGCCGAGCGCGGCGGTGGGCAGCACGGTCTGGCGCAGGCTCGTGGCGCTGACCTCCGCGACGGTCTGCAGGCCGTCGCCCAACACCTGAGGGACGAGCAGGAACATTAGCGCCACAAGCGGGGGACCGCCGGCGAGGGGGATCAGCCAGAGAGTGAGAACGCCCGATAGGCCGGTCAGAATGATGGTCGGTCCCACGCCAAGTCGTCCGACGATATGGGGCGACAGCACCGCGCCGGCGAGGCCGCCGATCCCTCCGGCCGCGACCGCGACGCCCACCAGCAGGGGCGTCAGATGGAGGTTACGGAAAGCGAAGATGAGGTAGAGAGCGGCAAAGAAGGCGCCGAAAAACGCGCGCGTCACCTCGCTCAGGAACAGAGGGCGGACGAGCGGGTGGGCTAGCGCGATCCTGAGGCCGGCGCCAAGGTCGAACCTTGCCGGGCCCTGGGACGCGCGCTCCGCCGACCCCGGCTCGCGAGCGCCGATCCGGACCAGGAACAAGGCCGAGGCGAGGTAGGTCAACGCGCAGAGGGCCACCGCCAGCGGCGCGGTTACGAGCTGAACCAGTGTGCCGGCGATGGCCGGCCCCGAGACCTCGGCCGCCGCATCGGTGGTCGCAAGCTTGGCGTTGCCGTCGATCAGTTCGGAGGACGCCACCAGGCTCGGCAGGAAGGCGTGGTCGGCGACGTCGAAGAGCACGTTGAACACGCCCATCAGCGCGCCCGCCACGTAGAGCTCCATCAGCGTCAGGCGCCCGGCGAGGGCCATGACAGGGACAAGGATCAGGATCACGGCGCGGGCGAGATCGGCGGTGATCATGAGCGGCTTCTTCGGCAGCCGGTCCACCAGGTCGCCCGCAAAGAGGCCGACGGCGGCCTGCGGCCCCAGCGCCAGGGCCGCAAAGATCCCCATCGCCTCTGGCCCTGCCTTCAGGGTGATGATCGCCGCCCACGGCAGGCCTTCGCGGGCGATGCGCGCGCCAAAGCCCGAGACGGTCTGCGCCGCCCAGAGCCTCAGAAAGTCGCGATGGGACCAGAGGCCCGTGCATGGCGCGGTCACGCCGCCACGACCGACACGACGTCCTCGCGCGCCTGGCTGATGACCCAGTCGGACACTTCGGAGAGTTCGATCTGCGCTGACACCGTCGAGCTCTCACCGACGGGAGCTTCGGCAATCACGCGCCCGGACGGCGCGACGATGAGGGTCGTGCAGGTCTGGTCGGACGCCGCGTTGTTCGCGCCGACCACGAAGCGCTGGGTTTCGGCGGCGCGGCTGACAACGTGCGAGCGCCAAAGATCGTAGCCATCTTTGCTTCCGATCGCGTTGTTGACGTAGGCGATCACCTGGACGCCCTGCTTGGCCAGCCATCGCCATTGCTCGGGATAACGAATCTCCCGGCACATCTGCACGCCCAGGCGAACCGCCCGCCCGTCCACGATCAGGTCAAGGAAAGGGAGGTGATCTCCGGGCGTGAAATCGCTCCGCTCGCTCTGGGCCAGATTGATCTTGTCGTAGCGCCAGCTTCTCCCATCAGGGCCAAAGTAGAAGGTCGAGTTGCGCCAGACGCCATCGACCCTCACGCAAGCGCCCGCAAAGAGATGGAGATGGGCCTCCGTTGCGAGCCTTCGGGTTTTCTCGATGGCGTGCGCGGTGGCCTTGTCATCCAGCCTGGCGACGAACCCCGGCTCTGGCAGGTAACCCGACAGGAGGCCTTCAGGCGCCACCAGCAGCGTGTGCGGCGGCGATGCTGCAACAGCGGCTTCGAGATGTCGGAGGTTGGAGTCCACATCCATGAGGATGGGGCATTGAATTGCTGTGACCCGCATCTTTCCTCCGATGGGTGAAGCTAGGACGCGCGGAGTTGCTTCGGCAACCAGATGTTCTGAAGGGTCGCCAAGGGTGGTGGCGAGCGGACCTTCGCGACCAGCCTGGGCGCCGGCACCGATAACGCGGCGAGTCCTCCGAGAGACGGGATACGAGATCAGTGCGACCCGCGCCCAACCTCAGGCGTGCGCCGGATACCTCTGCCTATGGGCGGCTGATCTGCTTCGACCGGGGACCAACTCTTTTTTCTGAACATTTGGGGAGCAAGTGATGAAGACCGGCCAGCGGCGCCATCCACACGCACTGGCCATCACCGTCGCCGGCCTCGGGCTGGCGCTCGGGTTTGCCCAAGGAGCCGTCGCGCAACGAAATCCGGTGACAGCGATCGACATCGCGCTCGAACCCGACGCGACGATGATGCAGCACGCGAAGGACGCCAACGCTCGTCTGCTCAAGTCCTTCCCAAAGGGCTTTACTCTGGATGAGACGCACCATCCGCACGTCACCTTGTTGCAGCAGTTCGTCCGCACAGACGACCTCGACAAGGTATTCGCGGCAGCGAAGGCGGTTCTGGCCAAAGAGAGGCCCCGGGCATGGAGGCTGAAGGCTTTCAAGTATTACTACATCCCCTCCCCGCCGCTCGGCCTCGCGGGGATTGTGGTCGAACCGACTGAAGACTTGCATCGACTGCAAGATGAACTCATCAAGGCTGTCGAGCCCTACACGGTGAAGACCGGAACCCCGGCGGCGTTCTTCAGCGACGAGGACGGACGCGACATTCAGGCATTCCTCATCGAGTACGTCGCCAATTTCGTCACGGTCGCGGCGGGCAAGCGTTTCAATCCGCACGTCACGATCGGCGTCGGAACGGAAACCTATCTGAACGAGATGTTGGCCGAGCCATTCGAGCCGTTCACGTTCTCGGTGACTGGCGCATCGGTCTACCAGCTTGGCAGCTTTGGCACGGCCCGGAAGGAACTCAAGGCGTTACCGCTGACGCCCTGAAGCTGGGTCAGAATAATCACGCTATTGCTGCGACCGTTCAAAACATTCGGCTCGGAGAACGGCTATGCAATCCGCCGACCCATCGCCTGGCATCGATCGGCGCACTCTGGGTTCAAACCTCGTCTTAGCGCCATTTCTGGCTACAACACTGCCTTCGTCGCCAATCAAAGCGCAGACGACGCCAAACACACACCTCGCCTCCTGGAACGAGGGCGCGGCGAAACAGGCAATCCTGAACTTCGTGCGCGCCACGACCGATCAGGGAAGCTCGAAATTCGTGCCGGCCGAGGACCGCATCGCCACCTTCGATCAAGACGGCACGCTCTGGGTCGAGCATCCGATCTATACCCAGGTGACCTATTGCCTGGACCGCGTTTCGACACTGGCGGCGCAGAAGCCCGAACTCAAAGGACTCGAACCGTTCAAGACGGTGCTGTCCGGCGACCGGGAAGCGATGTCCAGGCTGTCGATGCATGACCTCGAGACAATTCTCGCCGCGACCCTGACCGGCATGCCGGTCGAGGATTTTGAAGCCGAGGTCAAAAGCTGGCTGGACACCGCCAGACATCCGCGCTGGAAGCGCCTCTACACCGAGTTGACCTATCAGCCGATGCTCGAGGCCCTGCAGTATCTGCGAACCAATGGTTTCAAGACCTATGTCGTGACCGGCGGGGGCCAGGATTTTGTGCGCGTCTATTCGCAACGGGTCTACGGCATCCCTCCCGAACAGGTAGTCGGCACCATGGGCGGAACGACTTTCGGCTACGACAAGGATGGCAAACCGTTCCTGACCAAGGACCCGAAGCTACTTTTGAACGACGACAAGTCCGGCAAACCCGTAGGCATTCATTTGATGATCGGCCGCCGTCCGAACGCGGCTTTTGGCAACTCGGACGGTGACCGTGATATGCTCGAGTATACCGGGGCCGGCGACGGGGCGCGGTTGATGATGCTGGTGCTGCACGACGATGCGGCCCGTGAATATGCTTACGGTCCGGCGCGCGGCCTGCCCGACAGCAAGTTCGGCGCCTTTACCGCGGCGCTCGACGACGTGGCTAAGAAGAACGGCTGGACAGTCATCAGCATGAAGAACGACTGGAATCGCGTTTTCACCTTCGAATAAGGCGCATGACTCGACCAGTGACAAACCTGCCTCTCAGGTAGACAGTCACCAGCCGCCCCAGCCCGGCTCTTTTTGGGGCGCCATGCTTCAGGCGTCCAGGACAGCCGTTATGCGTCCTTGACGCACCGCCCTCACGAAAGCCCGGTGATCGCCCTGCGCCTGGTCTGCGTACTCGACGGCGAAGTCGCACATGGCCTGGTCGAATATATCGCTCGAGCCCAGGTAGCCCGCGATCTCGGCGGAATCGCCCGAGCGGGCATGGGCGCGGGCCAGCGCCCAGCCGCACACGCGGCTGTATGAGCGCAAATCGACGGCGTCGAAGTCCTCGATGATGGCGCTGGTCTTCATGTCGCGCAGCTGGCGAACGTAGAAGTGACTTTTGTTTTCTCCCCGTCCCCAGCCGAGGAAAAGGTCGCTCGCCGACTGCATCAGACGCTGGCCGACCACCACCCGCTCACCGTGGTTGGGGTACTGACTTACGCCTACATAGGGTTCGAGAACCGATGCAGTAGCCTGCTTTACTTGCAGAAATATCGCGTCACCTTCATTTGCCATGCACAGCGCGATCCAGCACTGAGTGCCCACGCTGCCCACCCCTACGACTTTGATCGCCAGGTCACAGAACTGGTATCGATCCAGCAATGTTCTCAGATGCTCTGCAAGCGACTCGCGGTAGCGGGCGATGGCGCTTTTGTATCCAGAGCTGAACCCCGCCGCGACGTCGCTCGTCGGGTGGAATATCAGGGGTGGATGGTCGGTGATGCGCGGCAAATCACCAACCTGGTGCACGAATTTCGGGAACAGGAAGTCGGGCGTGTTCTTCGTCATCTGCTTCCTGAGGCGTTGCTGGACCCGGATGCGCGTTTCCTTGGACTCCATCGCGGCGACGAAGCGTTCGACGTCTATGGCGTCGTACCAGACATCGAGGGCTCGCATGGCGGCGTAGTCGGTCATGCGCTCGCGATAAGACCGGGCCGTTGCGCGGACCGCGCGGACCGTGTCCGTTTCGGACAGGCTGATGTGTCGGCCGGCCAGTACGATGCTGGCGACGAGGCGCTTGAGGTCCCATTCCCAAGGCCCCGGCAGGGTTTCGTCGAAGTCATTGATGTCGAAAATGATGCGGCGCTCAGGCGTCGCGAAGCCCCCGAAATTCGACAGGTGCGCATCGCCACAGGCCTGAACCCGGATCCCCGGGCTGCTCATCGTCGCAAGGTCGGCGGCCATGACCGCCGCCGAGCCGCGATAGAAGGCGAAAGGCGACTGCATCATGCGACCGAACCGGAGCGGGATGAGGTCCGGCAGCCGGCCCTCGTTCGACTCGTTCAGAATATCGATAGGGTCGCGCCTGTTCTTCGGCGGCTTCCAGCGGCCATGTTCCTCCCGGGGCGCGGTGTCGCGCAGCGCCTTGCCGGCGGCGCGCCGCTGATCGGGTGATTTGAATGGAATCTCTGCGTGCGCAGAATGACCCGCAGAATCACCCGCACGAGGCGCTTTCTTGATGTCGGCCGACGCTCGCGCGCCCTTTGATTTTGGGGCCGCAATCGGGGCAGCCTCGCCCACGGACGTGGACATTGGATCATCCTCCCCTGGGCGCGCGGAACCGTCCCTGAAGGAACGCCCCGCAGGCGCTTTGGTGACAATCGGGTGTTTACCGGGCCCCAGCCAAGGTGGTTTCCGGCTGCAAACCGAGGAGGACGGCCGCCATTGAGTATCCCGGTCGCGGCAGTGTAACCCCGCGCTATGACCGGGGTGATCGAGGGGCGTCGCGAAGAGGCCGAGCGGCTGCGAGGCTACTTCGAAGTTCAGCTCCTGTTTGCAGAGACTATCGCGGAGAGGGCGTCGCGCCCGCTGCCCGACGCCTGCCTGGAATCCACGAACCTGCACCAGCGATTCGGTCTCGGCCGGGCGGACGGCGGCGCTCATTTGGAGTGGACGCGCTACGCCGCTGGCTTCGAGCGGTGCGCGACCCGATCGGATCGGCTGGACTGGACGGTCGCCTTCTTCGCTGCCGCCCCACCCATGCAGAGCAGCCCGAACATATTCGGCTGCTTCCACTATGAGCTGCTGATCCCGGACGATGTCGTTCGCATCCACTTCAGCAACCGCGACAGCGCCGACAAATGCGGCCCGCTCGCGCGCGCCAAGGCTGATCGCCGCAGATCGGAGTTACGGGAGATGTTCGGATCTATCCGAGCGCAGCATCCGGGCGCGCGGTCCGTGAGGGGCGGCTCCTGGCTCTACAACCTGGAAGCCTACCGTCGGCTCTTCCCGCCAGAATACGCGGCGTCTGTTTTCACGCCCGAGCAGGTTCGGTTGGATGGAACGTCCAGCTGGGGTCAGTTGCTCGACTTCAGAGGGTTCGTGAAACCCGCCGTCCGGCAGGCCCTCCTCGACAACCTGAGAGATCTGGACATCGCAGCGCCATGGAAGGCCTTTCCGCCGCACGCCTTAGGCGCGCAGTGCGCGATCGAGGACTTTTATCGGTTCTACGACTGCGAGATGGTTCACGAGTAATCGTGAGATCAGCAACCGGAAGGCCCTGGTAGACTCCCGGCATCGACCGCCCCCCTTCACCCTTCTTCGCTGGCTACAGACAGTCCCCCCTCCCCGAAATCACTTCGCTCGATAAGAAAGATCCGCCTCGCCGACTATCTCACACAGCGCAGGGTCTTTGCCTGGCCGGGCCAAGTGATCCACGACACGCCTTGGTGCTCGCCGTAGCTCGCGCCGGCTGCGCCAAAACGTATGCCGCTGCCCATCGGCTGCTGAACCATCACGATCTTCTGGCCGCGGCGCTCGGCGACCAGCGTTTGCGGGTTGGTCGCGTAGTAGGTGATCGTAAAACCGAATGGCGGATCGCCGTCGCAGCGGAAGCGAAACGGAGGCCGTGCGGGCGGCAGTCCGGCGTCGGAGCTCAGCTGGGCGATGCGCGTCACGTAGAGGTTGGCGAGGCAGCCCTTGGGGTTGGCGTCCGAAAGACATTGGCCGCGCGAATCCATCCACCGACGCTGGTCGCCGGGCAGCTGACCGCGGCTCGGCCACGGCGTTCGACGCGCCTTGATGAGGGTGTCAGCCAGCTGCCGGTCCAGGGCGGAGAGGGCGGCATCACTCCGGACAATGAGGTCCACGCTGCGGGGCTGGGCGCACGCCTCGGAGGGGCCAAGCGCCAGGGCTGTGGTTGAGGCGAGGGCGACCAGGCAAGTGGTGGTGGGGAATGAAGCCGTCATGGAGCGAACCCCCTGCGGTCGCCAAGACTAGACCTCCAGGCGTCACCGCGACAGTTCCGGACACCCGAGCCGCGGCAGCCCCCTCCCCCACGCTCCGCGTGGAGGAGGATCCATCCTCGACGGCGACCTCAGGCGAGGAGCGCGCCGCCGTCGGCGTAGACCACCTGGCCGGTCACATAGGTCTGGCGCATGAGGTAGAGGTAGGCCTCGGCGATCTCCTCGGGTTCTCCGGCGTGTCCCACGGGCAGGCGCGCGGCTTCGGAGGCGTAGAAGGCTTCGCGATCCGCGTCGGACATGCCGGACCAGAGCGGGGTCTTCACCACGCCGGGCGCCACGCAGTTGACCCGCAGGGGCTTCAGCTCCACCGCCAGCGCCCGGGTCAGCCCCTCCATCGCGCTGCAGATGCTCGAAGCCGCGGCCCAGCCCGGCCCCAGCGGGCGCGCGCTGGCCGTGCCCGAGGTGAACACGATCGAGCCGCCGGCGCGAATCGAGGCCCGAGCGCTCTGGGCGGCGGCCAGCGCTCCCCAATATCGCAGCTCGAAGAACCGCCGCATGGCGGCGAGGTCGGCGTCCAGGCCCAGAAGCTGCAACGACTCGCCGGCCGTATAGACCAGGTGATCGAAAGGGCCCGTCCGCTCGAAGAAAGCGCGCGTCGCGGAGGGGTCGGACAGGTCGACCGCACGCCCTTCGGCGGTTTTGCCCAGAAGCGCGAGCGCCGCATCCACCCGGGCCTGTGAGCTCGAGCCGACAACGACCGCGGCGCCTTCGACAACCGCAGCCTGGGCGACCGCGAGACCGAGACCGGACGTGCCGCCGAGCACGACGATGCGCTGATTGTTCAGGTTCATCTGGATCTCTCCTCCAACTGGAGGTTGCACAATCGCTCTTGCCCAAGGCCGAATCTAACGCACCTTTGTCATGATGAAATTGACGGAGAGTCATTCTGGCCTTTGACGCGCGCCTGCTCTCGGGGATTGGCGTCCTGGCGGCGGTGGTGGAGAGCGGCGGCTTCGCCAAGGCGGGCGAGGCGGTCGGCCTGACTCCATCGGGGGTCAGCCGGGCGATCGCGCGGCTGGAGGAGCGCGTCGGCGCCAGGCTGTTCGACCGCCATCCGCGCAAGGTGGCGCTGACCGAGGCGGGGCGGCGCCTGCACGCCGAGGCGAGCCCGCTGCTCGCCTCCATCCTCGAAGCCGCCGAGGCGGCCGCCGACGATTCCGCCCGCGTGCGCGGCCGGCTGAAGGTGAGCGTGGACCCGTGGTTTGCGCGCGTCGTCCTCGCGCCCCGACTGCAGGAGCTGCTCACCCGATACCCCCAGCTCGCGGTGGAGCTTCTGGTTACGAACCACTTCGAGGAGATGTTCGCCGGGGGCGTGGATCTGGCCGTGCGGTTTGGGCCCCCGCCGGATTCCGCCCTGATCAGCCGCAAGCTCCTCGACTCGCGCGTGATCACCGTGGCCTCGCCGGCCTATCTGGCGCGCCGCCCGGCGCCGCGCACCCCCGCCGAGGTCAGCGGGCATGAGGCGATCCTCTTTCGCGATCCGCAGTCGGGCCGGCCGTTCGCCTGGGAGTTCCATCAGGCGGGCGAGATCGTCGAGGTCGCGGTCGCGAGCCGCCTGGTGATGGACGACCCCTCCGCCGCCCTGGCCGCCTGCGAGGCCGGCGCAGGGCTGTTCCAAAGCTTCGAGCTGGGGCTTGAGCCATGGATTGCGACCGGCCGTCTGGTCCCGGTGCTGACCGACTGGGCGGAGGAGCGCTTTCCCCTCTACGCCTACTACGCCTCGCGCCGGCAGCTCCCGGCCAAGGTGCGCGCCTTGCTCGACTTCATCGTTCCTGGCGAATGAGCGGCTCTGATGTCGCAAATTGCCCGACGGCCCAATCGATGAAGAGGCGCACGCGGGGCGAGAGCTGCCGGTTGCGGGGATAGAGGACGGAGACCGGCATCGACGGCGCGCGATAGTCCGCCAGAACACGTTCCAGTCGGCCCTCCGCGAGGTCGTCGGCCACGTGAAAGACCGGCATCTGGGCCAGCCCCAGGCCCAGCAGCACGCCATCGCGGAGGCTTTCGGTGCCGGTGACCGAGTAGGGCGCCGGCATGTCGTCCAGCCGGATCACCTCCCCGTTTGGCGACTCGAACTCGAAAACCCGAAGCGCCCCGGTGGTGATCGAGCGCAGGCCCACTTGCCGGTGACCCGCCAGGTCGCCGGGCGTCTCAGGCCGACCGAACTGCGCAAGATAGGCCGGCGCCGCCACGGTGATCCGCTCGAGCATCGTCACCTGGCGCGCCACCAGGTCGCTGTCCGGCAGGACGCCAAAGCGCAGCACGCAGTCGACGCCTTCGCGCACCACGTCCACCCACCGCTCGCTCTCGCTCATGGCGATGTCGATCCCGGGATAGCGCGCGAAGAACCCCGGCAGGCCGGGCGTCAGGAAATGCCGCGCCAGGGTGCCCTGCACCTCTATGCGCAGCATTCCTTTGGGCGCGGCGCCGCGAAAGGCGTTCTCGGCGTCCTCCACGTCGTCGAGGATCGCCAGGCAGCGGCGATAATAGGCTTCGCCGTCCAGCGTCGGCCGCACCGTCCGCGTCGTCCGCTGCAGCAGGCGCACGCCCAGCCGTTCCTCCAGCTGCTTGATCACCTGTGTCGCCGTCGAGCGGGGCAGGCCGAGGTCGTTCGCAGCCTGGGTGAAGCTGCGCCGCTCTACCACCCGCGCGAACAGCCTCATCGCCTCCAGCCGGTCCATATTGTTCGTCCTGGCTGAACAGAATTGCTGATCCTAGGGCGATTATCCCAACGCAGCCAAGAGTCATCTTCCTCCCATCGGTCGAGCGCAAAAGGGCGGCGACCAAACGGAGGAACCAGGATGCAACAGGAAACCAATCCCAAGGTCGCGATTGTCACCGGCGCCTCGCGGGGCATCGGTGCAGCGATTGCGCAGCGGCTGGCGGCCGACGGCTTCACCGTCGTCGTCAACTACGCCGGCCGCGCCGCCGAGGCCGAAGCTGTCGTGGCGAAGATCGAGGCGGCCGGCGGCCGCGCCATCTCCGCCCAGGCTGACGTCGGCGATCCCATCGCTGTCGCCAAGATGTTCGACGCCGCGCAGGCGGCTTTCGGCGGGGTGGACGTGCTGGTCAACAACGCCGGCGTCATGAAGCTCGCAACGATCGCCGACAGCGACGACGCGCTGTTCGACAGCCAGGTCGCGGTCAACCTGAAGGGCGTCTTCAACACGCTGCGCGAGGCGGCCCGGCGCCTGCGCGAGGGCGGTCGGATCATCAACCTCTCGTCCAGCGTCGTGGGTCTCCTGCAGCCCACCTATGGCGTCTACGCCGCCACCAAGGCCGCCGTGGAGGCCATGACCCATGTCATGTCCAAGGAGCTACGCGGCCGCAACGTCACGGTGAACGCCGTGGCGCCCGGCCCGACGGCCACCGCCCTGTTCCTCGACGGCAAACCGCAGGCGGTCATCGACAACCTGGCCAAGCTCGCCCCGCTGGAGCGCCTTGGCCAGCCGGAAGACATCGCCGCGTCGGTCGCCTTCCTCGCCGGCCCGGACGGCGCCTGGATCAACGGACAGGTCCTGCGCGCCAACGGCGGGATCATCTGATCCCGCCCTCGAGCCTCCTGAACCCACCCCCCCAAACCTTGAGGGAATTCCGTCATGTCCCCGAAGATCATCCTCGTCACCGGCGCGTCCAGCGGCTTTGGCCGACTCACCGCGGAGGCCCTGGCTCGCGCCGGCCACACCGTCTACGCCTCCATGCGCGACGTCGCGGGCCGCAACGCCGATAACGCCGCCCAGATGGCGGAGCTCTCGAAGCGAGAGGGCGTCGCCCTGCGTCCCCTTGAACTCGACGTCCAATCCGAAGCTTCGGCCAACGCCGCCGCGGCGACGATCATCGCCGAGGCCGGCCGGATCGACGCGGTCGTCCACAACGCCGGTCACATGATGTTCGGCCCCGCCGAAAGCTTCACGGCCGAGCAGTTCGCCCAGCAGTACGACGTCAATGTGCTCGGGACCCAGCGCGTGAACCGCGCCGTCCTGCCCCACATGCGCGCGGCCAGACAGGGCCTCCTGGTCTGGGTGTCGAGCTCGAGCTCTGCGGGCGGCACGCCGCCGTACCTCTCGCCCTATTTCGCGGCCAAGGCGGCGATGGACGCACTTGCCGTTCAGTATGCGCGGGAACTCGCCCGGTGGGGGATCGAGACCACCATCGTCGTCCCGGGCGCCTTCACCAAGGGCACCAACCACTTCGCGAACGCGGGTCGGCCGGCCGACCAGGCTCGCCTCGCCGAGTACGAAGCAGGGCCCTACGCCGGGTTCTCTGAACAGGTCCAGAAGGCGTTCGCGGCCATCGTGCCGGATGACGCCGACCCCGCCGGCGTCGCGCCCAGGATCGTGGAGGTGGTGAACGCGCCGTTCGGAACGCGTTCGTTCCGGGTCCACTACGATCCAACCCAGGACGGCGCCGACGTCGGCTTCAGCGTACTGGACCGGCTGAGGGCGGAGATGCTGCGCCGGGTGGGCCTGTCAGACCTGTTGCGTCCCGCTCCTCGCCCCTGAGCCGATATCGCGTTTTCTGAAGAGCTCGCGTTCGCGCGGGCTCTTCCTATTCCGATCAGCCGAGGTCTGCCCCGAGCAGGGGCAAGAGGATGTTGGGGATGAAGTCCACGCCAAAGTGCGCCAGCATCACGGCAGGAAGGCTGCGGGTGCGCAGATAGATCAGCGACAGGACCAGTCCCGCGGCTGAGGCGATGACGATGCCCGCCGGGCCCTGGTGAAAATGAAAGATCGCGAAGGGCAGCAGGGTAATGACGAGGGCGCCCCAGCGGCTGCCGGTGAGGCTCCAGAGTCTTTCAAGAGCGTATCCGTTGCGGAACGCTTCTTCGCAAATTCCAGCGCGGAGCATCTGGATGGTCTCGGCCCAGAGGGGCGGATGAAACTTCGGCGGCGCCTGCTCGCCCACCCTCCAGTGCAGCGCATGCGCGAGCAACACGCAGGGAATGATCGCTGCGTAGCTGCCCACGATACCCAGCAAGCCCCATAGCGCAGCCCTGCCGAGGCGATCCGTGCGCCAGCCGATCGAGGAGAACGGCAAGCGCTCGCCATAGCGGACAAGCAGGAGCAGCGCGCCGAGCAGGAAAAAGACCAAGACTTCGCGCAACAGGTAGGCCGGCAGATCAACGGGTCGCAGCGCCTCCAGGATCACGGACGGCCCAAACAGCGCGATGACGAGGCCAAGCGCGGTCACAGCCCGATGCTTGATTGGGACGCTGCCCATCGCATGCTCCCCAAGCCCGGCGGCGCCCAGGTCCTGGCGATATACACGTCTCATGCCACTTTGGGTCCTCCTCCACCGGGCGGAGGTTGGGATAGCGTCACCGAAGCCTCAAGATCCTTCCGGCGTATTGCCGCCGTTGAAGCGGCCGAAGTGGCGGGCGGAGAAAAGGCTGATCAGTAGAGCGCCGAGGCCGAGCGCCATGACGTCCGGCGTGTCCCGAAGGTCGAAGGATCCGTCGCGGCAGACCAGCAGGTAGCCGACCACAAGATTGAAGAAGCCCCAGAGCACATTGACGGTCGAGGATGAGAAGCCTTGTCCCGGCGGTCTGGCGAAGGGGCTCTGAAACGGCCGGCCCATCATGCCGCTGACGGCATGCGGAACGGCGTTGGCCAGGAAGGCTCCGCCGAAGAGATAGGCGAGGAGATGGGCCCAGGGCATGTCAGGCGTTCCGCGTCTCGAGGATTCGGATGATGTCTTTGGCCGTTCCCGTCTCCCCCAGCCTCGGGAACACATTCCGCAGGCTGTAGGAATGGGCTTCGGCGCGCACGTCGGTCATGGCGTCGAGGGCGAGGGTGACGTTGAAACCGGCCTCGAAGGCCTGGCGGGCGGTGGCCTCGACGCCGGTTCCGGTGGCGACGCCGACCACGACCACCTGGGTCACGCCGATCGCTTTCAGCCGCGTCTCCAGATCGGTGGTGGCGAAGGCTCCCCAGGTCCGCTTGGTCACCACGATGTCGTCTGGGCGCCAGTCGAGTTCGGGGATGAAGTCGGTGAACCCCTCGGGAAGCAGTTTCGGGGCGCGCGCCGGCTGCTCGGTGCGGCCCGGCGCGACGCCGGCGGCGTTGATCAGCACCACTGGCAGCCGGCGCGCGCGGAAGGCGTCGAGCAGCGCTCTGGAGCGCTCAACCACGGCGCTGATCGGATGGATGGAGGGCAGGCCGACAATGCCTTTCTGCAGGTCAACGACCAGCAGGGCGGTGTTCGGGTCCAGCGCGGTCAGGGCCATGCAAACGCCTTTCTACAAAAGAGGGCCGATGAGCGGGGTCAGTCCTCGGTGAGCCGGCCGAGCAGCCGGACGGCCGCGGCCAGTTCGTCCTGCTCCTGCGGCGAGAGGCGCTGTTGAAGTGCGCGGGTCAGCCAGTCCTGTCGCGCGGCGCGGCCCTCGCGCATCAGTGTGCGGCACGTCTCGGTCAGTGAGAGCACGGTCCGCCGCCCGTCGGCCGGATCTGGCGCGCCGCTCACCAGGCCGGCGGACTCCAGCGCGGCCACGACCGCGGCCATGGACTGCGGGCGGATCCCCTCGGCCCGGGCAAGATCAGACGCCGTGGAGGGTCCGCCTTTTTCCAGACGCTGCACCAGGGACACTTGGGACGGGGTCAGGTCGCCCGCGTTCGCCTGCTCGCGCAGCCGGCGCCTCAGTTTTCCGACCAGGGCGCGAAGCTCCGCCGCCAGGGCGGACGCGCGCGCCAGCTCGGAATAGCCCCCCTCACCGTCCATGGGGTTTAGTGGCATGTGTACAGGTAAGCTGTAAAGTTTACCTGTTGAATGGCAGGCGCGCTGTACTGGCGCGCCTGACCTTGGCGGTTTCAGAGAAATGTCCGAGGAGCGCATCCGCCAACCGCTGACCGGTGGACGCCGCCTCTGATTACCCTCACCCTGCGGCCAAAACGCAGACGCATCAGGCGGCTGTAGTCAGGGGAATTTCGCGCGTGGCCCGATCGTGGCAATTCCGATCGCCGGCCTTCGGGTTCATTCTGGCGAGCGTCTTCCTCGATGCGCTGTCGTTCGGCCTGATCTTTCCCATCCTGCCGCGGCTGATCCTGGGGCTGGCCGGACGCGACACGGCCTATGCGGCGCAGATCTTCGGCTGGATGTCGGCGGCATGGGCGGCGATGAACTTCGTCGCCTCGCCCGTGCTGGGGGCGCTATCCGATCGATTCGGCCGGCGGCCGGTGCTGCTGATCTCGACCTTCGGCCTCTCCGCCGACTTCCTGGTGATGGCCCTGGCGCCCAATGTGACCTGGCTGTTCGCCGGACGCGCGATGTCGGGGGTGACCGCGGCAAGCTATTCCACAGCCTCCGCCTACCTCGCCGACACGACGCCGCCCGAGGACCGGGCGAGGCGGTTTGGCCTGTTCTTCGCGGTCTCAGGGGCGGGATTCATCCTGGGGCCGGCCGCCGGCGGCCTGCTCGCCGCGATCACGCCACGCGCGCCGTTCTTCGCGGCGGCGGGCCTCGCGGCGACCGGGTGGCTGTATGGGCTTCTCGTCCTGCCCGAATCTCTGGCGCCGGAGCTTCGCACCCCGACCTCTTGGCGAAGCGCCAATCCGGCCCGCGCGTTCGGGATCCTCGCCCGGGATGGCGGCCTGCTCGGCCTGGCGGCTGTCGGAAGCCTGATCCAGCTCGGCGCCCAGGCGGTGAACATCGTCTTCGTTCTCCACACGGCCCATCGCTACCATTGGAGCGCAGCCCAGGTGGGACTGCTGCTGACGGCGTTCTGTGGCGGCAACATCGTGGTGATGGGGGTGATGGCGCCGAGGCTCGCCCGCCAGATCGGCGAGCGATCGACGCTGCTGTGGGGCGTGGCGCTGTCGGCGATCGGGTTCGTCGGGCTGGGCCTCGCGCCCACGGGCCTCGCCTTCTGCCTGGCGTGCGTCCCTACGTGCCTGGGCAACATGTGCGCGCCGCCGTTGCAATCGCTTCAGACGCAGCGGGTCGCGCCAACCGAACAGGGGCGGCTGCAGGGCGCGCTCTCGTCGCTGCAGGCAGTGAATGGCTTCGTCGGACCGATCTTCTTCACCCAGGTGTTCGCCTGGTCGATCGCCCCGGGCTTCGCGATAGGCGCGTCAGGCCTTTCGCTCTTCATCGCCGCCGCCCTGACGGCGGCGGCCCTCCCCTGCGCCGTCGCCGTGGCGCGATCGCCACGGCCGGCGGAGTCAGCTGCGTGACTACTTCGCCGGGGTGACCGAGATATCGACCATGATCTCGGCGGAGATATCCTGAAGGGCCGCCTGGACCTCCCACGCCTGCCGGCTGGGCGGGAGGCGGACGTGGGCGTCCATGTGGAACAGCGGGGCGCCCGAGTGGGGCTCGGCGCGCACCGAGGTTTCGAACGCCTCGATGTTCGCGTCGAGGCTGCTCAGCACGGCGGTCACCTGGTCGACAATTCCCGTCCGATCCTGGCCGACCAGGCTCAAGTGCAACTCCTCGCCGCCCTCGACAGGCCCCTCGTCCGCCGGAGCGATGCGCACCTCCAGCCCCTGTGCGTCGACCGAGCGCACCGCCGAACTCAGGGCGTCGACCCTGTCGGCCGCGAGCTCCACCAGCACCGATCCGACATAGAGACCGCCCAGCCGGCTTAGATGGCTCTCCAGCCAGTTGCCCCCGGCCGAGAGGACCGCGGCGGCGAGAGCCTTGGTAAGGCCGGGGCGGTCGCTGCCGACCACGCTTAAGACCAACAATGCCATGGATGTGCTTTCGACGGCGCGGGATGGGGCCCAGCTGATACTGGATGGCGGGTCGTGGGGCCACTCTCGCGGCGAAGTAGCGCTCCCGCCCCGCCGCCCGCTAAAACCCCGGCATGTTGCGACTGACCGAATTGAAGCTGCCGCTGGGGCATCAGGCGGCGGCGCTTCCAGCGGCGATCCTTGAGCGCCTTGGGTTGACGGCGGATGAGCTGGTCGACTGGGCCGTGGTCCGCCGGGCGCATGATGCGCGCAGGAAGTCAGCGATCCTGATGGTCTATTCGGTCGATGTGGCCGTGCGGGACGAGGCGCAGGTGGTGGCCAGGCTGGGCGGCGATACGCGCGTGCGGCCCGCGCCGGACACAGAGTATCGCTTCGTCGGCAGGGCGCCGGAGCCGCCGCCAGGTTCTCGCCCACTGGTAATCGGGGCGGGACCGTGCGGCCTGTTTGCCGGGCTGATCCTGGCCCAGATGGGCTTTCGGCCGATCATCCTCGACCGTGGCAAGGTTGTCAGGGAGCGGACGAAGGACACCTGGGGCCTATGGCGGCGCGGGGTGCTGAATCCGGAGTCCAACGTGCAGTTCGGCGAGGGCGGCGCCGGCACCTTCTCCGATGGCAAGCTGCACAGCCAGATCAAGGACCCGCGCCACCTGAGCCGCAAGGTGCTCACCGAGTTCGTCCGCGCCGGCGCCCCGCCGGAGATCCTGACCGAGGCGCGGCCGCATATCGGCACCTTCAGGCTGGTGACGATGGTCGAGAGCCTGCGCGCGACTATTGAGAGCCTGGGCGGCGAGTACCGGTTCGAGAGCCGGGTGGAAGACTTCGACCTCGTCATCTCGCCGGACGGAAGCCGCCGGGTGCGCGGGGTGGTGCTGGCGGACGGCGAGCGGATCGCGGCTGACCGCGTCGTGCTGGCGGTAGGGCACAGCGCGCGCGACACCTTCCAGATGCTGTACGACCGTGGCGTTCACATCGAGGCGAAACCGTTCTCGATCGGCTTCCGGATCGAGCATCCCCAGTCGCTGATCGACCGGGCGCGTTTCGGCCCCTGCGCGGGCCACCCGGACCTCGGCGCGGCCGAGTACAGTCTGGCGCACCACTGCTCCAACGGCCGCAGCGTCTACAGCTTCTGCATGTGCCCGGGAGGAACGGTGGTCGCTGCGACCTCGGAGCCGGGGCGCGTGGTCACCAATGGCATGAGCCAGTACTCTCGCAAGGAGCGCAACTCCAACTCCGGCATCGTGGTGGGGATCACCCCTGCCGACTATCCGGGCCATCCGCTGGCCGGCGTCGCCCTGCAACGCCACTGGGAGTCGCAGGCGTTCGTCGCTGGGGGCGAGACCTACGCCGCGCCAGGCCAGCGCGTCGGCGACTTTCTGGAGAACCGCCCGTCCAGGGAACTGGGCGCGGTAAGTCCCTCATATCGGCCCAGCGTGCGCCCGACCGATCTTTCGATCTGCCTTCCCGACTACGCCATCGCGGCCATCCGCGAGGCTCTCCCCGCTTTCGGCCGCCAGATCCCCGGCTTCGATGCGGCGGACGCCGTACTGACCGGGGTGGAGACGCGCACATCCTCCCCGGTCCGCATCACGCGGGGCCGGGACTTTGAGAGCCTAAACACCCGCGGCCTCTACCCAGCCGGCGAGGGCGCAGGCTACGCCGGCGGCATCCTCTCCGCCGCCGTAGACGGCATCGAGGTCGCCGAAGCGGTCGCGCGAAGCCTCGTGGGGGCAAGCGTCCCTACGTAGAACTCTTCAGATCTCAGGCGAGTGCGCGTTCGCGGCTTCGACGTAGGCGGGCAGCCAGTCCGAGGGCGCCGAGGCCTGTCAGCATCATCAGCCAGGTCGACGGCTCAGGGACGCTCGTTATGGCGCCGAACAGTCCATCCTTTTCGCCGTTGATCCCATCGGTGAAGAAGAGGACGTTCGGGTTGCCGTCCCCGTCTCCTCCGCCGAAAGTCAGAGTCCATAGCCCGCCCGGCGTATTGCCGGCGCCGACGTCGATCGGAATCGTACCCACAGGCGCGCCGGTCGTGGGATCGAAGGCGTGAATTCCGCTATCGGCGAAGCTGAAGTTTCCGACCAGAAGGTCGCCGCCGTACTCCCCGAAGGAAGCCGGGGCGAGCGTGATGCCCCAAGGCGACGCCAACACCCCGCCCGGTCCGCCAGGGATGACGACCTTCTCGAACGCGCCGGTCTCGCTGAACTCCGCCACGGCGCCCTTGCCAGCGGTGGCGGTCGTCTGCAGGGCGTGCGTGAGCGGTGCGTAGGTTACATAGATGTTCCCGCCGAGATCCTGCACGTTGAAAGGGGTGAGCCCAAGGCTGCTGATCGACGTCGGCGTGGCGAACGTGCCCGGGAGCGTGGGCGCGAAGGAACTGTTGAAGACATCGATTGCTCCGGTGGCGTTGTTCGCGGCGTAAAGCATCGTATGCGCCTGGTTGACCGCCAGTCCGGTGTAGAGGGCGCCCGGCGTGGTCCATTCAACTACAGCGCTGGTAAGCGGCTTGACCCCGAGATTCCAGGCAGAGATCTGGCCGTTGAGATTGGCAAAAATGAAGAACGCCGGCGAACCGTCGCTCATGATGAAGGATGAAGGGTTCGCATTGGAAACCTGGCCCGTGGGGCCCTGGGGTCCGGCTCCCGTCGTCGGGATCGCGACCAGCGGGAGTTGGGCAAACTTGGAGACGCTCGTGAAGCCCGTCGCCGCATAGAGCGTCGTTGTATTGGTGGCCTGGTTCGAGACCCAGAAGGGGGTCACGCCAGGAATAAAAGAGACGCCCCAAGGGTTCTTCAGGTCCGGGTCGATTACGGGCGCGAGCCCGTTGACGTCCGAGACCAGGTTCGTCTGAGCGAACTCGCCCGCCTGAGCGAGGGTCGCTCCGGCGCTGAGCGCGCCAGCGGCGACGACGCCTGTGATAATGAACTTGAGCGGGGGTAATGTGGTCATCATGGGAGATCCTCCGGCGTAGGTCGCGCCTACGCAGCTGAATGGCGAGGCGACTCGCCACGCCGGTTCCACGACACAACTCCGCGCGTTCTGTTTTGAGTGGGTCTGCAATGCGGGCGGGGATGCCGGCGGGCCAGCCTTGCCACCGACCTTGTCGAGCTATGCGGTATGACTGGGCGCGCAAATGGACGCTCGCTCCGCCCACACGGCGGACGGCCCAGGAACCCACATTCGCGCACGAGGGTTCCATTTCGTACGTTATGGTTCGCCGGCGCGTCGGCGTTGGCCTATCCGACGCGAACGGTCAGCTCTCGCGGCGGCGGTCGTCTTCGAGTTGGCGGGTGCGGCGGCGCCAGTGGCGGGCGCGGAGGATCGTGTCGAGGATCATCCAGGCGAACGCCACGACGCTGACGGCGTAGGCCGGCCAGATGTAGATGGCGTACTTGCCGCCGGGGAGGGTCGGGTCGATCACGCCAGGGCAGCCTGCAGAGCCAGGGACGTCGCACGGCGGCGCCAGACCTCGGCGCGGGTGCGGGCGAGCCACAGGGCGCCGAAGGCGAAACTGTAGCCGGCGCCCATCAGGAGAAGCGGCAGGAGGTAAACCGGCGCCAGGGCCGGGCCACCCTTGCGCAGGATGCTCTCACCCTGGTGCAGAGTGTTCCACCACTCCACCGAGAAATGGATGATCGGCAGGTTGATGAGGCCGATCAGCGCCAGGATCTCGCCGGCGCGCGCGCTCTTGGCTTCATCTTCAATGCTGGCCCGAAGACCCAGATAGCCGAGGAAGAGCAGCAGGAGCACCAGCACCGAGACCAGGCGCGCATCCCCCCACACCCACCAGGCGCCCCACATCGGCCGCCCCCAAAGCGAGCCGGTGACGAGCGCCAGGCCCGTGAAGGCGGCGCCGAGCGGCGCGGCGGCCTTGGCCGCCTGATCGGCGAGGGCGTGGCGGAAGACGAGCGAAATGAAGCTCGCTGCGCCGAGGCACGCATAGGCGAGCATCCCGGTCCAGGCAGCCGGGACGTGGACGAACATGATCTGGACGGTCTGGCCCTGCTGGTAGTCGGGCGGAGCCTGAAGGCCGAGGACGAGCCCGGCGCCGATCAGCGCCACAGCCACGACCCCCAGGATCGGGGCGGCCCAACGCGAAAACGCCATGAAGCGGAGCGGGTTGGCCAGAGCGGCGAACATCTGCTCGCCCTAGAGCAATCCCCGCTCAGACGGAACCGTCTGAGCGGGGTTAATTTGCTCCAGACCCAAGCTCACGCTGCGGCGGGAGACCCGGCTACTCGTCCCCGCCCGGGCCCGATCCCTGGCCGCCGCCCTGTGCGCCCATCTGATCGAACTTGCGCTTCTGCTCGGGCGTCAGCTGATTGTAGAAGGCCTTGGTGGCCTGGACACGCGACAGCATCTGTTGGCGCATATCGTCCATCTGCGAGACCATCGCATCGAGGCGCTGCGGCGTGTTCATCGACCGCATCTCTTGCTGCTGCTCGTACATCTTGCGCTGGTAGTCGGACGGAGGCGTGATGGCGCGGACAAAGTCCTGCAGAGCGCTTTCCTGATCCGGCCGCAACTCGAGGTTCTTGCGAAACTGCCCCGCCATCTGTTGGGGTGACGGCGGCAGGCCGTACTGGCCTGGCTGCGGCGGGCTAGCAGGCTGAGCGAAGGCGGCTGCGCCGAAAACAAGCGCGGGGACTGCAACGCCGGCGACGGCAAGGGCTCTAAGATTCAACTTCATCTACTCTTCTCCCGGAGGGCATCCCGCCGTTCGGGAAGTGCACATAGGGCGTCCCTCAGACCTGAGCAAACGCGCGGGCGGCTAATGCAAGCTAAGGCGTCAGGAAAGCGCATTCCGGCACGCCGCTGCGATGGCGAAGGGCGTGAGTGCGACCGCGGCGAGGGCGTAGGCGGCGAGCATGGCCAGGGGCATGATCCACGGCAGCCCGGCCTGGAAATTGTCGATCGCCGCGCCGCCGAAGATCACGGGCGGGGTCAAGAGCGGCAGGACGATCAGGGCGATCAGAACCCCCCCGCGCCGGCTCGCGAGGGCCAGGGCCGCGCCCGTCCCGCCGAGGAAGGCGAACGCCAGGCCGCCGAGTGCGGCCGCCAGGACGAGGAGCGGCGCGACCTCCGGTCTCGCGCCCAGGGCGACAGCGGCGACTGGCGCGGCCAGCGCCAGGGGCGCGCCGACCACCAGCCACTGCGCCAGGCACTTCACCGCCCCGACCACCTCCAGCGGCAAGGGACCAAGACAGAGGAGGTCGAGCGCTCCGTCCTCGAAATCGCGTTCGAACATCCGCTCGAGCGAGAGCAGGCTGGCCAGCGCCAGCACGACCCACGCCACCCCGCCCGCGACGCGAGCCAGGCGCGCGGGTTCGGGACCCAGGCTGAGCGGCAACATGGTCGCCGCACAGGCGAGGAAGCCGACGGCCAGGAAGGCGCCCCCGCCCCTGCCCCAGACCAGGGCGAGCTCGCGGCGAAGGAGAACTCGGATCATGCGGCGCCCGTCAGTGCGACAGGCCGGGCGGCGATCGGGAGCGGATCGTGCACCGCGGCGAGGATCAGGCCGCCGCCGGCGAGGTGCTCGCCCATCAGCTCACCGAAGAGCGACCTGTGCGCCGCATCGAGCGGCGCGAGCGGCTCATCCAGAAGCCACAGAGGCCGAGGACTTGCCGCCAATCTCGCGAGCGCAAGGCGCCGCCTCTGACCGGCCGAGAGGGCTCGCACCGGCAGGCCGAGCAGCCGCGTGAGTCCAAGGCGCGCGGCCGCAGCCTGGGCAGCCTCGACCGTCCCGCCGGTCCAGCGGACCTGGAAATCCAACTCTTCGCCCGCGCTTCGACCACTCTTGAGCCCATCCTGGTGGCCCAGCAGATGGCAGCCGAAGCGGCGGGCGTCGTCGGCCTCCAGCGGGCCGCGCGCGCCCTCGAAGGTCACGGCGCCGGAGAGGGGCTGGACCAGACCCGCGATGGCGCGCAGCAGCGTCGTCTTGCCCGCACCGTTGGGACCAGTCAGCGCGATCGCTTCGCCTGCGCTCAGAGTGTGGGTGAAGCCGGACAGAAGCCGACGCTCGCCGCGGGCGAGGGCGAGGTCCGTAAGGCGCAGGGCGACGATCAAAGCTTCGTTGCCCCCAAGACCACGTCCGTAGGCCGGGGCCTTGCGCAAGGCGTAGCCGCATGGACGGGCGTCGGCCTAGGCCTTATGAGGGCGCGGGCCAAGCGGGGACGACGCTGCGAGGTGCGGACGCTGTGTGTCCGCATCGGCTTGCGCGTAACGCCCTGCGCCGATTTTCGGACGGCCCTGAACAGTGGAAAGGATCCCCGAATATGCCGTCTCTGGACAGCTTCCAGACCCGCCGCACCCTGAGCGTCGGCGACAACACCTATGCCTATTACAGCCTTCAGGCCGCCGAGGAAGCCGGCCTGACTGGCGTGTCGCGCCTTCCGGTGTCGATGAAGGTGCTGCTCGAGAACCTGCTGCGCAACGAGGACGGCGGCTCGGTCGCCAAGGAAGACATCAAGGCGTTCGCCGGGTGGCTCGATGACAAGGGCTCGGCCCAACACGAGATCAGCTTCCGCCCCGCGCGAGTGCTGATGCAGGACTTCACGGGCGTGCCGGCCGTCGTGGACCTCGCGGCCATGCGCGACGCCCTCGCCAAGCTGGGCGGCGATCCGGAGAAGATCAACCCGCTCAATCCGGTGGACCTGGTCATCGACCACTCGGTGATGGTCGACTTTTTCGGCTCGTCAAAGAGCTTCGCCGAGAACGTGGCCAAGGAGTACGACCGCAACATCGAGCGCTACCGCTTCTTGCGCTGGGGCTCCTCGGCCTTCCGTAACTTCCGCGTGGTCCCGCCCGGCACGGGCATCTGCCACCAGGTCAACCTCGAGCACCTCGCCCAGACCGTATGGACCGGCGCCGAGGGCGATGAGGCCACAGCCTTCCCGGACACCGTGGTCGGCACCGACAGCCACACGACGATGGTGAACGGCCTGTCGGTCCTGGGCTGGGGCGTGGGTGGCATCGAGGCCGAGGCGGCTATGCTGGGCCAGCCGATCCCGATGCTGATCCCCGAGGTGATCGGCTTCCACCTGACCGGCAAGCTGCCCGAGGGCGCGACCGCCACGGACCTGGTGCTCACCGTCACCCAGATGTTGCGCAAGAAGGGCGTGGTCGGAAAGTTCGTGGAATACTTCGGCGACGGCCTCGACAGCCTCACCGTCGAGGACCAGGCGACGATCGGCAACATGGCGCCCGAGTATGGCGCCACCTGCGGCTTCTTCCCCGTCACCCGCGCGACGATCGATTACCTCGCCGCCACCGGACGCGACCCCGAGCGGGTGGCTCTGGTGGAAGCCTACGCCAAGGCTCAGGGCCTGTGGGTCGAGCCGGGGATGGAGCATCCGGTGTTCACCGACACGCTCGAGCTCGATCTGTCCACCGTCCAGTCGAGCCTCGCCGGACCCAAGCGTCCGCAGGACCGGGTCCTGCTCAACGACGCCGCCTCGGCCTTCCATGGCGCGCTCAACGGCGAGTTCGGCAAGACCGACGAGGCGAGTGCGAAGCGCGTTCCGGTCGACGGCGAGAGCCATGACCTGGGCGACGGCGATGTGGTGATCGCCGCCATCACCTCCTGCACCAACACCTCCAACCCCAGCGTGCTGATCGCCGCGGGCCTGCTGGCGCGCAATGCGGTGGCCAAGGGCCTGAAGGTAAAGCCGTGGGTGAAGACCTCGCTGGCGCCCGGCTCGCAGGTGGTCACCGACTATCTGGCCAAGGCCGGCCTGCAGGAGCCCCTGGACCAGCTCGGTTTCAACCTGGTCGGCTATGGCTGCACGACCTGCATCGGCAACTCCGGCCCCCTGGCGGAGCCGATCTCCAAGGCCGTGCAGGACGGCGACCTGGTCGCGGTCTCGGTGTTGTCGGGCAACCGGAACTTCGAGGGCCGGGTCAACCCGGACGTGCGCGCCAACTATCTGGCGTCGCCGCCGCTGGTGGTGGCCTACGCTTTGGCCGGCACCATGCTCACCGATCTGTCGACCCAGCCCCTGGGACAGGACTCGGATGGTGCGGACGTCTTTCTGAAGGACATCTGGCCCACCAACGAGGAGGTCACCACGATCCAGCGGCAGGTGGTCACCGGCGCCATGTTTGAAAAACGCTACTCGGACGTTTTCAAGGGCGACGCGCGGTGGCAGAAGATCGAGGTCTCCGGCGGCCAGACCTACGGATGGGAGCCGGGTTCGACTTACGTCCAGAACCCGCCCTACTTCGAGGGCCTGACGATGGAGCCGGCTCCGGTCAGCGACATCATCGAGGCGCGCGTCCTGGCGATCTTCGGCGATTCGATCACCACCGATCACATCAGTCCCGCTGGCAACATCCGGAAGACCTCGCCGGCCGGCGAGTACCTCTCGCAACGGCAGGTCAGCCAGGCCGACTTCAACTCCTACGGCTCGCGTCGCGGGAACCATGAAGTGATGATGCGCGGCACCTTCGCCAACATCCGCATCCGCAACAAGATCACACCCCAGATCGAGGGGGGCGTCACCAAGCACTTCCCCTCCGGCGAGGAGATGTCGATCTACGACGCAGCGATGAAGTACAAGGCCGAAGGCCGCGGCTGCGTCGTGTTCGCGGGTAAGGAGTACGGCACGGGGTCCTCGCGCGATTGGGCGGCCAAGGGCGCGAAGCTGCTGGGCGTGCGCGCGGTGATCGCCGAAAGCTTCGAGCGCATCCACCGCTCCAACCTCGTGGGCATGGGCGTGCTGCCGCTGCAATTCGTCGCAGAGGGCTGGCAGCGCCTGGGGCTGACGGGCGAGGAGATCGTCACGATCCGTGATCTCGACGACCTGCAGCCGCGCCGCCAGCTGATGGTCGAGCTCTATCGCCCCTCGGATGGCAAGATCGCGCGCTTCCCGGTGCGCTGCCGGATCGATACCCAGACGGAACTCACCTACTTCCGCAACGGTGGGGTTCTGAACTTCGTCCTGCGCAATCTCGCGCGCGAAGCCGCCTGACCGGCCGCACTGGTCACGCCTTCGTGAACCGTCGGCCGTCCAGAGTCCGATTATTCCCAGGTCGGATGAGGACGGCCGCGGTTCTGCTCGCGATCAGCGCCATCGGGCTTGCGCCCGGCGCGGCGTCGGCCCGCCATTCTCCAGTGGTGGTAGAGTTGTTCACCGCCCAGGGCTGCGTCTCGTGCAACAAGGCCAACGAGGTGATCGCGCATCTGGCGACCCGTCCGGACGTGATCACGCTCACCTGGCCGGTGGACTATTGGGATTACCTTGGCTGGAAGGACACCTTCGCGCAGCCCGATTTCACCGACCGCCAGCGCGCCTACGAGCATCCCCTGGGCCTGCGCGATGTCTATACGCCCCAGGTGATCGTCGGGGGCGAACGGCAGGCGTCAGCCGATGACGCCCAAGCGGTGGACGATCTGGTCGCCCAGGCCAAGCGCGACTCGACGCAGTCGCCGGACATCGCGTTCGCGACTCGGGGACGAGTCGCCGTCGGCTCGGGACGGCGGCCGCGCAGGCCGGCGGAGATCTGGCTGATCCGGTATGAGGCCGCGCCGCCCGAAGTCGAGGTGAAGGCAGGTGACAATCGCGGAGCGCGCCTGACCGAAACGGACGTCGTCCGCCAGGCGGTCAAGCTCGGCCACTGGAAAGGTCGTCCCGTAATATACCAGGCGCCGCCTGCGGATGAGGAGGGCCTGAAGGAAGTCGTCATCGTGCAGGAAGCGGATGGCGGACGCATCCTTGCGGCGCGTCGACGGTCCGACAAGGCTTGAGACGCCGCAGACTTGAGACGCAGCAGAGCTGTGTACCAAGCGCGACACAAAAAAGAAAAAGACTGGCAAAAACCGCATCGAAGCGGTAATGACACGCCGGCTGTTCAATTCAGCGGCGCGACCCGTCTAGACGGGCAGGGTGTCGGCCGACCGAAGACCCGCGACTCCGAGGGCTGGGGGGGCTGTTCAGGATCCGAAGCCACAGGCGTTCCGATCGACCGACACTGCCTATATGGCGGTGGGTTGAGGCGGGGTCCGGTCCGAAAGAAGGTCATTTGGCGTCGTAGCTTGACCTTGCAGGAAGCCCGTCTGCAGCTGCGCGACACCGCGGGCCGCCCTTGCGCACGGTGGAGGCTCGCAAACACGCCGCAGGCCCTCTAAGTTGCCGGCGATGTCTCTAGAAACCGGCCCGACGCCGACATCCCATGTCCGTGTTCCGCAGACGGTCTATTTCGACCGCAGGGAGCTTACCCAGCTTCTGCAGCTTTACGGGCGGATGGTCGCAGCCGGTCACTGGCGCGACTACGCCATCGACGGGCTGAGGGACGCAGCAGTCTTCTCCGTATTCCGCCGCGCCTCGGAGGCTCCCTATTATCGAATCGAGAAGCGCCCGGCGCTTGTCGGTCGGCAGGGCGCCTGGTCGATCCACGCACATGGGGGGCTAATCGTGCGCCGCGGACATGAACTGACGCACGTTCTTCGCTTCTTTGAACGCAAGCGATTCGAGGTCGTTCGCTAGGCTGTCGCCAACGAAAACAAGACGGCAAAAAAAAGGCCTCGGCGCGAAACCGAGGCCTTTGCAGATTCAGGCTCTTTAGGCGTCAGCGACGCGAGCTGCCGCCCATGAAGAAGAGCAGGAAGCGGAACAGGTTGATGAAATCCAGGTACAGGCTGAGCGCGCCGTAGCTGGTCGCCACGCTGGCCGCGGCCTGATCGCCGCCGATCCAGTAGTAGGTCATCTTCAGCCGCTGGGTGTCCGCCGCGATCAGGCCGGCGAAGATCAGCACGCCAATAACGTTGATCGCCAGGTAGAGCGCGGCGGAATGCACGAACATCGAGACGATCATCGCGATGATCAGGCCCCAGACGCCCATGATCAGGAAGCTGCCGAAGGCCGTCAGGTCCCGCTTGGTCGTATATCCAACGAGCGAGAGCACGCCGAAGGCCGAGGCGGTGATGAGAAATGTCTGGAAGATCGACACGCCGGTATAGAGCTTGAAGATCGAGCCGAGCGAGGCGCCGATCAACGACACGATCACCCAGTACGTGATGTTGGCGGTCTGCGGTGACTGGCGGCGCGCGAACCCCTGGAACAGGAGGATCGCCAGCGGAGCGAATGCGATCACCATTCCCAGCAGGGTGAAACCGTAGCGGCCATAGCCGTTGTCCCGCCAGAGCAGGTTGGAAACGGCCGGGACGTTGCCGGTCACGTAGGCCAGTACGGCGGATAGGACGAGACCCAGAGCCACCTTGTTGTAGACGCCGAGCATGAAGGCGCGAAGGCCCGCATCCACGGCCATGTCGGGGGCGGCGACGGCGCCCGGCCGCGGCATACCCCGATTGAAGTCGCTCATGAGAGAGAAACCCTGTTCATGCGTCCCCTTTGGACGCGTCATCCGGAATATCGGCCCCCCTGCCGCCCTTAGCAAGATCGGCCTGCGTTAAGCCTCCGTAAGGCTTGGCCGGATCATTCAGTCCGCAGCACGGGCGCCGGCCTTCGCCCGAGCGCGACGGCCGCCGCAATGACTCCGCCCAGCGTCGCCAGGAGGCAGGCGGCAATGACCAGGGTCGCCACACCCGACCAGTCGAGGCTCCAGGTCGCTTCGAACACCTTCACCACCACCGGCCAGGCCGCCATGCAGCCGAGGGCGACTCCGGCGATTCCTGCGAGAAGCCCCACCGCTCCGTACTCGATGGCGTAGGCGGCCAGAATCTGGGCTCGGGTGGCTCCGAGCACCTTCAGGATCGTCGCCTCGCGCGCCCTGGCCTGGGCCCGGGCGGCGATCGCGCCGGCGAGGACCAGGAGACCGGCCAGGGCCGCCACGGCGGCGGCTGCGCGAATTGCAACCGTCAGGCGATCGAAGATCTGCGCCGCCTCCTCAAGCGCCTCGCGCACGCTGATCACGTTGACCTCGGGAAAATCCCTGCCAAGGGCCGCGGTGATCTGCTGTTCCTGCGCAGGCGAGGCTCTGGCGATCGCGACCGACCGGAGGTCCGCTCCGGCGAGGGCGGCCGGGTCGAGGACTATGGGAAAGCTGGCGCCGAAGGCGGCGAAGTCGACCCGCCGCACGACCGCGACCTTCGCATCAATCCGGCGGCCCAGGACTTCGAGAGTGATCTCGTCCCCCGGGCGTATCCCCGCCCCGCGCGCGATATCCGCACTGAGCGCCGCAAGCGGGGGACCGGCGTAGGCGGCCGGCCACCAGTGCCCGCGCACGACCCCGGCGTTGAGGGGCTCGGGGCCCAGCACCGACATGTTCAGGTCCCGATCGAAGGCCCAGCGCGCGTCCGGCTCGATTCGGAGGCGTTCGACCGGCTGGCCCCGGACTGCGACAATCCGGCCGCTGAAGAAGGGGGCGCGCAGATATGCGTGCGGCGAGGGCGCCCCGCCCATGGCGGTGGCGATCTCCGAGTCGAAGGCGCCGCCGCGGTCGGAGGGGATGCCGGTGAAAACCATCGACGGCGCGGTCCGCGGCGCGATGCGCGACACCTGAGCGAGCAGGCTCGACTGGATCAACACCACCGCAGAGAGCAAAGCCACGCCCAGGCCGATCGCCGGAGCCGCGGTGCGCGCCGCTGACCCGGGACCGGCGAGGTTGGCGACGCCGATGCGCGCCACCCCGCGGGACCGCGACCGCAACCCTCCGGCTATGTGGGCGGCGGCAAGTCCCAGGAGCCAGAGGCCCACGAAAGCCGCCACAACTCCCGCCGTCATCGCGGCAGCCGCCAAAGGCGTCGGCGCCGTGACCACCGTGAGGGCAATCAGCCCGCAGGCGGCGAGCGCCGAGCCGATCACCTCGGGGCCGAACGACGGGCGCGCCGAAAGCTCGTGGCGGAACAAGGCTGCGGGCGGCGTCGATCGAGCCCGGCCAAGGGGCGCGAGAGCGAACGCCGCTGCGGAAAGAAGACCAAAGGCCGCCGCCCGAACGAGAGGCGCCGGATAGAGGGCGAACACGGCGGGAACAGGCAGGTCGCGGCGGATAAGGCCCCCGAGCATGAGGGGCGTGTCTGCGCCTACGGCCAGGCCGATCGCTACGCCCAGCAGAGCCAGAACGAAGATCTGGATGAGGAACATGTTGCGCGGAAGTGCGCTGTCGGCGCCCAGGGCCTTGAGCGTGGCGATCGAGGTCTTGCGCGCGTCCAGGTGCGCTGCGACCGCGCCCTGCACGCCAAGGCCGCCCGCTACGAGGGACGCCAGGCCGATGAAGCCCAGGAAGTAGCCAAGCTCGTCGATCATCCGCTTCAGGCCCGGCGCCGCGTCGTTGCGGTCGCCGATCCGCCAGTGTCCGGTCGATCCGACCGCGGCGAGGCCGGCGCGTAGCTTCGCCTTGGCGACGGCCAGATCTGCACCGGGCGGCAGGGCGATTCGCGCGGTCTCCCCAAAGGGCACGGCCCCGTCGAGGAAGCCGCCAGACTGGACGGCGGCGAAAGTCGTGAGAACCCTTGGCCCCAGGGCGAACCCGCGCGAAAGCCTGTCCGGCTCTGAGCGCAATACGGCGCGGGCGATCAAAGGCGTGCGGCCGACCAGGAAACGGTCGCCCAGACGAAGGTGAAGCCGCTGCAGCAGTTCCGGCTCGACCGCCGCGCTGGCCGCACCACCGTCCCGAGCCGCGAGCACCTCTGCAAGAGACGCGCCGCCTGACAGCTCCACGCGCCCCGCCAGGGGGTAAGGTCCGGCCACGCCACGCAACTCGACGAGATGACGCTCTCCCGACGGCGCCTCGCCCATGGCCTCGACGCTGACGGCGTAGGTGACCGCGCCCAGTCGCGCAAAGACCGCCTGCTCGGCGGGCGTGAAACCCCGCCGCGCGACCGTGACGGAAAGGTCGCCGCCGAGGACCTCACGCGCCTGGCTGGCGAGTCCGGCCTTGAACGCGTCGGCGACCGATCCGGCGGCCGCGATCGCGGCGACCCCGAGCGCGAGGCAAGCGAGGAAGATGCGAAATCCCCGCAGTCCGCCGCGGAATTCCCGCGCCGCCAGCCGCACCGCAAGCCACATCGGGGGACGTCCTCAGACGGGCTCGACCATGCGGCCGTCGAACATCTGGACCTTGCGGCCCGCGCGGGCGGCCAGCGCCGGATCGTGCGTCACCAGGACCATGGCCGACCCCACTTCACGCGCCAATTCGAACATCAGGTCGGCGACACCTGCGGCATTGACGGCGTCGAGGTTTCCCGTCGGCTCGTCTGCAAACAGCAGCTCGGGCCGCGCCGCCAGGGCGCGCGCGAGGGCGACACGCTGCTGCTCGCCGCCCGAGAGCTGATGCGGATAGTGTCGTGTTCGTGCGGAGAGTCCCACCCGGTCCAGCCAAGCGCGCGCGGTGTGGCGCGCGTTAGCTTCGCCCGCGATCTCGAGGGGCGTGGCGACGTTCTCTTCAGCGGTCATGTTGGGGAGCAAGTGAAAAGCCTGGAACACAAGGGACACGCGGCCGCGCCGCAGACGCGCGCGGCCGTCCTCGCCGAGAGAGGACAGATCGCAGCCGAACAGCCGGACTTCGCCGCGGGTGGGCCGCTCCAGGCCCGCCGCCACAGCGATGAGGGAGGACTTGCCGCACCCCGACGGACCAACGATCGCCACCCGCTCGCCAGGCGCGACCCGAAAATCCACACCGCGGAGAATCTCCACGGGTCCCGCGGCGGATGGCAGGACGAGGCCAACCCCAAAGAGGCTGAGCGGCGCAGGGGGCGCGCTGGCGTCGAACATGGGTTGGCGGTCCGAGCAAGTTGGGAAGCCGGGCTGGAGCAACCCGGGTCGAGGACTAGATAGGAGCGAGAATGTCCGTCGAACATCTCCCGCGCGCCGAAAGCCGACGTCGCTTTCTGACGCTTGCCTTCGGCGCGACCCTCGCTCCCGGTTTTGTGTTGGCCGCCGGCTACGCGCCCTTGGTGACGATCCTGGGTGACTCGATCACCGCCGGCTACGGCCTGCCGGCCTCACAGGCCTTTCCCGCCCAGCTCCAGCGGGCGCTGGCCCGGCTTGGCGTGGCTGTGCGGGTGATAGGATCGGGCGTGTCGGGGGACACCACGGCGGACGGTCTCGCGCGGCTGGGCTTTTCGGTCACGCAGGGAACGCGGCTGTGCATTGTCGCTCTCGGCGGGAACGACCTCCTGGAGGGTCTCGATCCACGAGTGACGCGCCGGAACCTGCAGCAGATCCTCGAGCGCCTCAAGGCGCGGGGTATTCCCGCGATCCTAGCCGGGGTCGCCGCGCCGCCCGTGATCGGACCCTCGTACGCGCAGGAGTTCAACGCCGCGTTCGCCGCCGTGGCCAAGGCCAGTCGCGCGCCTTTCTATCCGGACCTTCTGGACGGCGTTTACGGCCACCCCGCCCTGATCCAGGCCGATGGGATCCACCCCAACGCCGCCGGGGCGGCGCTGATCGCGCAGCGCCTGGCTCCGCTTGCCGCTCGCGTTCTGCGCTCGGAAGGCGTGAGATGATTCGCCTGTTTGCCGCCCTCGTCCCGCCGCCCGACACCGTTTCCTGGCTGCAGCGCCTACAGGACGATTTGCCCGGGGCGCGCTGGAGCCCGCCGGAGAACCTTCACCTGACGTTGCGGTTCGCAGGTCAGATTCCGGAACGGCAGGCTGACGATCTCGACGCCGAACTGGAGACGATAAAGGGCGGCCCGTTCGACCTGACGCTCCATGGGGTCGGCGCTTTCGAGGATCACGGGACTCCAAGGGCGATCTGGACGGGGGTGGAACGAAGCGAGGCTTTGGAGGTGCTGCAGCGTCGCTGCGAGAGCGCGGCCCGCCGGGCGGGTCTGGCGCCGGACCGGCGGACCTGGCGGCCGCACGTCACACTCGCCTACCTTTCCGGCGCGGAGCCCGAGCGCGTCGGCCGCTGGATCCAGCACAACAACCTGGCGCGCCTGTCGCCGTTCGAGGTGAGCGAGTTCGGCCTCTATTCCAGTTGGCCGACCAAGGAAGGCTCGCGCTACCGGCTGGAACGCGCCTATCTCCTCAATCAGCCGAAGCGTGGTCCTTGAGGATTCCCAGCGGGGTGATCGCCAGCACTTCTTCGTGAGTCGCCTCGAGCACGATTGGCGGCGCCACGCCGGCGTCGAGGGCCTCCTTCCACCTGGGAGCGCAGAGGCACCAGCGATCGCCGGGACGAAGGCCTGGGAAACCGAGCTCTGGCCGGGGCGTAGACAGGTCGTTGCCCACCAGCTGGGAGAATTCGAGGAATTCGGCCGTCATCACCGCGCATACCGTGTGCATGCCCACGTCCTCGGGGCCGGTTTCACAACAGCCGTTGCGGAAGAAGCCCGTCACCGGGTCCATCGAGCAGGCGCTAAGCGGCCCGCCCAACACGTTGCGCGCGTCACGCTCTCGTCGGAAGGTCATGGTCCCTCATCTTAGCCCCTCGCGGGCCCAAGCGACACGAAGCCGAGCCAGATGACCTCACGTCCCGCCCGACCCCGCCGAAGCGCCCTCTATATGCCGGCCTCCAACGCCCGGGCGATTGAGAAGGCGCGCGGCCTGGCCTGCGATGTCGTGATCCTGGACCTCGAGGATGCAGTCCTGCCCGAAATGAAGCCGTCGGCCCGTGAAAGCGCGGTGGCCGCCGTGCGGGCGGGCGGCTTCGGCCGGCGGGAGGTCGTCGTCCGCGCGAATGCCCTGGAGACGTCCTGGGGCGCTGAGGACCTCGCCGCGGCGGCCCAGGCCGGACCGGACGCCGTCATTGTTCCCAAGATCCGCACGTCCCGCGACATCGCCGACTGCGAGGCGGCCCTCGCCGGCGCCCCCTCGCACACGCGGCTGTGGGCGATGGTCGAGACACCGCAGGCTGTCCTTAACATTTCGGAGATCGCGGCCGCCGGCGGGCGACTGGGCGGCCTGGTGCTCGGAATCAACGATCTGGCCAAGGAGACGGGAGCGCGGCAGACGCGCGGGCGCGAGCCCTTTTTCACCGCGCTCAACCTCTCTGTCCTGGCCGCGCGCGCCAACGACCTGATCATCCTCGATGGCGTTCATAACGAGATCGACGATCTCGAGGCGCTGGCGGAGGTCTGCCGCCAGGGCGCCGACTTCGGCTTCGACGGCAAGAGCCTGATCCATCCCAGCCACCTCGACATCTGCAATGCGGCCTTCTCGCCGCCGCCGGTTGAGGTGGCCTGGGCGCAGGCGGTGATCGCGGCCTTCGCCGATCCCCAGAACAGCGGCAAGGGCGCCCTGCGCGTGGAGGGTCGGCTCGCCGAGCGGCTGCACTGCGAGCAGGCCGAGCGGCTCGTGGCGATCGCCGAGGCGATTGCGGACGCCGAGCCGGCAGGCGCGTGATCCTCCTTCTTTGCGGTCTGCTCGCGGCCGCGCCCCCTTCGGAATCAGAATCAGCGGTCGGGCCGCGGATCGCCGCGTCGGCGTCCGCCGCTGAACGCCTGCAAGGTCCGCTGGACGGCGCCTGGATCGTGCGTGACGGCCATGGCCGCACCCTCCTGCGGCTTCAGATCGAGGATCCGCCGCAGAGAATCGGCTCGCCGACGGGGGCGTGGAGCCTCGCCGACGGCTCGGCGATGGGACCAATCGATCGGATCGAGGCGACGCGCGGAACCCTCGAGATCGCGATCCGGCCTGGTGAGTGGCTTGTGCTTCGGCGCGAACCGCAGCGCTGGCGTGGCCGCCTGACGCAGGACCGCCGTGTGATCCTCGTCACCCTCGCGCGGCGTTAGCGAGGGCGGTGAGCGCTGCCGTCATCACGCGGTCGAGTGTCTCTGGCGCGTAGGCGACAGCTTCGCCGGCTCCCCAGACCGGCCCGGGCCAGGCCGCGTCGTCGGGCCGACGGCCCACGACGTGGGCATGGAGCTGGGGCGTGACGTTGCCAAGCATGCCGATGTTCAGCTTGACCACCGGCCGTCCCAGAGCCTCGCTGAGCGCCCGCACCGCCGCGCCCGCGACAAGCAGCTCGTCGAGCAGACGTGCGCGATCCGGCGCCGACAGGTCCTCCAGCTCCCGCGCCGCCTCGACGCGGGGAATCAGGATCAGCCACGGATAGCGGGCGTCGAGTTGCAGGCGCGCCTCGCACAGAGGAAGTGACGCAAGCGTCCGTGAGCCGGCCTCGAACGCGGGATCAAGCTGGAACATGGCTGAGCCTTGCGGCGCCGCCCGCCAAGGGTCTAGAGGCGCCCCCAATTCGATGTCCTTGAAAGGATCAAGACACATGGCTCGCCCGAAGATCGCTCTCATCGGCGCAGGAATGATCGGGGGCACGCTCGCCCACATCGCCGCGCGCGAATCCTTGGGCGACGTGATCCTGTTCGACATCGTCGAGGGCGCGCCGCAGGGCAAGTCGCTGGACCTCGCCGAAGCGACTCCGGTGTTTGAGAGCAGCGTGAGCCTCAAGGGCGCCAACGACTATGCCGACATCGCCGGCGCCGACGTGGCGATCGTCACCGCTGGCGTTCCACGCAAGCCCGGCATGAGCCGCGACGACCTGCTGGGCATCAACCTGAAGGTCATGAAGGCCGTGGGCGAGGGCCTCAAGGCGCACGCGCCCAACGCCTTCGTGATCTGCATCACCAACCCGCTGGACGCGATGGTCTGGGCCCTGCGCGAATTCTCGGGACTGCCGCACAACAAGGTGATCGGTATGGCCGGCGTGCTCGACTCCGCGCGCTTCCGTTATTTTCTGTCTGAGGCCGCGGGCGTCTCGGTCCGCGACATCCACGCCTGGACCCTGGGCGGCCACGGCGACGACATGGTGCCGATGGTGCGCCATTCGACGATCGGCGGCCTGCCGCTGCCGGAAATCGTTCGTCAGGGCCTGCTGAGCCAGGAACAGCTCGACGGCATCGTCAAGCGGACCCGGGGCGGCGGAGGCGAGATCGTCGCCCTGCTGAAGACCGGCTCAGCCTACTACGCCCCCGCCGAGAGCGCGATCGCCATGGCGGTCTCCTACCTCAAGGACGAAAAGCGCGTCCTGCCCTGCGCGGCGCATCTGACCGGCCAGTACGGGCTGAAGGACCTGTATGTCGGGGTACCGACGGTGATCGGGGCCGGCGGCGCCGAGAAGATCCTCGAGTTCCCGCTGGACGAGGGAGAAAAGGCCATGTTCGCCAAGTCCGTGGACTCCGTCCGCGGCCTGATCGACGCCTGCAAGCAGATCGAGCCGGTTCTGGCCTGAGGAAATTCCGCGGAGCGCTGGCGAGAACGCCAACGCTCCGCCCTCAGCGCGGTGGGACCAGCACGGCGGCGCCCTGGAAGCGGCCGTGGCGAAGGTCGTCGAGGGCGTCGTTGGCGCGCGCGAGGGGATAGGCCGTCGTGGTCGTCTCGATCTGCGCCTCACTCGCCACGCGAAAGAATTCCAGGCCGTCCTGGCGCGTGAGGTTGGCGACCGAGACGAGGTCACGCTCCATCCAGAGCAGGTCGTAGCGGAACGCGGGGATATCGCTCATATGGATCCCGGCGCAGACCACGCGCCCGCCCTTGCGCACCGCCGCGAGGGCCAGGGGGACAAGTTCGCCGACCGGCGCATAGATGATGGCGGCGTCCAGCAACTGCGGCGGCGCCTCGTCAGAGGGCCCGGCCCATATCGCGCCAAGCCGCCGAGCGAATGCGGCGGATGTGTCATCCCCACGCCGGGTGAAGGCGTAGACCTCGCGCCCCTGCCATACGGCGACCTGCGCAATGATGTGGGCCGCGGCGCCGAAGCCGTAGAAGCCCAGTCGCTTCGCCTCCCCCGCCTTAACGAGGGACCGCCAGCCGATAAGGCCTGCGCAGAGCAATGGAGCGTCCGCCACGTCGTCGCCTTCAGGAAGCGCAAAGGCGAACCGGGCGTCGGCAATCAGGTGAGTGGCGAAGCCGCCATCCCGCGTGTAGCCGGTGAACAGGGGGTTATCGCAAAGGTTCTCACGGCCGCTCCGGCAGTAAGGGCAGACGCCGCATGTGTGGCCAAGCCATGGGACGCCGATCCGCTGGCCCCGCTCCAACCCCTCGACCCCGTCCCCGAGAGCGGCGATCCGGCCGATCACCTCATGGCCAGGGACGATCGGCAGGACGGGACCGGAAAGCTCTCCGTCGACCACGTGCAGATCGGTCCGGCACACGCCGCATGCCCTGATCTCCAACAGGATCTCGCCTGCGCCGGGTCGAGGCGTCGGGCGGCTGCGCGGGACCAGCGGCGTCTTCACCGCTTCCAGGACCATGGCCTCCATCGATCCCTCCTGCTCGCGCGCCGGACAGGGTCAGAACCAACCGGATTCGCGCAAGGGCTTCAGATAGGACCGACTGACCGGCGCCTCGGTTCCATCGGCGAGGGTGAGCGTCGCGCGCCCCTCGGCCCGCTCCACCGATACGATGGCGGCCCGCGCCACCCACCAGGAGCGGTGGGTGCGGGCGCCTTCAATGCCTTCCAGCTCAGGCAGAGCGTCCGATAGTCGCATCAGGATCAGATCCTGCCCCTTGGATGTGTGCAGGCGCAGGTAGTGATCCTCCGCCTCCACCGCGAAGAGCGCAGCGCCGTTCAGTTTCGCCGGCAGGCGCGAGAGGAAGCGCGGCGGCGGAGCCCCCTCCGGCGCCTGGTGCGTGCGGCTGGACGGGCCGCCACGAACCAGGATCGAGAGGACCGTCAGGCTCGCGGTCACCAGGATCACATCGGGAAACACGGATAAGATCCGGCCCCACAGCGGCGCGCGCACGAACAGCGTGTTGGAGACGCCTACGACCACCGTCATCAGCAAGGCCGTCGCCAGGGCGATCGCCGCCGCGGCGAGCCAGGGGCTTGCCGTGAGCCAGGCCGAGCGCACGACGAGCGCCCGGATCAGGCGCGCCAGAACCACGCCGCCGGCGACGAGACCGATCCAGTAGGCGAAGCGTGGGACCAGCGGGAGACGGCTGGTTTCGAACGCACCGGAGGCGGCAAGGACGAGTCCGACGATCAGGCAGGCGGCCAGGGTCTGCAGCCAGCCGTTGGCGGCCCAGTTCCGCCTCAACCAGGAGCGGCGATCCAGGTCGGCCACGCGTCTCCCTCGAAGACGAAAGGCCACGCTCGGCCTTAACAAACCCATCTCGCCGCCTTGCTTGAGACGCGAGCCTGGGGTTCAAGAGGCGGACCGTCCCGCGGTGTCAAGCGGCCCCTTGGGGGCGGCAAAGACTACCTTGCATCCGACGGCCCTTGGGTCATTCTCCCCCACGCTCGCGGCGGGGGTTACGCGAGAGCGTGAAAGCCTTTCCACATGGCGGACTTCGTCTTCCACGACCCGACCGGCCGTCGCGCCAAACGCGCGAATTTCGGCCTCGGACTCGTCATCGCCGCCGCCGCCCTCGTGGTCGCCGCATTCTTCGCCACGCTCGCATTCGCCCCGCACCTGCCGAACCTGACGCTGAAGGACCCGCGCGTGCTGCAGGCGCTGCAGCCCGAGACCGTGCACAGGTTCAGTCGGCCCGTGGAGTGGCGGCGAATCCCACGCCCGGCAGGGGCGGCTGCTGGCGGCCCGGCCCGACCTCTGTCGGTGGGCTTCTATGTCACCTGGGACGAGAGCTCGCGCGTGTCACTGCGCCGGCACGTCAACCAGCTCGACGTTGTCTCGCCGCAGTGGGTGATGCTGGACGGCTCGCAAGGCTGGGTTTCGGTAACCGCCGATCCAGTCGCCGAAGCGATCATCGCCAGCGCCAAGTCGCCGCCCTCGGTCCTGCCGATGGTCCACAACGGCCATGACGCCCAGTCGGACCAGGCGCTCGCCAGCAACATGCTGATGAACCCGGCGGCCGAGAAGGCGGTGATCACGAATCTGGTGACGCTGGTGAAGCAGCGCGGCTGGGCCGGCTATGTCTTCGATCTGGAGAATCTGAGCCGGCCGGCGCTCGCCCGTTATCCGGCGTTCCTCGCCCAGGCGCGCGCGGCGCTCAAGCCGCTGGGGCGGGAGGTGTGGGTGGCCGTGCCGTTCGGCGATGACACCTGGCCGTTGCGGCGATTCCGCGCGGTCTCCGATACTGTGGTGCTCATGGCCTACGACCAGCACTGGGGCGGCGGAGAGCCCGGACCGGTCACAGCGCAGGACTGGTTCGAACAGACCCTGGCGTACGACATGCGCCAGCTGGACCCGGCCCACACCATCGTCTCCCTGGGCGCGCACGGATATGACTGGACGCTGGCCGACGCCAAGGGCCCCGCCAAGGCGCACGCCATCGGGTTCTATGACGCGACCCAGACCGCGCATGACGCCAACGCCCAGGTCAGCCTCGACGACGATTCCCTCAATCCGACCTTCAGCTACGAGGACGACGACGGCCGCAAGCACGTCGTGTGGTTCCAAGACGTGGCGACCTTCTTCAACCAGATGAAAGTGGCGGACGCCTACCGCCCGCAGGGCTACGCCCTTTGGCGGATGGGGGCGGAAGACCCGTCGGTATGGAATTACCTCCACCAGCCGTACGGAGCGGAGAAGGCGGTCGGCCTGCAGGAGATCAAGCCCAGCGTCGGCGTCGACTTCGACGGCACGGGCGAGATCCTGCACGTCGACGCACGGCCCACGCCGGGCCGACGCCAGATTGAGACCGACCCGCAGACCGGGCTGATCTCCGACGAAACCTACCAGGTCATGCCGACTTCCTATGTCATCGACCGCTACGGCGCCCATCCCGGGTGGGTCGCCCTTACCTTCGATGACGGACCGGATGGTCGCTGGACCCCGAAGATCCTCAGCATCCTCGAGGCCAAGCACGTTCCCGCGACCTTCTTCGTCATCGGCCAGAACATGCAGGAGAGGCCGGACCTGGTGCAGCGCGAGGTGCGCGACGGGGACATGGTGGGCAACCACACCTGGACCCATCCGAACATCGGCGTCACGCCGCTGGCCCAGACAGACCTCGAGATCAACACGACCCAGCGGCTGTTCCAGGTCCTGACAGGCCGCTCGATGCGCCTGTTCCGGCCGCCGTATTTCGGAGACGCCGAGCCCTCGACACCCGGCGAAGTGGATCCCCTGATCAAGGCCCAGGAGTTCGGCTATCTCATCGTCGGCCTGCGGATCGACCCGGACGACTGGAAGAAGCCCGATCCGAGCCTGATCATTTCACGGACCCTGAACCGCTTGCAGGACACCGGCGAATACGCCGGCCAGGTCGTCCTGCTCCACGACGCCGGGGGCGACCGCAGCCGCACGGTCCAGGCGCTGCCGGCCCTGATCGACGACCTGAAGGCCCGCGGCTACAAGCTCGTGACCATCGACCAGCTAGCCGGCATGACGCGTGAGGACGCCATGCCCCCGACGGGAAGATCCAACTTCTCGCTGCTGCTGGACCGCATCGGCTTCGGCTTTTTCCGTTACGTCAACGAAATCCTTCAGGCGCTGTTCACAGTCGCCATCGTGCTGGGGCTGGCGCGTCTGCTGTTCCTGGCTGTGCTCGCGCTGTGGCAGCGGATCCGCGAGCCTTACCGCGACCCGCGCATGCTCGACCCGACAAAGGGCCCGCTGATCAGCGTGCTGATCCCGTGCTTCAACGAGGAGAAGGTGATCGTCCAATCGGTCACCCGCATCCTGGCGTCGAACTGGACGAATCTCGAGGTCATCGTTCTCGATGACGGCTCCAAGGATCAGACTGCGGCGGTCGTGCGCAAGGCATTCGCGAACGAGCCGCGCGTGGAGCTGATGTCGTTCGAGAACGGCGGCAAAGCACGCGCTCTCAACCGTGGTCTCGCCCGGACGCGCGGCGAGATTGTCGTCGCCCTTGATGCGGACACTCTGTTTCCTTCAGACACCCTGGGCCGCCTGGCGCGCTGGTTCGTCGACGAGCGGGTCGGCGCGGTGGCGGGCAACGCCATCGTTGGCAACCGGCTGAACCTGATCACCCGTTGGCAGGCGCTCGAATATGTGACGGCTCAGAACCTCGAACGCCGCGCGCTGGCCGCGCTGGGCGCCGTTACCGTGGTCCCTGGGGCGGTCGGCGCGTGGCGCCGATCGGTGTTGCTGTCCCTGGGCGGCTATCCGGCCGACACCCTCGCCGAAGACCAGGATCTCACCCTGGCCGTGCAGCGCGCCGGTTGGCGGGTCGAGTTCGACGCGAGCGCCCGGGCCTACACCGAGGCGCCAGACACGGTGGAGGGCTTGCTCAAGCAACGGTTCCGCTGGTCGTTCGGAACGCTTCAATGCATCTGGAAGCACCGCGCGGGGCTGTTCAATCCCAAGCGGCCCATTCTGGGCTTCGTGGCCATGCCGCAGATCTGGCTGTTCCAGATCTTCCTGACCGTCGCCGCCCCGCTGGTGGACCTGGCGATCGTCTCTTCCCTCGCCTGGGCGATCTATGGCCGCTTCTTCCATCCGGTGGAGTGGTCGCCGGACGACTTCATTCGCTCGGTATTCTACTGGGCGGCCTTCATCTTCCTTGACCTCTCCGCCGGCGCCCTTGGCATGGCGCTCGAGCGGCGCGCGCCCTGGCAGGATCTGGTCTGGCTGCCCGTCCAGAGGTTCGGCTACCGGCAGCTGATGTACTACGTCGTCATCAAGTCGGTGATCACGGCGGTGCGCGGCTATCGCGTGGGATGGGGCAAGCTCGAGAGGCGGGCGACCGCGGTGGTAGGCCGGGCGGCCTGACGTTTCACGGGGCGAGCCGCCGACCGCCGAACAAGGGCGGCCATCGCTGCGACGTCGACCAGGTAGAGATAGCGATAGTCACACGCGATCGACGCCGCGAAATAGGTCGCGGCGTAGGCCAGGGCCGCCACCGCCAGACCAGTCGCCGCCAGCGTTCCCGGCCGACGATCCCCGTGCGCCACGTCCCTCAGATCCAGGGCAAGCAGGGTCAGCGCCAGAGCTCCCCACGCCAGGTGGGAGAGGACGGGCGTATCCCAGAACGACCAGACGTAGTCCTCGTCCCACTGGTCCCTCGCCGTCAGGCGCGGCCGCAGCCCCGCGCGTGCAAGTTCAGCTCGGTCCCTGTCCTGGACGCCGACGGAGACGAGCGGACAATTGGCGGAGTCGGGGGTGGCCAGGGTGTCCCAGAACACCTGAGCCCTCATCCGGACATAGAGCCAGGGGTGGCGGAGGACGAGTTTCCACCAGTCGTCGGCCAAGGCGGGCGTGCTGGGCGGCAGAATGACCGAGGCGCCGGGCAAGTCGTCGAGCCCGTCAATCGTATTCGCTTGCCAGGTCGATGCAGCCTCGGTCCGCTCGAACCGCTCGAGCGACGGCGCCCGAATATGCAGCGCCGTCGTCGGCAGCGCTGGCTCCAGGCGCAGGGAGCCGGCCAGATCGAACGCCCGAAGCATGGCCAACTGGGCCCTCCCGCCGGGGCGCCCGTCGCTCCTGGCTGCGAACGCCGCGTGGGACAGGACAGCGATGAGCAGCAAGGCGAGCAGGCCTGCGCTGGCCCTGGCGATGGCGCCTGCAACAGCGCGGCTGCGCCCCATTGCCTCGATCGCCACGTAGACGGCGGCGACGGCGAACGGGACCACGAATCCTGCCTGCCGTACAAGCATGGCGACGACGCAGGCGACAAAGGCGAGGCCGAGCCAGGCGCGAGACGCCCAGCCGTCTGCACGGCCCGCCTGCGCTACGGCGGCGAAGGCGAACAGCGCCGCGTCAGCGAACAGGATGTCCTTCCAGACCACCCCCTGGAACACCAGGGCCTGGGGCGTGGCCGCTACGAAAGCCAGGACCAGGAGACCCCGCTTTCGCGGCGGTCGCGTCGACAGGGCGAATCCCAGCAGACCTGCGAAGAAGATCGACACGTCCGCGACGGCGAACAGGGCGGCCCCGGGCGCGATGCGGTCGGCCAGGCCAAGTAGCCAGGCCATCAGCGGCGGGTGCCAGTCGTTGAAAAGGCCAGCTCGCCCCTGCGCGAGCTGGCTCACAGAATCCACCGAGAAATGCCCCGGAACGCCGGCGGCCAAGGCGGCCGCCCAGCCAACCGCCGCGATCGCGATCGCCGCGAAGACGCGCCATTTCGTCGCCCCGGCGTGCAACGCGCGATGCAGGCCGGGCGCGCGCTGGCCCACCGATCCGGCGGGAGCGGGAGACCGCGTCTTCGCGGCAAACGAAGCCGTCGGACGGTCCTGGACTGTCGGCATCGGGTGTTTACGGCAGAGGCTGGCAGCCAATATAAGCGCGCCGCGACCCGGCGCGTACACAGGCGAGGCTTCATGAACATCCACGAGCATCAGGCCAAGGCGGTCCTGGCGAAATACGGGGCGCCGGTTCCGCGCGGACAGGCGGCGTTTTCGGTCGACGAGGCCGTCGCCGCGGCCGAACAGCTCGGTGGCCCGGTGTGGGTCGTGAAGGCGCAGATCCACGCCGGCGGTCGCGGTAAGGGCGGCGGGGTCAAGCTGGCTCGTTCGATCGAGGAGGTGCGGGCCGAGGCGCAGCGCATGCTGGGCATGACCCTGGTGACACACCAGACCGGTCCGCGCGGACGGGTCGTCCGGCGCCTCTACATCGAAGAAGGCGCGAACATCGCCAAGGAACTCTACCTGTCCCTGCTCGTGGATCGCGAGACCAGTCGCGTGGCGGTGGTCGCCTCCACCGAGGGCGGCATGGACATCGAAGAGGTGGCGCACAAGACGCCCGAAAAGATCGTCACCTTCTCCATCGATCCGGCGACGGGCGTCTGGCCGCATCACAGCGCCACGCTCGCGAAGGCGCTGAACCTGAAAGGCGATGCCGCGAAGCAGGTGCGCAGCCTCCTGCCGGCGCTCTACAAGGCGTTCGTCTCCGAGGACATGAGCCTGCTCGAGATCAATCCGCTCATCGTGACCGGCGAAGGCAAGCTGGTGGTGCTGGATGCGAAAGTGGGCTTCGACGACAACGCCCTTTATCGTCATCCAGACATCGTCGCCCTGCGCGACCTGACTGAGGAGGACCCGAAGGAGATCGAGGCCTCCAAGCATGAGCTTTCGTACATCGCACTCGACGGCGAGATCGGTTGCATGGTGAACGGCGCGGGCCTGGCGATGGCGACCATGGACATCATCAAGCTTTATGGCGCGGAGCCAGCCAACTTCCTCGATGTCGGCGGCGGCGCCTCGAAGGAGAAAGTCACCGCGGCCTTCAAGATCATCACTGCCGATCCGAAGGTGAAGGGAATCCTGGTCAACATCTTCGGCGGCATCATGCGGTGCGACATCATCGCCGAGGGCGTCGTCGAGGCTGTGCGCGAGACTGGCCTGCAGGTTCCGCTCGTCGTGCGCCTCGAAGGCACGAACGTGGAACTGGGCAAACAGGTGATCGAGCGCAGCGGCCTCAACGTCATCGCGGCCAACGACTTGGCCGACGGGGCGGAGAAGATCGTCAAGGCGGTGCGTTCGGCCTGAAACTAAGGGCCGCCGGGACTTGGCGCGCGGGCCGACATGGACTTAAGGGTCTTTCACAGAGCCAAAGAGTCGGACAGAGGGTCCGCGCCCACCGAGGAGGAGCTCCACGTGACGCCACTGAAATACGCGGCCGGGGGGCTGGCCGCGGTTCTCGGTCTCGCCGCCGCGAGCGCCGCAGCCGCCCAGGCCAGCAATCCCATCTTCGCCGCGTTCCAGCGGACTTGCATCGCCACCGGCGCCGAGCCGGCGGGCGTGACGACCGCCACGAACGACTGGAAGGGCAGCGATGTCTCCGGCACGCCGATCTCCGGCTTTGCGGTGGACAACAAGGTTTCCAAGAACACCCGGGTGGGCGACGCCGATTTGAAGCTGTTCGCCTGGCACGGGACCAAGGGCGCGATCCAGGCCGACGAGTGCCAGATCGCCGTCTCCAAGGCCGACTTCACCGCCGTCCGCGGCGCTGCGGCAACCGCCCTGGGCTTCGCGCCGCAGCAGGACAGCGCCGAGAAAGTGGTGTTCCAGTTCACCGGGCCGGCTACCGAGCCCAAGGCCGTGGACAACAGTCAGTTCGACCAGGCGGCCGGCTCCGGCGGCCTCCACCTGCTCACGATTTCCAAGCAGGGTTCCGGCGCCTTCCTCGAACTGCTGAGGATCCGCAAGTAGTTCAGCGGATCCTCGCTTTCGAAGCGTTCTCGAAGCAAGAAAGACTCAGATGTCGATTCTCATAGGCGCCAAGACGCGCGTCATCTGCCAGGGCATGACCGGAGCCCAGGGCACATTCCACACCGAGCAGGCTATCGCCTACGGGACCGCCATGGTGGCAGGGGTGTCCCCCGGCAAGGGCGGCTCGACGCATCTGGGCCTGCCGGTATTTGACACCGTGGCCGAGGCGGCGGAGGCCACCGAGCCAGACGCCAGCGTCATCTACGTTCCGCCGCCGTTCGCCGCCGACTCGATCCTCGAAGCGATCGACGCAGAAATCCCGCTGATCGTCTGCATCACCGAAGGCATTCCGGTGGAGGACATGGTGCAGGTGAAGCGGGCCCTGCAAGGCTCGTCGTCGCGGCTCATCGGGCCCAACTGTCCGGGCGTTCTCACGCCCGAGGCGTGCAAGATCGGCATCATGCCAGGCTCGATTTTCCGCAAGGGTTCAGTCGGCGTTGTCTCGCGCTCCGGCACCCTGACCTACGAAGCCGTATTCCAGACCAGCCAGGTCGGTCTCGGTCAGACGACGGCGGTCGGCATCGGCGGCGACCCCGTGAAAGGCACCGAGTTCATCGACATCCTGGAGATGTTCCTCGCCGATCCCGAGACCGAGTCGATCATCATGATCGGCGAAATCGGCGGTTCGGCCGAGGAGGACGCGGCGGCGTTCATCAAGGAATCGCGCGTGAGGAAGCCGATGGTCGGTTTCATTGCCGGGCGCACCGCCCCTCCCGGGCGGAGGATGGGTCACGCCGGGGCGATCATCTCCGGCGGCCACGGCGGCGCGGAAGACAAGATCGAGGCCATGGAGTCCGCTGGAATTCGAGTCTCTCCCTCGCCAGCCGCACTGGGCCAGACCCTGGCGGAGGTCCTCAAAGGCGCCTGAACGGGCGCCTTGCCTGGAACGCTCCCCGCCCGATTCCCACATATCGGGCGGGCCTGGGTGAGGAATGACGAGATGACCCCCGAAGAACGATCCCTTCTGCAGAACTTTCTGAACGATCTGAGCGCCGCCCGCGCAGGGCAAAAGGACGGCGAGGCGGAGCGGATGATCTACGACGCCCTGCGCGCGTCGCCTGACGCCGCTTACCTGCTGGTCCAGCACGCGCTCCTGTCGGACCAGGCGCTGCACGCCGCCCAGGACCAGATCGCGCGCCTGCAGGAGCAGATGCGCAACATGCCGGCGCCAGCCCAGCAACCAAGCAGCTTTCTGGGCGGTCAGGGCGGTCAGGCCGGGCCGAGCCCCTGGGCTCGCGCCGCGTCGCCGCCACCGCAAGACCAGTATGCGGCGCCTCCGCCGCAGGGCGGCGGCTTCGCCGGTCCTGGCCCGTTCAACCGTGGCGGCGGTCTTGGCAATTTCCTGCGTAGTGCGGGGACGACCGCGGCGGGCGTGGCGGGCGGCGCCCTGCTGTTCGACGGCCTGTCGAACCTGTTCGGGGGACACCGCGGAGGCGGCTTCGGTGGGTTTGGAGGCTTCGGCGGCGGCCAGCCGACCGAGATCGTCGAGAACAACTACTACGACGACAACTCCGGCGGCGGGTTCGACCAGGGCGGAGACTCTGGCGGCGGTTGGGACACCGGCGGCGGAGATGACGGCGGCTCATTCGACACCTGAGCCGCAAGCCCGCCTCTCCGCCGCCGCAAAGCTTCAGCTTTGACACGAGACGGCGGAGCTTCAGCTTCCTGAACGGGCGCCGGGCGACACCGGCGCCGTAATTTCCGCTCCGGGGCGGCGTAAGGGTTCATCGACGCCGGACGCTGGGGTAACTACTTAGGCGTCGCGACCGGTCACACCGGCGTGAAGTACGAAACGATCAAGAGTTCACAACCATGGCAGACGACGCGGGACGGCGCAGCGAGATCCTGGCCGAGACCTCGTTCCTTTATGGCGGCAATGCCGGCTTCGTCGAAGACCTGCAGGCCAGATGGGCGAAGGATCCCGCCTCCGTCGAACGATCCTGGGCCGAGTATTTCACCACGCTCGCCGATGCGCCCCAGGCCATCCGCCAGGCGGGTGAGCTTCCGCCGTGGGCGCCCCCTCCCGAGCCGACGCCCCGCCCCGACTGGCTCGCCCCCATCGATGGTCTGTGGCCAGTCGTCGAGACGAAGCTGCAGCGCGAGATCGAACAGCGGGCGCCGGCGGCCAGCCCGGACGAAGTGAGATCGCGCACCCTGGATTCGCTGCGCGCGATCATGATGATCCGAGCCTACCGGATCCGCGGCCACCTCAAGGCCAAGCTCGATCCGCTCGGCCTCGCCGTCACCGCGGGTGACGCTTCGGAGCTGGACCCGGCGACCTACGGCTTCTCTGAATCGGACTACGACCGTCCGATCTTCCTCGACTATGTGCTGGGCCTAGAGACAGCAAATCTTCGCGATATCCTCGCGATTCTGCGGCGGACCTACTGCAGCACGCTTGGCGTGCAGTACATGCACATCTCTGACCCGGCGGAGAAAGCCTGGCTCCAGCGGCGGATCGAAGGACGCGACAAGGAGATCAACTTCACGAAGGAAGGCAAGATCGCCATCCTCAAGAAGCTGATCGAGGCCGAAGGGTTCGAACGGTTCCTCGCCCGCCGCTATCCGGGCACGAAGCGGTTCGGTCTGGACGGCGGCGAGTCGGCGGTGCCGGCGCTCGAGCAGATCATCAAGAGGGGCGGCGCCCTGGGCGTCCAGGAGATGATCCTTGGCATGCCCCACAGGGGCCGTCTCAACGTTCTGGCCGCAGTGATGGGCAAGCCCTACCGGGCAATCTTCCACGAGTTTCAGGGCGGTTCGTCCATGCCCGAGGACGTCGAGGGGTCCGGGGATGTGAAGTACCACTTGGGCGCCAGCTCGGACCGTGAGTTCGACGGCAACAACGTCCACCTGTCGCTCACAGCCAACCCCAGCCACCTGGAGATCGTGAATCCGGTCGTCCTGGGGAAGGCGCGAGCCAAGCAGGCCTATACTCTGCGAGTGACGCCAAGCGCCGGGCGCGGCCATGTGCTGCCCCTGCTGATGCACGGGGATGCAGCCTTTGCGGGTCAGGGCGTCGTCGCCGAGTGCTTCAATCTGATGGGCATCCGGGGCTATCGCACGGGCGGCGCCCTCCACTTCATCGTCAATAACCAGATCGGCTTCACGACGAGCCCGGCCTACTCCCGCACGAGCCCTTACCCGTCAGACAGTGCGCTGATGGTCGAGGCGCCCATCTTCCACGTCAACGGCGACGACCCTGAAGCTGTCACGTTCGCCGCCCGGGTGGCGATCGAGTACCGCCAGGAGTTCGGCAAGGACGTGGTGGTGGACATGTTCTGCTATCGCCGGTTCGGCCACAATGAGGGCGACGATCCGACGATGACGCAGCCCTTGATGTACAAGGCCATCAAGGGACAGCCGAGCACCCGCGAGATCTACGCCAAGCGGCTCATCTCCGAAGGGGTGACCACGGCCGAGGAAGTCGACGCCTGGGTGTCGGAGTTCGCCGCCTTCCTCGACGTGGAGTTCGAGGCCGGAAAGACCTGGCACGCGGACAAGGCGGACTGGCTTGACGGCAAGTGGTCCGGCCTCGCCCTGCCCGAGGGTGAGGATCGGCGCGGAGAGACGGCCGTACCGATGCAGAAGCTGCGGGACCTCGGGATGAAGTTCACCGCCATCCCGGAGGGCCTCGACGTTCACCGGACTGTGGCGCGGGTCATCGAGGCGCGCCGCAACGCCATCGAGTCGGGCCAGGATCTCGACTGGGCCACGGCCGAACACCTCGCCTTCGCCAGCCTGCTGGACCAAGGTTTCCCTGTCAGGCTTTCAGGCCAGGACAGCGTGCGTGGGACCTTTACCCAGCGCCATTGCGACCTCGTCGACCAGACCACCGAAGAACACTACACGCCGCTACGACACCTGCGTCCCGGCCAGGCCCACTTCGAGGCGCTAGACTCGGCCCTGTCGGAAGAAGCGGTGCTCGGATTCGAGTATGGCTTCTCGCTGGCTGACCCAAGGACGCTCACGCTCTGGGAGGCGCAGTTTGGTGATTTCGCCAACGGCGCCCAGGTGGTGGTGGACCAGTTCCTCTCGTCGGGCGAGCGCAAGTGGCTGCGGATGTCCGGCCTCGTCATGCTGCTTCCGCATGGCTACGAAGGCCAGGGTCCCGAACACTCCTCGGCTCGCCTCGAGCGCTATCTGCAGCTTTGTGCGGAAGATAACCTGCAAGTGGCGAACTGTTCGACGCCGGCCAACTACTTCCACATTCTGCGGCGTCAGATGCTTCGTGAGTTCCGCAAGCCGCTCGTGATCATGACGCCCAAGTCGCTACTGCGTCACAAGAAGGCGGTCTCGCCGCTCAGCGAGATGGCGGAAGGCTCCTCGTTCCACCGAGTGCTGCAGGATGACGCTCAATACGGGCGGCTCACCAGCGTCACCCTCAAGCCGGACGATCAGATCCGTCGCGTCGTCCTCTGCTCAGGCAAGGTATACTATGACCTGCTGGAAGAGCGCGAGAAACGCGGCGTCGACGATATCTATCTGATGCGGCTCGAGCAGTTCTATCCGTGGCCCGTGAAGTCTCTTACGGTCGAGCTGTCCCGGTTCAAGTCGGCCGAACTGGTGTGGTGCCAGGAAGAGCCGAAGAACATGGGTGGCTGGACGTTCGTCGATCCCTGGCTGGAACTGACGCTCGCGAAGATGAACATCGCCGCAAAGCGCGCCCGTTATGTGGGACGCCCGGCCTCCGCATCTACCGCGGCAGGTCTGATGAGCCGCCACCTCAAGGAACTGCAGAACTTCCTCGGCCAAGCCCTGGGCTGACCAAGTCCGACCTGCCAACGCCCGGCGCGAAGGACGCGCCGGGCGCTTTCGATCCGGAGAGATCTTTCGATGACTGACATAATGACCCCCGCGCTCGGCGAATCCGTCACCGAGGCGACCGTCGCCCGTTGGGCCAAGCGCGCCGGCGAGCCGGTCAAGCGAGACGAAGTGATCGTCGAACTCGAGACGGACAAGGTGAGCCTGGAGGTCGCAGCTCCGGAAGATGGCGTGCTGGCGTCGATCGACGCGGAAGAAGGGGCCACGGTGACGCCGGGCCAACGCCTGGGCGTTGTCGGCGCTGCGGGCGCCGCCGCCGCTCCTGCGCCCGCCAAGACGCTCGAGACCGCATCGGCCAAGCCGGCGCCGGTCGTGGCGGCCGCCGCGGCGGCGCCGGCCACGGCGTCCACGGATCTCCCCTTGTCGCCAGCGGTGCGGCGGATCGTGGAGGAAAACCAGCTTGATCCGTCCGTCATCGGAGGAAGCGGCAAGGACGGCCGTCTGACCAAGGGTGATGTCTTGGCTGCTGTTCAGTCGCGCGCGACGCAGGCTGTCATAGCCCCCGTGGTCGCCCCTGCGCCGACTCCTGTCGTCGCCCGCGCGGCGCGAGCTCCAAGTGAGCGGGAAGAGCGCGTGCCAATGACGCGGCTGCGTCAGACCATCGCGCGCCGACTGAAGGAAGCGCAGCAGAACGCCGCCATGCTGACGACGTTCAACGAGGTCGACATGAGCGCCGTGATGGCGCTTCGAAATCAGTACAAGGACGCCTTCGAGAAGCGCCACGGCGTTCGGCTCGGCTTTATGGGCTTCTTCGTGAAGGCGTGCATCGCAGCCCTGAAGGACGTGCCGGCGGTCAATGCGGAGATCGACGGAACCGACCTGATCTACAAGAACCACTATGACATCGGGGTCGCCGTAGGCACCGAGCGGGGCCTTGTCGTGCCGGTCGTCCGGGACGCCGACGCCATGTCCATCGCCGACGTCGAGCGCGAAATCACAAACCTCGGCAAGAAGGCGCGCGACGGCGCCCTGGCGCTCGATGACCTTCAGGGCGGCACCTTCACCATCTCGAACGGCGGGGTGTACGGATCGCTAATGTCCACACCGATCCTAAACGCGCCACAGTCGGGCGTGCTGGGGATGCACAAGATCCAGGACCGGCCGGTCGTGGAAAAGGGTCAGATCGTCGTGCGGCCAATGATGTACCTGGCGCTGTCCTACGACCATCGGGTGGTTGACGGGCAAGGTGCGGTCACCTTCCTGGTGAAGGTGAAGGAACACATCGAGGATCCGCAGCGCCTGCTGCTTGAGATCTGATCCTACCCGACGGGCGGCCCCTGCCCTCTTCCCAAGCGCCCGCATCCCAAGAACCAGGAAATCGACATGGCCGGATACGACGTTGTGATCATCGGCGGCGGCCCGGGCGGCTACAACGCCGCTATCCGGGCCGGTCAGCTGGGGCTGAAAACGGCCTGCGTAGAGATGCGCGCCACGCTCGGCGGCACCTGCCTCAACGTGGGCTGCATTCCCTCGAAGTCCCTGCTCCACGCCTCGGAGCTTTTTGAAATGGCGAAGGACGACTTCGCCAAATGGGGCATCGATGTCGCCCCCCAACTCAACCTGCCGGTCATGATGAAGCAGAAAGCGGAGTCGGTCGGGCAACTCACAAAGGGCGTGGAGTTCCTGTTCAAAAAGAACAAGGTGGATTGGATCAAGGGGCAGGGCCGACTGGCGGGTCCAGGAAAGGTCGAAGTCACGGCCGAGGATGGGACCACAACTCTCCTGGAGACACGTCACGTCGTTATCGCCACCGGCTCCGAACCATCTCCCCTGCCCGGCGTGGCTGTCGATCAGCAGAGGATCGTCGATTCCACCGGGGCGCTCGATCTTCCCGAAACGCCCGGCCATCTGATCGTGATCGGCGCGGGCGTCATTGGGCTGGAGCTGGGTTCCGTCTGGCGGCGGCTGGGCGCCAAGGTCACGGTGGTGGAATTCCTCGACCGGATCACCCCGACACTCGACGAAGAGACCGCCAAGACCTTCCAGCGTTCGCTGACGCGGCAGGGGATCGCCTTCCGGCTTGGAGCCCGCGTGACCGGCGCCACCGTCAAGAACGATGGGGTCGACGTGATCTTCGAGCCCGTCAAGGGCGGCGACGCCGAGACGATCTCTGCTGATTACGTCCTGCTGGCCATCGGCCGGCGTCCGTTCACCCAGGGCCTGGGGCTGGAGTCGGTGGGCCTGACGACGGACCGCCGCGGATTCATCGAGACCAGTCACTTCCGGACAGCGGCGGAAGGCGTCTGGGCGATTGGCGATGTCACGTACGGACCGATGCTGGCGCACAAGGCCGAGGACGAGGCGGTCGCCTGCATCGAGATCATCGCCGGGCGCGCGGGACACGTGAACTACGATGTGATCCCGAATGTGATCTACACCTTCCCCGAAGTGGCGACCGTCGGGCGCACCGAAGAGGAGCTGAAGGCGGACGGCGTCTCCTACAAGGTCGGCAAGTTCCCGTTCACGGCCAACTCGCGGGCCAAGGTCAACCATGAGGCGGAAGGCTTCGTGAAGATCCTGGCCGACACGCAGACGGACCGCATCCTTGGCGTACACATGATCGGCCCTGACGTGAGCGAATTGATCAGCGAGTACTGTGTGGCCATGGAATTCGGCGCTTCGTCCGAGGACGTTGCGCGCACCTGCCACCCGCATCCCACGCGGTCTGAAGCCCTTCGGCAGGCGGCCATGGGAGTCGAAGGCTGGACGATGCAGGCCTGACGGTGAGCACGCTCAGGGACGCGGATGCGCCCCTGCGTAGGCCTTCATGAGACCAGCAGCGTCCACGGCGGCGTAGCGCTGGGTCGTGCTGAGGGACGCATGGCCGAGCAGTTCCTGGATCGAGCGAAGGTCGGCCCCCGCCCCCAGCAGGTGGGTCGCGAAGGCATGGCGCAACGCATGCGGTGTTGCGCTTTCGGGAAGCCCCAGGGCCCCGCGAAGGCCCTGGACGAGAGCTTGAACCTGCCGCGGACGTAGCGGGCCACCCCGCGTGGCCCGGAACAGGGCGTCCTCGGCCATGATCTGGAATGGGGCGGCGGCGACGTAGGCGTCAATCGCTTCCCGCACCGGACAGAGCACGGGCACGAGCCGGGTCTTGCCGCCCTTGCCGGTGACCCTGAGCCCATCCGAGAGGGGAAGGTCGCCGCCGCGCAGGCTCAGGGCCTCGGAGATGCGCAGGCCGCATCCCCACAGCAACAGCAGCACCGCACGGTCCCGCAAGGCGATCCAGGGGAGCGCCGGCCGATCCGATGCGCCGGCGACCAGGTCGTGCGCCTCCTCGATGGATACGGGCCTGGGCGCGCCCGGCCGAACGCGTGGGCCACGCACACGCAGGACCTGGTCGTTGGAGAGACCGTGTCTCACATCGAGATACCGGTAAAAGGCGCGAATGGCGGAGACGGCCTGGGCAAGAGACCTGGGCGCGAGGTGGCTCTCCGAACGCCGAAAGGCCAAATAGGCTCGCAGATCTGCAGCGGTGATCTTGGCCAGGGTTTCAGGCGAAACGGGCGCCCCAAGGTGAGCGACCAGGAACTCGGCGAAGGCCGTCAGGCAAGCGCGGTACGCCTCGACAGTGCGAGGGCTGGCTCGGCGCTCAAGCGCCAGATACGTGAGCCAGTCCTCGAGGCACGCGCGAAATGTCAGGGGCTCGGCCATCTCTCGGCGGTTCGCTCGACCACGCGCGCAAGGAAGGTCACGAGCTCCGCACCCATGTCCTCGCTGAAAGCCAGTGGGTCCAAGGCGCCGAACGCGATCACGCCCTGGCGAGACGGCTTCCACATCTGCAGGCGGAGCAACGCTGCGCTGCCGATGTCGGGTCCCAGAGACCCGAACAGCCCGACGGCGGTTGGGCATCGTCCGAGCTTTGAGAGCCTGTGAGAGCCGATCAAGGCGTCCACCTGACCGGTAACCAGGGGGACCCACTCACTGGGCGCCGCCTCGCCTTCGACCGCGATCGTCCCGATCGCCAGACCGAAACGGCTGCGCGAGAGTTCGTCCAGGCGCGCGGCGAGATCGGCGAGCGACTCGGCTTCGAGCAGATCGATTACCGCAGCGTGGGTCTGAGCCTGCGCCGCATAGTTGGCGCGAGCGACCGCTTCCAGCCTACGACGTTCGTTCGATTCGCGTTGGTGGGCCTCGCTCACCCGGGAAAGCGCGATCGGCCCGAAATCGACGACGTTGGCCACATCTTCCCGCAGGCCACACTCGGCCAGCAGCTCCGCCTCGCCTTTCAGCCACTCGGCGTTCGAGCGAATGAGTGACCGCAATGAATCGGGGTCGAAGACTTGCTCCGGCTCCTGTTTGGATGCGTCGCTTGTCGAGGCTCGCAGCGCCAAGAGAACTCTCTCCGTCTCGAATCGCCCGCTACGCCAACCCTGCGAGCGAAGTGAGCCGATCAAGAGCGCTGCAGTGGTTAAGGGCGGGTTGCGTTCTCCCGGCTGGATGGTGAAGACCAGGCATGATGGACGTCCAGACGGACTCGCCGGCCCTCTCGGGGCGTGTGGCCCAGGTGCTCATGCCCTTGCCGCTGTGGGAGGCGTACGACTACGCCGAGCCCGCAGGGCTGGAGCTCGAGATCGGCGATATCGTTGCTGCGCCGCTTGGCCCGCGAACTGTCACTGGCGTCGTGACGGGCTTCAAGCCGGCGGCAGGAACCAATCGCAAGCTGCGCTCCGTCATTGGTCGGCTGGACGCGCCCAGGATCCCGGCGCGGGCATTGGCCTTCGCGCGGTGGGCGGCGGACTATGCGGCCGATGCCCCCGGGGCGGGGCTCGCCCTGGCCTTGAGGGGATTGGGCGCGCCGCGACCCTCGCCGCGCCCGCGATTCGTCGCATCCGGAGTCGCGCCCTCGAAGCTCACCTCAGCCAAACAGAGGGTCTTGGCCGCCGCGATCACCCCCATGACCCGGACCGAGCTGGCTCGCGTGTCCGAGGTCTCCGCAGGGGTCGTGGCCGATCTGATTCGGGTTGGCGCTCTTGTCCCGGCGTCGCTCGATCAGCCTCAGGAGGTTTCGGACCCTGACCACGCGCCTTCAGCCCTGAATGAGAGCCAGGCGGCCGCAGCCGAAGCGATCGGCTCAATGGTGACCGCAAAATCGTTCGGGGTCGCGCTGCTGGATGGGGTGACCGGCTCGGGGAAGACCGAGGTCTATCTGGAGGCCGCCGCCACGGCGCTGCGCCAGAGCGCCCACAGCCAGGTGCTCGCGCTACTTCCGGAGATCGCCCTCACCGAGGCGGTGCTCCGCCGGTTCCAGGCTCGCTTCGGCTCTGCGCCAGCCCAATGGCACTCCGGCGTCTCGGGTCCGCGCAGGCGGGAGACCTGGGAATCGGTGGCGGAAGGTCGCGCGCGGATCGTGGTAGGCGCGCGCTCGGCGCTGTTCCTCCCATTCGCCGATCTTCGCCTCATCATCGTCGATGAGGAGCATGACGGCTCCTACAAACAGGACGAGGGCTTCGTGTACCACGCACGGGACCTGGCCGTTGCGCGCGGGAAGATCGAACGGGCGCCGGTGGTGCTGGCGTCGGCCACGCCTTCGCTGGAGACGCTTTGGAACGCGCGATCGGGGCGCTATCGGCATCTCCGGTTGGCAGACCGCCACGGCCCAGCAAGCCTGCCGGACGTGGAGTTGATCGACCTGCGGAAGACGCCTCCCGACCAGGGTCGCTGGCTCTCTCCCCCTTTGGTCGGCGCTGTGAAGGAAACCCTGGGCCGAGGGGAGCAGGCCTTGTTGTTCCTCAATCGCCGGGGTTACGCGCCGCTCGTGATCTGCCGGACGTGTGGCGAGCGAATGAAGGCGCCGGACACCGACTCCTGGCTCGTGGAGCACCGCTACAGCCGAAGACTCATTTGCCACCTGACCGGCTTTTCGATGCCCAGGCCCGATGCGTGCCCGGCGTGTGGCGCTGCCGACAGCCTGGTTTCCATCGGGCCTGGGGTCGAGCGCGTGGAGGAAGAGGCGCGATCATGGTTCCCCGAAGCCCGCATCGCGGTCTTCTCGTCGGACACCGCGCCAGACGCCCGCAGCGCGCGGGCCCTGATCGAAGCGATGGAGCGGGGAGACGTCGACATCATGGTCGCCACTCAATCGGCGGCCAAGGGGCACAATTTTCCAAAGCTCACTTTGGTGGGCGTGGTCGATGCCGACGTGGGCCTGCGAGGGGGCGATCTTCGCGCGGCGGAGCGCACTTTCCAGCTTCTCACCCAGGTGGCCGGGCGAGCGGGGCGAGCCGATCGACCCGGCCGCGCCCTCATCCAGACCTGGTCGCCAGATCACGCTGTCATGCAGTCGATCGCCTCGCAGGATCGAGATGGATTCGTCACGGCCGAGCTTTCAGAACGCGAGATCCTGGGCTTGCCCCCCTATGGTCGGCTTGCGGCTGTGATTCTTTCCAGCCAGCGAGGGGACGTCCTCGAAGATTTTGCTCGCGCGTTCGCTTCGGCTGCGCCGAACGCGGAGGGTGTGACGATCTTCGGCCCCGCGGACGCGCCCCTTGCCCTTGTGCGCGGAAGGCGTCGGAAGCGAATTCTTGTCCGAGCGGAACGATCGGTCGACATCCAGTCGTTCCTGCTCGCCTGGCGCGCGCGGCGGCCGCCGCCCAGCTCGGTGAGGATCGACATCGATATCGACCCCTACAACTTCCTCTAGATCACCGAGCGCGGCCCCGCCGGCCCGCGTCGCAGCTTGTGGTCCGAAAGAAAGGTTAGAGCGCCTGGATGCCCAGCTTCTTCAGCGGCGAGACGCTGGCGTCCTTGGCGACGCTCACCTTCCTCGAGATCGTCCTGGGCATCGACAATCTCGTGTTCCTGGTGCTGGCCCTGCAGCGCCTCTCGCCCGAGCGGCGCGACCGGGGACGGCTGGTCGGCCTGATCCTGGCCATGGCGCTGCGCGTCTTGATGCTCGTGTGTCTCGTCTGGGTGACGAACATCGACATCGCTCTGTTCGCGATCCTGGGCAGGCGCGTCACGGTAAAGGACCTGGTCTTGATCTGCGGGGGCCTTTTCCTGCTGACCAAGGGAACCGTCGAAATTCACGACGAACTCGAGCCGCCGGCGACACCGGCCGAAGGATCGAGTGGAAAACCAAGCGCCTCGTTTCTCGGCGTCATCGGCCAGATCGGCCTCATCAACATCGTCTTTTCGCTTGATAGCGTCATCACCGCCGTCGGGATGACGAACGAGCTCTGGGTGATGATCGCGGCCGTCGTCGCATCCACGCTCGTGATGCTGCTGGCGGCCGCGCCGGTGGGAGACTTCATCCACAGCCGGCCGACAATGCGGATGCTCGCCTTCGCCTTCATCCTGCTGATCGGCGTGGCGCTGCTCGCGGATGGAATCGGGTTCCACATTCCCCGTGGCTACGTCTATTTCGCCATTGCGTTTTCGCTCTTCGTCGAGCTGTTGAACGCGGCTTATCGGCGAATGCGGGGCCGTGGTGGGGGCGCAACCCCTTGAAATCGAACGTAGCAATTCAGCGACGGATCGTCGCATCACGGGTCAGATACCTCATCGCCAATCGCTCAAGGAAATTTGATCAGAAACCGAAATAATGACGACGACTCGGATTTTTAGCCACATGTATTATGCGATATGAATGTATCTATAGTAGATAGACGCCGTTTGGTGAGTGTGAGGCTTGATATAACCAAAATAATATTTTACACTCGCATGCGAAATGTTTGTCTTCTACGAACAGCGCCGAGATAATTTGGCGCATCTCCGTCTAGTGTGCGGCTTCGGTCGCGGATTCCTAAGCAAGCAGGGGCGGTGACGGTAACCAGGTGCGCCACGATGAAGCTGCGCTTTGGCCACACTGCGGCGCAAAAGCGCGGCGGCCAGACGCGTAAACCGTCTTTTCATCCCCTACCGGCACGGTTACGCAGAACCCGCTCCAGCGGGGGAGAGATCCGTTAGTATGGCGATACGCGTTAGACCTATCGTTGGTTCATTGGCGGCAGCCTTTGTGCTCTGCGTGGGTCCGATGAACGCTGCGGCCGAGTCCTACTGGGAATGCGTCCCGTTCGCCCGGCTGATGTCCGGGATTCAGATTTTTGGTGACGCCTACACGTGGTGGAACCAGGCCGTGGGCCGCTATCAGACGGGCTTCAAACCGAAGCTTGGGGCCGTGCTTTGCTTCAAGCCAACCGGACGCATGCGGCTGGGTCACGTCGCGGTCGTCAGTCAGGTCATTACCGACCGTATCATTCAGATCACCCACGCGAACTGGTCACCGATCGACGGCTCGCGAGGCCAGATCGAGAAGAATGTGACGGTCATCGACGTGTCGCAGGCCGGCGATTGGAGCCTTGTGAAGGTGTGGTACGACCCGTCGCGGGACCTCGGCTCCACGACCTATCCCACCTACGGATTCATCTACCAGGACAGCCAGGCCTCGAGTTACGCCACGGCGCAGAAGGCGGCGGTCCAGGTGGCGCAGAACGCAGCCAACCGCGTGGTGGCGGCCGTTCGTCCGGGCGCGTCGCCGCTTCAGATGCTGGGTCAGGTCGCCGATTCGACCGATCGCATCGCTGCCCTCATCGAGATGGCCACCAGCCAGGGCGGCTCTTCGGAAAAGAAGTAGCAAGCGCCGAAGTGCACGCAGCTTGCTCCGACGCCCCGCGCCCTTTAGGCGGCGAGCGGTGGAACATCTCGAAGATCTCCCTTTTCGCCAGTTCAATCTGGCCTTGCCCAGCCGCGGACCCGGCGAGGTCGCCGTGCTGGACTTTGGCCGCCTAGATGCTCCCGTGGCCGGCGTCTTCCTGCACGCCAATGGGTTCAACGCCAGGACCTACCGGCGCCTGTTGGGTCCTGTAAGCAGGTTCAATCGCATCCTGGCGTTTGACCAGAGGGGACACGGGGCTACCACCCTGGAAACGCGACCTGAAGGGCGTCGGGATTGGTTGGACCTGCGCGACGACCTGCTCGCATTCATCGCTGTGCTCGACCTCAAGGAGGTGGCCCTCTGCGGCCACTCGATGGGAGGAACCGTAAGCCTTCTCGCGGCCCGTGAAGCACCCGACCGGATCCATCGGCTTCTTCTTCTCGATCCGGTGATGCCCCCCTCTGTGCTGGCCAATGGAGGTGACGCTTCGCCGATGGTTGCCGCCGCAATTCGCCGAAGGGCCACGTTCGCCAGTCGCGCCGACGCCCGCGCGGCGTACCTCGGGCGAGGAGCGTTTGCTACATGGCCTGAGGCGATGCTCGAAGACTATGTCGAAGGGGGCTTCCGGGACGCTCCGGACGGCGCCGTCGAGCTCGCCTGCGCGCCGAGCTGGGAAGCCTCGAACTACTACGCGGCTCAGGGACATGACTCCTGGGGCGCGCTCGAAGCCTACCCTGGGCCCGTACGGATCCTGGCCGCGGAGACCGGCTCGACCTGTCGCGAGTCCCCAGGTTTCGACCTCGGTGAGCTGGCTCCCAGGGTCTCGCTGACAAGAGCTCCTGGAACCACACATTTCCTTCCGATGGAGCGACCGGATCTCGTGATGAACAACCTGGCGGAGACCCTTTTGGCGGACCTCTGAGGCCTCAGAATCGGAGGCCAGGGACCACTTGCCCCTCAAGGCGCGAGCGCCGCTGAGCGGAAAGCGGAACGATCGTCCGCGCGTCGAGATCGAAATCCGCGACGACCGCCGTGACCGAGCCCCACGGCCGGCCCGTGGCCGGGTCCAGGATCCAGTGAACAAGGCGTTGGGTCGTGTCATCTACGTCCGCGAGGCCCGAACGCACGTCCAGGCGCGATCCCGCCTCCGGCCATCCCAGATAAGCTATCCGGTATTCCAGCACTGCGCCGCCGATACGCTTGTCGCCGGCCTCATCCGCAGCGTCAGCGTACAGCTGGCTGCGGAGCGCAGGCACACCATCGGAAACGCGCCCTACGAAGACCTCGGGCCTCATGCGCCCGAATACGTCGCAATCCTGAAAGCCCACGGTTCCGTTGGCGATCCGTATCAGCCCCAGGCTGTTCGCGGTCTCGATGGAACCATCACCGGCTCCTTCTGTGAGGCTCAGCCTCCGAGGCTGGGCCCTGGGCGGGACCTCCACCCTCAGAGCTTCGAGAACGTCCCGGCTTCTGGCCGACCACGGAAACGGACGGCGTTCATTGACGGTCACGTGAGCGACCACCGTCTGGAAGGCGGCGGCCAATTCTCCGCTCATGGAGTGGACGAGGAGTTGGAGGACGCGAACCTCCGTGTCGGTGACCTCCAGCACGCCGGCAGTCATGTGGAGTGCGGCCGGAGCGGCGGCTTCCCGAAGGAAGCGGATATGCTGGTCCTTGACGAGAAAGGTGCTCGCCGCCCTTCGGCTAAAGGCGGCGCTGAGCCCCAATTCTGCGGCGAACCCTGCAAGTCCCTCGATAGCCCGCGCCACATAGAAGCGCACGTTCATGTGCCCCATGTGGTCGCATTCCCAGGCGTTGACCCCGCCTCGCCAGACCTCCACGCCGGGAGTTGCTGAGGCGGCTTCGGTCACCAGGGCGTCCGGGCCGTAAGCGCCTGCTCGGCGCGACAAGCGGCGGGCTCTGGGGTCTCGCGGATCGTCGCCAGCTGGGCGCGGGCGGACCGGAGATCTTCCTGGAAGGCTGGCGACGCCTGAAGCGCCGCGAACAACGTGGACGCTGCCGTCCGCGCCTCTGTCACCGCGCTCGCGCTGTGGACGCCGCAGACCGCCCGGCTCTCGCCAAAGGCGCGCGCCCGCTGAAGGATGGGACCGGCGCGATCGGGGAGAAGCTCCGCGAGGATCAGACCGTAGGTCCAGGCAAACGTCGCGTGGCCCGACGGATAGTCGAAGCTCTCGTCCAGCGCCTTGGACCGCGGCGTGCAGATCGGCCCTGAGTCGCGCAGATAGGGACGAGGCCGACGGTACAGGTCCTTAGGCCCGCCATAGGCGGACTGAAGATCCGGGTAAAGTTTTCTGAGGATCGTTATGAGGGCCGGGGCGTCCTGCTCGGTCAATGTCACCCCAGCGGCGCAGCTGAAGTCATGCAGGATCGACGGTATCCTGAGGTCGACGTCGTTCTGCGCCAAGGCCCAGCGGGGAGACCCCTCGAGGGCGCGAGTCGCCTTGAAGACGGCCCGATCCTCGAGATCCCGCGCCGAACCAGGCGTGGGCGCTTGGGGCACGACTGCGATCGTGTCCGGTTCATGGCCGGCGAGATATCCGCCGCCAGCGGGAGAAGACTGAGCCAGCGCAACGGCGGACACTGCGCGCACGACGCAGAGGCTCATCGCCACACCCAACCCGAACCGCATGCGTTCCGCCTCCCGCGTGGTTCCCCTAACTGACAAGGAAACCCGCTGGCCTCAACCCCCGGAATCGCGGAGCGGGATCAGGAATTTCGCTGAGGCTTCAGGTTGAAGAGGTTTGCGTAACGGCGCTTGCTCCGTGTGCGCCAACCGCCGCGATGGTAGGCGTCGGATACGATCAAGGGTGCAACGGTGGTCGCCTCGGCAAACACCATCTGCTCGTGGGTGACGTCGACCTTGCCCCAGGAGCAGGCCTCCTTGAGCGTGGACGAGGAGCAGGCTCCGTCCCGCACATCGGCAACGGTGATCTGCACAGCATACTTGTGCATATCGGCTTCTATTCCGAGGATCTCGGCGCAGACCACTGTGTCCTGGGCGAAGTTCTTCGGCACGCCGCCGCCCACCATGAAGAGGCCTGTGGTCCCCGCCTCGATCTTGACATCCGTCAGCTCCCGGAAGTCCGCCACCGAGTCTATCGTCATGTAGGGACGACCGGCTTTGATCCGCTCGACCTGGTGCTTCACGAGTCCAAAGCCCGCGGAACTATCGGTGAATGCGGGGCAGAAAATCGGGCAGCCTTCCTCGAATGCAGTCTGAACAAGACTGCCCGGCTTCTTCGCATTCCCTACGGAGAGCCATCGCCCGATCTCATGGATGAATTCACGCGAGGAATAGGGTCGCGGTTCCAACGAGTCTGCGATCGCCTTGATCGCATGATCGCAGGCCTGGAGCTCTTCCTCGTCGATGTAGGTGTCATAGATCCGGTCGATGTACAGGGCTCGCAGGTCGCGGTCGTCGACGCCGCCCTTGGCCTGGTAGTGGCGGAAGCCAAGCGCCTCGAAGAAATCCATGTCGATGATCGAGGCGCCCGTGGCGACGACGACATCCGCCATGCCGTAACGGAGCATGTCCCTATAGACGTGCATGCACCCTCCGGCGCTCGTGGAGCCGGCAAGCGTCAGCCAGACCGAACAGGCGGGATCGTCGATGGCCATGTTGAGGATGTCGGCGGCCCGAGCGGTGTCGCGTGAAGCGAAACTCATCTTGCGCATGGCGTCGATGACCGGCCGCGCATCGTACGCGGCGATATCCACGTGCTCGACGGTAGAGGCGAGCAGTTCGGCCTTGGCGTTGGTGGCGGGCGCGTCCATCTTTGCCCCTCCTTTGAGCGAACGTATGGGTCTTCCGCCGGTGGCGATCGCGCCAGGCGGCTGCGGGAGAGATTGCGGGCGCTCCGATGGAGCGCCCCGGGGGAATCAGCGACGACGACGGCGCCGGGTGCGGGTCCGCGGAAGCCTGACGACGGAGTCCGCCTCGGGCTTCGCCGTCGGTATCGAGCGAGGCGCCAGACCGAACATGGACGCCATCGGTGGATCCGCAACCTCGACCGTCTCGAGATCCCCAAAACCGTTGAACCGCGTCGTCATCGCCACGCCATAGGCGCCGAGCATCCCGATCTCGATGAAGTCCCCCTCCTGGACATCGTCAGGAAGGCGGAACGGACCGGGCATATGATCGATCGAGTCGCAGGTGGGCCCGTAGAACTGAAAGGCCCGCATCGGAGCGCCCGATGGGCCATCCGGCCGCACGAGCTTGGCCGGGAACGGCCACTTTGCGTGAGCCGCGTCGAACAGGGAGCCGTAGGCCCCATCATTCAGATAGAGGGCGTCACCCTTCCGAAGCTCGACACGCGTCAGGAGCGAGGTCCCTTCGGCGACAAGCGCGCGCCCGGGTTCGCACCAGAGCTCCGTCGTCTCGTGCACCATCATGTCGGAGAACCCGCGATCGATGGCCGCGAGGTACTCGTCGAGGTCCGGGGGCGCCATTCCGGGATAGACGGATGGAAAACCGCCGCCGACATCAACCACGTCGGCAAGGACCCCGGCCCGCACAAGCGCGCGCGACGCCTGCGCCATCGCCGCCTGGAAGGCGGATGGCCGCATGCACTGGCTGCCGACGTGAAAGCTCACGCCCATCATATCCTGGGTGGATCGACGCGCAGCGAGCAAGAGGTCGGGCGCATCGGAGACCGAGACGCCGAACTTCCCGCCCAAGGCGTACGCCGCCCCGGGCGCCTCGACGGCGAGCCGCACGATGATTTCGAGATCGCGCGCGCCCCCAGTGACCTCGAGGATCTTCGCGAGTTCGGCTTCGCTGTCGATGGCGAACGTCCGCACGCCGAAGTCGGAATACGCGGCGGCGATCGACTGCCGGCTCTTGACGGGGTGCATGAAGGCCATGCGTGCGTCCGGCGCATGCGTCCGCACGAGCTCGATCTCCGCCGCGGACGCCACGTCGAAACGACGCACGCCTCCGCGCAGGACCTGACCGATGACCCACGGCGAAGGGTTCGCCTTCACCGCATAGAGGACGTCACCTTTGAAGTTTTGGCTGAACCAGCGTGTAGCTAGCTCGACGGCGCCAGGCCGCACGAGTGCGACTGGACGTTCCGGCGACCGCTCACGGACCAGGTCCAGGGGCGAATGGTACGTGTGCAACTCACGTAACCCCCTGCAGATTGTTAACCCAGGCCGGCGTTAGCAGAGCATGTCTGATGGACTTCGGGTCCGCCGGAGCGCGCCAAATAGGGATGTCGGGCCCGCATGTAAAGCGCTTATTCACGAGCGAGGACGCGATCCTCGCAAGCTGAACCAACGCCGGCGTCCGCCTGCACGGCGCCGGGACAACCCGATGCCTCAGGCCGCCGATGCCCGGTTGGCCGGCGCTCTTCGGCGCAGACGACCCAGGCGCCGCAGCCTCCTCCAGAAGCGGCTCTTCTCGGGTTCGGGATAGGGCTGCAGCAGTCGGACAAATTCCTCTGCACAGGCTCGCCAGGAGTATTGCAGCGCCACTCGCCTCACCTGAGCGCGATCGATCTCCAGCGCCGCCATACAGGCTTCCTTCAAGCCACGGTCCCGGTCGGCGGCAAGGATCCCGGCGCCGGTGCCCGGGATGATGTCGATCGGTCCCGGCGCCGGGAATGCGGCGACAGGCGTTCCTGCGCCCCAGGCCTCGAGGATGACCAGGCCGAAGGTGTCGGTCAGGGAGGGAAATACGAACACGTCGGCGCACGCGTAGTGCGCGGCAAGCTCGGCGCCGAATTTCATGCCCACGAACTTAACATCCGGAAACTTCGCCTGCAGCTCATCCCGCTGGGGGCCATCGCCTACCACGACCTTGGTCCCGGGGAGATCCAGCCCAATGAAGGCCTCGATATTCTTCTCCACGGCGACGCGCCCGACGTTCATCCATATCGGCCGTCGTAACCCCTCGAAGATGTCGGGCTCATCCTCACGGCGGGGCCTGAAAAGCTCCGTGTCGAGGCCCTTCGACCACAGGGAGATATTGCGAAACCCGTGCGCTTCGAGCTCATCGCGCATCGTTGGCGTGGCCACCATCAGACGCCCTGAGGGCCGATGAAACCAACGCATGTAGGCGTAGCCGGCGGCAAGCGGGACCGGCAGCCGCGCCGACACGTATTCCGGAAACCGTGTGTGGTAGCTCGTGGTGAACGGGAGCTTCCACTCGAGGCAGATTCGCCGGGCGGCGAGGCCGATCGGCCCCTCCGTGGCGATGTGGATGGCTTCCGGCTCGAAGGCCTTGAAGCGCTCCTGAACCCTCTCGTAGGCGCCGACCGCGAGCTTGATCTCCGGATAGGTCGGCATGGGGAAGGTCGGAAATTGGTCGGGGCTGATGACCTCGACCTGCTCCCCCATCTCTCTCAGCTCGGCCATGACCCGGGTCAGCGTTCGAACGACGCCGTTGACTTGGGGCTCCCAGGCGTCGGTGGCCAGAAGAACTCTCATCAGGCGGGGGCAGGCTCCAGTATGGGCTTCGCCGCACGATTTGCACGACCGCCTCGCTGTATCACGGACCCGGAAGTCCGCGCCGCACAATCAACGATTTCAAGTCGTCCGTCCCCATGCTCCACCAGGACGGTGCAACTCTCAACCCAGTCCCCATCGTTGGCGTAGAGAACTGGACCGATCTGGCGCATTCCCGAGCAGTGGATGTGTCCGCAGATCACGCCATCGAACCCTCTCTGGCGTGCGCCGTCGGCGGCGGCGTCCTCGAACGCCTCCACGAAGCGGCGGGCGCTGCGAAGCTTCGTCTTGATGTGGGTGGAGAGGCTCCAGTAGGGCAAGCCTAGGCGGCGTCGCATGTCGATGATCGCCGTGTTGAGCCCGAGTAGCGCTTTGTAGGCGAGGTCCCCCGCCAGCGCTTGCCAGATGGCCTTCTTCGACAAACGGTCGAATTCGTCGCCATGAGTCACAAGGAACCGCCGGCCGTCGGCCGTCTCGTGCAGCGCCTCTTTGGCGACACGAACGCCGGCGAAATGGACGCCGCAGAAATCTCGCAGGCGATCATCGTGGTTGCCCGGGATGTAGGTCACCATCGCGCCCTGGCTGGCCAGCCGGAGCACCTGATGCAGGACCTCGTGATGGGTCGGCGGCCAGCACCAACCGCCCTTCATCTTCCAACCGTCGATAATGTCACCGACCAGGAACAGCCGATCGCAGCTCAGGTTACGGAGGAAATCGACAAGTTTCCCGGCCTGACAATCCCGTGCGCCCAGATGGACGTCCGAAATGAAGACTGCACGTAGATGAATGGAGCGCGAAACATCGGTCACGGGCAAGCCCTCGCGTGAGTGAGGCCCGCGCTAATCTGATTGGTTAAATGTTTTATGACGCGACGCTCGACAGTCGTCTTCGAATGTCGTTTTAAGTTGGTGAGTTGCCATTTCGCGGCGCCCCGCAAGTCACGTCAACGTCGTGAGGGCTCCCGCTCACCTAGCGCGGCTTCAGCGCGGCCGCGGCGTCAGATTACGCTTCGCGCCGGCGAAGCGCCGAACACGGCCAAGAGGATCGTCTGCAGACCCCTGGAGTCGATCTCGTCGAATGCGGCGAGCTCAGCGCTGTCCACGTCGAACACGCCCAGCAACGCGCCCCACGCATCGTACACCGGAAGGACGATTTCGCTCCGGGAACGGGAGTCGCAGGCGATGTGCCCTGGGAAGGCGTCCACATCCGGGACGACGAGGGCCTTGCCTGTCTCCGCCGCGGCGCCGCAGACGCCGCGGCCGAATGCGATACGAAGGCAGCCCAGCTGACCTTGGTATGGCCCAACGACGAGTTCCCGCTCGCGGCTGGCGTCGACGCAGTAGAAGCCGGTCCACAGGAACTCGGGAAACGCCGCGGCGACCATCGAAGAAACCGTCGCCATCCGCGCCACCCGGTCGGACTCTCCTTCCAGCACGGCGACGATTTCTTCGGCCAGGCTGGCGTAGCGCGCCCCCTTCTCCTTGGGCAGTTGAGCGGGAGAGAACGTCTCGGCCATGGACCGCCACATAGCGCGAGGCGCTTGAGGCTCAAGAAAAAAAACCTCTGGGGGGCTCCAGATGGGTTGAACGACATGCTGCAGCGCAGCATTTACGCTCATGGTTGGGCGTCGGCAGGCAAGACCTAACGACGGGCAGAAGATATCCCCGGTCCCGGCCGGGCGTCGACATCGCTGGAGCTTGCCGCAAAGCGCGTAGCGGCGCTGTATCCGCGGCGCGCTAAGGCAAACCGCCGCCGCCTCGCCAAGAGCTGAAACACACTCTTCGTCAGACTGCGACCATGAAGACCTACAACCTCGACCTTCGCCACGCCTCGTCCAAGCGTCGCCTGAACGCCACGCCAGGGAATCGGTTGGCGCCGTTGAAGAATCGCCTGGCCGATGACAACGCTGCGATCCGGTGGGCGCAGGCCGAGCTGTTGGACTTCGCACGCCGCGCACGGGGCGAGCAGTACCAGTATGTGGAGGGGGCGGTGACGGAGCTGCTGCCGTTCGGCACCCTCATTGACGGAAAGGACTACCGGCGCCTGGGCCGATGGGTCTGCAACGCCGACGGTCTCGTTTGGCGAGACTCCACAGCCGCCCCGGCCGACTGATGCTACCCTGCTGCGGGTAGGCCCAACTCGAAGAAATGAGCGGTTTCCAACACGCGGTAATGTCTAATCGCCTCCGATTTGCGATATCATCCCTCTCTAAGGCGCAACGAAGTGTCTAACCTTTTCGGGCGCGTAGTGCGGCATCTTGACTCCTTGTAGGCTTAGACAACGAGGCGCACTTCCTGCCGGATGGCGTTCTGGGGATCTTTGATCGCCGCCGTCGAAAACGGCGTCTTTTACTTCCTACGCCTACTACCGATTCTTGCAGGCATCGTCGCACTCGAAACATTCGCGCCGGTGATCGGCGCGCGCGCCACGTTGGCGGGGCGCCTACGTAGCCTGGCGCTCAAGTTTGCCTATGTCGTCGGCGGCGCGCTCCTATGCAGCTTGGTCGCCCCTCTCATCGCCGTGCTGCACATCCGCCCTTTGCTACCGAGCTGGGCGTTCCCGGGAGGGGTGCTGTGCGCGCTCGTAGCCGGTGACTTCGCCTACTACTGGTTCCATCGCTTCGAGCATCGCTTCCTCTGGCGGTGGCACGCCGTACACCACAGCCCGCGGGAACTGCATGGGCTCTCGGCGTATCATCACCCTGCGGAAAGCCTGCTCCAGACGCTGTTCTGGAGCGTGCCCATGGGTCTTCTCATGCCAGATCCGTTCGGGCCGCCTTTGCTCTTTATGATCACCGGGACCTGGAACCACTATGTGCACTCAAATACAGCTCTAGGGCTGCCCGGGCGAGCATTCCTTGCCGACAACCGCTTTCACCGCATTCACCATTCGCTGGCGCCCGAGCACTGGGACCGCAATTTCGGTGTGATCTTCCCCTGGTGGGATATGCTGTTCGGGACAGCTTGGATGCCCGGGCGAGACGAGTGGCCCGCAGTCGGCGTTCAGGAATACGGCGAGATCACGAGCGTGGGCGAACTCCTGACACGCCCCCTCATGCCCGCCAGGCGCTAGCGCCCCCGAACCGTAGCGGACCGCCCGCGCCCCTCGCGGGGCTTCGGCAAGACAGCCTTCGCTCATCTTGGCTGGCTTGCCGAGCCGTAGCGCTGAAGGCGCGAAGGCTGGTAGGCCCGGCAGGACTCGAACCTGCAACCAGACCGTTATGAGCGGCCGGCTCTAACCATTGAGCTACGGGCCCCCGCAGGGAGGCAGGCGGCGTAACACGGCGCAGGCGCCAGCGAAAAGCGTTGGTTCAAAGGCCGGCGTTCTGGAAGGCGTCGGCGAGTCGAGCCTCCATCTCGTGCCCTGGAAGGGCCTTCTGGCCCTCCATCACCGCCGAATACATCAGGTTCGGCGACTTAGGTCCTACTGGTCCCTCCGCCCAACCCACCATGCGGGAGCCGTCCGGGACCGAACCGCAGCTGGTGGCCCGGCCTTGGGGCAGTGTCGCGAACGCCAATGCCTGCCGGGCGGAAAGCACACCCGGCCGGTCACAGGCCGGAAGGCCTCTGACGCAATTGAAGATCTCCCCATACTGATAGAGCACCTTGCCAGTCGTCTTGTCGGCGATGAGGACGCAGGTGGTCGGATCGCCGATTCCGGCGCCGATTCCTTGATCGAGCGCGGTCGAGGGCAGGCGATGGGTTCGATCCTCGGCCAGGCTGCCGCCTTTCTTGGCTCCCGGCTGCGAACATGCCGCCAGCACCATTACGGCCAGGGCAGTCGCTAAGCGGGACTGAAGTCGGTTCGTGCGGCGCATAAGGCGGGCGGTCCGGCGTCGAAGGATTTAGGCAGCATCGCGTCTGAGGCCTCAACTCGTCCAGCGCAGCGTTGTCGGCTGGACTGGATTCGTAAACGGACGGCCGTCGCGGCGGCTCGCGAACCATTCGCGCTTGAGGGCCTGGTACCAACGCGCCTGCTGGTCGGCGTCGTCGATCCAGATGAACGAGGGGTCGTAGCGAAGGCCCTCGTTCTGAAGGTCCACCATCCGGCCGTCCTGTTCGAGAAAGCGACGGGCGGCGAGCCGGACAAGGGGTCCAGCCAGCCAGAACACAGGGTGATCGGACCAGATGATCTGGGTGATCCGCGTCGCGCGATCGTTCGCAGGCGTCAGGCACGTGAGGGCGAGGACCTGCCGCGCACCGACCGTCACGTGTTCCCAGCGAAGGGACGGGAGTCGAAAGGTGATTTCGGTCGCGGGGGTCCCGCCCAGCGCCGCATAGGCGCGGGAGTTCGACGAAGGCGAGTGTCGAAGCATCACGAAACCCTCGGGAGAAGGCGCGAATGACTTCGCCTTCTCGTGCGCCGAGTGACGAGAACGCCACCACCACTGCTGATGCACATAGGGGCCGTGCGCCGGATCCATGAGCCCGACGATCGCGTGGTCGATGTGAGCGGCGAAGGTGCGCCGCTCGACGATTCGCGGAGCTGCGCCGGCGATGTCTGGAAATCGGGGCGGCGGCGGTGGTTCGACCTCGGCGCGTCGGGCGCCTGGGATGAAAACGAAGATCATTCCCTGGCTCTCGGCCACCGGATACGACCGCACGCGGATGCGCGCGACATCCAGGCCCTGACCGGCCACGAGCGAGGGAATTGCCGCGCAGCCGCCATCGGCCCGGAAGCGCCAGCCGTGGTAGGGGCACTCTATGCTCGGCTGGCCGTCCGCCTCGCGCGCGAAGCGGCCGCGCGAGAGAGGCGCTGCGCGATGCGGACAGACGTCGTGGAGCGCAAACAGCGAGCCGTCGGGCGATCGACCGAGTAGCACCGGCTCACCAAGCATCTCCAAACGCTGCAAATGATCACGGCGCACATCGCGGGCCATGGCCGCGAAGTACCAGGCGTCGGTCAGGAAGCCCCGGCCGAAGCTCGCCTCATCCCTCTCGGTGTCTCGCGCCATGACCCGCTTAAAGAGGGGCGATCCCTCGCCCGCAAGCCCTTCGGCTTCGCCTTGACCTGCTGCCGGTCGCCCACGATGGTGCGCGCCATTTCACGCAGCCGGTTCAAAGAGTGGAAGAAGTGGAGAGGCCCATGGAATTGTTCGATCTCACGGGGAAGGTCGCCATCATCACCGGATCCTCACGCGGGATCGGAAAGGCGATGGCGGAGCGGATGGCCGACCACGGCGCGAAGGTCGTGATTTCGTCGCGCAAGGCCGGCCCCTGTGAGGAGGTCGCCGCAGCGATCAACGAAAAGCACCCAGGAGCCGCGATCGCCGTGACGGCGAACATCTCATCTAAGGACGACCTGCAGCGCCTCGTCGACGAGACGCGCAAGGCGTTTGGGCGGATCGACGTCCTGGTCTGCAACGCCGCATCCAACCCTTACTACGGGCCAATGAGCGGCATCTCCGATGACGCCTTCCGCAAGATCCTCGACAACAACATCATCTCCAACCACTGGCTGATCCACATGGTCGCCCCTGAGATGAAGGAGCGCCGCGACGGCGCAGTCATCATTGTCTCTTCGGTGGGCGGCCTGCGCGGCAACGCCGTAATCGGGGCCTATAACATCTCCAAGGCCGCCGACTTCCAACTGGCGCGTAACCTCGCGCACGAGCTGTCGCCCCACAACATCCGGGTCAACTGCATCGCGCCGGGACTCGTGAAGACCGACTTCGCCCGGGCGCTGTGGGACACGCCCGAAGCGGAGAAGCGCTCGAGCTCGACCACCCCCCTGCGTCGCCTCGGCGAACCTGATGACATCGCCGGCGCGGCCGTGTTCCTCGCGTCGAAGGCGGGATCATGGATGACCGGCCAGGCCGTGGTCGTCGACGGCGGCGCGACGATCTGACGAGCGCGGCGCGGCCGGCTCGCTCGCCGAGCGGCCGCGCCAATCTCGAAGGATTTCCGAAAATGACCGCCCCAGGGACACGGGTCGGCTGGGGCGAAGTGCTTTCCCCTGCCTTCCTCGCGCGCGCCCTGCTCGTGCTGCTGGGGGTTTGGCTAAACGCGGCCGACACCCTCGTGACGGCGACGCTGATGCCCAGCGTCGCGCGCGACATCCACGCATTTTCGGGCTTTGGACTCGCTGTCGCGGGCTATCTCACCGGCGCCATCGTCGCGGGAGCGAGCGCTGGGCGTCTGTCGGAGCGCACCGGCCTCAAGCCGGCGATGGTCCTGGCCGGCGTGACCTACTCCGTCGGCTGCCTGATGAGCGCGGTTGCGGGGGGTCTCGATCTGTTCGTCGCCGGGCGGATCGTGCAGGGCGTTGGGGCAGGCTGGATCGTCGGCTTCTGCTACGTCGCGATCGGGGAGGTCTTTCCAGAACGGCTATGGCCCCGGATGTTTGGACTGATGTCCGGCGTCTGGGGCGTGGCCAGTCTTCTGGGCCCGCTGGTTGGCGGCGTTTTCGCGGCGCTCGGCCTCTGGCGCGGCGCCTTCTGGATGTTCCTTATCCAGGGAATCTTCTTCGTCGGAGCCGCCGTCGCTCTGGTGCCCGAGCGCGTCGCGCGAGAAGCGCCATCCCCCCACACCCCCTGGAGGACGCTCGGGGTGCTCACGCTCTCCGTCGCCTCGATTGCTGCGGCAGGCGTGCTGACGCAGTCCACGGTCGCGGCGGCGGCGGCGGTGACGGGTCTGGCGCTGCTGGCTGTCGCGGCGAGGGTCAATTCGGCGCCGCGCGAGCGCCTTCTGCCCGCTGAGGCGACACGGATCGGGACCGTTGCAGGCGCGGGCTATGCCGCGACCTTCAGCCTTTCGGCGTCCGGCGCCGTCCTCACCGTGTATGGCGCAGCCATGCTGCAGGCCTTCTATGGCCTCTCGCCTTTGACAGCCGGCTATGTGATCGCCGCCGAAGCGATGGGCTGGACGGTGGCGGCGATCCTTGTGTCCGGAGCTCCCCAGCGCCGATACCGCCTTCTGATCCGCCTGGGCGCCAGTCTCGTTGTCGTCGGCGTCGCCCTGATCGCCGTCTGCATGGGCCGCGCGCCGCTCGCCATCACCATTGGCGCAGTGCTGGTGCAGGGCGCCGGCTTCGGCCTCTGCTGGTCACTGATCACGGCAAGGATCCTCGGCGCCCTGTCGGAGGCGGACCTCGCAATCGGCTCATCCGCCGTGCCGACCACGCAGATCATTGGCGGCGCGGTCGGCGCAGCCGCCGCCGGAGCGCTCGCCAACCTGCTGGGTTTGACGCACGGCCTCGCGCCACGCGCCGCACTGTCCGGCGAACCTTGGCTTTTCGGATCCTTCGTGGCGCCGGCCATTCTGGGCCTGGCGGCCACCGCCCACCTGACCGGTCGCGAAAGAGGTGAAGCGACGCCTAAGCTATGAGCGATGGACTACTGCTGGCCCTGCGCCTGTTGAGCTGACCAGGCCGCCAAGGGCGCCGGAAGGACCGCGGTTGTTGGCGCGCCTTGGGGTATAGCGACATTCGCGGACGGATCGTAGCGAGGGATCGCGTTGAATTTCGTGAGATCCCAGGGCTCCGGCGTCCCGCGCACCACTTGTGCTCCGGGAAGATGCAGGGAGGCGGCGAGATTTTCCGAGCCCAGCTTTCCGAGCAGGTCTGCCGTTGCTCCGGGACCGAAGGCCGTCTGCATCCGCTGCTGGACGAGCGGCGATTGGAATATGTCGGTGCGTCCAGCGTGGACGGCTGACATGATGTCGTTTGCAGCCGCTGCGCGCGCGGCCTGTTGCTCGAACGGATGCAGATCGCCGAACCACGCGCCGTACTCGCCAGGATCGAGCGTGGGATCGATCAGCTTGCCTCGGGCGGACTGGAAGGCGCCCCAAAGAGACGGTTCGTCCCCACTGCCGCCGAACGCCCTTCGATAGGCCTGACCCGCCAGGTCCGGCCCCTCCGACATCAAATCTCTAAGGGCGCTAGCCTTCCCCAGGAGGCTCTGGTCTTTTGGATCGAGATCAAATCGACCGCTTGCGCGATTGCGCTGCCAGACATCTTCGAGCAACTGTCGGCGCGTCGCGTCCACTCCCTCCACAGTGGGGAGCTGCAAAAGAAAATCCGGTATACGGTTTCCAAATATCGGACTGTAGTAATCATTTGCGACCGGAATTTCGCGAAGTGGTTCTCTTCCCTCATCCTCCATATCATTCATTACCGCACCAAACTTGTGAATTACGTCAGGATCTTCCAATACTTTGTTGGTTGTTACTGGAGCCGGCAGACGGTTGACTTCAGACCAAGCCCCCTGATCCCCCGCGTCGAACGTCCGCGCGAAGGGCCCCATAGAGCCGGTGAAGGTGCGAGGATCGATGTCAGTCGCCTGCGCCAGGTCCCGGACAGTTCGCCACACGGGATTGCCGGAGCTGACTTGCTTGACCGCTGCGACGGCCGCGGGCGCCCTGGTGAGAGCTGCGGCCGTCCTGCCCAATCCCGCGATAGCGAGAGGCGTGAATGCACCTCCGAGTGCGCCCGGAACGAACGCGTTCTGCGCATTCTGCACACGTTGATCGAGCGTCCCAGGTTGAGAAAATCCGTAGGCGGCGCCAGCGACGCCGCCCGCTGCCGCGTTCCGGCCCATCGAGCCGACGGTCGACTGTGGCGCGGCCGCCGGAACTCTGACCATCCCTCGCGACGCGGGGATGGCCGAGGTCAGCGCTACAGGGGCCGCCATGCCCAGCGCGCCGAGAAAATTGCCGGCAATCGGATGCTCGCGCTGGAACTCGTCAGCATACGCCCTCTGTTGCGCTCGCGCTTCATCCCATCGCTCGCCGAAGTCTAACGCACGACCCGACGAGAGATCGCCCAGCGAACGCAGGCCTGCGCTCCAGGCTGCGCCCATCTCCGGCAGGAACGGAACCGCGTTGGCAAATCTCTGGGCCGCGGCAGTGGCCTGATCTTGTTGCGCTTGCAGTCTGGCCGCGCTGTACGTGGCGGCCAAACGCTGCGCCTTCGCGTTCGATTGTGGATCCATGCTCGCTCCAAAGCGGCTCGGAGCACGGCGAGATCGCCTGCGCCCGCG
>DASXGR010000011.1:0-7783 GCA_036488935.1 Caulobacteraceae bacterium | reverse complement strand
GAGGGCGAACTGAGGGTCGCGGAAATCTCCGGCGCCATCGCCGGGGCGTGAGCCTCACGGATCGATGCTGCAGACAGAGAAGAGGGCGCCCTTCGGCGCCCCTTGACTCACCCATAGCCTGATGGTTATGGGTTTCGATCAATAGCCAACCGGTTATCGATCCCGTATGTCCGACGCCCACGACGTGCTGTTCAGGACGCTTGCCGATCCGACGCGGCGGGCGATCTTTGAACGGCTGTGCCGCGAAGGGGAGCAGACGGTCGGGGCCCTGACGGCGCGAGCGGGCGTTTCCCAGCCGGCGGTGTCGAAGCATCTCGGTGTCCTCAAGCAGGCAGGCCTCGTGCGCGACCGGCATGAAGGACGCCAGACGCACTACAGCGCCCAACTCGGCGCCCTGGCCCCGCTGGTGGACTGGACGAGCCAGATGGCCGGCTTCTGGCAAAAGCCGGTTCGACGACCTCGAGGATCTGCTCAGGAGGATGGACCAATGACCCACACCGCTGCCGAGACGCTCACCGTCGTCGTCGAGCGTGAGGTCCCCTTTCCGCCGGAGAAGGTGTGGCGGGCGCTAACCCAGCCGCACCTGATCGAGGAGTGGCTGATGAAGAATGACTTCAGCCCGGTGGTGGACCACCGATTTCGTTTTACTGCGGACTGGGGCGGGGTGGACTGTCAGGTGCTGACCGTCGAGCCGAACAAGACGTTGTCCTATACCTGGGGGGCCTTTGGTCTCGGCACGGTGGTCATCTGGACCCTGTCGCCGACGAGCACGGGCACTCACTTGCGCATGGAACAGTCGGGCTTTCGCCCGGATCAGCCGCAGGCCTATCATGGCGCAAGGGCTGGCTGGCCGCGCTTCTTCGACAACCTGGAGAAGGTCCTGGGGCGGGGCGATTGAAGTCTCGGGCGCGGAGGAAAGACGGGCGTGGCGGCAAGCGCGGTTCAGGACGGCAAGTCTCCGTCCCAGCTCATCGATGACAGGATCGCGGAGCTGGGCGACTGGCGCGGCGAGATGCTCGCCCGGTTTCGCGCCCTGATCAGGCAAGTCGATCCCGAGGTTGTCGAAGAGTGGAAGTGGAGAGGCGTCCCCGTGTGGTCGCACAACGGTATCATCTGCACGGGCGAGACCTACAAGGCGGTCGTGAAACTGACTTTCGCCAAGGGCGCGTCCCTCGAGGACCCTTCGAAGCTGTTCAATTCCAGTCTCGAAGGGAACACCCGGCGCGCGATCGATGTCCGCGAGGGCGAGAAGATAGACGAGGCGGCTTTCAAGTCTCTCGTTCGCGCCGCCGTGACCTTGGATACGTCCAAGGTGCGAAAGTAGCGCTCAGCCGATCCGCACCCCCATGCCGCCGTCCACCGGAAGGATGGCGCCGGTGATGAAGCGGGCCTCGTCAGAGGCGAGGAAAAGGACTGCATGGGCCGTGTCCCAGGCCGTGCCCATCTTGCCGCCGAGTGGCACCCGGCGGTCCCGCTCCTCGCGCACTTCCGCGGTCGTCCGCCCGCTTGCCTGGGCGATCCCTGACACCGCCATGGGCGTATCCATCAGCCCGGGGGCTACGGCGTTGCAGCGGATCCCGTAGCGCGCATTGGAGATGGCCACGCTGGTGGTAAGCCGGTTCACGCCTGCCTTCGAGACCTCGTAGGCGAGCTGAATCCCCCCGGCCCTGGCCGCGAGGGACGAGACATTGACGATCGAGCCCTGGCCCCGCTCACGCATGTGCGGGATCGCCGCCTTTGTCGTCAGCCACATGCCCTTGAGGTTCACTGAGAAGATGCGGTCCCAGGCAGCCTCCTCGAGCCTGTGAGCGGGGGCGTCGCCTCCCCCGATCCCGGCATTGTTGATCAGGATGTCGATGGCCCCCAACTGGTCGAGGCCGGCCTGGACGAGGGCTGAGCAGTCGGCGGGACGACTGATGTCTGCGGAATGGGCGTGCGCGTGGCCGCCCGCGGCCACGATCTCTGCAGCTGTCGCCTCGGCGCGTTCGCCGACCCGATCCACGCACAGGACGCGAGCGCCTTCGCGGGCGAACAGCAGGGCTGTCGCGCGCCCGTTGCCGATCGTTTCGCCCGGCGTCTGACCGGCTCCAACGACGATGGCGTTCTTTCCGGCTAGACGACCCGTCATCTCAGCGGCCGTCCAGGTCCGGGTCGAGTTCTTCGGGCTTTTCGAGCTGCACGCCGAATGTGTTCAGGATCATCGAGACCTGGGTGTACTGGCCAACCGTAAACACCAGATCCATCCGCTGCTTCTCATCGAAGTGACGTCCGAGCGCCTTCCAGCTGGAATCACTGATGAACTGGTCGCGGTGGAGGTCGTCGCAGGCCCGGATCAGAGCCGCATCCGCTTCGCTCCAGGTGGCTGCATTGGCGCCCACCTTGATCGCTTCAATCTCGCCGGCGGTGAGCCCCTGGTCGAGGCCGATGCGGCGATGCTGGCCGAACTCGTAGCCGGACCGGCAGAGGAAGCCGACGCGCAGGATCACGATCTCCCGCTCACGTGGCGGCAGGCTGTTGCGCCTCGAGAGGACGTAGTTGCCCCAGGCCAGGAATGCGGTGAGCGCCTTGGGCGCATTGCCCAGGGTGCGGAAGATGTTGAGCGCCGGGCGGCCTTCGAAGGGTTTCAGCGCCTCTCGCTGATCCTCCGTCAGATTGGCCATGTCCAAAGGCGCGACGCGGGGCTCCCTGAGCCTCATTGAAATTCCTCCTTCAGGTTTTGGAGGACCCTAGCCAGAGCGGGGCCGGGCGCAAAGCCTTGTGTGATCGGGAGGATACGCCGCCTGGCCGGTCAATTGGTCTTCGGTGGTTGTGCGCGCAAAGGAGAGGAAGCAGGCTCTGCCGAGGTCTTGTGGTCGGCGACGAAGGCGCCTCGCCGCCCCGCTGGTTCTGGCGGCCCAGTGGTCGTATCCGCCAGGGTCTCCAACTCGAGCGCCGAGTTCAGTTCGGCGCCGATCAGGATCACGATGAGCGATAGCCAGATCCAGGTCATGAACCCGATCACCGCGCCGAGCGATCCGTAGGTCTTGTTGTAGTTGCCGAAGTTGGCCACGTACCAGGAGAACAGCAGTGACATGGCCAGCCAGCCCACCGCGGCGGCGACGCCGCCCGGCGTTATCCAACGCCAGCGTGCGTGCTCCCGTGAGGGCCCATAGCGATAGAGTACGGAAAACCCCAAGGTCACCACCACCAGCAGCAGGGGCCATTTGAGCAGAGTGATGGCCCCCGCGACCGGACCCAGCCCGAGCTGCCTCAGCAACTCAGGCGCTGCGACCACGGCGGCGATGGCGATCACCGAGAACACGATCGTGCCGATGGTGAGTATCAAAGAGACGGCGTTGAGCTTCAGGAAATTCCGCTTCTCTTGCTCCTCGTAGGCAATGTTCAGCCCGCTGATGAGGGCTTTTACACCGGCGTTCGAACTGACGACCGAGACGAGCAGACCGCCGGCGAAGGCGAGACCAAGCCTGCCGTGATCGCTGGACCCCAGGCGCGTCAACTGCTGGTCCAGCACGCTGACCGCGCCGCCCGGCAGGACGTTGGACAGCGACGTGAGCTGCTCTCGCGCCTGTTCCACGTTGGCGACGAGGCCGTAGAGCGAGACGAAGGCAGCCACGGCGGGGAAGATGGCGAGAAGGGCATAGAAGGCAGCGCCTGCCGCTACGCCGAGTATGTTGTCCTTGGTGAACTCGCGGATCACGTGACCGAGAACCGCGATCCAGCCGCGGCGGGAGATCTGCAGAGGGCTGTTGGCGAAATCGTCTGCTCCGGCGGCGGGAGCGCGCAGCACCCCCAGGGCCGAGGCCGCTCCGCGTCGGGCAACTACAGGCGCGACGGCTCCGGCGACGAAGGCTGTAGCCAGCCCCAGGATCCCCACTCTGCGAGGTCGAGGGTGGTCCATTTACGGCGTCTCCGAGGATCGCTCCCCGCTAACGCCTGCGCCCTCCGTGTGGTCGCACGCCCGATCTAATGACCTTGATCAGCCGGCCGCCCAGGCCAGGAGGCTGCTGGCGGCGCGGGTTCGGAGGGTCAGAGCCGCGCGGCGCATGAAAGTCTGCATCGCTTCAGTGCTCGGATCACGGGAATCTTCCCAGATCCCGTGGCTGCCATATCGGGTCAGAAGAAGGAGCTCGGTCACGGCTGGATCAGGCCGGGGCTGAAGCACTTCGAAAAGCCCGAACACTCTTGCGTCAAACCTGCGCTCGAAGTCCGACCAGCCTTCGCACGAGAGGGTTACGAACGCCTCCAGGTTCTCTGTCCGCACCTCGAAGGTGCGATGCACCCAGATCCCGCCGCTAGCGAGCCGCGCGCCAGAGACCGGACGCAGCGTCGGCCGCATGACGCGGCGCTGGGCGATCGTGACGCCGGAGCCCTGGGCAAGACTGGCCGCCCCAGGCGCGGCGTCCCCATCCAGCTCGATGAGAACCGCCGCTTCGGAGGCCGCCCAGCCGAGCTGTGAGGCGAAGAGCCCGAGCGGGCGGTTTGCGCCGGACCAGGCGCCCAAGCGATCGGCCAGCGACGCGCGCGCCTGCGGACCTCCCGCGATCTCGACCATCAGGTGTTCGTACAGCGCCATGCAGCCCCCTTTCGCTTCAACCTCTGAAGATCACGCCCTGGCGCGCCAGTTCAACGATCCGCTCGCGCTCGAAACCATATTCGAGCAGCACCTCAGCGCCGTGTTCGCCCAGTTCGGGTTCGAGGCGGGCGAAGCGCGCGGACGCGCCGTCGAACTCGGCGTAGCCGCGCGAGCCCACCAGTTCCCCCCACTGCGGGTGTGAGAAGATCTCGTAATAGCCATTCTCCCACAGGGCGTCACACCCTGCCGCTTCGCGGGGCGTGAGGACGGGCGTCGCGGGAATGCCGGCCAGCTCCAGCATCTGAAGGGCGCTCTCGCGCGACATCTCGAGCAGCGCAGCGCCGACTTCCATAGCCAGGTCCCCGTCCCTGGTTTCGTCGAGGGCGGCCGCGCCTGGCCATCTGGATATCCACTCCGGGCGACCGAGCGCCCCGGCGAGCCGCTCGAATTGAGCTGGCTCGCGCACCCCAAGCGTCAGCCAGCCGTCGCGCGTGGCGTAGTACCGGTCCAGCGCCGAGAAGCCCGGGCAATCGCGACAGCCGATCTGTGTGGGTGGGCGGCCCTCATAGGCGACGAGATCCTCGAACTGGTACAGGGTGCTGGCCGCCGCCAGGCTGGTCTCCACGACCTGGCCCTCTCCTGTCCTTGCCCGCGCGTTGAGGGCCGCAATCACGGCGAAGGCCGTCAGGGCCGCGGTTGCTACGTCGTTGACGGGAATCGTGTGGAAGACCGGCGGGCTGTCGCCCCCCTGGGCAGCCATCAGACCGCTTTGCGCCTGGATCAGGGGATCGAACCCCGGCAGCCGGGCATGAGCGCCCCGTGAGCCATAGGTGTTGGCCGAACAGGAGATCAGGCGTGGATTGATCGCACGGACGGCGGCGTGGTCGATCCCCAGGCGCTCGCGCACGCCCAGGCGGTAGTTGTCGACTACGACATCGGCCTGGGCCGCCATATCCAGGAAGGTCTTGCGCCCCGCCGCCGCCTTGAGATCGAGTCCCAGGCCTCGTTTGCCACGGTTGTAGTTGATGAAGCCGGTCATGGCGAAGCGGAAGGGATCGCCCTCAGGCGGCTCGACCTTGACCACGTCTGCGCCGAAGTTGGCCAGGATGCTCGCCGCATAGGTCCCGGCGATCACCGTGCCGAGGTCCAGCACCTTGACCCCGGCGAGCGGGGTGGGGGTCGAGTCCGCGCTGTCAGCGGGTTGGGGCGTGGGGCGGGGCGCCGCGAACGCCTCCAGGTCCGCCTCGCTACAGGGCTGGAGGAGATGTCGAACTCGACCCGGGGTCGCCTCGAGGCGCGCCGCGACTCCGGGCATCTCGACGGGGCCCAGCCGCGCGTGATCCAGGCGGGCGCAGAGTTCGTTGTCCGTGCAGATCTCGTGCCTGAGCCAGTCTTCCCGGCGCTCCACTGGGCCGGCCGGAACGTCGTGAGCCCTGAACAGGCCCAGCCAATGGTCGCGAGGGGCCGAAGCCAGGCGCTCGGTTATGGCGGCGCCCGGCTCGTAGATCTCGGCGCCCTTGAGCTCCAGCGCCTCGGCGGCGCGGGAGAAGAAATGGGAGAAAAGCGCGCCGAGGAACAGCCATCGGCCATCCCCGCAACGGTACAGCCGGTAGCTCGGGGACGAGCCGATTGGCGCCGCGCGCCCCATCACGCTCCCGCCCGGCTCGGCCACCGGACAGGCGACCTGGGCCATGGCGTGGAGGCCGCTCACCGTCACCGGCTGGCCCCGTCGCGTCGCGTGACGTGCGAAGAGGGCGGCGCCGACGGCGGCGGCGGCCAGCACGCCCTGCGCGTAATGGGCGATCGGCGCGACGTGCCAGATCGGCTGATCGCTCCAGGCGCCCTGGCGCATCGCCGCGCCTGCGAGTCCGGCGAGCATGCCGTGATGGGGCGGAAGCTCGCTCCACTGGCCGGTCGCCCCAAAAGGCGGCGTCCACAGAGCGACGAGCCGGGGATGGCGCTCGACAAGGGCGGCGCCCTCCAGACCGCGCCGGGCGCATTCGGCAGGGCCGCCGTCACTAACCAGGACGTCCGCCGCCGCGAGCAGGACCTCGAACCGGGCGCGATCGCCTGGAACTGCAAGGTCGAGCCGAACTTCCTGCTTGTTCCGGTCGGTCCCGATCCGGCGCGGCGAGAGCGCAGCCTCGCCGTCTGCGCCCCGGATCTTGAGAACCTCCGCGCCATGATCGGCGAGCAGCATGGCGGCCATGGATCCGGCGAGACCGTGGGCGATGTCGATCACCCGCACGCCCTCGAACGCGCTCGCCATGGTCGGTCCCGATCCTCCAGACCACGCCGCCCCTTAAGGTGTCTGCGCGTGGCAATGGCGATTATGGCGAGCGCGCGCGCCGAGCCAAGCCAGCGCGCGCGGGTTGTCTTGGATCAGGCCTTCGTCTGCTTGCGCAGGTGCTCGTGAAGGAACCAGCTCTGGGCCTCGTTGGTCCGCACGATCTGGCTGACAAGCAGGTCGTTGGTGCCGTCGTCGCCGTTGTCCGCGGCCTCGCGGGCGAGGGGACGGGTCTCCTGAAGCACGATCTCGTGCGCCCCGAGCAGGCGCTCCAATTGGGCGACGGCCTTCTCGCGCCCGCGCGGCGCGCGCGGGATCTTGGTGGTCTCTGCCACGTCCTGGGCGGTCGCGAGGGCTACGCCACCCAACGACTGGATGCGTTCGGCCAGGGCGTCCATCAGATCGATCTGCTCGCCATAATGTTTGTCGAAGAGCAGGTGCAGTTCATAGAAGTTTTCGCCTGAGGTCTGCCAGTGGTGCTTCTTGTACAGATCGCGCACGGACATCGTCTGCGCGAGGACGTGATTGAGCATCGCCACGCTGCGGGAGCGCACATTTTCTCCCAGGCCTACTCGCGCGGGACTGATCTGGTCGAAGGACTGGATGACATTGGCGTCGTCGGCCATCACTGAAGCTCCTGCATGCTGGTGGACATCTGAGCGGCGCACGGCCCCAGCTCAGCCCGGAGCATAAGGGTTCCGGCTGCGCTGGGCCAAGGAAGTCGTCAAACCGGGGTGAAGGTAAAGACTGGAGGTCCGCCTTCAGTTGGCGTCCACTTGAGCTTGACCCTCTGGCCGATCTTCAGGCTCGCCATGTCGCAATCGACGATGTTGGTGAGCAGCGAGACGCCCTCATCGAGGGTGACGTAGGCGATCGCATAGGGGACTGGCGTCCCGCGGTGCATGACGCTGTAGGTGTAGATC
>DASXGR010000251.1:0-21198 GCA_036488935.1 Caulobacteraceae bacterium | reverse complement strand
TGGTCGAGTGCTGCTTCTCCAAGCTCAAGCAGTTTCGACGCGTCGCCACCCGCTTCGAGAAGACGGCCAGGAACTACCTCGCCATCGTCACTCTGGCGGCCATCGTGCTGTGGCTGCGATAACTGTCCACACGACCTAGGCCGGCAAGGTCTGAAACAGGGTGAGACCTTCCGGCGGGATCACCCAATCAGGCTTGTCGCGCACGAAGATGGCCATCGACGGCTGGAAGACCGAGGGGTCATCGAGCGACCCGGCGTAGACGGTGTGGGACTCGTCCTTGCCGACTTCGCCGCCGAAGACGAGTCCCCCGCAGGCGGCGCAGCGGTTGCGGACCGCGGCCGTCCCGCGGATCGAGGTTGTGCAGACCTGGCGCGCGTCGCCGCTGAACCGCACCTGGGCTGCGGCTAGGCCGATGAACGGGATCTCGCCGGAACCCGAGGCCTTGCGGCAGTCGGCGCAGTAGCAGAAGCCGGCGTACAGGGGTTCCCCCCATGCCTCGTAGCGGAGCGCGCCGCACATGCAGCCGCCCGTGAACCGCTTCTGGTCGTCAGCCATTCGACGCTCCTGTCGCTGTCGACGCTCAGCCTACTCCCTCAGCGAGAGGAAGGAAGCGAGCGGCGTCCTCAGCAGGCGGCGATAAGCGTGGCGCTGACGCCGGATGCGACCTCTTCGAAGACCACCTCGCTCTGGAGGGAGGCAGCCATCGCCGCGATGAGCCGGGCGCCCAGCCCCGTGCCCTTAGGCGCCTCGTCCGCGGACAAGCCCGGGCCGTCGTCCTGCACATTGAGCTGGAAGTGGCCGTCCTGGGCCGGCCGCAGCATGACGCGCACTTCCCCCGCCGCCCCGTCCGCATAGGCGTACTTGCAGGCGTTGCTGACGAGTTCGGTGACGATGATGCCCACCGAAACGGCGCGATCGGTCTGGAGCCTCACGGGTGCGGCGTCGACGCGCACGCGCCGCGGAGAGGATGGCGTCGACCAGGTCTGCTCGAGCTCCTCCGCCAGCGCGCTGAGGTAGTCGCGCATGTCTACCCGCTCGACGTCGCCCGAACTGTAGAGGCGCCGGTGCACCTGGGCGATCGCCGCGATCCGTTGCTTGGTGCTCTCCAGCGCCGCGCGCGCCTCCTCGTCGACGACGGTTCCAGCCTGAAGGTGCACGAAGGCGGAGACGAGCTGCAGGCTGTTGGCGACCCGATGATTGACCTCGTGCAGCATCGCCTGGAGACGATCGTTCGTGGCTCTCAGGCGCGCCTCCGCGCTCGCCATTTCCTCGCGCAGTCGCACCTGGTCCAAGGCCTGGCGGAAGGCGGCGTCGAGCAGATCGAAGAAGCTATTGTCTGGCGTCTTGACGACGTAGTCCGCCGCGCCCGCTTTCAGGGCGGCCACCGCCACACGGCTCTCCTCGGAACCGGTGACATAGACGACCGGCGGCGTGCGCTCGAGCGCACCGAGCAGGGCAAGCGTCTCCAGGCCGTCGCAGCCGGGCATGTAGTGATCGACGGCGATGAGGTCGAACTTGCCCTCGCGCGCCATCTCGACGCCCTCGGGCCCACTGCCAGCCAGGTCGACAACGTAACCGCGCCTCTGCAGGTCGCGTTGGGCGAGCCGTCGGACCCCTGCATCGTCGTCGATGTAAAGCACCTTTCCGCCGAGTCTCATCCGAGCCCTTCGGTTTCAGGAACCTGGATCACCGCGAGGAACAGTCCCAGTTGTCGAATGGCGTCGGCGAAATTCTCGTAGTTCACAGGCTTGGTGATGTACACGTTACAGCCAAGGTCATAGCAACGCTGGATTTCAATCTTTTCGTCGGTGGTGGTCAACACGACTACCGGAGTACGCCGCAGGGCAGGATCCGCCTTGATCCGCGCCAAAATGTCCGTGCCGCTCATGTCGGGGAGATTCAGATCCAGCAGGACAAGCGCCGGCCCATTCTTCGCCGGCCCCTCGGGATGATCAAATAGGAACTGGAGGGCCGAGGACCCGTCCGGGAAGTGGCGCACCAAATTGGAAATCCCGGCGCGGCGGATATTCCGCTCGATCAGCCGGGCATGACCTTCGTCGTCCTCGATCATGATGATGTTGACGGGCTGGTGGCCGGTCATGCCGAACGCTCCGGGACATAGATCAATGGCACGGAAAGGCGGAAAGTCGCGCCCTCGTTCAGTGCGGATTGGCAGCTGACCGCGCCGCCCAAGCGATAGGCGAGAGCCCGTACGTGGGCCAGACCTATTCCCTCCCCCGGTTGATCCTGGGCGCCGGCGCGGCGAAACAGGTCGAACACCCTCTCGTGATCCTTCGGGTCGATACCGCGGCCGTTGTCCTCCACCTCAAACACCGCCCGATCCCGCTCGACATGACCGCGAACACAGATGCGCCCCGGCCTGCCCGGCTTGAGGTACTTCACGGCGTTCTCGATCAGGTTGGAAAGGATCTGCTCGATCGCCACCCGGTCGTTGACGATCTGCGGCAGCGGTGTCTCCACGGTCAGTTCGGCGCCCAGTTCGTCCAGGCGGTGGCGCATGGTGTCGGCGATCCCCTGGACGAGATGGTCCATGTCCAACCGCTCGCGCGTGATCGTGCGCCGACCCTCGCGCGAGAGCTTGAGGATAGCGTTGATCAGACGGTCCATCTTCTGCGTCGAAGTGCGGATAAAGCCGATCGCTTCGGGTGTATCTTCGTAGACAGCGCGCCTTACTTCGGCATCGATCAAATGAGGCGCCTCGGCCTCCGCGCGCTCGATCAGTCCGACGATCGCCCTGCCCGACTCTTCAAGCTCCGCCGTGAAACCCAGGACGTTGACGAGGGGCGATCGCAGATCATGCGAAACAATATAGGCGAAGCGCTGGATTTCATCGTTCGCCCGCTGGAGGGCCCGGGTGCGTACGGACACGGCCTGTTCGAGGCTGTCATTGATTGTCCTGAGGCTGTCGCGCGATGCTGCGAGGGCGCGCACATATCGCAGGATCAGAACGATCGAGGCGGCGGCCACCAATAGAAGCAGGACGCCCGACGCGATCAGGACGCCGTAGAATACCGAGACCGTTCGCCTCTGCGTGACCAGACGCTCAGAGAGCAGCCGGTTCTCTTCCGCCATCATGGCCACGCCCACGGCGCGGGTCTGGCGCGCCAACTGGACGCTTCCGTCCGTGCGAAAGTCATCCATCGCAGTCTGAGTCTGGCCGAGGACCCGTGCGATAATCGAGGAGCCGAGCAGGACCCGCAGACGCGTGGCCTGCTCGTCGAGCCGGGCGACATTCCCTGCCTGCTGTGGGTTGTCGGCGGTCAGCGTGCGCAACTGAGCGACCTGGTGGACCAGCGCGGCCTCGGCGTCACTGAAGATGAGGCGGTACGTGGGATCCGCATCGAGAAGGAATCCACGCCTCGCCCCCTCGAGTCGCTCGACCTGGAGCCCCAACCCATCGATGTGGCGCTCCATCTCGTAGGTGTGGTTCACCCATTCGATGCGCCGCTGGTTCGACATCATGACCAGGCCGGCGGTCAGGCCACCAGCCAGGAGGCCAAGAAAACCCAGCAGCACGAACAGGATGATCGCCCGGGTCACGGCGTCGTCAGAGAGGTCCAGTTCCCTGGCGATCCTGGCCATGGCCCTGGCGTAGGCCGTCTCCGGACGTGCGGGGATCGTCTTGTTCGAACTCACCAAGGTCGGACCTTCACCGGCGCGGCTCAAAGCTCGACCTACTTAAGATCCCGCCCGTCATGCCGGAAGCGCCACGACTTCTATTTCAGCTCACCATCAGATCTGCGCGTGGCGGTGTGGAGGGTGAGGCAGCCAGGGCCGCGAGAGCACGTGGTAGATCGGCTCGGGCATGATCCATCCCGATACCCAGCGCGCCAACAGGGCTGTGAGCATCAGGGGGCCCACCAGTCCGGGCGCGCGAGTCATTTCCATCAGGATCACGGCGCTGGTGAGAGGCGACTGCACCACGCCCGACAGGTAGGCGCACATCCCAAGGACAACGGCGTCGCGCCCCGCGAAGTGAATGAGGCCGCTGCGCGCGAAGGCCGCGCCGATGCCAGCGCCCGTCGCGAGGGCGGGAGCAAAGATCCCCCCCGGACCGCCCGAGGCTGACGCCGCGAGGCTGGCGACGAACTTGGCCACCGCGAGACTGAAGCCCCGTCCCGGGTGGTCCTGAAGCAGGGATTTGGCCTCGTTGTAGCCGGCTCCGAACGTGATTCCGCCGGAGATCCAGGCGGTCAGAGCGGCGGCGAGGCCGCAGAGGAAGGCGAACAGCACCGGCCTCAGTCGGCGCCAGCGGGCCACGGGGTTGTCGGAAGGTCCGATCATATAGGCCAGCGACCGTGAGAAGAGGCCGCCGAACAGACCGCCAGCGACTGCGATCAAAGGCGCGGCCAGCCAGATAGATGGCTTCACCGGGCCCGGGTCCAGCACCCCGAAATAGGCGTAGTCGCCTTGCAAAGCGTAGGAGGTGAAGCCGCAGATCACCACCACCAGGATCACGGTGGTGTGGGTGCGCGCCTCGAACTTTCGCGCCAGTTCCTCAACAGCGAACACCACTCCGGCGATGGGCGCGTTGAAGGCCGCGGCGACTCCGGCGGCGCCGCCCGCGATGATGATCGCCCGGCGCCCTGGACCGCCCTTCAGGCCCCTCGTCAGGGAGCGCATGATTCCCGCCACCACCTGCACGGTCGGGCCCTCCCGGCCGATGGATGCGCCGCAGATCAGGAGGAAAAAGGTAACCACGAACTTGAAAGCGGCGGTGCGTAAGGTCACCCGCTGGCCACTCCAGCGCCCCCCCGTCCACCGCTCCTCCGCAGCAGCCATCACCTGGGGAATGCCGCTGCCGGACGCGGCCGGCGCGAAGCGGACTGTCAGCCAGGCGGCCAGAGCGAATCCGAGGGGTAGCAGGGCCAGAGTCGGCCAGGGCGCCATATGGTAGAGCTTCGCCTGCCAGGAAATCCCTAGGTCGCACACCTTGGCGAAGGCCGTCGCCGCCAGGCCGCCCAGCACCGCTACGGCGATGATCCAGACCATGCGGATCGAGCGCCGCAGCCGCAATTGCGGCGCCGCCACCTCGCGCCGCGTTCTTGGCCGAGGATGCGTGGGGGGGACGGCGCTGTTCACCGTTGCGGTATGCGTCCGACCGTTCGCGACGACAATCCCCAGAGCAAACGCCCTTCCGCCTGAATCGCGTGAACGGGGATCATTTGCTCTCGATTCAATAGGGTAGAGTCTAATCCGGGGTTTGTATCGGTTCCGCGCAAGCGCATCAGGCTCTCGACGCCGACTGGTGAAGTGCGATGGCGCACGGCTATCCTCACTTGCTCAGAGAGGAGCCCAAGATGGCCGAAGAGAGCGTTCGCGCGCGATTGGGTGGAATGCTGCGCCGCAACGGCCGAGGCGCGGCCACGGAGCTGCTCGTCAACTTCGCCCTGCCTTTCGCCGTGTATGACCTGACCAAGCCGCGATTGGGCGACGCCCACGCCCTGATGGTCTCCTCAGCGCCGCCGATCATCTGGGCGATCGTCGAGTTCGTGCGGCGCCGGCGCGTGGACTTCATCTCGATGTTCGTCCTGGCGGGCATCGCGCTTTCGCTCCTGGCCATGCTCGGCGGCGGCTCAGTGAAGTTCCTGCAGTTGCGCGAGCGGCTGGTTACCGCGGTGATCGGCCTGGCGTTCGTGATCTCCGCCCTGATCCGCCGCCCCCTGATTTACGAGTTCGCCCGCGCCAGCATGCGCCGCAACCAGTCGGACCAGCTCGCGCAGTTCGAGGCGCGCCGCAACGAGGCGGGCTTCCGGAGGGCGATGACAACGATGACACTGGTCTGGGGCTTCGGCTTGTTGGCGGAAGCGGCGGTGTCCGTCGTCCTGGTCCTCAAGTTGACGATCAAGCAGTACCTGATCGTGAGCCCTATCGTCGGCTATTCCGTCGCCGGGATCCTGACCCTCTGGACCTTTGCCTACGTGCGCGCCCTTCGCCGGCGCGGCGAGGCCAGACGCAAAGCCGAGGCCGAAGCTGCAGCGGCCTCTCAAGACCACGCCGATCCGGTCCCGCAAGCGCCAAACTGATCGTGTTGTGGCGGCCGAACCGCCTCAGGAGCGGGTGAAGACCGGCTCGCGGCGGGAGGCGAAGGCGGCGAGGCCCTCGCGATGGTCGTTGCTGCGGGAAAGGACCGCCAGTTCCGTGCCAGCCGCCGCCCGAGCGGCTTCCGGGCTGAGATCGAAAGCGCGGCGGATCATGCGTTTGCTGGCCTCAACCGACAGCGGCGCGCGGGTTGCGATGCGTTCGGCGAGATCGAGGGCCCTGCCGAGCAGTGCGTCCGCGGGATGGACGGCGGCTACAAGCCCACAGGTTGCCGCCTGCCCGGCGTCGATCGGCGAACCCGTCAGAATGATCATCGACGCGGCCGCGGTTCCCACCAGCCGCGGCAGGCGGTGGACGGACGCCATCAGCCCTACGTTCACCCCGGCGGCGAGGAACTTGGCTTCGGTCGCGGCGAGGCGAATGTCGCAGCACAGCGCCAACTCGAGCCCGCCCCCCACCGCGTGGCCATTGATCGCGCCGATCACCGGGATCCGCAGGGCCTCCAGCTTGTCGAGCATGCGCCCGAACTGCCCGAGGCTCGCCTGGGCGCCCTCGCCGCGCGTCGCCGCCTCCCGCAGGTCGTCGCCCGAGCAGAAGCCCTTGCCTCGCCCGGTGAGCACGACCGCCCGGACCGACAGATCGGTCTCGATCGCGTCCAGTTCCGCCTCGAGCTGGCGGCGGATCTCGCCGCCCAGAGCGTTGCTTGGCGGGTTGTCGATCTCGAGCAGGACGACCGCATCGCGCGGTCGACTGACATGGATCCGACCGCTCATGCCTGCGCCTCCGCCATGCCGATCGCGCCCTCGCGCGCGAGGTCTTCTATCATCGCCGGCGCGAGCCCTGCCGCGGCCAGCACTTCACGCGTGTGCTCCCCGACCCGCGGCGGCCCGCGAACCACGGCGACCGGGGTGTCGGAAAACCCAAGCGGGGTCCTTGGAAACCGGCGACCTGCGACCTCCGCCAGATAGCCTCGCGCGGCAAGATGCGGGTCGGCCAGAGCCTCGTCGATGCGGTTGACTGGCCCACAGGGCACACCCCTGGCGGAGATTCTGGAGACCCACGCCTCGGTCGTATCGCCAGCCAGGATTGCTTCGAGCCGGGCCTGCAGGGTGTCGCGATTTGCCAGGCGCGCCTGGGGCGAAGCGAAGGCAGGGTCATGTTCGAGCTGCGGGTCGCCGAGGACCTCGCACAGGCGGCCCCAGAGTCTCTGGTTGTTGACGCCGACCACCAGGAAGCCATCGTTGGTCTTCAGCGCCTCGTAGGGCGCAGTCAGCCTGTGCCGCGATCCATTTGGGCGGGCCACCTGACCCATGGTGAGCGCCGCGCCAGCCTCCCAGACCGTATGCGCCATCGCCGCTTCCAGCAGCGAGGCCTCCACATGCTGGCCTTCCCCCGTCAGATGACGGTGGTTCAGGGCGGCCAGGACGCCGACCGCCGCGTAGATCCCTGCGGTGACGTCCGCCAGCGGGACGCCCGCCGAAACGGGCCGTGCGGCGCCCGGCTCGCCGGTGAAACTCATGATCCCGCTCATGGCCTGGGCGATCAGGTCGAGGCCGCCGCGATCGCGATACGGGCCGCTCTGGCCGAAGCCGGAGACCGAGGCGTAGATCAGCCTGGGGTTCGTCGCGCTCAACGTCTCATAGCCGAGGCCCACCCGGTCCAGTACGCCCGGCCGATAGTTCTCGACCAGAATGTCGACGTTTTCGGCAAGCCGACAGATGATTCCCGCGCCCGCCTCGGAGGTGATGTCGACGGCGATGCCGCGCTTGTTGCGGTTGACGAAGTCGAAGGGCCGGAACGGGCTGTCCGGCCGGCCGCGCGTGGCTTCGCCGGCCAGGGGTTCAACCTTCACGACGTCCGCGCCGAGGTCCGCAAGAATAAGAGAGCACCATGCGCCTGCGAGCACATGCGTGCAGTCCAGCACCTTCAATCCCTGTAGCGAGCCGGCCATACCGCACCTTGTGCCGTGATACGGAACATGTTGTCCTGTATTACGGCACAATGCTCGCGGCGCGAGTGGAGGTCAAGGCGCGCATGGACAGCGTGAAGACAGCCCTGAAGGTGCTGGAGCAGCTTGCACTCGCCGCTCCCGCCGGCGTCAGCGATCTGGCGCGGGCGATGGATGCGCCCAAATCGACCATCCAGCGCGACCTGACGACCCTGCATGAAGCCGGCTGGATCCGGCCCGTGGAGCATCAGGGCCGTCGTCGTTGGACGCTCTCGGCCAAGGTCCTAACCCTGGCGCGCGGCCTGCAGCCGGCGCTGCGCCTCCGTGAGCTCGCCTTGCCGGCAATGGAGGAGCTGCGGGACCTGACGCGCGAAACGATCCATCTGATGCTGCGCGACGGGAACCGCGTGGTGCTGATCGAGCGGCTGGACTCCCCCCAGACCCTGCGTACGGTCCGCCAGCTTGGGGCCAGCGCGCCGCTGCATGCCACCTCCAATGGCAAGGCGATCCTGGCGCACCTGTCTGCCACCGAGCGCGCCGCCTATCTCGCACGTCCACTGCGCGCCCTCACCGAACGCACTCTGACTGATCCAACTGCGCTCGAACGGGACCTGGAAGGGGTGCGTGAGCGAGGCTTCTCACTGGGCGACGGCGAACTTGATCCGGACGTCCGCGCCGTGGCCGCGCCAATCCGCCCCGCGACTGGCGAGCCGATCGCCGCCCTCTCGATCTCCTGCCCGGCCTTCCGCTTTCCGGACGAGCGCATCGGCCAGTACGGCGAGTGGGTCCGCCAGGCGGCGGCGAGTATCAGTCGGGGACTGAGAGAAGAGAGCGAATAGACGAGAGCGCGTCCCTCCCCGTGAAGGAGAGGGACGGCCGCCGCCATCACCCTTTGATGAAAGCCAGGAGGTCCTTGTTGATGGTGTCCGAGTAGGTCGTGAGCATCCCGTGCGGGTAGCCCGGGTAGAGCTTCAGTGTCGGATTCTTGAGAAGCTTCATCTGCAGCAGGGCGGCGCCCTTGTACGGCACGATCTGGTCGTCGTCGCCCTGCATCACCAGCGTCGGGACATCAATGCTCTTGAGATCCTCGGTGAGGTCGGTTTCCGAGAACGCCTTGATGCCATCGTAGTGGGCCTTGGCCCCGCCCATCATCCCCTGGCGCCACCAGTTGTCGACCACGCCGTCCAGCCGGGTCACTCCGGGGCGGTTGAAGCCATAGAAGGGATTGGCGGCCACATCGCGATAGAACTGCGCGCGGTTCTCGGCCAGCGCCTTGCGGAAGCCGTCGAAGACCTCGATCGGCAGGCCGTCCGGATTGTTGGGCGACTTGACCATGATCGGTGGCACCGCCGACATCAGCACCGCCTTGGCGACCCGGCCCTGGCCGTAGCGGGCGACGTAGCGGGCCACCTCCCCGCCGGTGGAATGGCCGATGTGGATCGCGTTGCGCAGCTCAAGATGTTCGACCACCGCCGCCGCATCGGCGGCGTAGTGGTCCATGTCATGGCCGTCCGCCACCTGGCTCGAGCGGCCATGGCCTCGGCGATCGATGCCTACCACGCGGTACCCGTGCTGGACGAAAAACAGCATCTGGGTGTCCCAGTCGTCGGAGCTGAGCGGCCAGCCGTGATGGAAGACGATGGGCTGCCCCTGACCCCAATCCTTGTAGAAGATCTGTACGCCGTCCTTGGTGGTGACCGTGCTCATCGTGTCGTCTCCGTCCCGTGGTCGCCGCCCCCGGGCGACAGGTTAGCCGCCATATCGTCCGCTAAGCTATCTGCCGTTTGGTCGAACTGACGATCCGCAACGCACATGCGGTTGCCCATATCCCCGGCTTGTAATCCGCGGCCCTCGACTTAAACTGAATTCAATTCAATGTTCGAGGCGGAGATGAACACGGCCAAGATCGGCACGCCGGAACGGCTGATCCGCGCCGCCCAGGACGAGCTCATCCAAGGGGGCGGCCTGCTGGAGATGCAGGCGGTGGCGCGGCGCGCCACGGTCTCCGTTGGACTCGCCTATCACCACTTCGGCTCGAAGGCCGGACTGATCGCCGCTGTGGTCCAGTCCTTCTACGATCGCCTGGAAGAGGTCGCCTTCAATCCCTCGAACCTTCGATCATCCAACTGGCCGGGTCGCGAGAAGGAGCGGATCGCGGCCTACATCTCGTTCCACTACGACCACCCGTTCGCGCCGCTCGTGGTCGGGCCGCTGAGCCGTGCCGCCGAAGTCCTCGATGTCGAACAGGCCTTCACCAAGCGGCAGCTCGCCGCGGGAGCCTACAATCTGCGCGTCGGTCAGCGCGCGGGAGTGATCCCCGCGGATCTCGACCCTCGCCTGACTATCGCCCTGATGATCGGCGGGATTCGTCAGGCGCTCATTGGCGCCCTGACCAAGGTCCAGCGCCCGGACCGCAAGGCGCTGACGGAAAAGATCTGGATCTTCATCGTCGGCGCTCTGCACCTGCCGCCCGAGACGGTGGCTGGGCAGGTTGCAGCCGCCTGACTTCGACCTCCCGCAACCTCGTAAAGGGTCGCATCGCCGTGGGAAACCCACACGAATTCCACACCCCGAAGCCCCAGTATGCCAAGGAGGACCTGCTACAGTCCGGCCACGGCGGATACTTCGGTCCGGGTAATGCGCAGCTTCCTGCGCCGCCGATGCTGATGATGGACCGCATCACCGAGATCAGCCTCGACGGCGGCGAGTTCGGCAAAGGGCGCGCCGTCGCCGAATTCGACATCGAACCCGACCTCTGGTTCTTCGACTGCCATTTTCTGGCCGATCCGGTGATGCCCGGGTGCCTCGGCCTGGACGCCATGTGGCAGATCGTCGGCTACTGGCTCGGCTGGTCAGGCTCGCCAGGCAGGGGACGCGCCCTGGGTGTGGGAGAGGTCAGATTTCGGGGCTTCATCAGTCCCCATACGCGACTGGTGCGCTACGAGGTGGATTTCAAACGCGTCCGACGCGGCCGCCTGGCTCTGGGTGTGGCCAACGGGCGGCTCTTCGCAGACGGCGCCTGCGCCTACACGGCCAGCGAGCTCAGGGTCGGCATGATCGCCTCCGACGCGTGAGACGCAATGGGGGCGACGTCCTGACGCCCCCATCGGGAATTGGACCCACGCCCGTCAGCTTGCGACCTGCACCTGCGCCGGCGCGCCGAGCTCGCTCGGCGTTCCCGACAGGATGACCAGGTACTGCTTCGTCGAGGGCTCATTACTCTGGACGATCTGGCGGATCGGCCCGATGGCGTTGACGATCGCCGCTCCGGCGGGGTTCGTCTTGAAAGGCGTCAGCGGCTGCAGCGGGCCGCTGCCATCGGGCTTTGCCGAAAGAGCCAGGACGTAAGGCTGCTTTGGCGTGAGCCCGGTCACCGCAGCCTCCAGCACCTGCACGAGGCCCTGGTTGAACAGGGTGACGGTCGTAGGCGCCGCGCCGTTCCCGGCGCCGGCCGCCGCCAGCGTGAGATGCGTCGCCTGCCCGGCAAGCCCCAGGGGTACGAGGTTCTGCAGGCCATCGCCCGGCACGGCGTCCGGGACATAGGTCAGAGCCTGTGGCGCCTGCCCAATCGCCGTCGTGCCGATGACCTTGTTGGTCAGCGTATCTATGGCGGCCACGGCGTCGGCGTTCTCGAGGCCGACATAGATCCGCGAGCCGTCACCCGAGGGCCATAGGCCATGCGGTAATGCCCCCACGGGGATCGTCGCGACCTGCGAGAAGTCGTCAGTGCGGAAAACCTTCACCTCGTTCAGTCCGCCGATCGTCACATAGGCGAACGTGCCTTTCGCGTTGTGGACGATGTTCACGTGATTGGTGATAGGGCCGGTGTCGAGGATCTTCAGCGTGTTGAATGGCGGCCTGGCGTTGAACACCTGGGTCCGTCCAGTGTCCTTCAAGGTGATCCAGACCTGATTGCCATCCGGCGTCGCCGCGATATTCGGGCAGAAGGGGCTCGTCTGCTGGACCGTCGCGACGATCTTATGGCTGGCTACGGAGATCACGTCGGTGACCGGATTGAATGACGAGCAGACATAGCCGTATTTGTCGTCCGGCGAGAAAATCGTCATGCCCGGGCCGGGCGGCGTGATGATCCGGGTCTTCTCCTCGAAAGTCTTGCCGTCGAGCACATCGACGTAGTTCTCGCCGCGCACCGTCACCCACACCTCCTTGCCGTCCGGCGTCCAGAAGGCTTCGTGCGGGGCCCGGCCGACATAAGTGATGTGCTTCACAGTGTTCGTCGCCGTGTCGATGAACGCGACGGAGTTGGAGCCGATCGAAACCACGCCAATGGTGCGATGGTCCGGCGAGAAGCCCATGCCGTGTACAAGCACCTGACCCTTGTATAGCGGACTGAAATTCGCCGGCGACGGAGCGCCAAGCTGGATGACTCCGAGCGTCTTATTGTCCGCAGGATCGACCACGGAGACAGTGTTGGAGAACTGGTCGCCCGTGTAGACACGGTCGTGACTGCTCACTGGTATGTTCGGTGCGGAGGCGCCATACGGCGCCTCCCCGGCGAGGGCTGCAGTCGCGCCGGCGAGCGCCGTTCCTGCAAGCAGAGCCGCAGCAAGCATCTTGCGTTTCACGATCGGTATTCCTTTACTGTGTAATCGTCAGCGGGCGCCGGCGGAACTTATTGGAGTCATCCGCATCGCCGAAGACATCTGTATCCGTGCTTGGTTGGCGTCAGATTGGTGAGCCTGCGCCGTCTGCGCCACGCTGGAGGAAGGCGCGGTGGGTGACGACGTCGATGCCGGCAGAGGCTCACCGAGCGCGAGGCGCATCAGGGTGATTTCCTGCATCTGATCGACGATGATCTCCTGCGAGATCGTTTTCAGCTGTGGATTTTGTCCATATCGCAACTCCGCCTGAGCCATATCGATGGCCCCTTGATGGTGCGGAACCATCATTGCGACGAAGTCGTGATCGACGTTATTGGTCGGTTTGACGGCCATGTCGGCCATCATCTTGTCCATCGCCGTATTCGACTGACTTACAAAGCTTACGTCACCCCTTGCGGCGACCTTCTCCGTGCGGGCTGCCGCGGTCGCCTCATCAGTCCTGTTCGTGACCCAGGTCGGCCTGGCGGATTCGCCGATCGCAAGGCGCATCGCGGCGATCTCCTGCTCCTGCTCGGCGATGATCTCCTGCGCAATACGAAGAAGCTTCTGGTTGCGACCGTACAACAGCTCAGCCTGCGCCATGGCGATGGCGCCCTGATGATGCGGCGTCATCATCGCGACAAAGTCGCGATCGACGTTACCCGTGGGCTTCACTTCCATATCCGCCATCATCTTGGTCATGGCGGTTTGATTCAGTGAGAGGAAAGGACCTTCAGTATCGGTTGCGGGGGCGGCGTGTGAAACTCCCACCATCCCGACGAATCCGAGACCAACGGCGAGGAACACGCCGTGCGGTATAACGGAGATGTTCAATTTCATTTCGGCAGCCATCGCCTTCGAGGAACCTCGATGGTGAGACGAACTGGCGAATTGATTATTCCCCTTGCCCGGAAGATTTTTCGCGTTGGGCTTTCTCTCGGGTCAATCCGACGGGGATCATGAACGCCTGCGTGCGCGGCAGCACACGGCGACGCCGGCGTTCGTGTCTCTCGGGTCGGCTCCTCGCTTTCCCTACGCGGCCCTGGTCAGCTCTCGAGCCCGGACGATCTCGACGGTGACGTGGGACAGTGAGGGGAAGCGTGCGAGTTTGGCGTGATAGTGGGCTTCGTCCCGGCCGTCGCTTGTGGCGATGCTGAGGATCGCGCCGAGATGTCCTGGACCCAGCCGCCAAAGGTGGAGGTCGGTTACGGAGTCGCCCGAGGCCTCGACGGTTTGGCGGATCTGGTCGGTGAGTCTCCGGTCCGGGTTCATGTCCAGCAGGATGGCGCCGGTGTCCCGGATCAGGCCGTAGGACCAGCTGGCGATCACCAGGGCGCCAACGACGCCGGCGAGCGGGTCCATCCAAAGCCAACCGAGCCAGCGGGCCAGGACGAGTCCGGCAATCACCAGGACCGAGACCGTAGCGTCGGCCATGACGTGGACGATGGCGCTGCGCATGTTGTTGTCACGGTCATGCGCCCCGTGCTCGTGCTCGGTGAACACGAGCGCATGCTCTTCTCCACCGATCGTCAGGCGGGCGGTGAAGGCGTGGGGTTCAGGGATCTCCTCGATCGACTCGAGGACGTCGCCCTGCTCGACAAAGCGGAAAGTCTGCCGGGCGCCGTCCGGGCGGATCGTCTCGATCGCGACGTCAGAGGACCCCGACCGTTGGCCGTCCGCGCGGCGCACCCGGAAGCGAGGCGGCACGCCGTCTTCGAAGATGCTTACGAGGACGACGCCGGAAGCAGTCGCCACCTCCATCGCCTCCTCCGCATGATCGTGGCCATGGCCATGGCCGTGGCTGTGCCCATGCCCGTGGTGATGGTCATGGCCGCCCGAGCTCAGCAGCCAGGCGCTGGCGACATTCACGAGCAGACCCAATCCGGCGATCGGGATTGCCTCGCCAAAATGGATTGCCACCGGGTGGAGGAACCGCGTCAGGGCCTCGTAGCCGATCAGGAGCGCGATCATCGCCAGCACGATGGCGCTGGTGAACCCGGCGAGATCTCCGAACTTGCCTGTACCGAAGGTAAAGCGGGGGTCGTCGACACGGCGGCGCGCGTAAGTATAGGCGAGTGCGGCGAGCAGCAGTGCGCCGGCGTGGGTCGACATGTGCAGCCCGTCCGCGACCAGCGCGATCGATCCGAAGAGCAGACCGCCGACGATCTCGCCGACCATCATCAGACTGCAAAGCACGATCACGGCCCAGGCGCGCCGCTCGTTCGCCTGATGGCTGGAGGCGAGAAAGACGTGGCTGTGGCGGGCAGACGCGCCAGTCGTTCGAGGGGCCGACATGGATCGCCTCCTACTTCAAATAGGTTCGCACCACCGACAGCAGGTGCTCTGCCGCATCGGTGTTGAAGGCGTCGGGGTGCTTCTCCCGATCGACCAGGTGCGTGTGCACGTGATCCTCGACGACCTCCGCCATGAGCCCGGCCATGGCCGCCCGCGCGCTCGCCAGAAGGTGCATCACCTTCTCGCAGCCCGCCTCGGTCTCCAGCGCCCGCTCGATGGCGGCGATCTGGCCGCGGATACGACGTGCCCGCGCAAGGAGCTTGTCCTTGTGCTGTATGGTGTGGCTCATGGCCCCTTATAGGATAGGGGGTATCCCTATCTCAAGACTCGAACTGCCGAGCCGAAGAGGGTCAGCCCACGATGGCTCTGGCCAACGCGGTGCAGAGATGAGAACGGGAGCTATGAGCGCGCTTACGGCCTTTGGCCTTTTCGCCGTCTCCGCCATGCTGATCTGCTACGCGCTGGAGCGCCGCTCGCCATGGTGGGTTCTGGGCTTCGCGGTCTCGTGCTGGCTCGGGTCGGCCTACGGATTTCTTCAGGGCGCCTGGCCGTTCGGAATCGTCGAAGCCATCTGGGGCCTGGTCGCCCTCGTCCGCTGGCGCCGCGCTCGGGCGTCAGCCTAGAGCGGCGAGCCCGGCCCCGCCGCTCCGACTGTTCTGATGCCGGCCTCAGGCTGGAGATTCGGCTTCGCCCCCTCCCCGACCGTCCACTCTGAGGGTCTCCGCGCTCTCCCTTCCGTCATGGTCCGCTCCCCTGCGCCGAAGTGTGACAGCAGCCATGCTCTCGAAGACGCGGTCCCGGAATATGAGGGCGTGTGTAAGGGCCGCTGAAAGGTGGGCGAGAAAGGTCGCGAACAGCAGCAGGGCGAGCACGGTGTGAGCCTGCCTCAGCACAGCGTACAGCGGCGCGATATGCGGCATGATCGGCGGCAGGTGGATCGGCCCATAGAGGACGATGGGATATGCGCCCGCGGACAGCATGGCCCATCCGACGAGCGGTTGCGCGAACATGAGGCCGTAAAGGGCGAAGTGCGAGCTTCGGGCGGCCGCTCTCATCCAGGCAGGCATGTCATTGGGCAGGGGCGGCGGCGGATTGAAGACGCGGTACAGCAGCCGGACTGCGACGAGCGCCAGGATGCAGATTCCCAACGGACGGTGGATTCTAACGAGACGGTGATAGTCGCCCGGACTCGTGACCATGCCGATCCCGATGAACAGCATGGCCAGGATCATCGCCGCCATCGCCCAGTGCAGCACGCGCGAGAAGGCGGGAAAGACGTGATGGTTTGTCATCCGCGTTCTCCCTGCACGCTGGGGATCCGCACGGCCGGAACGGGCGCCGGCTCCCCGGATCGACGAGCGAACGACTGCGAATAAGCCGCCGATCGGGCGCTCAGGACCGGATCGTCGGACGGCGAGATGCCGTTGGGCAGGATCAGCGGATCAAAGGTGACATCTCGGCACGGCCCATGGGTCTCGTCCACGAGCTGGTTGACCGTGAGCACGCCCACCTCGACGTGCTTGCGGTCGGCCGGCCACGGCACAGTTGGATCATTGGTCGGATCTCCGCGCTGTCCGACCGTGACCACGAGGCGCCAGCGCGCCGGCCCCCTCTTCAGCCGGTTCGCCAGCCCATCGAACAGGTAGTTGGGGTCCTTCGGCTTTGCGCTTGTCGGCGTCTGGGGCTGGAACGGGTCTTCCGGAACCATGCTCCAGCGTACGGGCGTGGAAACTCCGCGCGCGCTGATGAAGCGGAATGCGTCGAGGCTGTTGAACGTCGCGTCCGCGAAGCCGGACGGTTTCGGCTGGGCCTTGATCAGCGCCATCGCACGTGCGGTTTCGGGATGGGCGGCGAGAAACGCCTTCATTCGGGCTGGATCAGGCTTGCCGGTCGCCGGGTCGGGCTGCGAGGCGACAAGCTGCTCGTAGAAACCCCGCACGTTGCGCACCGGGAAGACGGGGATGTCGTTGATGCCGGTTCGCCAGAGTTCGCCGTCCCTGAGCGTGAAGTTGATCGCCATGCTCCGCACGGCCTTGGGGCCGTCCGCCATATAGGCTTGGCCGCCCGCGAGGGCGAAACGGCCGAACACCTGCGTGCGTCCAGGCTCGAACACCTCGGCTTTCGAGAGGCTCTCGCCGGCGCCGTTGCTGTCGAAAGAGCCGACAAAGCAGACGCCTTTGGCATGGTTGCGGCGGAAACCCGGATGGCGGCCGAAGGTCTTCTGGAACTGGTCCACGACGCGCGCCTGGGTCAGGCGGCCGGGCGTGAGCGAGCCGCCCGTGTAGGCGAACGCTGTAGAGACTCCGGCGACCGCCGCCCCGATCACGCCCATCCTGATGAGGTCGGCGCCAGTTCGGGGAGGCTTGAGATGATAACGCCCGGGCCGATCCGTCTGGGATAGTCGCTCGTGTTTCCGCATACTCAGCTACTCGCGCCTCAGTTTCTTGAGGTCTTCAGAGACGCCGGCTCGCGTGATTTATTCCCGTGAAGGTCGAAATATCGATCCAATGCGAGCGCGAGACTGGCTCCGCGCCTTAGTCGCGTGCGCGCGGCCGCAGGGAGCGTGGGAATATTCTGACGACGGAGGCGTCTAACCGATGAACTCCGGGCGCGATCAGCCGACCGTTCGGAACGAAGCGCTCACCAACGACAAGGCTCGCGCGATGAACGACATGATCCGTCTCGTCGAGCCGCTCATCCCGGCCTTGCGGCGCTACGCCGGTGGCTTGACGCGCAATCCTGCCGAGGCCGACGACCTGGTGCAGGACTGCCTTGAACGGGCGGTCTCGCGCTGGGGTCAGCGGCGCGAAGACGGCGACGTGCGGACATGGCTCTTCACGATCCTGCACAACCTCTTCATCAGCCGGGCCCGTCAGACCAAGAGGCGGGGACCTCACATGCCGATCGAAGAGGCCTGCGAAACGTCGCTGGTCTCGCAGCCGTCCCAGGAGCACCGTTTGCGCCACAATGAACTCGTGAATGCCGTGGCCGCCCTGCCCCAGGATCAGAAGAGCGTGCTGCTGCTCGTGACGGTCGAAGACATGTCCTATGCGGATGTCGCGAAGGTTCTGGCCATCCCGTTAGGAACGGTGATGTCACGCCTGTCGCGTGCGAGGGAGCGGCTGCGGCGTGACCTGAGCGGCGAAGGCGCAGGCCGTGCGCAGACCATCCTGAGGAGGGTGAAGTGAATTTCGAGCGTCCCGTCTCCGAGGACGACCTGCATGGTTATGTGGATGACCGCCTCGCACCTGGCCGCCGGGCTGAGGTCGAGGCTTATCTCGAGGCCCACCCCGAGATCGCCGCCCGGGTCGCCGACTATCGTTCGCAGAACGAGGCCTTGCGCGAGGCCTTTGCGCCAGCGGCCGCGGCTCCGATTCCGCCCGACCTCAACCTCGAGCGCATGGTCGCTGCCCATAGGGCGCGGACCTCGTTCGCCGGCTGGCGGCTCGCCGCCTCCCTTGCCCTTACCTTGGGAGCGGGCGCGACGGGCGGCTGGCTCGTACGCGGAATGTCCAACCCGCCCCAGGCCGGGGTCGCCGCGCTAAGCCGCGAGGCCGCTGACAACTACAAGGTCTACGCCGCGGATCGCGCACGTCCGGTGGAGATCTCGGGCGAACAGCAAGCCGTTCTCACCGAATGGATTTCCCACCGGCTCCAGCGACCCGTCGCGACGCCCGACCTGACTTCGGCGGGCTACAACCTGATGGGCGGCCGGCTCGTGGCCACCGCGCATGGTCCTGCAGGCCTGTTCCTCTACCAGAACGCCGAAGGTGTGCGCCTGGCCGTCTTTGTTCGGGTGATGGGAGAGAGAGACCGGAACGCGTCGATGGCCAACCACGACGTCAATGGAGTGGAGAGCGTCGCGTGGGCCGACGATGGCCTCGGCTACGACCTTGCAGGCCCCGTCCAGGCCGGCGCCCTGCGCCCGATCGCCAATGCGGTGCGCCGCCAGACGTTGAACAGCGGCGAAATCCGCGACTGAGGCGCCTTGGTTCGTCCGACGCAAATCCGTTCGGAGCCGATGCAGCCGCCGACGCGAAAAGCCCGGCCGACATTGGCTAAGGGTTGCTTTCTGGAATAGCTCTCGCCCAACGGGTTAGGGAACGAAACCGCCAAAGCTCGCAGACGATTCGTGCTCGAGCGCATCGTTGATGATTTCGAGCATCTGCTGGCATTCCTCCCGCGTGCTTGCGCCGCCAAGGCCCACGCGAACGGTTGCGGGCGGCGGACCTGAGACGGTGAAGGTGTCCGACAGGAGCAAACCGACGCCGTTGGCGCGAAGGTGATTGGCGAACTCCACGCGGTTCCAGTGCTCAGGAACCTTGAGCCAGAGGTGGAAGGCCTCCGGCTTGCTCACATAGGTCGATCCGGTGAGGACCGCAGCCGCCAGGGCCTGGCGCGCCTGCGCCTCCTCGCGGATCGCCAACGCGCCGGCCGTCACCGTGCCATCGCGAATGAACCGGGTCGCCAGGCGGATCATGAACGGCGACGCCATGATCACCAGGGTCCGCAGGGCAGCCGAGATCCGCGCGGTGTAGCGCGTGTTGGGCGTCACGATGTAGCCGATCCTGAGCCCCGCGCCGAGGACCTTGGAGAATCCGCTGACATAGAAGGTCAGCTCCGGCGCGATGACCGCCAGTGGAATCGATTTGGTCACCGGAAGACAGCCGTAGGCGTCGTCCTCGATTATCGGGACGGCGTAAGTCCGCGCGATCTCGGCGACCGCCTCGCGTCGCGCGCGGGACATCACCGCGGTGGTGGGGTTCTGCAGAGTTGGATTGAGATATAGCGCCTTGGGCGGATCCGCCCGGCACAGCGCCCGGAAAGCGTCCGGATCAATGCCGTCATCGTCGAGCGGCAGGCCGACCAGCCGCAGGCCGAGCTGGGCGGCGATCCCCTTCACACCCGGGTAGGTCACCGCCTCGCAGGCGATGGTGTCGCGGGGCCGCGCCAGGGAGGCGAAAAGGCCGAGAATGGCGCTCTGGATCCCGGGACAGATCAGGACGCGAGAGGCGGTCAAGTCCGGAATGTGGCGCGAGAGCCAGCTGGCGCCGGCCTCCCGGTCGTCATAGGGCCCACCGAACTCCTGATACCGGAGCAGGTCGTACACGTCCGACTGTTCGGCGAGACTTGTGATTCCATCGCGGATCTGTCGGATGAGGGCGTGATCCCGCGGTTCCGGCGGGAGATTCATGGTCATGTCGAGCTGGCTGATCGGGCTCGGCCGAGTGACCGGCGCCCGGACGAACTCGCGCACGACGGTGCCCCGTCCGGCGTTCGCGTCGATCAGGCCCCGCTGCTTCGCTTCCGCATAGCCCCGCGCGACCGTCGTGAAATTCAGCCGCAGAGCGGCGGCCAGGGCGCGCAACGGCGGCAGTTGCTCATGCGCCCCCAACTCGCCGGACTGGATGTCCTCACCGATTGCATCGGCCAGCGCGAGATAGGCGGGCTTCTTGCTCGCGTTGATGAAGGTCGCCCAGCGGCTGGCGTGATTGGTCATCAGATGAACGCCCCCACAAGCGCTCGCCGTAATGATCGGCATATGATCGCATGTCAATTGCGGAAATGCGATCATCGCGCAACTCGGTCTGGCAAGTGAACGCTTGGCGGCGATACCGCCTGATTGATTGCTGATTGATCGCTCGAGCGCCGGAACACCGCCTTGGCGCCCGGGGCGTCGCCTTCAACCCCAAACACACCCTTGTGAGCCCGGAACGGCGAATCGATCGCCGGATGCGTGATGGCCGCGCACGACCACGTCGGTCTGATCATTCTTTATGCATATGTTCGCATTTCATATACGATCATTATGCGATCATTATTGACCGATCGATCGGACGCCCCCTAGGCTGAGTGTCACTCACCGAGGAGAACCGAATGCCTGAAGTCGCAGCCCCCCCGCATAAGAAAGGCGACTACTTCGTCGACTACGAGCAGAAGTTGTTCGAGGACGTGAAGGCCGAACCGGGCGAAAAGGCCCTGGTCACCTTCCACACCGTGGCATTTGAGGGATCGGTCGGCCTGGTCAACATGCTCCAGGCCACCCGCCTGCAGCGCAAGGGGTTCGAGACCACCGTCCTGCTTTACGGTCCGGGGGTGACGCTCGGCGTGCAGCGCGGTTTTCCGAAGCTTGGGGACGAAGCCTTCCCCGGCCACCTGGCCGTCAACAACCAGATCGAGAAGTTCATCAAGGAAGGCGGAAAGGTCTACGCCTGCCGGTTCGCCCTGCAGGCGCTTTATGGCCACGGTGAGCCGTCGCTGATCGAGGGGATCACTCCGATCGCGCCGCAG